>CADBCY010000011.1 GCA_902793325.1 uncultured Eubacteriales bacterium
TCTTTTGCTGCCCATTTTCGTTCCTTCCCTTGGATTCATCCCATAATGAAGAGGCTGCCTCAATATGACCTCTTCAAGTCATTTTGAGACAGCCCCTTCTCGTCGCCAACCGTCAGTTGGTCAACAACTGTGCGGAGTTGATCATGTAGCGCATCACGTTGTACATCGACTGGTAGTCCTCGTAGGTGGCGCTGAAATGGCCCACCACGATGGCCTTGCCGATCGCGCAGCCGATGATGAAGCCTTCGATCTCCGTCTCGCCCTGGTAGGCGAGGTAGGTGTTGGAGAACGCCCGGCGGCCCATGAAGCTGTCCTCGGTGTTCACCTTGCCCGCCTGGAAGGAGGAGGACGAATACTGCTTGCTGACGACGCGCATGAAGCTCGTGAGCTGGTCCATCAGCACATCCTTCTCCACGCTGTGGTCCATACGCTTGACGCTGATGGCGATGCGCGCGGGGAAGTCTCCGGCGTCCACGATCTCGCGGAAGCACACCGTGTGCAGGCCGGGGATGTTCTCCCATGCCGAGGGATAGTTGAACGTGAAGCCCAGCGAGGCGTCCGTCAGCGCGGAAAACTGTATGCTGCTCACGTCCACCACGGGCATGTCGGTAGGGAGGGGCATGCCGTCGTTGGCGGCGGCGATCTGGTTGGGCTCGGTGTCGTTGTCGAAGCGGATACCGGAGGGGTCATCGTCCGGCAGGATGTCGCTGGCGTCCACGTAGTCGTCGTCCTGCGCTGCGCCCTCGCTCTCGCCGTCGTAGGTGATGCCGTCCGCCAGGTCGATGTCCTCCTGGGTGATCTCGCTCTCGTTGGCGTCGTAGGTCTCCAGCGGTTCCACCGTGGGCAGGTTGAGCGCGTCGCTCTGGTCCACCTCGCCGTGGGCGCCCTCCTGCAGGATGGCTTCGTCCGGCTCGAAGTTGGCGGCGGAAATATCGTCCTCCGCCAGCGCGGGGAAGAGCAGGCAGCAGGTCGCCAGGCCGGCGGACAGGATTCGCTTCAGGTGATTCAAGGTTGAAAACTCCTTCCGTTCCCGCCGCTCACCGGACGGTGTCGCCGTGCAGGGCGATCTGCTCGTTCAGCAGGTCGATGTTGCCGCAGCCGTGGCTGATCATCAGGTCGCCGGGCTGCCAGTGGGCGCGCAGGTAGGCTTCCGCGTCGTCGAAGGTGGGGGTGTGGGTGACGTGCACGCCGCGCGCCCGGATGGGCTCGAGCAGCATCTGCGAATTGATGTCGCCGGGATCAACCTCCCGCGCGCCCATGATGTCCGTGATCAGCAGCTCGTCCACCCCGTCGAAGGTGGTCACGAAGGCGTCGAACAGCGTCTTGGTGCGGGAATAGGTATGGGGCTGCCAGACCGACCAGAGCCGCCCGTGGGGCTGCATGGAGGCGATCTTCAGCGCGTTCTTGATTTCCGCGGGGTTGTGGCCGTAATCGGTATAGCACTTCACGCCGTCGGTAACGCTGGTGAGCTCGAAGCGCCGGTGCGCGCCGACGTAGCCGGCGAGCGCCTCGGAGACCTTCGCCATCTCCAGACCGCGGATGTGCGACGCGCAGATGACCGCGAGGGCGTCCAGCATATTGGCTTCGCTGGCCACGTTCAGCCTAAAGTCGCCCAGCGCCTCGCCGTTCAATACGGCGGTGAAGCTCGCGCAGCCGCGCTCGTCGTAGGTCAGGTTTTCGGGCCGAAGCATGCAATCCTCGCCCAGGCCGTAGGTCATGAAATTGCAGCCGGCGTTTTCCGCCACCCTGCGGGCGCGGAAGTCGTCGCCCCAGGCGATGCACCAGCCGTGCTTCGGCAGCAGCGCCGCGTACCTGGCGAAGGTCGCCTCGATGTCGTCGATGTCCTTGAAGTAATCCAGGTGATCCTCGTCGATGTTCGTGATGATGGCGACAGTCGGCTTGAAATGCAGGAAGCTGCCGTGGAACTCGCACGCCTCGCAGATGAAGTCGCGGTGATCGCCCTTTCGGGTGGAGCCGCCGATGAAGTCCAACTCGCCGCCGATGTGGACGGTGGGGTCGGCCCCGGCCTGCAGGAATGCCTGCGCCAGCATGGCGGTGGTGGTGGTCTTTCCATGGGTGCCGCTGACGCCGACGGCGAATTCATAGCCCTCCATCAGCTGGCCGATCAGGTCGCACCGCTCGATCTGGGGAATGCCCAGCCGCGCGGCCTCGCGGCGCTCCGCGTTTTCCGGGCCGATGGCGGCGGAGTACACGATAGCGCTGGCGCCGCGCACGTTTGCCGCGTCGTGGCCGATGTGCACGGGAATGCCCTTTTCCTCCAGGTGCTCGGTCTTGTGGGAGCGGGTGTTGTCCGAGCCGGTGACCTCGAAGCCCAGTTCGCTGAGCAGCCCGGCCAGGCCGGACATGGAGCTCCCGCCGATGCCGATGAAGTGGACGCGCTTGCCCTGGTGGTCGAATATATTGTCTGCCATGGTACGGCCTCCCATAGATGCATTTGCAAAAATGAAACGGATCATCTTATTATATGTCAAATCGCCCGATCCTGCAAGCGCATCCGTTGTCCTCGCGCGAAATGAAGGTTAAAACTTTTGGATAAGGCTGAAATTGACAGAATTTCACGACAAAGCTAACATTTCCGAATTATAATTGGATATATCAGAAAAATATTCGGAATTGAGGAAGCCACGCATGGAGAAGATCAAGCGCAGCGAGCGCCTGGGCGCAATGACCCGTATCCTGATGGACACGCCGAACCGCATCCACACCCTCGGGGAGTTCTGCGAGCTGTTCGGCGCGGCAAAGTCGACGATCAGTGAGGACATCGACCTGGTGAGCTCGTCCTTTTCGCGGTTTGACCTCGGGCGCATCGAAACGGTGGCCGGCGCCGCGGGCGGCGTGCGCTATCGCGCCATCCCCAGCCCCGCGAAGATTCGCCGCGTTCTGAACGATCTCTCCGAGAAGCTGGCCGAACCGGGCCGCATGCTTCCCGGCGGATTCCTCTACACCTCCGACGTGTCCGCCGACAGCGGCATCGCGCAGGCGATGGGGGAGATCCTGGCCGCGCAGTATTACGACCGCCAGCCCCACTTCGTGCTCACCATGGAGACCAAGGGCATTCCCATCGCGCTGATGACGGCCCGCATGCTGGACGTGCCGCTGGTCATCGCCCGCAGGGACAGCCGCGCTTACGAGGGCAGCGCCGTGAAGATCAATTACATCGCCGGCGGCGGCAACGACCGCATCGAGACGATGGCCCTGGCGCGCCGCGCCGTATCCCCGGGCCAGCGCGCGCTGATCATCGACGACTTCATGAAGGGCGGCGGCACGCTGCAGGGCATGGTGGACATGATGAAGGAGTTCCTGGCGGAGGTCGTGGGCGTGGGCGTCATGATCTCCACGGCGGAACCGGCGGTGAAGCGCATCGAGGGCGTGAAATCGCTGCTCACGCTGGAGGGATTCGACAAGAAGACCGGGCGCGCGATCATCCATCCCGACAAGAGCTACCTGTGAGTTTTGTAAACCCACGGTGAAAATGCCGAAAGTTGGCGGCATGTTGTTGTCATTCCGCGCCAAATCGGCTATAATAGAGACATCGAGATAAGGGAGGGTACTTACATGAGCAAAGTTGTGGTCGTCGATCATCCCCTCGTTCAGCACAAGCTGACGCTGATGCGCGATAAGAACTGCGGCACCAAGGACTTCCGCCAGCTGCTGGAAGAGATCGCCATGCTGATGGCTTACGAGGTCACTCGCGACCTGCCGCTGGAGGAAATTGAAATCGAAACCCCCATCACCAAGTGCAAGTCCAAGGTCATCGCCGGCAAGAAGCTGGGCATCGTGCCCATCCTGCGCGCGGGCCTGGGCATGGTGGACGGCGTGACGAACCTGGTTCCCACGGCGAAGGTCGGCCATATCGGCCTGTACCGCGACCCCGAGACCCACCTGCCGGTGGAATACTACTGCAAGCTGCCCTACGACGTGAACGAGCGCGACCTGATCGTGGTGGATCCCATGCTGGCCACCGGCGGCTCCTCCATCGCGGCCATCGACTTCATCAAGCAGCGCGGCTGCAAGTCCATCACCCTGATGTGCCTGGTGGGCTGCCCCGAGGGCATTGAGGCGGTGCAGAAGGCCCATCCGGACGTGGACATCTTCATCGCCGCCATCGACGAGCGCCTCAACGAGAACAAGTACATCGTTCCCGGCCTGGGCGACGCCGGCGACCGCCTGTTCGGCACCAAGTAATCCGATTCAATGATTCGCGCGGCGGGAACGTTGCTTTTCCGCCGCGCGATTGTTATTTCCGCTGGAGGACCCCATGTCAGAATTCAGAGACGTATCCCCGGAACTGCGCGCCCGGCTCGCGCTGGAGCGCTGCGGCTTTCATCATACCCATTCCCTGGGACAGAACTTCATACTGGACGAGCGGCTGCTCGGCCGCCTGCTGGACGATTGCGCCGTCGCCCCCGACGACAACGTGCTTGAGATCGGCCCCGGCGCGGGCGTGATGACCCGCCTCATCGCCATGCGGGCGAAGGCGGTGCTGGCGGTGGAGATCGACCGCGGCCTCGAGCCGGTGCTCGACGAGATGCTGGGCGACCTCGACAACGCGCGCGTGCTGTACCGGGACTTCATGAAGGCGGACGTGGCGCGCGTGGCGGGGGAGGCCTTCGGCGGCGAACCGTACCGCGTGATCGCCAACCTGCCGTATTACATCACCGCGGACATCCTGCTGCGCCTGGTGAACTGCGAGCGCCCGCCGGAGAGCATATGCATCATGGTGCAGAGGGAAGCGGCGGAGCGGATCATGTCCGAGCCGGGCAGCAAGCAGTGGTGTGCGCTGGCGGCGAACCTGCGCTTCTATGGCGCGGCCAGCGTGCTGGAGGAGGTGCCGGCGGACGCATTCGATCCGCCGCCCCACGTGACAAGCTGCTTTATCCGCATCGACCGGCAAGCGTCGCCGGAGGTCGCCCCGAAGGACCGCGCGCTGTTCCTGCGGGTGGTCAACGCCGCCTTTGCCATGCGCCGAAAGACACTGGCCAACAACCTGAAGGCCGCCTTTGGGCTGGATCAGGGCGCCGCGGCGGACGTCCTCGAGCGGGCCGGGCTCGACGTTCGGGTGCGCGGCGAGGTGCTGACGCTTTCGGAGCTGTGCCGCGTGGCCGATCTCCTGGCGGAATCCGAAGGATGACAGGTAGAGCGACGAACAAAGCAAGGCGGGGGCACTCGATGAGCGCCCCCGCCGTTTACATCGGCCCGTGACAGCCATGGATACAGGTTCAATAGGTGATCGTAAACGCCTTGTCCAGGTAGTAGTGCGCGAAGCCGACGCTTTCCGCGTCGGGGCCTGCGCCCGCGTAATTGAGGCTCATGCGGTTGCTCAACGAGAAGGTCCTCCCGCGGATGTACTCCCGCAGGCGCATCAGGAAGCGTTCGCCCAGCGCTTCGATCCCGCCGCCGAGGGCGATGTTCAGTATGCCCGTGGCGCAGATCATGTTGTACACGCCGAAGGACAAGAGCTCCGAGATCTGGCGAAGCACCTCGTCCACCTCCGCGACGTCACGGTAGCCCGATACCATTTCCTCAAAGCTCTGCGGCTGGGCCAGCCCGCACTCGGCGCAGCGCGCCTGCACGGCGTCCAATATGGCGTTCAGATTGACGTAGCGCTCCAGGCAGCCGCGGTTGCCGCAGGGGCAGGGCTTTCCCCGGTAGTCGATGGTCATGTGGCCGATTTCGCCGGCGGTGTGGTAGGAGCCGGAGACGATGTCCCCCTTGTAGATGATCGAAGCGCCGACGCCGTCGCCGATGTTGATGTAGAGCAGGTCCCGCGCCTGCGGATTGCCGGGGTTCGCGGCGTCCAGGAATTTCTGCTCCGCGTAGGCGAGGCAGACGGAGGAGTTCTCGATGTAGACGGGGATGCCGATGCGCTCCTCGAAGGTGCGCATGGAGGTCTCGGAGAATTCCACCCGGATGGACGTGGTCATCGAGAACAGGTGCTCGTCCGGCAGGTAGACGCCGGGGATGCAGATGCCGACGCACATCGTGCGCGCGGGATCAAAACGGCGCGAGCGGGTTTTCAGGATCTCCTCGAACTTGCGCGCGTAGCAATCGCCGGCGTCGGCGTCCGTGCACCGGGAGGAATCGAACTCCACGAAGATCTGCTCCAGCACCTCGCAGCGCAGGTTCAGCAGCGTGAACGCGATGCCGCGCATGCTGAGCGAAAACACGGCGATGTGCCTCGCGTCCGCATTGAATTCAAGACGAATCGGCCGGCGGCCAGGTTGTGCCGTCGGCTTCGGACCGGTTTCAGCAATAAACCCGCGCTCGTGGAGCTCCTCCACGAGCACCGAAACACTGGTCGCGCTCAACTCCATGGCGCGCACCAGCTCCGCGCGTGACTCACAGGCGCCGCTTCGCAGGAAATCGAAGATGCGCTTGATGTTCGTCTCCTTGACGCACTGCTGATAGGTTAGGCTGGGAGGCACTGACCTGTGCCCGGATAAGTAAAGCATGGTATACCTCCTTCGCACACAATCCAAGCTCAATGACGAAGATCGGCATGCTGGGTCGCTAGTCCGGGCGCATATGGCTGCCCCAGGTTCAGTTTTTTCAATCATATCATAGATTCTCGGAAAACGCAATAAGGTTTCATGTATTATAATATAATATTATCTATATGTAAAACAGATTTTGGGAATATCAACATAAACTTTACCAAAAACAGGCCGCGCGCAGTTCTGCGCGCGGCCTGTCGGCTTGAAAGCAGACGCCCCGAAGCACCGTTTACAGCGCTTCCAGGACCTGCTGCGGGTTGTCCGCCGCCTTCACGTTGCCCATGGCGCGGCGGATGACGCCTTCCTCATCGATGAGGTAGGTGGTTCGCACGACGCCCATGGTGACCTTGCCGTAGTTCTTCTTTTCCTTCCACACGTCGTAGGCCTGTATGACTTCCTTCCCGACATCCGCGAGCAGGGTGAAGGGGAGGCCGAACTTCTCCTCAAAGCGCTTGTGCGAGGCGACGCTGTCCTTGCTGACGCCCAGGATCACCGCGCCCTTCTCCCGAAACTGGGGCATCAGGTCCCTGAAGTTGCACGCCTGCTTCGTGCAGCCGGCGGTGTTGTCCTTGGGGTAGAAGTAAAGCACGACCTTCCGGCCGCGGTAGTCCGACAGCGAGTGATTCTCGCCGTTCTGGTCCGGCAGGGTGAATTCCGGGGCCAGCGTTCCGATTTCCAGCATGCAGAGGACCTCCTTTGTCGCAAGTTTGCCTGCGTCCCCATTGTACCCGAAAAAGACGGCGAAGGCAAGTACTTGACTTCATAACGCAACGTCGCTAAAATAGTAGAAAGGTGATCGTATGCCATCAGGATTAAGGGCGCGGCTGAGCGCGATGAAGGTCTCTTCGCCCGGGCCGGCGCCACGGGCGGGAAGGGGCGGCGTGCGCGTGGAGACCCGCCGGACGCCGCTGGACGAACGCATCTATGCGCTCCCGCCGGTGGGCCTGCGCAGGCTCGGCTGGAGCGGGCGGGCATTCGACATCCGCAAATGCCTCTTCCTGGATACGGAGACCACGGGCCTGTCCGGCGGGGCGGGCACGGTGGCCTTTCTGGTGGGCGTGGGCTGGGTGGACGGCGACGCGCTGGTGACCGAGCAGTACCTGCTGCGCGAGTACGCCGACGAACCGGAGCTGTTGCACCGCCTTGCGGAGCGCATGGACGCCTTCGACTGCGTGTGTACCTTCAACGGAAGGAACTTCGACATGCCGCTCCTGGAGGCGCGGTTCACCATGTGCCGCATGCGCGACCGCTGGCGCGACCTTGAAAACCTCGACCTGCTGCATCCGGCCCGCAGGGTATGGAAGATGCGCATGGGCAGTTGTCGGCTGTCCAGGATCGAGGAGATCATACTGGGCACGCCCCGCGAAGGCGACCTGCCCGGCAGCGAGGTGCCCCGGCGCTTCTTTGAATACCTGAAGACGGGCGACGAGGCGTTGCTGGAGGACATCATCGATCACAACCGGCAGGACATCGCCACACTCGCCGCGCTGCTGGTGCGGCTGTGCGACGTCAACGCGCGGCCCGGAAGCCTGACGGACCAGCGGGATCAGTTCAGCATGGGCAAGGCGCTGGAGCGCATGGGGGAGCTTACCCCCGCGCGCGACATGTACCGCGTTTCCGCCGTGCCGCGCCCCGCGGGCACGCTCGCCAGCCTCGGCAGCGAGCGCATTTGCGGCATGGCGAACTGGCGGCTCTACCACATCCACCGCAGATCCGCGGACTGGGACGCTGCGCGGCAGGTGCTCGAACAGATGCTTCGCCGCAGGCAGTTGCCGGGGCAGGTGTGCGTGGAGCTCTCCAAGCTCTTCGAGCACCGCTTCAAGGATTACGGGCGCGCGCTCGAATACGCCGCGCAGGCGGCGCAGTACCCGGACGCAGAGCCGGCGGAGGCGCTGCAGCGGCGCATCGACCGCATCAAGCGCAAGCAGAACGACAACCCCTGAAGGGTGGAGACGATATGGGCATCTTCGACAAGGCCAGGAGCGGCATCGTCGCCCGGAAGGCCTACAAGACCTACACCGAGGCGGTATCGCTGGCCGGCAAGGGCCAGCCGGAGGCGGCGAAGGAGAAGTACCAGAGCGCCCTCGGGCAGTACGCGGAGGCGGTGCGCCTGGGCGGCCAGACGGCCAACACCTGCCTGAGCTACGCGCTGCTGCTGATGCGCGAGGGCGATTTTGAAAAGTCAAAGGCGGTCATGCAGGACATAAGCCGCTGGCCGAACCTCGCGGACGACGCGCGCTTCCAACTGCGCATACAGTATTCCATACTGCTGTGGAAGACCGGCGAGCTGGACGAAGCCATCGCCACCATCCGGCGCGCCGCGGCGACGAAGATGAACGGCGCGGTGTACTCCACGCTGGGCATGTACCTGGTGGACAAGGCGCGGCAGACCGGCGACTTCGAAGAGGCCCTGGCGTTCAACGAGAAGGCCATGGACTACGACGACGAGGACGGCGATATCCTGGACAACATGGCGCGCCTCAACGAGATCATGGCGGATGCGGAGGCGTCAAACGGCGCTTCTGCCGAGGCCGCGGAGCATCGCGCCAGGGCAAAGGCGCTGTACGAAAAGGCCCACGAGCGCAGGCCGCGGCAAATCACCACGATCTACGACCTGGGCCGGATGTACCAGCGCGACGGCGAGCTCGACAAGGCGCGGGCGCTGCTTAGCGGCGCCGACAGGCTGTACTACTCCGCCGTCTGCCCGGTCACGCGGGAGCAGATGGAGGCGCTGTGCAGGGAAGTCGGCGTCTGACCGTCATTTTACCTGAAAGGTCGCCTTCAATTGACGCTGCGTTCATATTCGCGGCGCATCATGGATCCGTGGAATCGCGCAGGGAAGGGAGCGCCCCGGCATGTTCGGTTATATCGCCATCAACGCGGAGGCGCTGCCGAAAGAGCGCCAGGCGCGCTTTCGGGCGTTTTACTGCGGCCTGTGCCGCACCCTGCGGATGCGCCACGGCCTGACGGGCGCGGTCACGCTGAGCTACGACATGACCTTCCTGGCGATGCTGCTGAACGCGCTGTACGAGCCGGGCGAGCAGACCGGGCGGGAACGTTGCGCGACGCACCCCCTGAAGGCGCACGAATACGCATGCTTTCCGGGGATGGAATACGCGGCGGACATGAACGTCGCCCTGGCCTGGCACAAGCTGCGGGACGACTGGCTGGACGACGGGAACGCCCTCTCCAGGGTGGAGGCGCGGCTGCTTCGGCGCGGCTACGAGCGCGCCGCCGCGACGCATTCCGAAAAGTGCGCCGCCATCGAGCGCTGGCTGGAGATCGTCCACGCGGAGGAAGCGAAGGGGGAGGGCGCCGGCCTCGACCGGCTGGTCAACGGTACCGGCGAGCTGCTGGGCACGCTGTTTGCGTGGCGGCGGGATGACGTCTGGAACGACGAACTGCGGGCCGTCGGCGACGGCCTCGGGCGCTTCATCTACTTCATGGACGCCTACGAGGACCTGGCCGCCGATATCCGCAAGGGCCGGTTCAACCCGCTGAAATCCCTCGCGGAGCGCCCCGAATACGAGGAACTGTGCCGCAACGCCATGCTGGGCATGATGGCCGACGCCACCGACGCCTTCGAGCGCCTGCCTGTGGTGCTGGACGCGGACATCCTGCGAAACATACTGTACTCCGGCGTGTGGACCCGGTACGGCATGATCCAGAAGCGGCGCAGCAAGGAACATAAAGGAGAAGAATGATGCAGGATCCCTATCGCACGCTGGGCGTGTCGCCCTCCGCCTCGGACGAAGAGGTGAAGAAGGCCTATCGCGCGCTCGCGAAGAAATACCATCCGGACGTCAACGCCAGCGATTCCGGCGCCGAGGCCCGCATGAAGGAGATCAACGAGGCGTATTCCACCATCATGAAGCAGCGCCGGGAGGGAAACTCCGGCGGCGCCTATGGCGGATACGGCTCGACCGGGTACGGCGGGACCGGCTACGGCTACAGCTCCAGCCCGCAGATGCAGGCGGCGCGCAACTACATCCGCGCGCGCCACTATGCGGAAGCCGCCCACGTGCTGGAGGAGATACGGGACCGCACCGCCGAGTGGTACTTCCTCTACGGCGAGGTCAGCCTGGGCATGGGCAACCGCGTGGCGGCGCTGAACTACGCCCAGCGCGCGGTCAGCATGGATCCCAACAACTTCGAATACCACGCTCTGCTCAGCCGCATTCAGGGCGGCGCGCAGTATTACCAGAGCCGCAGCGCGGAGCAGGGCTACGGCGTTCCCACCGCCATCTGCGGCGACCCCGTGAGCTGCTGCATGTCGCAGTTGCTTCTGAACATGCTCTGCAACTGCTGTTGCGGCTGCGGCATGGGGCGGGGCTGCTGACGGGGGCCTGAAAGGAGATACGGACACATGACATTCTGGCAAAGGCTTCGCAACGGCGTACAGCAGCTGATGTACGGCCGCCACGGTGCGGACGAGTTCTCGCTGGCGCTGCTGATCTTCGGCATGATCCTGTCGCTGCTGGGCGGCATCACGCGCTTTCCCGTGCTCGATCTGCTGGGCATGGCGACGTATGTCTATTCGCTGTACCGCATGTTTTCCAAGAACCTCGCGAAGCGCACCGCCGAGAACCAGAAGTTCGTCGGCCTGTGGTCGGGCGCCATCGGCGGCGTCAGGCAGTTCTTCGTGCGGCTCAGGAACCAGCGCAACTACAAGTACTTCAAGTGTCCCGAGTGCCACGCGCGCCTGCGCCTGCCGCGCAAGGTGGGCGAGGTGACGGTCACCTGCGGCAAGTGCAAGCACGCATTCAAGCAAAAGGCGTGACGCGCGCCGGGGAGGCGACGACATGAAGATGCACATCGATACCGCGCCCGTATGGGAGGCGTACAGGACGGACTGCGAATGCCCGCTGTGCCTGCTGAATGCCGGCGTGGAACAGGGCGGCGTGGAATACTTCCTCGGCGAATCGGTCATGGAGCCCGACCAGCGCATCGAGGTGAACGAAAAGGGTTTCTGCGCGCGCCATTTCCGGCAGATGTACGACGCCGGCAACCGCCTGGGGCTTGCGCTGATGTCGCAGACCTACATGAAGCAGACGCTGGACAAACTTCGGAAGAACGCTGAAAAGCAGCGGGAATGCGCTGCGGCGGAGGCGGGGAAGACCGTGTTCAGGCGCTTCGGCGGGCGCAAGGGCGACGCCATGCAGGGCCCGATGGACGAGTTGAAGGCCCTGATGGATACCTGTGTGTTCTGCGAGCGCGTGCGCCGGACCATGGAGCGATACGTCTACACCATACTGTATATGTATAAAAACGAGGCGGAGTTTCCCGCGCTGCTGAAGAAGTCGCGCGGGCTGTGCCTGAAGCATTACGCGGAGCTGCTGGAAACCGCGCCGAAGCACCTGCACGGCGACGCGCTGAAGCATTTTGTCGATGACCTTACAAATGTAGAGGCGCAGAATCTGGAGCGCCTGTCGGGCGAAGTCGACTGGTTCATCAAAAAGTTTGACTATCGCAACCAGAACGAGAGCTGGGGCACCAGCCGCGACGCCGTCCGCCGCGCCGTGAACAAGCTGCGCTGGCAGGTGGTGAACGAGGACGAGGATTGATTTGCTTTTTTCCGAAACCGTGTTATAATGAAACAGACCGGCAAAGAATCATGGAGGCCGAAAATGCCCAAGTATTGCGTACTGGACGAGGGAAAGCTGTGCGACGATTGCGGGGAGTGCAGCGTGTGCGACCTCGATCCGAACAAGATCTGCGACAACTGCATGAAGTGCCTGCAGACCGGCGCGGATTACAACGCCATCGAAGTGGATGAAATCATCGACGACGGTACCGGCAGCGAGGCCTATGCACAGCTTCGCAGGGATCTCGAGGAACTCGCCGACGGCGAACAGCCCTTTGACTGCTTCAGCCGGAAGCGCCCGGAGGAATGACGAGCGACGAAGCGCGGCCGGGGGATGATCGTTCCCCGGCATATGCTTCCGCCTTAATCTATGCGCAAAAGACAGCTTTTGCGAAAAGATATGACCTGTTTTGGAGGATTGCCCGCCCATGCCCACGTATTCCGAGGAACGCGCCAACGAATTACAACTGCTGACCCGCGCGGCGCTCCGTGAGCTCCCGGAGGTCTGCTTTGACTTCATGCGCGCCATCGACGCCACCACGCAGCCGTTGACGCGCTACGCTTATGCGTCCGACCTCAAACTGTTCTTCGGCTTTCTGACGGACGAGATGCCGAAGTTTTCCGGCAAGCCGGTCGCTGCGCTGGACGTGTCTGACCTGGCGAAGGTTACGTCCCGGGACATCTACATGTACCTGGACTACCTCACCCTGTATTTCAAGCACGATGCGCAGATCACCAACGCCGAGCTCGGCAAAATGCGCAAGTTGTCGTCTTTACGCAGTTTTTACAAATTTCTCTACAAAAACGGTTACATTGACGCCGATCCCGCCTCGCTGGTGGACATGCCCAAGCGGCACCAGAAGCCCATCATCCGCCTCGAAATCGACGAGGTGGCGCGGATGCTGGACCTGGTGGAGTCCGGCGAGAAGCTCTCGGACCGCCAGAAGAAGTACAACGAGCACACCCGGCTGCGCGACCTGGCCATACTCACCCTGTTCCTGGGCACGGGCATCCGCGTGAGCGAGCTGGTCGGCATCAATGTGGACGACGTGGACTTCAGCATCAACGGTTTCCTGGTCACCCGCAAGGGCGGCAACCAGGCCATACTCTACTTCCCGGACGAGGTCGCCGGCGTGCTGAAGGACTACCTGAAGCTCCGCCGCACGCTGACGCCACAGCCCGGCCACGAGGAGGCGCTGTTCCTGTCGCTGCAGAACCGCCGCATTTCCGTGCGCGCCGTGCAGGTCATGGTGAAGAAATACGCCACGCAGGCCGCGCCGCTGAAGCAGCATTTGAGCCCGCACAAGCTGCGCAGCACCTTCGGCACGAACCTCTACCACGAGACCGGGGATATCTACCTGGTGGCGGACGTGCTCGGCCACAGCGACGTGAACACCACCCGCAGGCACTACGCCGCCATGTCCGACGACCGCCGCCGCATGGCCGCCCGAAAAGTCCGCCTGCGCGAGGATGCGCCGGAGGATGAATCCGAATCCTGATCCGACCCGGATGATAACCGGGATCAAAATGACGAAGCGGAGGCGTTTGCCTCCGCTTCGCTCACTACAGATTCATGCGGTGCTGTTTGATCTCGCCGGTGGCGAGCTCGTCGCAGCGGTTGTTCAAGGGGTTGTCCGCGTGGCCCCTGACCTTGATCCAGCGGATGCTGTGCGTGCGGTCGAATTCCAGCAGGCGCTGCCAAAGGTCCTGGTTTTCCACGGGCTTCTTGTCGCTCTTGCGCCAGCCGTTGCGCTGCCAGCTCTCCAGCCAGCGCTTCTGGAAGGCGTTCACCAGGTAGGCGCTGTCGGAGTATACGCTGACCTCGCAGGGCTCCTTCAGGCGCATCAACGCCTGGATCGGCGCGATCAGCTCCATGCGGTTGTTGGTGGTGTGTTCCTCGTAGCCGGAGATCTCCAGCTTCTTGTCCTTGTACATCAGGATCGCGCCCCAGCCGCCCGGGCCGGGATTGCCGGAACACGCGCCGTCGGTGTAGATGATGACCTGCTTCAATGCGCGGCCTCCTCGTTTGCGGATTCGGCGGCGTCAAACGCCGCGCGCAGCGCCCGCGCGTTGTCCCGCTGGGCCTGCAGATAGGTCTCGAAGCCCGCTTCCTCATGGCGCGTGGACAGGATATCCAGCCGCGCCACGCAGAAGCCGGCGTCCTCCAGCGCGCGCACGAAGCCCGGCGGCGCCTGTCGCTCGGTCAGCACGACCTTTGCGCCGGACGCCTGCAACCGCTCCACGCACGCCTTCAATGCATCGTCGTAGAGCGCGACGCCGCTCTCGCGATCGATCCACGCCGCGACGTCGAGCCCGTAATCCTGCGCCGTGTAGATCAGCGCCTCGTTCATCAGCGCCACGGGCTTGCCGTCGAGGTCGCCCGCGATGGCGTGAAGCTCCCCGGCCAGCGCATCCAGCTTCGCGGCGGCGTCGTCGGCGTTTTGCGCGTAGGATTCGGAATAGTCCGGGTCCAGCGTCAGCATGGCCGCGGCGACGCTCTCCACGATCTGCTTTGCGCCGTCGACGGACATGTACAGGTGCGGGTTCGGGCCGTCGAGATGGGATTCGGATTCGCCGCTCCCGTGGGCCGTGGACGCATTGTAGAGCGGCAGGTTGTACAGCACCGCCGACACCGCGGGACCGCCCTCGCCCAGCGCAAACAGCGCGCTTTCGAAGGATTCCAGGCCGCGCCCACCGGCGATGACCGCGTCGGCGGTCCCCAGAAGCGCCCTGTCCCAGTCGGACAGCGCATAGCTTCGCAGGCACCCGTCCTGGGGCTGCACCAGGCAGCGCAGCCGAATGCCCGGAACGTCCCGAAGCACCGCGTCGGCCATGGCGTACAGCGGATAGACCGTGGCGTAGATCACGGCGTCCTCGGCGCCCTCCGGGATCACGGGTCGACACCCGCACAGCGCCAGCGTCGCGAGCATCAAAAGCGCCGCCATTGCGCGATATCTCCGTTTCTTGCCCATAGATACAACAGAATATGGTCTGTTTAGACCGATGTCTCTTTTTCGATGATCGCCCGCATCCGCTCTGCCAGCGCCGTGGCGCTTTCACCTTCGGCGGGCAGCCAGCGCACGCGGCCGTCCCGGCGGAACCAGGTCAGCTGGCGCTTGGCGAAATTGCGGGATGCCTTCTTGACCTCGTCGATGGCCTCCGCCATGGATATCTCCCCGCGCAGCGCCGCGGCGACCTGCCGGTACCCGATGGCCTGCATGGCCGTGGGATGCCGGGCGTCGTCCGCCATCAGCGCGCGCACCTCGTCGACCAGTCCGGCCGCCACCATGGCGTCCACGCGCGCGTCAATGCGCCGGTAGAGCGCCTCCCGCGGCCAGTCCAGCCCGAAGATCACTTCGCGGAACGCCCCGCTGCGCTGCCTGTCCCTGCGCGTGTGCTCCGTCTGCGTCATGCCGGTGAGCCGGTAGATCTCAATGGCCCGGCTCACGCGCCTTACATCGTTTTCATGGAGGCGCGCCGCGGATTCGGGGTCGATCTCCTCCAGCATGCGGTGGAGCCTGCGCCGGCCGCCGGGTTCGTCCGCGGCGGCGAGCAACTGCGCGTGCATCGCCTCGTCGCTCTGGCGGGAGAAGCTCATGGGCCGGGTGACGGCGTCGATGTAGAGCCCCGTGCCGCCGCAGAGCACCGGCAGCTTGCCGCGGGCGCGGATGTCCGCGATACAGGCCGTGGCCGCCGCCCGGTAGGCGTCGGCGGTGTAGCGCGCGGACGGCTCCACGCAGCCCATCATGTGGTGCGGGATGCCCTGGCGCTCCGCCTCAGTGGGCACGGCGGAGAGCACCTCCATGCCGCGATAGACCTGCATGGAATCCGCAGAGACCACCTCGCCGTCCATCAACCGGCACAGCGCCACGGCACAGGCCGTCTTGCCGGAGGCCGTCGGCCCGGCGATCACGGGCAGCAGCGGCTTTTCGTTGTACTGCATGTTCATTGTATGCGCTTGAACAGCTTCTCGAGTTCGCGGCGGGAGAAGCTCTTCATCACGGGCCGACCGTGCGGGCAGGTGGGTGGCGCGCCGGTCTCCAGCATTTGCCGGATCAGCGCGTCGATCTCCGCGGCGCCCAGCGGGTCGCCGCCCTTGACGGCGCTCTTGCAGGACATCTGCATGACCTCCGCCCGCCTAAGGTCCACGGTGGCGTTGCGAAGGCGGTACAGCGCGCCGAGGGTGTCCATGAAGGCGGGCTTCAGCTCGGCGCGGCCGAGTATGAACGGCACGGCGCGCACCTGCACGTCGTTCTCGCCGAACGGTTCCACATCGTAGCCGGCGTCCGAGAGCACGTCCAGGTTTTCCCGGATCAGCGCCATTTCCCGGGCGGACAGGTTCAGCACCAGCGGCGTCAACAACTGCTGGGAACCCAGGCCGGCCTCCAGCTGGGCCATGTATTTCTCATAGTTCAGGCGCTCATGGGCGGCGTGCTGGTCGATCATCACCAGCGCGTCGTCCGCTTCGACGAGGATGTAGGTGTTCAGCACCACGCCGATGACGCGGTACGGCGGCGCTTCCCCCTCCCCTTCCCGGACGGGCAGAGCCGCCGCGGAAACCAGCGCGTCGACGGCCTCGGAGGCCTTCGGGCGATCGTTGGCCGCAGGCGGCGCGGGCATGGGCGGATACGGCGGTTCCGGTCTTCGCCAGCCGCCGTAGAGCGAGTTTTCCCGGAGCTCGCCCGGCGCGCCCGCGCCCAGCTTTTCGAGCGCCTCGTTGATCTTCTTCTGGTAGACGAACAGCCGGTCGGAGGCGGGATCCTCCTCCGGGCGGAGCCGCTTTGCCGCCGCGGGTTTGGCGGCCGTCGGCTGCGGCGCCGCCTTTGGGGCGGCGGGAAGCTCGATCCTCGTCTGCTCGGGCGCCGGGGTTACGGTCGCGGGCGGCGCGGGGACGACCTCCCGAACGGTGGCGACGCGCTCCACCGCGTGCTTTTCCGGCGCGTTCGGGCCGATTTGCAACACCTTTTCGCCCTCGAAGGCGGTGGCGAGCAGCTTTTCCGCGGTCGCGCGCATGGCGGCTTCGTCCTTGAAGCGCACCTCCAGCTTGTTGGGGTGCACGTTGACGTCCACCGCCGTGGGCGGGATCACCAGGTTCAGCGCGCACATGGGGTACATGCCGATGGTCACGCGGGTGCGGCAGACCTCCTCCAGCGCGCGGGAGAGCATTGGGCAGCGCACGGAACGCCCGTTGATGAAGAACGCCTGGTGGGCGCGGCTGGACTTCGCCAGCTCCCCCACGCCGATCAGCCCGTGAATGCGCGTGCCGCCCTCGCTGGCGTCCACCGCCGCCATGCCCTCGGCGGTCGCCTTGCCGTACACGGCGAACACCGCGTGTCGGAGCTTGCCGTCGCCGAAGCTGTGGTAGACGTTCGCGCCGTTGTTGATGTAGCGGATGGCGACGCCGGGATTGCCCAGGATCATCCTGGCCACGGCGTCCGTCACCAGCCCGCCCTCGTAGCCCGCCTTCTTGAGAAACGCGCGCCGCACCGGCAGGTTGTAGAACAGCTCCCGCATGACGATGGTGGTGCCCTCGGGGCAGCCGATCTCCCTGACCCGCAGGTCTTGCCCGCCGTCCACGTTCAGCCGCACGCCGGTGTCCTGCCCCTTCGGGCGGGTGGTCATTTCCACGTGCGACACGGACGCGATGGAGGGCAGCGCCTCCCCGCGAAAGCCCAGCGTGCGGATGTCGTCGAGCTGGTCGGCGCTCTGCAGCTTCGAGGTCGCGTGGTTTTCAAACGCCAGGCGCACCTGACCGGGTTCGATGCCGCAGCCGTTGTCCGTGACGCGGAGGTAGTCGATTCCCCCGCCCTTGATGTCCACGGTAATGGACGTGGCGCCGGCGTCGATGGAATTCTCCATCAGCTCCTTTACCACGGAGCTGGGTCGCTCCACGACCTCTCCGGCGGCGATCCTGCCGACCGTGGCGGCGTCCAGTATGCGAATGGGCATTCGTTTCCCCCCTTTATATGCGCTTGGCCTTCTCGTTCAGTTCAAACAGCTTGTTGAGCGCGTCGATGGGCGTCATGCCCACCACGTCCAGCGCCGCGATCTCCTGCACCAGCTCCATGGGCTGGAAGTCCAGCATGCCGAGCTGGCGGTCGGTGGGCTTCTTTCGCTCGTCCATGATGCTCTGGCCGATGGTGCCGTGGGTCTGGCCGTCCACCTCCAGCCGCGCCATGATCTGCCGCGCCCGCGCGATCAGCGATTTCGGCAGCCCGGCCAGCCGCGCCACGGACACGCCGTAGCTGCGGTCCGCGCCGCCGCGCACGATCTTCCTGAGGAAGATGACGTCCTCGCCCATCTCCTTCGCCGTGATGCGGAAGTTCACCACGCCCTGGAGCTGCCCCTCCAGCTCGGAGAGCTCGTGGTAGTGGGTGGCGAACAGCGTGCGCGCGCCGCACTTCGGCCCGGCGATGTATTCCACCGCCGCCCAGGCGATGGACAGCCCGTCGAAGGTGGACGTCCCCCGCCCCACCTCGTCCAGGATCAGCAGGCTCCGCGGCGTGGCGTACTTCAGGATGTTCGCCATCTCCGTCATCTCCACCATGAAGGTGGACTGGCCGCCGTAGAGGTCGTCGGAGGCCCCGATGCGGGTGAAGATGCGGTCTGTGAGGGCGATGTCCGCCGCATCCGCGGGCACAAAGCTGCCGAGGTGCGCCATCAGCACGATGAGCGCCACCTGCCGCATGTAGGTAGACTTGCCCGCCATGTTGGGGCCGGTGATGATCATGACGCGCTCGTCGGCGTTGAGGTTCGTATCGTTGGGCACGAAGCGCTCCCGGCCCAGCGACTCCTCCACCACCGGATGCCGTCCATTTTGGATGGCGTAGCGCCCCTCGTCGTTGATCGCCGGGCGCGAATAGCCGTTGTCCGCCGCCGCCTTCGCCAGCGCAAGCAGCACGTCCAGCGTCTTGAGGGCCGTCACCGTGGTCTGGAGCTCGGGCAGCTTGGCCTTGAGCTGTTCCCGAATTTCGCAGAACAGGCTGTATTCGAGCCGCAGCGCGCTCTCCTCCGCGCCCAGGATCCGGTTTTCGAGCGCCTTCAGCTCCTCGGTAATGAAGCGCTCGGCGTTGGCCAGGGTCTGCTTGCGCACGTAATCGTAGGGAACGTGGTCGTAGAAGGACTTTGAAACCTCGATGTAATAGCCGAACACCCGGTTGTAGCCCACCTTGAGGTTCTTGATGCCAGTGCGCTCGCGCTCCCGGGCCTCCAGCGCCGCGAGGAACTCCTTGCCGTGGCTGCCGGTCTGGCGGAGCTCGTCGAGCTCGTCGTTGTAGCCCGCGCGGAGCATGCCGCCCTCCCGCACGGAGATGGGCGCGTCGGGTGAAATGGCCCTGCGCAGCGTGTCCGTGAGCTCAGGCAGCGGGTCGAGGGCGTCCAGCGTGTCCAGGAGCAGCGGCGCGGTGAACGCCTTGCGTGAGTCCCGGATCAGCGGCACGGTCTCCAGCGTCGCCGCCAGCGCGAGGCAGTCCCGCGCGTTGACGGTATCGTAGGCGATGCGGCTCAGCAGGCGCTCGATGTCGTAGATGCCGCTGAATACCTGCCTGAGCGCCTCGGCCGCCATCGGGTTATTCAATAGCTGTTCCACGGCGTCGAGCCGGCGCTCGATCTCCGCGCGGTCCTTCAGCGGGCGCTCGATCCACGCCCGGAGCAGGCGGCTGCCCATGGAGGTCCCGGTCTTGTCCAGGATCCAGAGCAGCGATCCGCGCCGGGTCTTGTCCCTGGCGGTCTCCACCAGCTCCAGGTTCCGAAGCGCCGCGCGGTCCAGCGCCATGTAGCGCGCGCTCTCGTAGCGCTGGGCGCGGATGATGTGGCTGAGGGCGTTCTTCTGGGTCTGCGTGAGGTAGCTGAGCAGCGCGCCGGCGGCGCACACCGCGGGCTTCTGGTCCTCAAAGTCCGCGGTAACGGCCGCCCCGAAGTGAGCCTTCATCACCTTTGCCGCGGCGGCGTAGGCATAGCTTTCCTCGCCCGGCGTGCCCGCGCGGGCGGCGAGCTCCGGCTCCAGCGCGCGCAGCGCCTCGACGTCGTTCACCAGCAGCTCGCTCGGGGAAAGCCGCGCCAGCTCGTCGCAGAGGCTCGCGCGGGCGTCGGGGATCAGGTACAGGTAGAATTCGCCGGTGGAAACGTCGCAGAACGCGCAGCCCGCCTGGTTCCTGCGAAAGCACAGGGAGGCGATGTAGTTCGCCTTGTGCTCCTCCAGCATGTTGCTTTCGATGATGGTGCCCGGCGTCACCACGCGGGTGACCTCCCGCTCCACCAGCCCCTTGGAGAGCGCCGGGTCGGACATCTGCTCGCAGATGGCGACCTTATAGCCCTTCTCGATGAGCCGCTGCAGGTAGGTATCCACGGCGTGGTAGGGCACGCCGCACATCGGCGCGCGCTCGCTGAGGCCGCAGTCCTTCCCCGTCAGCGTGA
The DNA here is from genome assembly GCA_902793325.1 of uncultured Eubacteriales bacterium. Taxonomy (GTDB): domain Bacteria; phylum Bacillota; class Clostridia; order Christensenellales; family Aristaeellaceae; genus UBA2862. Next base: position 20,515 of record CADBCY010000011.1, read on the forward strand.
GCTCCAGCTCCCGGGACACCAGCTTGGCGTCGTCGAAGAACATTTCGTAGAAGTCGCCCAGGCGATAGAACAGTATGGCGTCCGGGTACTGCTCCTTGATGCTCATGTAATGCTGCATCATCGGGGTCAGGGGCATGGGCGCTCACCTCCATTTGTAAAGCAACTCGAATCGGCGGGTTCAGTGGCAGCCCGAGCAGGTGTCGCAGCTTCCGCTGCAGCCTTCGGGTTCGTCCATGCGCCCGGTGACGATAAATTGCAGCACCTGGTTGATCTGGTTGATCAGGCCGTTGAATTCGTTGCGCGCCTGCGTAAGGGCGATGATGTCGTCGATCATCTGCATGCGCGCCTGCGCCTCGTCCATCTCGTCGGAGAGCCGCTTCATGGCGCCGGGATCGGGGTTTTCGCTCTGCATCAGCGCCTGCAGCGCCTGGCGCTTCTCCAGGAAGCGCGCCATGGTTTCGGCGGCCTCGGTGTTCTGCATGGCGCGATCCTCGGCCTGCTTCATGCGCTGGTAGGTCTCGCTGTTCAGAAGCGCCTCGCCCAGTTCGCGGGTCTTGGCAAATACGTTGTCCATGGGTCGTTTTCTCCTTTATCCGTCCTGTATGATGCGCCTGCCGCGCAGCGTATTCCTGCCCGCGGAGACGATTTCCACGTCCGCGAACGTGCCGATGAGCTCCGGCCCGCCGGGGAAGTTCACCATGTGCCCCCGGGGCGTCTTGCCGCCCACGGAGCCTGCGTCGCGGGTGGACGCGGCCTCCACCAGCACCCGCTGGCGCGTGCCCACCTGCTTCTCGAGCACCTCCAGCGAGATGGCCTGCTGCAGCTCGATCAGCCGCTGGATGCGCTCGCTCTTGACCTCGTAGGGCGTGTCGTCCGGCATCTTCGCGGCGGGCGTGCCGGTCCGGGGCGAGTAGATGAACGTGTAGGCGGCGTCGTAGCGCACCTCGCGCACCAGGCTCATCGTCTCCTCGAACTGGGCCTGTGTTTCGCCGGGGAAGCCGACGATGATGTCGCTCGTGAGCCCGATATCCGGGCACACGCCGCGCAGCCTGCGCACCAGCTCGAGGTAGTGTTCCCGGGTGTAGCGGCGGTTCATGCGCCGCAGGATCTCGTCGCTTCCCGCCTGTACCGGCAGGTGCAACTGCGGCATCAGGTGCTTCAGCTCCCCGTAGGCGTGGATCAGCTCGTCCGAGAGGTCCTTGGGATGCGAGGTCATGAAGCGGATGCGCGGGATGCCCAGCCGGTCCACGCGGTACAGAAGCTCCGCGAACGCCGCCCCGCCGCCGCGGTAGGAATTGACGTTCTGCCCCAGCAGCATGATCTCCTGCGCGCCTTCGTCCTGCAGGCGGACGCATTCGGCGAGGATCGCCTCCGGCTCGCGGGAGCGCTCCCTGCCACGCACGTAGGGCACGATGCAGTAGGTGCAGAAGTTGTCGCAGCCGTACATGATGTTCACGAAGGCGCTGAAATGCTTCTTCCGCCGCTCCGGCAGACCCTCCACCACCTCGCCGTCGATGTCCATGACCTCGACCACGGGGTGCTTTTCCGTGATGACCCGGTAGATGTATTCCGGCAGCTTATACAGGTTATGGGTGCCGTACACCAGGTCGATGAAGGGATAGCGCTGCTTCATCATGGCCGCCATGCCCTTCTCCTGGGTCATGCAGCCGCCGACGCAGATCATCAGCTCCGGGCGGTCCTTCTTCAGCTCCTTGAGCCAGATCACGTTGCCGAGCGCCTTGTTCTCGGCGTTCTCCCGCACGCAGCAGGTGTTATAGAGGATCAGGTCCGCCGCTTCCCGCACGGGCTGGCGCGCCATGCCCATGGCCTCCAGCATGCCGGCGACGGTCTCGGAATCGCGCTCGTTCATCTGGCAGCCCATGGACACGATGTGGTAGCTGTGCGGGCGCTCGGGCAGCTTCTCCACCAGCCGCATAAACTCCCGCTGGCGCTCGATTTCCGCCTGCGGTACGTTGATCGTCTCTCTCATGGTATCATCCTCGTTTCAATGGCTGCGCGCCTTCGGGGAGCTTCCCCGGCTCGGCGGGCGTGACGCGGGTTTCACCCGGCGCGAGGTCGTCCGCGGGCGCGGCGTACACGTCGCCGCCCGCCGGCGCGCCGATGGTTTTGAGCCATCCCACCACGGCCTCCTGCGCCTCGATGAGAAGCGGGCCTTCCGCTCCGCTCCTGCGGCGCCGCCAGACGTCCCGCAGCGCGCGGCGCGCCGTCGTCTCATGGGAGGGCTCGAGCCCGCTGCCGCCGCAGGCCTCGCAGGCGTGGAAGAGCACGCTCCGGAGGGGCTGGCGCGCGCGGCGGCGGGTGATCTCGACCAGGCCCAGGCTGGTGAGGCCCACCACGGCGGTACGGTTTCGGTCCTGCGCGGCGAGCTCGCGCAACAGCGCAAGCAGCGCCTCGCGGCGCGCCTGGGCGGCCATGTCGATGAAGTCCACGATCACGATGCCGCCGATGTCCCTGAGCCGAAGCTGGCGCATGACCTCCGCCGCCGCCTCGCAGTTCAGCCTGAAGACGGTTTCCTCGAGATCCTTCTTGCCGGTGAACTTGCCGGTGTTCACGTCGATGACCGTGAGCGCTTCCGTCTCCTCGACGAACAGGAAGCCGCCGCTCTTGAGCCACACGCGCTTGCGCAGCGCCTTGTCCAGTTGGTCGTCGATCCGGTAGAGGTCGAACAGAGGCTGCTCGCCCCGGTGGAACCGTATCCTGTCCTGCCATTGGGGCGTCAGCGCCCCGGCGTAGCCCTGCAGCAGGCCGAACGCGCCGGGGCTGTCCGTCCACAGCGCCTCGGTATCCTCATTGAGCAGGTCGCGCACGGCGTGCAGCGCGAGGGCCGTATCCGAGTACAGGCGCTTCGGCGCGATGGCGTGCGCAGCCCGCTCGCTCAGCTCCCGCCAGAGCGCGGTGAGACTCGCGACCTCCGCCGCGATCTGCACTTCGGACGCGCCCTCGGCGGCGGTGCGGGCGATGGCGCCCATGCCGGTGCCCGAAAGCGCCCCCGAGAGGACTTCCTGCAGGCGCGCGCGCTCGGCGTCCGCGGCGATCCTGCGCGAGATGCCGATGCCTTCTTCCGTCGGGAGCAGCGCCAGGAACCGGCCGGCCAGCGTGATCCTCGTGGAGACGCGCGGCCCCTTGTCGCCCGTGGCGGCGCGCGTGACCTGCAGCAGCAGCTCCTGCCCGGGCCGGACGCGCTCCTCGATCCTGCCGCCGCCGACCAGCTCTCCGGCGGGCAGGAAGGCGTTCTTGCCGATGCCGATGTCCACGAAGGCGGCGTTCATGCCCGGCAGCACGCTCTCGGCGCGCCCCAGGTAGATGTTGCCCGTCAGGTTCTCGCCGTTGGGCCGGTCGCAGTAGAGCTCCCGCAGCTCGCCGTCCTCGACCACCGCCAGCCGGGTCTGCCCCAGCAGCGTCTCGAGCAGCAGGGTTTGCCTCGCACCCATGGCCGTCACAGCTCCATCAGCGGGCGAATCGCGCCGTCCTCGGCCTCGCCCAGCAGCGTAAGCCGGTGTACCCGAACCTCGGGCGGTTCCACCCCGGCCATTTGCGCCAGCAGCCCGACCAGCAGCTCCGGCTTCAGGGACTGCTGCTCGGTAAGCATCATCCGCGCGGTAAAGCCGTCCTGCCCGGGATCGACGGACACCACCATCGGCCGGGCGTCGATTTCCTTCTCGCCGGACTTGGTCTTCTTCGTGGTCATGACGTGTGCCTGCGCGAGAAATGCCGGAACCTGTTCGATCACCGCCGCTGCGCCGGGCCCTTCCAGCGCGACGCGGTAGTCCGACATGCGCACCAGGGCCATCGGCGCGGGGTGCCGGTCCTCGACCATGCGGACCTCCAGCACGGGCATGTCCTCGGGCAGTGCGGCGCGCACGGCGTCCTCGGTGCGCTTTCGGCCCATCGGCGCGCTCAGCTTGATGTCGATGACCTCGTATTCGCTGGTCCAGCCCAGCGCCAGCGCCGAGCCGAAGGACATGACGGGATGGGGATTGAAGCCCTGCGACCATGCGATGGGCAGCCCCGTGCGATTCACGGCGCGCTGGAAGAAGCGCTGCATGTCCAGGTGGGAGATGAAGCGCAGCCTCGGCTGCTTGCCGAAGCGGATCATGGCCCTCATACGCACGCCCCCTCGTATCGCTTCATGCCGCAGCCGGTACAGCCCTTGCGGCAGTCCTGTGTGCGCTCGCCGCGCTGCGCCTTGTCCCACTCGCGGAGCAGGTACTGCCGGGTCACGCCGCAGTCCAGGTGATCCCAGGGGAACACCTCGTCCACGGGGCGCTCCCGCACGGCGTAGAAATCCGGGTCCAGGCGCGTCTGTTCAAACGCCTTCATCCACAGGTCGTAGCGGAACTGGTCGCTCCAGCCGTCAAAGCGGCAGCCCAGCTTCCACGCCAGCTCCAGGGCGTCGGCGAGCCTGCGGTCGCCGCGGGCAAACACGGCCTCGATGAAGCTGACGTCCGGCGCGTGGTACTTGAAGTCCACGCCCTTGATCTTCTGCAGCGCCTGCTTCAAAAGCTGCTGTCGGCGCACGACGGAATCGTAGTCGAGCTGCCCCGCCCACTGGAAGGGCGTATCGTTCTTCGGCACGAACACGGACGCGCTCACCGTGATCCGAAGGCCGGGGGCGCGGCGCTCCTTGGGAACGGAGAAGTAGCAGCGGCGCACCTTTTCCGCCAGGTCCGCGATGCCCAGCACGTCCTCGTCGTTCTCCGTGGGCAGGCCCAGCATGAAGTACAGCTTTACCGCCGACCAGCCCTGGTCGAAGGCGTCCGTCACCGAGCGCATCAGATCCTCCTCGGTGACGCCCTTGTTGATCACGTCCCGAAGCCGCTGCGTGCCGGCCTCGGGCGCGAGGGTCAGGGCGGTCTTCTTGACCTTCTGCGTCTCCTTCAGCGTATCCGTGAGCACGTTGTCGATGCGCTGGGAGGGCAGCGCGATGCGCACCCGGCGCGCCGCGAACTGCTCCACCATGCGGTGGGCCAGCTCCGGCAGGCACGAATAATCGCCGCTGGACAGGCTCATCAGCGAGATTTCGTCATAGCCCGTGGCGCGCACGAGCTTCTCGGCCATCTCCATCAGGTGGTCGAGGCTGCGCTCCCGCACGGGGCGGTAGATCATACCCGCCTGGCAGAAGCGGCAGCCGCGCGTGCAGCCGCGAAAGATCTCCAGCATGATGCGGTTGTGCACGATCTCCCCGTAGGGCACGATCAGCTTCTCCGGGTAGACGGCGTCGTCCAGGTCGGTCACCAGCGCCTTGCGCACGATCTCCGGCGCGCCGCTGCCGGGCTTGGGCGTGACGGCGCGCACGGTGCCGTCGTCGTTGTAGGCCACGTCGTACAGCGAGGGCACGTAGATGCCGGGGATCTGCGCCGCCATGCGCAGGTATTCCTCCCGGGGCAGGCCGGAAGCCTTCCAGCGCTTGTAGACGTCGATGGTCTGCTGGGTCTCCACCTCGCCGTCCCCCAGCGCCACCAGGTCCACGAACGGCGCCAGCGGCTCGGGGTTGAAGGCGCAGGGGCCGCCGCAGATCACAAAGGGGCCTTCCTTCCGGTCGGCGCTGCGCAGCGGAATGCCCGCGAGATCGAGCGCCTCCAGGATGTTGGTAAAGCTCATCTCGTACTGCAGGGTGACGCCCAGCAGGTCGAATTCCCCCACCGGCGTGCGGGATTCCAGCGTGAACAGCGGAATGCCCTGCTCGCGCATCCGGTCGGCCATGTCCACCCACGGCGAGAACACGCGCTCGCACCAGGCGTCCTCCCGGGCGTTGATGGAGTGATAGAGGATCTTCATGCCCAGGTGGGACATGCCCACTTCGTAGGTATCCGGGAACAGGAAGGCGTAGCGCACGTCCACGCTGCCGGGGTCCTTCATCACGGCGTTGAACTCGCCGCCCATGTAGCGGACCGGCTTCTGCACGGACATGAGCAGCTTTTCGATGCGATCGGAGAGCGTCAAGACAGGTTCCTCCTGAGGCGTTTCATCTTCATAAGCCGCGCCGAAACGGCACAACAACTCATGCTAACTTTAGCACGATTTTGGAAAACCTTCAACCGGTAAATGTTAAAGAATGTTCTGCCGGGGAAAATACAACGGGAAGTGACTTGACGGGGCGGCGAAAAGGTTTTATCATGTTAGCTTGATAGGAGTGAAGCCGTATGCAAAAGAAGCTCTTCGCCACCGAGGAAAAGATTCGCGAGATCAAATCCGTCTACCCCACCCCCTTCCACCTCTACGACGAGGCCGGCATTCGCCGCACGGCCAGGGATGTAAAAGAAGCGTTCTCGTGGAACGCGGGCTTTCGGGAGTATTTCGCCGTCAAGGCCTGCCCCAACCCGTTCATCCTGAAGATCCTGAAGGAGGAGGGCTGCGGCGTGGACTGCGCCTCCATGGCGGAGCTCAAGATGGCCGCGGCCTTGGGCTTCCGGGGCGACGAGATCATGTTCTCCTCCAACGAAACTCCCGGCGAGGAGTACGAGTACGCCCGGGAGCTGGACGCCATCATCAACCTGGACGACATCACCCACATCGACTTCCTCGCCAGGCACGGCGGCATCCCGGAGCGCATCTGCATGCGCTACAACCCCGGCGGGCAGCTGCTGATCGGCACCGCCATCATGGGCCAGCCGGACGTCTCCAAGTTCGGCATGACGCGCCAGCAGATCTTCTCCGCCGCCGAGCGCCTCAAGCAGATGGGCGCGAAGCGCTTCGGCCTGCACGCGCTGTTGGCCAGTAACGCCGCGGACAACAACTACTATCCCGCCAACGCCATGATCCTGTTCGAGCTCGCCATCGAGCTCAAGCAGAAGCTGGGGCTGGACATCTTCCTCATCAACCTCTCCGGCGGCGTGGGCATTCCCTACCTCCCCGAGCAGGTCATGCCGGACATCCGGGCCATCGGCAAGTCCATCCACGACAATTTCAACGACATCATGTTCCCCGAGGGTTTGGGCGGCATCTGCATCGCCACGGAGCTGGGCCGCTTCATGACCGGTCCCCACGGCTGCCTGGTCACCACGGCCATCCACAAGAAGCACATCTACAAGGAGTACATCGGCCTGGACGCCTGCGCGGTGGACCTGATGCGCCCCGCCATCTACAACGCCTACCACCACATCAGCGTGGTCGGCAAGGAGGACGCCCTGTGCGACCACGTGTACGACGTGGTGGGCTCCCTGTGCGAGAACAACGACAAGTTCGCCGAGGACCGCGCCCTGCCGCAGATCAACGACGGGGACATCGTGGTGATTCACGATACCGGCGCCCACGGCTACTCCATGGGCTACAACTACAACGGCCGCCTGAAGAGCGCGGAGATCCTGCTGCACGAAGACGGCAGCTTCTCGATGATTCGCCGCGCGGAGACCGTAAAGGACTACTTCGCCACCTTCGACTTCTGCGACATCCTGGACGGCGCGGCGGACTGAGAAATTTTCCATAAACAGACCGAAGTCTATACAGACTTCGGTCTGTTTCAGCTTTGCCCGGCCATCATCCGCATCCGCTTCAGGATGCGGCTCTCCAGGCGCGACACCTGCACCTGCGAGATGCCCATATCGCGGGCGATCTGCGTCTGGGTGTGCGCCTTGAAGTAGCGCCGGACGATGAGCGCCCGATCCTCCGGCGGCAGGTCGTTCAGGAGCTTGTTCAGCGTGAGGCTCCGATCCACCGCCGCCATGGTGTCCCTGCCCAGCACGTCCATCAGCCGCAGGTCGCCCTCCTGTCCCGACGGTTCGCTGAGCGAGCGCACCCGCCTCGTGCTGTTCAGGGCGAGCAGCGCGTCCTCCCGGCTGAGCCCCGTGCCCTCGGCGATCTCCCCGATGCCCGGCGCGCGCTTCTCCCGCTGCGTGAACGCCTCGCTGAAGGCGGCGACCGTCCGCGCGTGCTCCCGGATCGTGCGCGACACGTGCACCGGCCCGTCGTCCCGCAGGAAGCGGCGAATCTCCCCCATCACCAGCGGCACCGCGTAGGTGGAGAACTGCACGGGGTAATCCGGGTCGAAGCGGTCGATGGCCTTCAGGAGGCCCAGGCACCCGTATTGAAACAGATCCTCATACTCTACGCCCCGGTTCAGGAAGCGCTTTACGATGTACTTCACCAGCCCCAGGTTTTCGCGGACCAGCTCTTCCCGCGCCGCCGCGTCGCCGTTTCTGGCGCGGATCAGCTTGTCCCGGCTGCTTTCGTTGCCATCGGCGCTCAAGCCCTGCGCGGGAGGGCGGCCTCCCGCAGGCTGAGCGCCTTCGACATGTGCACGACGGTACCCTGCCCCGGCGCGCTGTGCACCTGTACGTCGTCCATGAAGCTCTCCATCACCGTAAAGCCCATGCCGGAGCGATCGTCGCCCGGCGCGGTGGTGAAGAAGGGCTGCATGGCCTGCGCCACGTCCTCAATGCCGCGCCCGCGGTCGATGACCTTCACCTCCAGCACGCCCTCCTCGCTGTACGCGGCGAGCAGGCGCACCTCCCCGCCCTCGCCGCCGTAGCCGTGCACCACGGCGTTGGTCACCGCCTCCGACACGGCGGTCTTGACGTCCGCGAGCTCCTCCATCGTCGGGTTCAGCGGCAGCATGAAGCCGCTGATGGCCACCCTGGCAAAGGCCTCGTTCTCCGGCAGGGCCGGGAAATCCAGCCGCATGTGATTCTTCGCGCCCATATTTTGCTCCTCTCCGGCCCTCAGGCCAGTCGCTCGACCAGCTGAAACAGCCCGGCCATATCCAGGATCCTGCCCATCCGTTCGCTGACGCCGCGAACGGCGACGCTGCCGTTCCTGCGCCGCATGCGCTTGTAGCGCCCGATGATCAGCCCGATCCCGCTGCTGTCCATGAAGCGCAGGCGGCTCAGATCGAACACGAGGCGGCGGATCTGCGCGTCCTCCAGCAGCGCGTCCAGCTCCGAGCGGATGCCCGAAGCCTCCCGCTGGTCCAGCTCGCCGGACAGCGTCACGATCAGCGTGTTCCGGTTCTTTTCATAACACAGCATGTCATCATCCTCCGCGGCAGGAATTCCACGCCCCGTCTGTCGCATCCTCTGTTGAACGGCGACTGCCTTTGGCGGCCGCTGTCTTTCGTTCGACGGCGGCGCGGGCGGAAAACCCGGGCAATCATGTCTAATTCCGGGGAATTTGGGAAACAATGCATGCAGACAACCCATGGGACCGGGAGGATGGATCGCTTGAAAAAGGCATTGCTCGCCGCCGGCGGCGCGCTTGCGCTGCTCGTCGCACTGTTCGTCTGGCGGCTGGATATCCCGCATTGGCAGAAGCTCGATTTGAACCGGCTCGGCCGGGCCGACAGCGCCGCGAAGGTCTACGACGCGGGCGATCGCGAGGTCGGCACGCTGGACGGCTCCAGACCCGCGGCGTGGGCGTCGCTCGGCGAGGTACCGGAATACGTGCAGAACGCCTTCATCGCCGCGGAGGACCTGCGCTTCTACCGCCATCACGGCGTGGACCTCTACCGCATGTTCGGCGCGCTGTGGCACGATATCCGCACGCTGAGCTACTCCCAGGGCGCGTCCACCATCACGCAGCAGCTCATCAAGCTCACCCACCTGACCCAGGCCAAGACGCTCTCCCGCAAGGCGCAGGAGATCGTGCTGGCGTTGCAGCTGGAGCATCGGCTGAGCAAGCGCGAGATCCTGGAGGCGTACCTCAATAACGTCTATTTCGGCCACGGCGCGTACGGCATCGAGGCGGCGTCGGAGACCTACTTCGACAAGCCCGTGGGCGAGCTGACCCTGTCGGAGGGCGCGCTGCTGGCGGGGGTCATCAAGGCGCCGTCCAGCTACGCGCCGCACCTGAACCTGGATAAATCCGTCGCCCGCCGCAACAGCGTGCTGTCGACCATGGCGGAGCACGGCCTGATCAGCGAGGGCGAGGCGCGTGAGGCGAAGAACGAGTCCGTGCGCCTGGCCGCCGCCGCGGAGGAAGCCCCGCGGTACGCCTGGTACATGGACGCCGTGCTCACCGAAGCCCAGCAGGCGCTGGGCTGGTCCGCGGAGGAAGTGCTGACCGCCGGCCTTCGCATCCACACCGGGCTGGACCCCGCACTGCAGGACGATGCCGAAGCGCTGTTTTCCGCAGCCGCCAACTTCCCGGAGGACGCCCCGGACGGCACGCCTGCGCAGGGGGCGTTGGCGGCGCTGGACACGGGCACCGGCGAGCTTCGCGCCGTGGTGGGCGGGCGCAGCTACGATGTGCGGCGCGGGCTCAACCGCGCCACGCAGATGCGCCGCCAGCCGGGCTCCGCCTTCAAGCCGGTGTCCACCTACGCCGCGGCGATCGACGCCTATGGCTACGTGCCCGCCTCCGTCATCGACGACACGCCCCGCGCCTTCGAGGGTGGCTACAGCCCCCGCAACGCGGGCGGCAACAGCTACGGCCCGGTCACCCTGCGCGAGGCGCTGTCCCGCTCGCTGAACATCGCCACGGTGGACCTGGCGGAAACCGTGGGCATCCCCGCCGTGCGCGAATACGCCGGGCGCTTCGGCATCGAACTCTCCGAGCGGGACGGCAGCCTGGCCCTGGCGCTGGGTTCCCTCACCGACGGCGTGTCCCCCGCGCGGCTCGGCGCGGCCTACTGTGCGCTCGCCAACGGCGGGATCGCCGTGCAGCCCCACGCCATCAGGCGCATCGAGGACGCGGACGGGCATCTGCTCTACGCCGCTCGTTCGATCCGCCGCCGGGCGGTGGACCCCGCCGCAGCCTATATGCTCACGGACATGCTGCGCACGGCGGCTTCCTCCGGAAGCGCGAAGGCGCTCGCCTCCTGCGGCATCCCCGTGGCCGGCAAGACGGGCACCGTCAGCGAGCCCGCCGGCGGCACGCGGGACGTCTGGACCGTCGCCTATACCCCATCTGTCGCCGTATCGGTCTGGATGGGCTTCGACCAGCCGGACGCCGGGCACGCCCTCGCGGCCACGGAGGGCGGCAGCGGCTACCCCGCGCGGCTGTGCGCGTCCTTCCTGAAGGACGCCGCGCCGGTGCTGGGCGGCCGGGACTTCCAACGCCCCGGCGAGGTTCGCACCGTGCTGCTGGACGGCCTGGCGCTCAAACAGAGCCGCGTCGCCCTGCTGAGCACGGAAAAAACCCCCGCCGCCTATACGGTGCGGGAGCTGTTTCGCGCGGGCAACACGCCGCAGCGCTTCTCGACGGCGTGGCAGGCGCCCTCCGCCGTAACGGACTTCGCCAACGCCGCGGGGAACGGCGAAACGCCGGTGCTCACCTTCACGGCGCGCGAGGAAGGCGCGGAGTACGTGCTGATGCGAACGGTCAACGGCGCGTCGGAGGAAATCGCCGTGCTCCGGGGGCAGCCCGGGGAGCTGCTGCGCTACGAGGACGCCGGGCACGACCTGCGCCAGCCCGCGACCTATACGCTCGTGCCCAGGAACGCGCGGCTCTACGCGGAAGGCGCGCTGCTCACCGGGCCGCTGCCACCGCCGGTCGAATACGCCCCCGGCGGGTTCCTGAACGCAATCATGGGCATCGGCGCAGCCGAAGCCACGCCGGTGCCCATGGAAATGGAGGGGATAAAAGCTCAGTCGTTGTTCGACTGACCGGTGATTGCCAGGAGTTCCTTTTCCTCCGGCAGCGATTCGATCGGGCGGAACACCAGCTTCCCGTCCTCCTCGACGGCCTGCACGCGGTCGCCCAGGCGGATCCTGCCGGTGAGGATCTCCTCGCTCAACGCGTCCTCGACCATGCGCTGGATGGCCCTTCGCAGCGGTCGCGCGCCGTACTGGAGGTCGTAGCCCGCCTTGCTCACCAGCTTAAGCGCGCTCTCGTCGATCTCAAGCCGCACGCCGCGCTCCTCCAGGCGCGCGCACACCTGCCGCAACAGCAGCCGGGCGATCTCGTCGATCTCCGCCTGCTCCAGCGCGTGGAACACGATGATCTCGTCCACGCGGTTCAGGAATTCGGGGCGGAAGATGGTCTTGACCTCGTCCATGATGTTGTTCTTCATGGTCTCGTAGGTGCGCTCGCCGTCCTCGCTGCCGCCGAACCCCACCGAGCGCTGCCGCTTGATGGCGTGCGCGCCCGCGTTGCTGGTCATGACGATGACGGCGTTCTTGAAGTCCACCACCCTGCCCCGGCCGTCGGTCAGCCGGCCGTCTTCCATAATTTGCAGCAGGATGTTGAACACGTCCGGGTGGGCCTTCTCCACCTCGTCCAGCAGGATGACGGAGTAGGGCTTGCGGCGCACCTTTTCGGTGAGCTGGCCGCCCTCCTCGTGCCCCACGTAGCCGGGCGGGGAACCGATCATACGGGACACGGAATGCTTCTCCATGTACTCCGACATGTCCACGCGGATCATGTTGTCCTCGTCGCCGAACAGCGCCTCCGCCAGCGCCTTGCACAGCTCCGTCTTTCCCACGCCGGTCGGGCCGAGGAAGATGAACGAGCCCACGGGCCGGTGCGGGTCTTTCAGGCCCGCCCTCGCGCGGCGAATGGCCCGCGCCACGGACTTCACCGCTTCATCCTGGCCCACCACGCGCTCGTGGAGGATGTCCGCGAGCCGGATGAGCCGGTTCGATTCGTCCTCGGTGAGCCGCGTGACCGGGATGCCCGTCCAGGCGCCCACGATCTCGGCGACCTCATCCTCGCCCACGAACTCCACCTTGCTGTTCAGGCTGTGTTCCCACTCGCTTCTGCGCCGGGCCATCTCGTTCTGCAGGCCCTTCTTCTGGTCCCTCAGCCGCGCGGCCTTTTCGAAGTCCTCGTGGGCCACGGCCTCTTCGGTCTCCTTGTTCAGCGCGGCCAGGCGCTCCTGCTGTTCCTTCATGTCCGGCGGCGCGGTAAACGCCTTGATGCGCACCCTGGAAGCGGCCTCGTCGATGAGGTCGATGGCCTTGTCCGGCAGGAAGCGATCGGAGATATACCGGTCGGAGAGGAACACCGCGGCGGTGATGGCTTCGTCGGTAATGCGCACCTTGTGATGCGCTTCGTAGCGATCCCGGAGGCCCTTCAATATGGCGATGGATTCCTCCCGTGTGGGCTCGCCCACGTTCACCGGCTGGAAGCGGCGCTCCAGCGCGGCGTCCTTCTCGATGCGCTTCTGGTACTCGTTCAGCGTGGTCGCGCCGATGCACTGGATCTCGCCCCTGGCGAGCGCGGGCTTCAGGATATTGGCCGCGTCGATAGAGCCCTCGGAGGCGCCCGCGCCCACGATGGTGTGCAGCTCGTCCACGAACAGCATCACGTTGCCGGCCTTCTTGATCTCGGCCAGGGCGTTCTTGAGCCGCTCCTCGAATTCACCGCGGTACTTCGCGCCGGCCAGCATGCTGGCCAGGTCCAGCGACACCACGCGCTTGCCGCGCAGGATCTCGGGGATGTTCCCCTCCGCGATCAGTTGCGCCAGCCCTTCGACGATGGCGGACTTACCCACGCCAGGCTCGCCGATGAGCACGGGGTTATTCTTCCTGCGGCGGGACAGGATCTGCACGATGCGCTCGATCTCCCCCGCCCGGCCCACCACCGGGTCCAGCTCGCCCGCCAGCGCGGCGGCGGTCAGGTCCCGGGAGAACTGGTTGAGGATGGGCGTGTCCGTCGCCGCGCCGTCCTGGCCGGAAGCGATTTCCTCGTCGCTGCCGGAGAGGATGTGCAACAGCTCGTCCCGCGCCTTGGAGAGGTCCATGCCCATCTTGATGAGCACGTGCGCCGCCACGCCCTCACGCTCGCGCATCAGCGCCAGCAGGATGTGCTCGGTGCTCACGTAGTTCTGCTTGAGGTCGCGGGCCTCGCGCACGCTCTGCTCCAGTACCTTCTTGGTGCGGGGCGTGTAGACCATCTGCTTGCCCTCGGTGTTTTCCTCGCCGCGGCCCAGGATCTGTATGATCTCCTCGCGCGCCTGGTCCAGCGTGATGCCCGAGAGCACGGCGGTGGCGCCGCCCGGCTCCGTCAGCACGCCCAGCAGCAGGTGCTCGGTGCCCACATAGGTCCTTCCGAGCCGCGCGGCCTCGGTCTGCGCCGCGAGCAGCGCCCGCTGGCCGCGTTCGGTGAACTTTGCATAATACGCCATTGATTTCCTCCGAATACAGGGGTGTTTTCAAACGGAATCGCTTAATCGGACACCAGCCCGGGAAGCTCCTCCCGCAGCAGCTTTGCCCGCAGGATCTCGGACTCGCGGGGGCTGATCAGCTTGCCCGCGCGCACGCCCAGCGAACCGGGCTGCAAGTCCATCATCATCATATCCAGGCCCGGCAGCGGCGCGTGCAGGTAGCCCATGCTGGCCGCGTAGCGGATGTCCGAGTAGCGGCGCATGAACTCCCGGCCGGTCATCAGGCGGGCACAGATTAATTCTCCCCAGGAGCGCATCAGGCTATCCTGCAGCTGCAGCATGTCCTTTTTCTCCGCCGCTTCGCGCATGGAGCGCTCGTGCTCCACGATCTGCCGCGTGGCCGCGGACATGGCCCGTATCACGTCTTCCTCGCTCCTGCCGAGCGTCGCCTGGTTGGAAAGCTGGTAGAGATTCCCGCGCGCTTCGCTGCCCTCGCCGTAGAGCCCGCGGATCGCCAGGCCGAGCTTGGCGACGGTCTGCATGATGACGCCCGTCTGCCCCGCCGCCGTGATGGCCGGCAGGTGCAGTATGACGCTCGAGCGCATGCCCGTCCCGGTGTTGGCAGGGCTGGCAGTGAGGAAACCCCACTGAGCGTCGAACGCAAACGGATACCGGGATTCCAGCGCCTCGTCCAGCTTCAGCGCCATCTCTGCGGAGCGCTCGAGCTGCAGCCCCGGCAGCAGGCCCTGCACGCGCACGTGATCCTCCTCGTTCAGCATGACGGTGATCGTGCCCGCCGAGGAGACCATCGCCGCCGCGCGGTTCACGAACTTCAGAAGGTCGTAGCTGATCAGGTGGTGCTCCACCAGGCGGGTGCGCGCGTCCTCCTCCAGCTCGCCCATGCGCAGCAGTGTAAACGCCGCGCCGTGCTCGGTGTTGAACACCACGTCCGCGGTGCGCTCGATGACTTCCTCCGCGTATTCCGCCGTCAGCTTGGGCGAAAACGGCAGATCCTCATAGTTTCGGGAGAGGCGCACCCGGCTGGAGATGACGACGTCCTGCTCGGGCGCCATGACGAATTCACGCATGGTCGTTCTCCTCCTCCCCATCCTCCAGGCGGTCGTGCGGGCGCACGCGGATCTCGGATTCGCGGCGCTCCAGCTGCGCGGTCAGCGCCCGGATGGCGTCGCGGTAGCGCGCGGCCTGCTCGTATTCCTCGTCCTCCACGGCCTTCTCCAGCTTCTGGCGCAACCGGTCGATGTTCATGCGGATGGACACGCCGCTGTGCACCCCGCCGGGCACCTTGCCCGCGTGCTGGGTGTTGCCGTGCACCCGCTGCAGCAGTGCGTTGAGCGGCGTGTGGAAGGCCTGGTAGCAGCGGGCGCAGCCCAGCATGCCGCCCTTCTGGAACTCCGCGTAGGTCATGCCGCACTGTTCGCAGACCGCGTTGTCCGGCTCGATCTCCGCGCGCTCCTCGGCCTCGTCCCTGTTGCTCTCCAGAAGGTTGTTCAGGATGCCGGCGAGGTTGGAAAAATCGAGGCCGGGGATCTGCTTCTGGTGGCGCGACATGCACACCGGGCAAAGGTTCTGCTCCACGCGGTCCCCGTTGATGATCGTCATAAGATGAAACTTGGCGGGACGAATGCCGCAATCCTCACACATCATCGCCCTTTTCCTCCTCCATGTTCTTGAATACCTGGATCAGCAGGTTGCGGAACACCGCCGCCCGCAGCACGTTCTTTGCGCTGATGGGCAGCGCGAGCGCGTTCTTCGAGGCCGCCGCCTGCAGAAGCTTGGCCTCCCTGCCGGTGATCATGTTCCGCTCGAGCAGGTTGGACGTGATGGCCATGCAGGTTTCCTCGTCGACGGAATTGCCGATGCGCTCCAGCAGCACGTCCAGAAAGCCGGAGCTGCTTGGAAGCTGCATGCGCACGATGCGCACGTATCCGCCGCCGCCGCGCCGGGATTCGATGATATAGCCGTGATCCAGGGAAAAGCGGGTGGCCAGCACGTAGTTGATCTGGGACGGCGCGCAACCGAAGTGCTGCGCGAGCTCGTTTCTGCGAAGGTCGACCTGCGTGCCGCCGCTCATCAGCTCCTTGATGAACTGCTCGATGCTGTCGCTGAGCTGCGCCATAAACTCACCTTCCCTTACAAGGATACCCCGATGATCCGCCGCGCTATGTTGGTCGCGGGCCATTTGACCATCTTTGACTATTATAATACACGCCGCGCCAAAATGCAAGCGTGCGGGCAGGTTTTCCGAAAATGTTTATGGCTTGTTCACAAATCTCCTCCCCGCAGGTTCCCGAGGAAGGCTTCCAGCACGCGGGCGGCGTTGTCCGCGGCGAGGTCGCGGAAGCGGCCGTATTCGGCGTTGTGAACGCCGTCGACGGCGTCGGAGATGGCCCGGACGGCGGCGAAGTCCACGCCGTTGACGAGGCAGACCTGCGCGATGGCGCAACCCTCCATGTCGCAGACCTCGCCGCCGAAGGTGTCTACGATCAGGCGCTTGTCCGCCGGGCCGTCGCAGAAGCGGTCGCCGCTGGCGACGCGCACCGCTGCGGCCCGGAAGCCTTCGCGGCGCGCCGCCTCGAGCAGCGCGTCCCTCGCCCACGCCGCGCAGGGAAAATCGATGCGGTTGACGGTGGACACGTAGCCCACGGGGTCGCCCAGCGCGGAGCTGTCCACGTCGTACTGCACCAGATCCCGCGCCACGGCGATGTCGCCGATGCCCAGCCTATCCGTAAATACCCCGGCCACGCCCACGTTCACGATCAGCGACGGCGCGAAGGTCAGGATCATGGCCTCGGCGGCCAGGGCGGCGTTGACCTTGCCCACGCCGCCCTCCGCCACGACGACCTCCTGCCCGCGCAGCGTGCCGCGGTGGAAGCGTCGGCGGCTGACGGTCCGCGTCGTTGTGATCGCCATGTCTTCGATCAGCCGCGCCACCTCGACGGGCATGGCCCCGAGGACGCCGATCACGCCTCTTCCCCCGCCTGCCGCGCGAGCAGCGCGACGGCCTGGGCGGAGACGCCCAGCTCTTCCCCTTCGAAACCCATGCGCTCCGTGGTGGTGGCCTTCACGTTCACGCGGTCCTCCGCCACGCCAAGCGCTTCGGCGAGGTTTTTCCGCATGGCCGCCATGTACGGAAGCAGCTTCGGCCGCTGCGCCACGATGGTGACGTCCGCGTTCACGACGGCAAAGCCCGTCCCGCGCACGCGGAGCATGACCTCCTCCAGCAGGCGCATGGAAGAGATGCCCTCGTAGGCGGGGTCGCTGTCCGGGAACAGCCGCCCGATGTCGCCCAGGCCCAGCGCGCCGAGCAGCGCGTCCATCAATGCGTGCACGGCCACGTCCGCGTCGGAGTGGCCGTCCAGCCCGCGGTCGTGCGCCACTTCCACCCCGCAGAGCACCAGCTTTCTGCCCGTCGCCAGCCGGTGGGCGTCGTAGCCGTGGCCCACCCTGAAGTCGGGGAGTTCTTTTCGATCCAGCATGTCGAAATCCGCCTTTGTGGTCAGTTTGACGTTCTGCTCCGCGCCTTTGCAGGTCACGAGGCGCACGTCGCCGTAGTAGTGCTCGAACAGCATGGCGTCGTCCGTCACGGGAAGGTTTTCCCGCTCCGCGCGCTCGTGGGCGGCCAGCAGCTTTTTGAAGTCGAACGCCTGCGGCGTCTGCACGGCGCGAAGGCTGTCCCGGTCGGGCGTGCGCACCTTGCCGTCCGGGCCGATCAGCTTGATCGTATCCACCACGGGGGTGGAGATGACGCCGCTGCCATGGGCCCGCGCGGATTCCAGCGTGGCCAGCGCGACTTCCCGGGGCGTGAAGGGCCGCGCGGCGTCTTGCACCGCGACGATCTCCGCGTCCGCCGGCACCGCCCGAAGGCCGCTCAGCACCGATTCCCGCCGGCTGGCGCCGCCGTAGGCCAGCGCGCGCACCAGCGGACAGGCGCCTTCCCGCGCGCAGAGTTCGTCGTATGCCTGCGCGTCCTCCCGCGCGATGACCAGCACGATGCCGTCGAACAGCTCCATGGCGGCGAGGTTGTCCAGGCAGCGGTTCAGTATGCTCCGGCCCCGGTGGCGGTAGAACACCTTGTTCCGCCCGAGCCCGGCCCGCGCCCCGCGCCCCGCGGCCACCACGACGCACCACGCGCTCATGCCCGGGCTCTGTACATGGACGAGGCGTCCTGCTTCGCCGCATGCTCCGCGATGGAGAGGATCTCGAATTCGCTGTACTTGTCGCCGAAGCGGATGCCCAGCACGTCCCCCACCTTCACGTCGGTGCCCGGCTTGGCCTCCTTGCCGTTCACGGTGACGTGCCCGGTGGAGCATGCGTCGTTGGCGACGCTGCGGCGCTTGATGATGCGGGAAATCTTCAAAAACTTGTCCAGGCGCATGCTCGTGGGCGCCTCGCGCTCCACCGGCTTCCTGGCTTCGATCACCTTTCTGCTCATGATAACCTCCGGATATTCCTGTATATATGAAAACGACAGGGTCGCTTCCGAAGAAGCGCCCTGTCCGCGTTGAGAAGGATTAGAACTGGTCCTTCAGACCCTTGCCGGCCTTGAAGCCCGGGACCTTCTTGGCGGGGATCTCGATGGTCTCGTCCGTGCCAGGCTTGCGGCCAACGCGAGCGGCGCGCTCCTTGACCTCGAAAGTGCCAAAGCCCATCAGCTGGACCTTTTCGCCGGCCTTCATGGCCTCGACGACGGTGTCGGTGAAAGCGTTCAGCGCGGCCTCGGCCTGCTTCTTGTTCAGTTCGGATTTCTCAGCGATCTTGGCGATCAGGGTAGCCTTATTCATGAAAACACCTCCAGATAATCTAAGCGCTTGAGCACTACGAAGCATATGCCCATCGCACACAAAGCACACTGTTGTAATAATTCGTGGCGAAAACCCATATTCCTGCAAAAAAAGCCGATGAAACTACAATTTTACGGAATCCCAATATATACTTCGCAAATCGCCCTCGGAAAGGTCCTTCAGGGCCGATCCGCCGCCTTGAACGCGCGCTTCCGCGGCCTGGAACCGTTCGATAAACCGGTTCACCGCCCCGTTCAGCGCGATCTCCGGGTCCACGCCGCGCATTCGCGCCGCGTCCGCCAGGGAGAGCAGCGCCTCCCCGAGCAGCGCCTCCGCATCCGCCGGGTTCCCCTTCAGCGCGTCGAGCGCCGCGGCGCAGCGCTGCACCGGCTCTTCCCCGTCCACGGCATGCACTCCGGCCTTCGCGCTGTTCTTCAACACCTTCACCGCGCGCAGCAGCGCGGGCAGCGCGCGGGTGACCTCCCGCAGGGTATCCGCGACGGCGCTCTGGCCGCGCTCCTCCATCTTGTTCCTCTGCCACAGGTCCAGCACCTGCTCCGCGTCGGCGGCACGGTCGGTGCCGAACACGTGGCTGTGGCGGTGGATCATCTTGCGGCATATGGCCGTGGTCACGTCGGTGATGTCGAACTCGCCGTGCTTTCGTGCGATTTCCGCGTGGAGCGCGATTTGCAGCAGCACGTCGCCCAGCTCCTCGTACAGGTGCTCCGGGCTGCCCTCGTCGATGGCGTCGATGGCCTCGTAGGACTCCTCCAGCAGGTAGGGCCGCAGCGACTCGTGGGTCTGCACGCGATCCCAGGGGCAGCCGTTCGGGCCGCAGAGGATGCGCATGAGCTCGTTCAGGTGCTCGAAGTCATAGCGCTCCAGGTGCAGTATGTCCCGCGCCGCGGGCACCAGCGCGCAGGTGCGGTGGTCGTATTGCCCGGCCCGGTCCAGCGCGTACAGCGGGATCCGCTCGGGCGCGGCGTCGGCGTTCAGCAGCCAGATCTCCTGCTCCTCCGGGTAGACCTCCATGAGCCTGAGCTTCACTTCCGCCGCCAGCTCGCGATTGTCCAGCTCCCGGATCAGCGCATTCCGACGCGCTTCGAAGCGGGTATCCTCCCAGTCCGAAGCCTCGGCGCAGAGCGTATCCCCCGTCGACAGCGCCAGCAGCGCGCCCTCCGAAGGCGGCCCGGCGATCACGCGGACGTCCTTCGCCCCGGCCATCAGGGCGGGCACCGTGCGGTCGCGCACGTCGGCCACGCCGTAGACCACGTCGCCCTGCCGCGCGACTTCCAGCACCGCCTCCGCCGCGGAGCGGATGTGCTCGTCGAAGTCGTCGCAGGAATCGTACAGCCCGTCCAGCGAATCGAAGTCGACGCCCTCCTTCCGAAGCCACGCCGCGCAGCCGCAGCGCTCCGTGTGCAGCACCACCCGCGCGCCGCTCTTCAGCGCCCGGGCGGCGTCCAGCGTCAGTTGCCCCTGCGTCCAGCCCGTGCCCACAATCGTTATCGCGCCCATATCCTACCTCCCGGGGAAACATTTGCCGAGAGGTATTATATCACATCCGAAATCCGCTGGCAAGGCGGGTTATTGCTCCATCTGCCGACCGATGATGGCGGCGGTGGTCTCGGCCACCTTGCGGTCGATCTCCGTCATTTCCTGCCCGGCGTCCCGGCTCAGCAGCAACAGGCACCCGATGATCTCCCCGTCCGAGAGTATGGGGACGATCACCTGGGCCGAGTAGCTCTCCACGCGGTCGTCCGCGGTGACCGGCAACGGCTGCCCGCCGGACACGACGTTCAGCACCGCCGTCTGCCGGGCCTGCATCAGCCTGTCCAGTTCCTGGCTGAGGCCCTTCTCCGCGTATTCCTTCTTGCCCGCGCCGGCGCTCGACACGACGGCGTCCCGGTCGCAGATCAGCGCGATGTGCCCCAGGGAGCGGTGCAGCGAATCGGTGTAGTCCCGCGCGATGGCCGCGATTTCACCGATGGGCGAGTACTTCTTCAGCACCACCTCCCCGTCGTGGTCCGTAAAAATCTCCAGCGGGTCCCCCTCCCGGATCCGAAGGGTGCGCCGGATCTCCTTGGGAATGACCACCCTTCCCAGCTCGTCTATCCTTCTGACAATGCCCGTTGCTCGCATATCCACGCCTCCACATGTTCAACGGGGCCTGCAGCGCGCCTCGGTAATTCATTCATTGCGCACGAAGCCGCCCGTTGCCGTTTTCTGCGCGTAGTTTGCGCGAAACCCGGCGTTTTATGCGCGTCCGAAGCGCGCGAAAAAGCGCCGGACGCGCAGTCGCGCGCCGACGCAATCCGTCGCAGGTCTTTCCCGCGCTACCTCCGAAAGCGTTCGCGGATTCGCCGCTCGCCCTCCGCGAGGACGTCGTCCGTGCGCTCGCCCAGCGCGCGGCGGAGCAGCACGTACTCGCTCTTTACGCCGACGTCGTGCGGCACGCGGTAGGCGCCGGCGTCGCTGCCCAGAGCGACGCAGCCCCCGAGGCGCACGCACGCTGCGACGTTCGCGAGCTGCCCCTCCAGGATCGCCGTCAGCACATCGTCCGGGTAGCGCCCGTCGCCGATCAGGTTCCCCACCGTCGCCAGCGTGGGCACCCACACCGCGCGGGACTCCGCCAGCGCCGCGACGCACGCTTCGTCCATGTACGCGCCGTGCTCCACGCTGTCCACCCCGGCTTCGAGGGCGGCGAGGATCGTCCTCGCGCCGTTGACGTGGGCCATCACGGCAAAGCCCTCGCCGTGGGCTATATGGATGAGCTCGGCGATCTGCCGGGGCGTCAGCGGTTCGCTGGTCATAACGCCGCGGTGATCGAAGTCCATCAGCCCGGAAATCATGATCTTCACAAAGTCGCCCTTCGCCGCGGCGATCTCGCCCACCATGCGCCGGTATTCCGCGAGGTTCTCAAACTGCCGCCCGATGAAGCCGCCGTAGCGCCCCCGCAGGCTCATGGGAAACACAGGCGCGCGATAGTCGATGCCGTATTCCCCCGCCAGCTCCCGCGCGCGCATGGACGCGCCGAATCGGTCGCCGCCGTCGCGCAAAAAGCGAATCCCCCGCGCCCGGTAGCCGGCCAGGCAGCGGCGGATGAGATCGTCCCGCACGTGGCCGTCGTGGGCGGCGATGGCTTCCTTATAGTACACGCCGTCCAGCACCATGTGCATGTGGCAGTCGCCGAACATCCCGGATTCCCCCATGTTCATCAAAAAGCAGGCAGCCGTTCGGTTCGGATCGGCTGCCTGCGCTCGTCGTTCGATCAGTTCAGGTCAAAAGCATCCAGGTGATACTCGGCGTTCAGCGCGCTCACCCAGCTCTGCAGCTCGGAGGAGTAGTGGTCGTCCTGGAGCTTCTTCAGGGTGTCCTCGGTGAGCTGCTCGCGGACGTCGTCCAGCGCGACGGCGCCGGGGGTGACGTCGCTCTCATAGCGGATGATGTGCACGCCGCTGCCGCTGACGACGGGCGTCATGGTCACGTCGCCCACCTTCTCAAGGGACATCGCGCCGTCGGTGAAGGCCTGGTCCCAGGCGGTGGAGCGGGCGCTCACGTAGTAGCCGCGGGTGGCGGTGGGCTCGTTCTTCATGCCCGGATCCTCGCCGTACTCGGCGATCAGCGCGGAGAAGTCCTCGCCCGCCTCGATCTTGCCGTAGATCTCGTCCAGCTTGTCCTGCACGGAGGCGATGCACGCGCTCGCGGCGGACTCCATGTCGGTCTTCAGCGTCGCCAGGTTCGCCTCGGCGGCGTCGATGTCGGCCTGGATCTCCTCGGCGGTGCGGGGAGCCTCGGTGGCCTCGGGCGCTTCTTCACCCTCGGCGGCTTCCTCGGCCTCGGCGCCCGCGTCGTCGTCGTTCAGGGCGTCCAGCTCGGCCTGCAGGTCCTCCAGCGCGCTCTGGGCGCTCTTGTAAGCGGAGCGTGCGTCGGTGAAGGCGGTCAGCACGGTATCCTCGGGCTTGACCAGGATGTGCTTCACGGTGCGATAGCCCTCGGGGATCCAGCAGACGATGCTGCTGGAGGAGGACATGGCGGACTCAAAGCTGCCGGGCGCGTCGGCGTAGCTGGACTCGTCGGAGGCGACCTTCTCGTCGTAGGCGGTCTGCAGCTGCTCGTCGGTGACCTCGGCGATCTCGCCCTTCACGGCATCCTCGATCAGCTCGCGGTTCGCGGCGGCCAGCTCCAGGGCGTACAGGCCCTCCTTGGAGTAGCCGTTGGCATAGGCGTCGAACTCGGCCTGCTTGGCGCGCACGTCGTCCTTGCCGGTGGCCTGGCCGTACAGGCTGTCGTACGCCTGCTGATAGCTCTCGTCGGCCTTGGTCTGGACCTCGGCCAGCTTCTCGTCGCTCAGCTTGAGGCCGCGGGACTCGATCTGCTTGGCGATGGCCACGTCCTCCACGGCGCCCTGGACCACGGACTCCTCGATGCTGTTCAGCACGTCGCTGGTCATGTTCATGCCGTACATGCTGTACATCTGGCTCATGTAGGAGTACTGGGAGACCAGGTTGGACATGACGTCCGCCTGGGTGATTTCGCCGCCGTCATAGCTGGCGACCACGCCGGAGAACTGCTTCACCTTCGCGGCGAGATCCTCGTCGAGCTGCATGATGGGATCGATGCCCACGAGGTTGCAGCCGCTGAGCACCAGCGCAAGTACAAGCATGAGGCCCATCAGCCTCGAAATCGTGTGTCTCATTGTAATCTTCCTCTCGCTCGGGGCGGCCCGCCCCAATTTGTTTTACCCGTATATTATACACATTTCCGGATTTTCTGCAAGCAGTTTTGAATGAACTCCCGCCTGCAAAAAGCCGCAAACGGCATTTTTGACTGAAAATTCACACTTTGGCAAAGGACCGTTTTCAGCTCGGTCACAGGCGTCCAGGCAGGCGATGCGCCCCGGAAGGCGGCAAAGGAGCCGCCGCCACATGGCGTCCTCCGCACGCCCCGCCCAGAGGATCTCCGCGCCGCACAGCGCGAGATTGCGCCGCGCAAAGCGCGAAAGCCGGCGGTCCTCCCCCGTCTCGGACGGCGTCGCGTCCACGAGCGCCAGCCGGTCCACCGGCAGTTGAACCGCCAGCGCCAGCGCGGGCAGGCAGCCGGCGCCGAACGCCGCGACGGCCTTGACGCTTCGCCGCGCGCACTGTTCCTGAAAGGCAAACTGCGCGGCGTCGTACGCCCCGCGCCCGCCGCGCCACGCCGCACGCCCGCACGGCACCGAAAGCGCATCCTCCAGCGCCCGCGCGTCCGCCTCATGGGCCGCGTCCGTAAGGATCAGGCAGCCCGCCCCATCGCGGAGCTCGGCCATGCTCTCTCCCCCTCCCGGGGATCACCTGAGCTGCTTCAACGCCTGCTCGCTGGCCACGACCAGCAGCTTGTCGCCCTCCTGAATCACCGTATCCGGGCGCAGCGCGGCGTTCAGCGCGTCGCCGTTCTTCGCCGCGACCACGTTGATGCCCAGGCGCGTGCGCAGGTTGAGATCCGCCAGCGACTTGCCCAGCCATTCTGCGCGCGGCGCGATCTCCACCAGCGAGAACTCCGGCGAGAGCTCCAGGTAATCCATGATGTTTCCCGAAACAAGGTTATGCGCGATGCGCCGGCCCATATCCCGCTCGGGGAACAAAACCTGGTCCGCGCCCAGCTTCTCCAGCATGCGGCCGTGGAACTCGTCCTGCGCCTTGGCGATGACGCGCCGCGCGCCGAGCTCCTTGAGCTGCAGCACGATGGTGCCGCTCGCGCGGATGTCAGAGCCCATGGTCACAAAGGCGACGTCGAAGTCCGGGATGCCCAGCGCCTCCAGCGCCTCCCGGTCCATGGCGTCCAACTGGACGGTCTGGGTGAGCACGTCCCGCATCTCCTCGACCAGGTCCATGCTGGAATCGACGCCCAGCACCTCCTGGCCCGCGCCGCAGAGGGTTTCGGCGATGGCGCGCCCGAAGCGGCCCAGGCCGATGACGATGTACTGCTTCCGTTCGTTGCTCTTCTTAGCCATGCGTTGCCTCCGAATATCGATCAGCCGATCATGATGTGTTCCTCGGGATAGTTGATGAGTTCCTTGGCCCGGCTCTGCTTCCTCGTGAGCAGCAGGCCCATCGTCAGCGGGCCGACGCGGCCCACGAACATCGTGATGATGATGAGCACCCGCCCCAGCGGCACCAGGTTCGCGGACCCGAAGGCCGAGATGCCCACCGTGCCAATGGCGGAAAAGCACTCGTAGTACAGGTCCAGGAAGCTGGCCTCCGGCTGCAGCAGTGACAGCGCGCATACGTCCACAATGGCCACTGCGAAGGCGATGGAGAAGATCGCGAGCGCGCGCTGCACCAGCGAGGCGTCGACCCTGCGGCCGAACACCACCATGTTCTTCTGGCCCTTCAGCACCATCCGCACCGACAGCACCAGGATCGCGAGCGTGGTCACCTTGATGCCGCCGCCCGTGGAGGCCGGGGCCGCGCCGACGAACATGAAGAAGCCGTTCACCAGCTTCGTGCAGTCCCGGAGCCCCTGCTGGTCGATGGTGTTGAAGCCCGCCGTGCGCAGCGTCACCGACTGGAACAGCGCCGCCAGCAGCTTGTCGCCGAAGCTGAGCGGGCCCAGCGTCAGCGGGTTGTTCCACTCAATGGCGAGGTTCAGCAAAAAGCCCAGCGCCAGCAGCGCGCCGTAGCTGATCAGCGCCAGCCGCGTGTGGAGGCTGAACCGGCGGAAGCGCCGCTTGCACATGATGTCCGACAGCGTCCCGAAGCCGAGCCCGCCGAACACCACCATGGCGATGGCCGTCAGGTTCACCAGCAGATCTGTGGAGAAGCCCGTAAGGCTCCGCCCGCCGCCGAACAGGTCGAACCCGGCGTTGCAGAAGGCGGACACCGCGTGGAACAGCGAGTAGAACAGCCCCTTCCCCCAGCCGTACAGCGGCACGAAGCGGAACGCGAACAGCAGCGCGCCGGCCAGCTCGATCGTCACGGCGCACGCCGCCACCCAGTGCAGCAGCTTCACGATGCCGCCCATCTCGCTGGCGTTCAGCGAATCCTGCATGACCATGCGCTCCCGGAGGGAGATGTGCCGCCCCATCAGCCGGAACAGCAGCGTCGCGAACGTCATGAAGCCCAGGCCGCCGATCTGTATGAGCACGAGCAGCACCACGTGGCCGAAGGTGGAGTAGACCGTGCCGGTATCCACCACGATCAGCCCCGTCACGCACACGGCGGAGGTGGCGGTGAACAGCGCGTCGAACCACGGAACGGCCCGCCCGGAGGCCGACGCCACCGGCAGCGACAGCAGCACGCTGCCCAGCAGTATCAGCACCGCAAAGCCCGTGGCGATCACCGGCAGCGGGCTGAAGCCCGTCTTCCGGTAGATGCGCCGCATTGCGCGGTACAGGAGCGCAAAAAAGGAGCGGGTAAGACGCATTCTGCCCGTCCCGCCCCGGAGTTCTTCATTATTCTTCCGATGGAATCCGGAATCCATGCTCAGATCCTCTCAATGCTCACCATGTCCAGAAGCGCCTTGTATACCGTGCGGTCCATGATGCGGTTGCCCTCGGTCATGCAGCGGGCCGTGGCGCAGGCGACGCCCATGCGGAAGCTGTCCTCCAGCGCCCGGTCGGCCATGAAGCCCGCCGCGAGGCCCGCGACCATGGAATCCCCCGCGCCGACGGTGGACTTCACCTCGATGTTCAGCCGCGGGGCGAACAGCGTCTCGCCGCCGTTGGTAATCAGCGCGCCGTCCGCGCCCAGCGACACGGCGATGACCTTCACGCCCATGTCCAGGTAGCGGTAGGCGGCGTTTCGGATCTCCTTCAGCGTGGTCAGCTGCTTGCCCGCCATCATCTCGAGCTCGAAGTGATTGGGCTTGATCATGTAGGGCGCGGCCTCCAGCCCGAACTTCAGGCGCTCGCCGTCCGCGTCCAGTATGCAGCGGCAGCCCATGCCGTCCACGGCCTGGATGAGCGTGCGGTAGAAGTCTGCGGGGCAGGCCGGCGGCAGCGACCCGGAGAGCACGAGGTAATCGCTGTTCTCCGCGTGGCGCACCACCAAGTCCACGATATCCTTCAAAAGGCTCTCGTCCAGCGGGCTGCCAGACTCGTTCAGCTCCGTCACCACGCCCGCCGCGCGGTCGAACACCTTGATGTTCGTGCGCGCGGAGCCCTCGCACCATACGAAATCGTAGGCGGTGGAGTTGAGCATCAGCCGCTTTTCAAACAGCGAGCCGCTGTCGCGGTACATGAGGCCCACGCACTCCGAATCCAAGCCCAGCGCCGACACGGTGAGCGCCACGTTGATGCCCTTGCCCGCGGCCACGTCGTTTCGGGCGAGCACGCGGTTCAGCCCGCCGGTCGCGAAGTTTTCCACCGTCAACGTCCGGTCGATGCTGGGGTTCAGCGAAATGGATGTGATCATATCAATCTCCTGAGGATGTCTTATTTGCTCGCTCGGCTTCCTCGCGCTCGCGCTGCGCTTCCTCTTCCCGGGCCTCGCGCTCCACCGTGCGCAGGAAACCGCCGATGTGATGGGACAGCGCGAGCCCGAGCACCACGGCCAGGCCCACCAAAACCGCCAGGCCGATGCCCGCGGCCCTCAATGCCTCCGGCAAGGCCATCCACCTCCGGACGGCCCGCCGCCGCGCGCCGTGCATTCAAAATATCACCCTGATTATATCACATTTATGCCTTTTTTCAACCCCTGCCGCTGAAATTCCGCGTAAAACCGGCACTTTTGGCGGAAAATAAAGCATTAACGCGCGTTCGGCTTGCATTTTGCAGGCGGTTTCGTGTATAATAATATTGGTTATTTATTCGGTTCCGCAAGTATGGATGAAACCGCGCCTCCCCGCATAGGCTGAACCAAAAGCTTTGCGGAGGGATGCGCATGAAGCATAGGCGCCGCGCGCGCGGGCTGCCCGCGCTGGAATGGACGGAGGATCTCTCCGGCGGCTGCGCCAGGGTCACCGCCGTGGGCGGGCGGAGCCTGCGCGTGGAGAACCACACCGGCGTACTGGAGCTCTCCGAAACCCGCGTGGTGCTGAACACGCGCCGCGGGCCCCTATGCGCGGAGGGACGGGACCTGACGCTGTGCGACATCCGCCCCGGGACGCTGGTGATCCGCGGCGACATCCGGCGGGTGGACCTGCCCTGCAAAGGGGGTGCGTCCTCCGATGAAGCGTGATGTCTGCCTGCGGGTGCGCTCCGCCCTGCCGGAAAAGCTGGTACAGGAGGCGTCGCGCCGCGGCATCAGCCTCGCCGAAGCGCGCCGTGCGCGTGACGGCCTGACGGTCTGCCTCGGCCCGCGGGCCGCCCGGCGATTCAAAAGCCTGTGCGCCCGGTACGAGCTGCCCGTCGATGTGCTGCGGGTGCGCGGCGGCGGCGCGATGCTGGCCTTTATGAAGCGCAGGGTCACCCTGCCTGCGGGCGTGGCGGTATTCCTTGCGCTGGCGCTGCTCGCGCTTGGGCGGCTCTGGCGCGTGGACGTGACCTTCACCGGAACCGCCGCCGGGCGCGGCGACGCGGCCCTTATAATGGAAGCGCTGGGCGCGCTGGGCGTTCGCCCGGGGGCGTCCCGGAACATCGACGCCGCGCGGCTGTCGGAGGACCTGTCCGCCCGACTCCCCGGCTACAGCTACGTCGGCGCGCGGGTACAGGGCGTGCGCCTGCTCGTCGAGGCGGCGCCGGAGCTGGACGCGCCGGAGCTCTACGCGCTCGACGACGCGCGCGACCTCTACGCCCGGCAGGACGGCATCGTGGAGTCCGTCAACGTGCAGGCCGGACGGGCCGTCGTCACGGCGGGCGACGCCGTGCGACGGGGGCAACTGCTCATCCGCGGCGAGGAGCTCGACCGCGGCGACGCCACCCGCCCCATCGCCGCCCTGGGCGACGTGATGGTGCGGTCCTGGGTGGAGGGACGGGCCGCGCTGCCGTTGCGGACGATTTCGCTCGTCTCCACCGGCCGCAGTTCCGCCGCCAGCCGCCTGTCGCTGTTTCGGTGGAGCATCCCCCTTGCCGAGGGCGAGTACTACCCGGAGCAGCGCGTCGAAACCGAGCGCCTGCCCGTGGGCGGGCTGTTCCTGCCGGTGGAGATCCTGCGGGAGCGGCGTACGGAGGTCAGGACCCGCGTCGAAAAGGCCGACGAAGCAGCGCTGAAGGCGCATCTGGCCGGCCTGGCAAAGGCGGATGCGCGCATACGCTTCTGCCGGGAGAACCCCGGTGACTACGCCATTCTTCGGGAATGGCTGGAATACGAATCCACCGGCGACGGGGCGCTGTCCGCCCACGCCGTTTTGGAAATCACGACCGATACCGCCGTCGGGCGGGACGCACTGTACCAGGGAGGATCAACAGCTTGGAAGGCAACGAACAATCCAGAACCGCGCGCATGAATCTCGATACGGCCGAGCAGTTCATCGGCATCTTCGGCATCAATGAGGAAAACATCCCCCTCTTCCAGCAGGAGCTGGGCGTGGACATCTTCGCCCACGGCGGGGAGATCACGCTCTCCGGCGACCCGGACAAGGTGCAGCTGGCGAAGCTGACGCTGGAGAAGCTGAACGAGATCGTGCTGCGCGGGGAGACCGTGGACCGCACCCGCATCCGCTATGCCATCGAGCTGGCCGGCGAGGGCAAGGCCGAGCGCATCGGCGAGATCATGCGGGACGTAATCGCCATCACCTACCGGGGCCGCCAGGTGAAGTGCAAGACCCTGGGGCAAAAGCAGTACGTGGACGCCATCAAGGCCAACACCGCCACCTTTGCCGTGGGGCCGGCGGGCACGGGCAAGACCTACCTCGCCATCGCCATGGCCGTGGTGGCGCTGAAGAACAAGGAAATCGAGCGCATCATACTCACCCGTCCCGCGGTGGAGGCCGGCGAAAAGCTGGGCTTCCTGCCCGGCGACCTGGCGCAGAAGGTTGACCCCTACCTGCGCCCGCTGTACGACGCGCTGCACGAGATGCTGGGCGTGGACGCCTACCAGCGGCTGCTGGAGCGCGGCGCGGTGGAGGTCGCCCCGCTGGCCTACATGCGCGGGCGCACGCTGAACGACGCCTTCATCATCCTCGACGAAGCCCAGAACACCACCAGCGAACAGATGAAGATGTTCCTCACCCGCATGGGCATGGGCTCGAAGGTGGTCATTACCGGCGACGTCACGCAGATCGACCTGCCCATGGGCAAGAAGTCCGGCCTGGTGGAGGCGCTGGAAGTGCTCAGGGGCGTGGACGACATCGGCATCGTGCAGTTGACGCACCGGGACGTGGTGCGCCACGAGCTGGTGCAGGCCATCGTGAAGGCCTACGAGAAGCACGCGCAGAAGAACGCCCAGAAGAACGAACGCAACGAGCGCGGGCGGCGGTACTTCCGCCCGTAAAGGAGCCATGACCCTGCCATGAACAAGAAGAACCAGCCGCGGGGCTCGCGCCGTGCCGAAGTGCTGAGGATGCTGCTGACCGTCGCCGTCACCTACGTGATCACGACGGCGCTGCTGCTCATCGGCATGACGCCGGAGCAGTACGACATCAAGGTCGGCTATCCCGCGAGCATCGACATCCTGGCCACGAAGGACGTCACCGACACCGTGACCACCGAGGCCAACCGCAAGCGCGCCGCCGACCAGGTGGAGGAGAGCTACCGCGGCGTGGACGATACCGTCGCCGCGTCGGTGACGGCCGACCTGACCGAGCGCTTCGCGGAGCTGCAACTGCTCCGGGAGGAGGAAGACGCAGTTTCCCCCGATGAGATCACCGACGGGCAGCTCGAGGCGCTGAGCGAAGCGCTGCCGGTGTCCATCACCCGCGAGCAGTACGAAGCCCTCATGAAGGAGGACTCGAACGAGCTCGAGGCGCTGTTCGGCGCGGCCACCGGGGCGGTGCGCGACGCGCTGATCTCCACCATCCCGGAGGGTCAGGAGGACGCCGCGGTGTCCCGCATCTCCCGGATGCTCACATCCTCGGGCTACGCCGCGCCGCTGGTTTCGCTGGCGACGGACGTGATGCGCAGTTGCATCCGGCCCAACATGCTCATCGACACGGAGATCACCGAGGCCAGCCGCCAGAAGGCGATGGACGCCGTGGAGCCCAAGACCTTCCTGAAGGGCGAGGCCATCGTGCGCCGGGGCGAGCGCGTCACCGAGGCGCAGTACCAGATGCTCTCCACGCTGGGCCTGTTGAAGGAAGACACGCTGGACATGCACCTGGTGGGCGGCGTGGCGCTGGTGGTGCTGCTGGTCTTTGCCTCGCTGTTCCTCTATCTCTACAGCTTTGAGCGCAAGCGCCTGAACCTGAAGACCATCGCGCTGGTGTGCGTCATCTTTCTCGTCATGATGGCGCTCTGCCTGACGATCAGCCTGTACAACCCCTATCTCATGCCCGTGGCGCTGGGCGTCATGCTGGTGGCGCTGCTGATCGGGCGGCGCGTGGCGCTGTTCCTGAACCTCGGGCTGGCGGTGCTGGTATCCCTCCTGACCAACGCGCAGAGCGGGCAGTTCACGCTGTCCAGCTTTTCCGTGCTCGTGATGTGCCTGGTGTCCGGGCCGATCATACTCTGGGTCTTCTCCTACCGACAGCAGCGCACGACGGCGCTCCTCGCGGGCGTGCTGGCGGGCGTCACCAACTTCCTGGTCACGCTGTCCGTGGGCCTGGTCAACAGCTCCGAGATGGCCGTGGTGCTCACCAACGCGCTGTGGGCCACGGGCGGCGGCCTGCTGAGCGCGGTGCTCTGCATCGGCATACAGCCGCTCCTGGAGCTGATCTTCAACCTCGCCACCAGCGCCAAGCTCATCGAGCTGTCCAACCCCAACCAGCAACTGCTGCGCAGGCTCCTGCTGGAGGCGCCGGGCACCTACCATCACTCCATCATCGTCGCGAACCTCGCGGAGGCCGGCGCGGACGCCATCGGCGCGAACGGCCTGCTGGCCCGCGTGGGCGCCTATTACCACGACGTGGGCAAATTGAAGCGGCCCGGCTACTTCACCGAAAACCAGATGGGCGACAACCCCCACGACCGCACCGATCCCCGCGTGTCCGCCGCCATACTCACCGCCCATCCCCGCGACGGCGCGCTGATGGCCCAGAAGGCCCGCGTGCCCGAACCGGTGCTGGAGATCATCCGCCAACACCACGGCGACGGCGTCACCGTGTTCTTCTACGACAAGGCCGTGAAGCTCTACGGCGCCGATCAGGTGGACGTGAGCGCCTTCCGCTACGAAGGCCCGCGCCCGCGCACCAAGGAAGCCGCCTGCGTCATGCTCGCGGATACCATCGAGGCCGCCACGCGCAGCATTCCCAATCCCTCGCCCGAGAAGGTCGACGCGCTGATCCGCAAGCTCGTGCGCGGCAAGCTGGACGACGGGCAGTTGGACGAATCCAACCTCACGTTCAGCGACCTCGAGAAGATCTGCGGGGCGTTCTCCACGGTGCTGACCGGCGTGTTCCACGAGCGCATCGAGTACCCCGACATCGTGGTGCCGCCGCGCGCGGAGCAGGCCCCGGCCGAGCCCGCGCAGGAAGCGCCCAAGCCCGCCGCGGAGCCGCCGAAGGAAGCGGAGCCGCAGCCCGCGCCGGAGGGCGGAGAGGAGGCCGACCATGGCCATTGAGCTCCAGTGGGAGATCCCCGTCCCGGCAGCGTTATCCAATCTTGAAACGCTCCTGAACCGCGTGGCGGACGCCTGCTTCGCGGAGGAAGGCATCGAAGGCGCGGGCTTCGCGGTGCGCATCGTCGACGACGACGCCATCCGCGCGCTCAACCGGGAGATGCGGAACATCGACCGGCCCACCGACGTGCTCTCCTTCCCGACCGTGTCCTATCCGGCGGGCAAGACGGCGCGCGACTGCCCGAAGCGGCTGCGCCGGGAATACGACCCCTATCTTGGCCGCGTGAACCTGGGCGACTGCGTGATCAACCTGGAGCGCGCGCGGCGGCAGGCGGCGGAATACGGCCACTCCCTCACCCGGGAGCTGAGCTACCTGACCGCCCACTCCGCCTTTCACCTGATGGGCTACGACCACATGAACGAGGAGGAAAAGATCATCATGCGCGACAGGGAAGAAAAGGCGCTGGACCGCCTGGGCATCACGCGGCAGGAGGGCGGCATCTCCTACGACGCACTGTTCGAGCTGGCCTGCGAAGCCATGCAGAAGGCCTATTGTCCCTACTCGAAGTTCCAGGTCGGCGCCTGTATCCTCGCGGAGGACGGCCGCACCTTCCAGGGCTGCAACTTCGAAAACGCTTCCTACGGCGCGAGCATCTGCGCCGAGCGCTGCGCCACAGCCAACGCCATCGTGCACGGCGCGCGGCGGTTCAGGGCCATCGCGGTCGTCGGCTCCAGCGCCGTCGCCTGGCCCTGCGGCATCTGCCGCCAGGTGCTGCGCGAGTTCTCCGACCTGGACATGCCGGTCATCGTGGGCGAATTCGGCAAGGGCTACGTGGTCCGCACCCTGGGCGAGCTCCTGCCCGAAAGCTTCAGCCCCGAAGACCTCGGCGTGACCGTCGGGTAAACCCCGTCCTGATCCATACCGACTGAAAACGACATCATGGCGCGTCGGCGCTTCGACCGACCGCTGCCAACGGAGGAACCACCAGTGCCTGAATCCAGATTCCGCTCCGGCTTCGTCGCCATACTTGGCCGACCCAACGTAGGCAAATCCAGCCTGATGAACCGCTTTATCGGCGACAAGGTCGCCATCGTCTCCAACCACCCGCAGACCACGCGCTCGAAGCTGCTGGGCGTCGCCACGCACGAGGACTGGCAGATCGTGTTCGTGGACACCCCCGGCCTGCACAAGCCGCGCACGCGGCTGGGCGAGTACATGATGAAGAGCGCACGCGACGCCCGCGAGGGCGTGGACGCCGTGCTCTGCGTGGTGGACGGCCAGCACATCGGCGCGGGCGACATGGCCGTGATGCAGGACATCGCCGCCATGAGCTGCCCCAGGTTCCTGGCGGTCAACAAAATCGACATCGTCACCAAGGAGAAGCTGATGCCCCAGCTCGCGCAGTTGAACGACATCGGCTTCGACCAGATCGTGTCCTGCTCCGCGCGCACCGGCGAGAACGTGGACGTGCTGCTCCGGCTGCTCATCGACGCCATGCCGGAGGGCCCCAAGTACTTCCCCGACGACATGATCACGGACCAGCCCGAGCGCGTGCTCATCGCGGAGATCATCCGCGAAAAGGCGCTGCTCCACCTGCGCGACGAGATCCCCCACGGCATCGGCGTGGAAATGCTGCAGATCAAGAAGGTCAGCGACGGCCTCACCGAGATCCACGCCAACGTGTACTGCGAGCGCGCCAGCCACAAGTCCATCATCATCGGCAAGCAGGGCGCGATGCTCCGGACCATCGGCAGCGAGGCGCGCGCGGACATCGAAAACCTGCTGGGCACGAAGGTGATGCTCAAGCTGTGGGTGAAGATCCGGGAGGACTGGCGCAACCGGGCCGGCGACCTGCGCGCGCTGGGCTACGAGGACAACGACTGATATGTCCTCCTTCAGCACCCCCGCGCTGGTCGTCCGCCGCGCCGATTACTCGGACTACGACCGCATGGTCACGCTGTTTTCCCCGGAATACGGGCGCATCGACGCCATCGCCCGGGGCTGCAGAAGGCCGAAATCCCCGCTGCTCAACGCCGTGGAGCCCTTCACCAGCGGGGAGTTCCAGCTCTACCGGAACCGCGAGCGCTTCACGCTGGAGCAGTGCCAGATTTCCGAGAGCTACTTCGACCTGCGCGCGGATTACGACAGGCTGCTGCACGGCGCGTACTGGCTGAAGCTGCTGGACGCGGTGCTGCTGCCGGACGCCCCCATGCCGCGGCTGTTCCTCACGACGCTGCGCGCGCTGGCGTACCTGAGCTACGGCGAGCTGCCGCCGGCGCTGGTGACCATGGCTTTCGAGATGCACCTGATGGCGCAGAACGGCATGTCCCCGCGCATGGACGCCTGCATGCTGTGCGGGAAGCCCATCGACGGCGACGCGCGCTTCGACGCCTGGCGGGACGGCGCGGTGTGCCTGGAGTGCCGCTCCCCCGCCCCGCACATCTCAAACGGCGCGCGGCGGATCATCATGAAGCTGCCCCGCACCGATTTCGACAAATTTACAATGGTCAACGACCGGCCCGAGTGGCCCGAGGCCGCGCGGCTGTTCCGCGGTTACATCAATGCCCGCCTGCACATGGAAAAGTTCGCCCCGCCGCTGTTCGGTGAGGCGGAGAAATAATTTTGAAAATATACCCTGCCGGTGATTCACAAACGCCGGACAATGGTATATAATAGAGGCAGCAGTTGTAGGATTGCGACCGACACATTACAGGAGGTATGATTCCATGAAGAAGTTCGTCTGTTCCGTCTGCGGTTACGTGTATGAAGGCGACGCCGCCCCCGAGTTCTGCCCCGTCTGCAAGGCTCCCGCCAGCAAGTTCATCGAGCAGTCCGAGGAAATGTCCTGGGCGGCCGAGCACGTGGTGGGCGTGGCCCAGGGCGCGCCCGAGGACATCATCGCCGATCTGCGCGCCAACTTCAACGGCGAGTGCAGCGAGGTGGGCATGTACCTGGCCATGAGCCGCGTGGCTTATCGCGAGGGTTATCCGGAGATCGGCGAGTACTGGAAGACCGCCGCGTTTGAGGAAGCCGAGCACGCCGCCAAGTTCGCCGAGCTGCTGGGCGAGGTGCTGACCGACAGCACCGAGAAGAACCTGAAGATGCGCGTGGAGGCCGAGAACGGCGCCACCGCCGGCAAGACCGACCTCGCCAAGCGCGCCAAGGCCCTGAACCTGGACGCCATCCACGACACCGTCCACGAGATGGCCCGCGACGAAGCCAGGCACGGCAAGGCCTTTGCGGGGCTGCTGAAGCGGTATTTTGGGAAGTAAGGATAGCTTATAATGGCTAGGAGAAGGATTACCATTGATGTTCGTAGTGCTAAAGGACACAGCTTGCTACTATGGCTAATCATCTCTGCATTAACGGCTGGGATTGGTTTCATTGTGATGCTGTACTTCACCTTTAGTTCGAATCATTATTGGCACCTCTAAGCATAAGCCAGGCATGGCAAATCCTTCGCGGGCAGCTGAAGCGGTATTTCGGGAAGTAGAAACCGCGGTATATCAAGGGTTTTGGGGAGTGACTCCGAACGGGGGTTGCTCCTCTATCTTATTCATCGACAATCAAAGTTGTGTATAAGTTGGGACTCTCCCCCTTTCCAGCAGTAAAAAACTGCTTAATATCTCCAAAAGTTGTGCCTTTAAAGTTGGGGCCTTTTGTAGTATCATTTTGAAAGAGATAATCGCTCCATGGCGGGGCGGTTCTCTCTTGCTTGTGCGGCGGTTTCAGGCGCTTGAAAAGCGCAGGGAGTGCGATGATTGTCACCCTGTGCGGGCACATCGAGATGTCACAAATGGTTACATGAAATTCTATCACAATTGTTAACGAAATAAATTATTCATGTGCCTTGACGAAACACGCTCCACGTTGTATATTATTGGATGCAGCATTATTCATGATTACATGTTTTGTTTTCATAGAGAAACGGAGTGTCGAGCGTTGTTCAAAAAAGCGCCGGGCGGTGAAGGCAGGCACCGCACAGGTATCCCCTATATGACCCCTGAAATGGAGGGCATCCTACGGGCCGTCGAAACCGAAACCCACGACCCGTCGCTGAGCAAGAACGTCTACTTCGGCCCGACAGCCCTGACCCACGTGAAGCGCCTGCTGGAGACGGGCGGCACCATCATCACCGACACGACGCTGATCGCCAACGACATCGACGCCGGCCTGCTGGGCGACAAGGGCGCCACGATCCAGTGCTTCATCGACGATCCGCAGGTGGTCTCCCTGGCGGTACAGCGCAGGGTGACGCGCGCGGAGGTCGCCGTGGACGTGGGCCTCGCGCTGCCCGGCCCCAAGCTGATGGTGGTGGGCAGCGCGCCGGCGGCCATCAACCGCATCCTCAACCGCCGCCAGCACGAGCCCATGAGCGACGTGTGCGTGCTGGCCGCTCCGTCCGGCTTTGCCAGCGTGCTGCAGCTCAAGGAGCGCCTGGTGGAGAGCGACCTCACCTCCATCGTGGTGCGCGGCAAGAAGGGCGGCGTGCCGGTCACGGTGGCCCTGCTGAACGCCATCCTCCGCGAGAGCCGCGCGTGATCCGAAGCACGGCGTAACCGATCCGGCGAATAAAAGCGTCGAACCCCGGCGATGGGGTTCGACGCTTTTTGCCCGCAGGACGAGGATTACTTCTCCAGCGCCTTCTTGGCCTGCTCGGCCAGGGCCGCGAACGCGGCGGGCTCGGAGATGGCCAGCTCGGACAGCACCTTGCGGTTGATGTCGATGTTGGCGACCTTCAGGCCGTTCATCAGGCGGGAATAGCTCAGGCCGTTGATGCGGGCCGCCGCGTTGATGCGGGCGATCCACAGGCGACGGAAGTCGCGCTTCTTCTGCTTGCGGCCGATGTAGGCGTAGCGCAGGGAACGGCGGACCTGTTCGCTGGCTGCACGGTACTGCTTGCTCTTTGCGCCAAAGTAGCCCTTGGCGAGCTTCATAATCTTGCGCTTTTTCTTCTGTGCGTTTACAGCACGCTTAATCCTTGCCATTGTTGGTTCGCCTCCTTACTTGTACGGAATCAGTTTCTTCATGGTCTTGCCTTCGGTGGTGGTCAGATAGGCCGCCTTGCGAAGGTTACGGGTGCGCTTGGTGGGCTTCTTGGTCAGGATATGACGCTTGAAGGCCTGAGCGCGCTTGACCTTGCCGGTCTTGGTGAGGTTAAAACGCTTTGCGGCGCCCTTATGGGTTTTCTGCTTGGGCATGGGGTTTTCCTCCTCTCGTCGATCGAGGCTGCCTCAGTCGGAAGCCTTCGGTGTAATGAACATGGACATGCTGCGGCCCTCGATGGCGGGAGCCTTTTCAACAGTGCCGTAGTCCTTGATCCTCTCGGCAAACTCCATCATGATCTGACGGCCGATTTCGGAGTGTGTAATCTGACGCCCGCGGAAGCGGATCGTCACCTTCACCTTATTGCCATCCTTCAGGAACTTCACGGCGTTCTTGAACTTCACGTCCACGTCGTGGTCCTCGATGGTGGCGGACAGGCGGACTTCCTTCACGGTAATGACCTTCTGATTCTTGCGGAATTCGCGCTCCTTCTTGGACTGCTCAAAGCGGTACTTGCCATAGTCCATGAGCTTGCAGACCGGTGGACGGGCTTGCGGCGCGATCTTGACCAGGTCAAGCTGACGCTCCTCGGCCAGGGCCAGCGCATCCCTGCTGGACATGACGCCCAGCTGTTCGCCGTTCTGATCCACGACACGCACCTCGCGATCGCGAATCTCCTCGTTAATCATGAGATCGTTAATACCGAGCACCTCCTAATCCTGTTTGTCGAATGAAAATTGGAGCAGCGCATCGCGCCGCTCCAATCAAGCCCCGGACGGGACCCTTCTGAACCTCAGAAACCACAACAGCGTGAGCCGCAGGGTGAGAAGCGGGCGCTTCTGCTTACCGAATTATTATAGCATTGCCGGCGTCGGCATGCAAGGAAAACTTCTGTTAAATCCCGGCCCTACTCCAGCAGCGACCGGACCTTCTCCGCCATGGCCTCCGCCAGGCGCAGGTGGCCTTCGGCGGTCATGTGCACCGCGTCCAGCGGCGAGACCTCCGCGTAGGGCGAGGCGTCGAAGAAATCGCAGCGCATGAGCTTCGAGATGCGGCGGAATTCCCGCGGCAGCCCCCTGGACACCGCGATGGCCTGCTCGCCGAAGCACTCGGCGTGCCGGGTCTGCATCAGGTTCCCGAGGATGGTCGGCGGCGCGACAATCACGATCTTCGCGGGCTTGCCGGCCTCGTTGACGGCGAACAGCTTCGCCGTGCGCGCCAGTTGCATCATGCCCTGGCCAATGGTCATCGGCGTCAGGCCGAAGCGGCGCTTGGTATCGTTGCTGCCCAGCATAATCAGCACCGCGTCCAGCGGGTTGTGGCTCATCAGTATGGGCGGCAGCAGCGCCACGCCGCTCTTGTACCCGCCCTCGGTAGGGTCGTCCATGACGCAGGTGCGGCCGTTGAAGCCCTCCTCCACCACGGCGTAGCCCTCCCCCAGCAGCTCGCCGAGGCGCATGGGCCAGCGGGTGTGCTCGTCGTAGCGCCCGCCGGTGGGAATGTAGCCGTAGGTGTTGGAATCGCCGTAGCACAGGATGCGCTTCTTCATGCGCTTAACCTCCAGAACGTGAGGGATCACTCGTCCTTTTCATCCTCGAAGGAGAACAGGCTCTCCACCTCGCCGTCGTCCTCGCCGTAGCGCGCGGGGTCCGGCAGGCTGTTGACATTGAAGACCTCGTCCTCGTAGGAGTCCGCGACGCCGGCATCCACGCCGAACAGGCCGCCGTCCAGGGGCTCGTCCATGCCGACCGGTTCGACGATTCGCTCCTCGTCCTCCCTGCGCTTCACGATGGTGCCGATGGCCGTGCGGCGCTTGCGCGCGGCCTTCGCGCCGCGGGCGGGCACGCGCGTCTCCTCGGAGCGGCCGCGGCGGGGCTTTTCCTCCACCCTGCGCGCGGGCCTCGGGCGGTGCTCGGGCCGCTGCGCCACGCTGCTGGCCACGACGAAATCGCGCTCGGACCAGTCGTCCTCGATGATGTCGTCGTCCTCGGTGAAGCGCTGGTGGTCGATCCTGCCGCCGGCGAAGAACTTCTCATCGTTGACGATGACGCGCTCCTTTCGGAACCACACCCAGTACGGGCGCCAGCGCACCAGCCAGACCACGATGTCCACGGCGATGCCGATGAACAGGAACAGCGCCAGGAGCTTCGCCCAGTTCTGGGAGAGCCACAGCAGCGGCGACACGCCCGTGCTGCCCGCAAGGTTGAACAGGCGCAGGACCCAGCTCGCCACGCCCTTCAGCCAGCTGAGCATGACGCTGACGAAGGAATTGGAAAAACTGCTCAATGTCATAGGTACAGACCTCCCGCAGGCGCGGCGACGCGCCCGCCTCTATGCATACCCGCGGGGCTTATTCCCCGGCGGGCTCCGTAATCGTAATCTCCAGCGCCCCGACCTCCAGCGTCAGGTCGGGATAGGCTTCCTCGTCCCAGGTCGGCGCGAGCTGGTAGGTGCCCTCCGTCAGCCCGCTGACGTCGGCCGTCAGGCGAACGCCCCGCGTCTGCGCAGCGGAGATGGCTTCGGATGTCCCGACGAGCACCACCGAGGGCGAACCGTGCCTCGCGGTCGCGCCATTCTCCAGCCCCACGACGTCCACCGACACGTTCCTCGCGTCCTCGCGCTGCTTCTCCTTCTCGATGGTCACGTTGACGTAGACCTCTTCGTTGGATACGTAGCGGAAGTCGGACAGCAGCGTGAGCGCGGCCTTCGCGCTGAAGCTCTGCGCCATGCCCTCGACGGACACGGGCTCGATGTTCAGGTGATCCACGCTGTCCAGCAGCTCGC
This sequence comes from uncultured Eubacteriales bacterium, assembly GCA_902793325.1. GTDB lineage: Bacteria > Bacillota > Clostridia > Christensenellales > Aristaeellaceae > UBA2862. The sequence continues at coordinate 60,718 of CADBCY010000011.1, forward strand.
TGTCCGCGGCCACCTGGATGCTCTCCGGCTGGATGGATACCGCCGTGACCTCGTAGCCCTCCGCGGGCTTGCCGGTGAGCACGCTCTCCGCGTCGTTCGCGACGGGAATGTCGCGGCTCGGGTAGGCTTCGAGACTGATGGAGATGGACGAGGTGGAGCGGTTCAGCATGCCCATGGCGATCTCCTCGCCCGAGCCGTTGAGCAGCACGTAGGGCAGCGCCGTCACCGTGGCGCTCTCCACGTCCGTCACGTCCACGTAGACGCAGGCCGAGGCGATGCTGCGCACCGCGGAGGCCGCGCCGGACACGGTGATCACCGAGGGGTTCACGCGGGCGATGTTGTACCAGTAATCGTCGTCGTTATCGCCGACGATCTGGCAGTTCACCGGCACCGAGCGCGAGTCGAGCTGCTCGAAGGTCAGCGTCACCGATGCGGGCACGATGCCGGTCACCCGGCCGTAGGCGCTGTTGGCCCGCAGGCGCACCTCCTGCGTCCCCGCGGCGCGCACGGTGGACAGGTCCAGCGTCACCTGCACGTTGTCCGAGGACACCCTCGAGTAGTTGGCCTGGGGCGCCTCCACCGTCACGGAGATGCCGGAGAGCGCCGTTTCGGGGTCCTCCAGCAGCGCGAGGCCGTTCGAATTCAGCGTCGTCTGGCCGCTGACGTAGCCCGTCAGTCCGTAGAGTATCTTGGGCCGCGTGATGGAGGTGTTGGTGCTGATGACGTAGTTCCACAGCAGGATCGCCAGCAGCAGCGAGAGCAGCTTCAGCCACAGGTTGTGGCTCACCAGGCCCCACAGCCAGCGCAGGAGCCAGTGGCCCTGCCGGTCGCCGGATTTCTCCCTGAGGCGCCGGATCGCATTTCGAAGGCTATTCTTCATCCTGCGGCGCCTCCTCCCTGCGAAGCGTGCCCAGCCAGGTAACCATGTTCCGGTCGGGCGTGAACAGTTCCGTGAGCAGTATGGTCAGCGAGCGCTCGTCCAGGTGGCGGGTCAGCTTGCCCTCCCGCGCCATGGAGATGATGCCCGTCTCCTCCGATACGATCAGCGCCACGGCGTCGGTGCTCTCCGTGATGCCGATGGCGGCGCGATGGCGGGTGCCCAAATCGCGGCTGATGGTGGGGTTTTCGGACAGCGGCAGTATGCACGCCGCCGCGTTGATGCGCAGCCCGCTCACGATCATGGCGCCGTCGTGCAGGGGCGTGTTCGGCTCGAAGATGTTCTCGATGAGCGGCGCGGAGATCTCCGCGTCGACCACGGTGCCGGATTCGATGATGTCCCCAAGCCCGGTGTTGCGCTCGACGACGATCAGCGCGCCGATGCGCTTCCTCGCCATGTCGCCCATGGCCCTGACGATCTCCGTCACCGGCTCGTCCACCCGCTCCGCGGTCCTGCGGTTCGGCACGCCGAACACCCGCCGCACGAAGCGCGAGCGCCCGAGTTGGTCCAGGCCGCGCCTGAATTCCGGCTGGAACAGGATCACCAGCACGATCAGGCCCATGCTGATCAACTGGTTCAGCAGCCAGCTCACGGCGCTGAAGCGCAGCGCGCTGCACGCCCAGGCCATCACCAGCAACAGCGCGATGCCCTTCAACAGGGAGTTCGAGCGGGTGTTCATCAGGAGCTTGATGACGTTATAGATGAGGACGGTGAGTATGGCCACGTCCACGATATTGTGCCAGTCGGGATGCTGGAAGAGGTTGGTGAACAGCGCGCCGATGGAAAACAAAAACTCCCTCAGTTGCACCATGTCGTCAGCCTCCCCTCTCCGGTCCGTCGATCTGCGGGAACAGAATCCCAACTTTTATTATAATACAAAACCCCACAAAAGCAAATGACTTTTCCGCGCATTTATCTAAAATTTTGCACAAGCCGCGGAGGCGGTTGCGCGCCGCGCAAAAGGATGCTATAATCATACTGACGCGCGCATCCCGCGCAAGACAGGAGGAATACGCATGAAGCAGTTGAAGGAAAGGGTCTACGAGGCCAACATGGAGCTCTGGCGCCGCAACCTCGTCATCTACACCTGGGGCAACGTCTCCGAGATCGACCGGGCGAAGGGCGTGGTCGCCATCAAGCCCAGCGGCGTGCCCTACGACGACCTGACCGCGGACATGATCGTGGTCATGGACCTGGAGACCGGGAAGACCGTGGAGGGCAGCCTGAACCCCTCCTCCGACGCGCCCACGCACCTGGCGCTGTACCGCGCGTTCGCGGAGGTCGGCGGCGTGACCCATACCCATTCCCCCTATGCCACCGCCTGGGCGCAGGCGGGCCGCGCCATTCCCTGCTTCGGCACCACCCACGCCGACTACTTCCGGGGCGACATCCCGATTTCCCGCTTCCTGACCCCCGAGGAGACCGAGGAAGCCTACGAAGCCAACACCGGCAAGGTCATCATCGAGGCCTTCGAGGGCCGCAACCCCATGTACACCCCCGCCATACTCACCCGCGGCCACGGCCCCTTCACCTGGGGCAAGAGCGGCATGGATTCCGTCCACAACGCCGTAGTGCTGGAGGAGCTGGCCAAGATGGGCATGTGGTCGCTGAGCCTGACGCCGGGCCTGGGCGAGCTGCCGCAGCACGTGTCCGACAAGCACTTCCTGCGCAAGCACGGCCCCAACGCCTACTACGGACAAAAGACGAACAGGTGACGCCTTTTGTTCCCGGGAATGCCCGAACGGGAGTGGACGCATCCGTCCCTCCCGTTCCTGTTTTGTGCCTGTTACGCGACCATGGACAATTTGCCGCAACGGATTCCGGCTTTTTTGTCAGCCCTGTCAACCCTCACCAATGCCCCCGATTCTTTTTGTGAAAACGATCAATTCACATTTTCCTCACAATCTGCTATAATAAACCCATCAAATAAATCACAGGGAGGAATACACCATGGCAAGTCTGTCTCTTAAACACATCTACAAGATCTATCCCGGCGATGTGACCGCGGTCAGCGATTTCAACCTGGAGATCGAAGACAAGGAATTCATCGTGCTGGTCGGCCCCTCCGGCTGCGGCAAATCCACCACCCTGCGCATGGTCGCCGGCCTGGAGGACATCTCCAAGGGCGAGCTGCGCATCGACGACAAGGTCGTCAACCACATTCCCCCGAAGGATCGCGACATCGCCATGGTGTTCCAGAGCTACGCCCTCTATCCGCATATGACCGTGTACAACAACATGGCCTTTGGTCTGAAGCTTCGCAAGATGCCCAAGGACCAGATCGACAAGCGCGTGAAGGAAGCCGCCAAGATCCTGAGCATCGAGGCGCTGCTGAACCGCAAGCCCGCCGCGCTGTCCGGCGGCCAGCGCCAGCGCGTCGCCCTGGGCCGCGCCATCGTGCGTGAGCCGAAGGTCTTCCTGATGGACGAGCCCCTGTCCAACCTGGACGCCAAGCTGCGCGTGCAGATGCGCTCCGAGATCACGAAGCTGCACCAGCGCCTGCAGACCACCTTCATCTACGTCACCCACGACCAGACCGAGGCCATGACGATGGGCACCCGCATCGTGGTCATGAAGGACGGCCTGATCCAGCAGGTGGACAGCCCCCAGAACCTCTACGACTATCCCGCCAACCTGTTCGTCGCCGGCTTCATCGGCATGCCGCAGATGAACATCTTCCGCGTGAAGCTCGTCAAGGAAGGCGACGGCGTGTACGCCAAGTTCGGCAACAACAGCATCAAGGTGCCCGAGGGCAAGCTGAAGCTGATGAACGGCGATTACATCGGCAAGGAAGTGTACCTGGGCATCCGTCCCGAGAACATCTCCGACGACGCCGTGTTCACCTCCACCTATCCCGAAGCCTGCATCGACGTGGATGTCGAGCTGATCGAGCTGATGGGCTCCGAGACCTACCTGTATCTCAAGACCAGCGGCAAGGACGAGAACTTCGTCGCCCGCGTCGACCCCCGCACCACCTCCCGTGGCGGCGACAAGATCAAGGTCGGCTTCGACGTCAACCGCCTGCACTTCTTCGACGTGGAGACCGAAAAGACCCTGCTCAACCGCGACTGATCCCAACGAATACAGGGGCTGTCTCAAAATGACTTGAAGAGGTCATATTGAGGCAGCCTCTTCATTATGGGATGAATCCAAGGGAAGGAACGAAAATGGGCAGCAAAAGAGG
>CADBCY010000012.1 GCA_902793325.1 uncultured Eubacteriales bacterium
GGTAACATGGAAATCGGCCACCATATGGCTTTTCGCATCCACGGCAGTCTGTACGTTATAACAGGCCTTGATACCGCCTTCCTTGGCAGGCATCATGGCGGATTCCGGATCGGTAAAGGTGAGGGTAGATGTCATGCTCAAAATATCTTCTGATTCAACGATGCAAACAATTGAGGATGTCTTTTGCGATGGGAACTTAAGATTTCTATCTATGAGAAGAATGGCTACAATAAACGACCCTATTCTTCCACTTGCCTTCTGAACCGCATGGGTATCTGAGTAACTGGTATCCCTCTCCTTTCGATCTTGACGGCGTACACTACTCCTCCGCCGAGCAATACATCATGTATCAGAAGTGTGTGCTCTTCGGCGACACAGCATCCGCCAAGGCCGTTCTCGCTACGAATGACACCGAGGCACAGCAGGCCATCGGGCGAAAGGCAAAGGGCTATATCGGGGGTGTCTGGGCAGGTCGGCGTCAGCTTGTGGTCGTGCGTGGACTGCTTGCAAAATTCTCGCAAAACGATGATCTGAAAAAGAAGCTGCTGGATACAGGGGATGCCTGGCTGGTAGAGTGTGCGCACAGCGATACCATCTGGGCCTGCGGCATACGGCTCAATGAAGACGAGCGATTCGACGCCAGCAAATGGCGCGGGCAGAACATTCTCGGCTTTGCGCTGATGGAGGTGCGCTCCATGCTCTGAAAGGCGGAAGAATAATATGGTCGGAAAGTATAAGATCATCACCCTTTGCGGCAGCACCCGTTTCAAGGATGCTTCTATGGAAACACAGAAGCGCCTGACGCTGGAGGGCAACATCGTGATCAGCGTCGGCCTGTTCGGTCACTCCAGGGACGATGAGGTCTGGACGGAGGGGACGAAGGAAATGCTCGATGATATGCACAAGAGGAAGATCGACATGGCCGATGAAATCTTTGTCATCAACGTCGGAGGCTACATAGGCTCCAGTACCCGCTCGGAAATCGAGTACGCTGCCGCAACCGGAAAAGCCGTCAATTATCTGGAACCGTAGGGATACTGTAATGGCACTCACGAAAACAAGTTTTATGCGCGGGATGCAATGCCCCAAAATGCTATGGCTTGATAAGCACAAACCCAGTCTAAAGGTCATTCCGCCAGAGATTCAGGCACGGCTTGACGCCGGCAATGACTTTGGTGATCTTGCAATGGGGATGTTCGGCCCCTATGAAGAGATGACGGTCTATCGCCCCGGTACAACTATCCCGGACAAAAAGGCCATGCTCGCCAACACGCAGAATGCCATGGAACGAGGCGTTGGGGTCATCTGTGAGGCAGCCTTCAGCAACTACAACAACTACTGTGCTGTCGATATTCTCCGAAAGACGGAAACGGGATATGATTTCTACGAAGTCAAAAACTCCCCGGCAGTTTCGGAGCAGTTCATCAAAGACGCAGGATTCCAGTATTACATCCTTACGCGCTGCAAGGTGAAAATCGGCAAGGTGTTTATTGTCATCCATGGCCCGGATGAAGAAAAACCATTTGTCCCGGTGGACGTAACTGCGCAGGCTAAGGGCTACTACAACTGGATCAACGACCATATCTGGGATTTAAATCGGCGGCAGAAGGAGCCTGATGAAATCGTGATTGAACTGGGTGAGCAATGCCTCAACCCTTACGAATGCTGGTACTATGGCTACTGCCACGGAGGAGAATTGCCGCCGAGAAAAGAGGACTAAACTGTGGTTTACTGTATGGGCTCTGATAGGGCTGTAGCTGATCATGACCTTGCCCCCTCAAACGTGGTGATTGTTAGTATACCATGGGGGGAATGCTCTGGGAGTGACATGATTGAGGCTTTCTGTTGAAGAGATTAAGCGTCACTTCTCGCTCTGGTCTTCTTGGTTAGAAGCCTTTTGCATAACGAGGAGTGGCAGGGCTTTCATATAGATAATACCATTGAGTATTAGTGCATTATATTGACATTTCAAGTCTGTGAACTTATACTTATAATAGTGCCCGAGGCGGTTGAGATCTGCCCGATCGTCGGAGATATCGATGAAAGGAGAAAAGAAAGAACATGAAAAGAACGTTATCGCTTCTGCTGACCCTTGCGCTGCTGTTTGTGATCTGCGGCGCGGCACATGCCGAGGGCGGGGCCCCTCTGAAGATCTCGATCTATTACAACGATAATCCCACCTATCCTTTTCGGGACGACTGGCTGGCGCTCACTTACATTGAGGAGACATACAACGTCGATTTGGAGATCGAACCGGTTCCGTTCAGCGATTACGGTACCAAGGTCAACAATGTGCTGACAAGCCAGGGCGACGATACCCCTGACGTCATATTCAGCCAGAAAACCAGCGGCGGCATCGCCTCTCTGGCGCTCAACGGTGCCATTTATGCGATTTCGGACAATCCGGACTGGACACCGAACTTCAACGCCCGGGTGGCTGAGTTCGGCCTTGAGGAAGAACTGGAAACATGCAGGATGAGCGACGGGCGCCTGTATTACATGCCGGCCATGTATGATATTCCCGTCTACGACGGCGGCCTGATCCTTCGCCAGGATTATCTTGAGGCCAAGGGCTTTGAAGCGCCCGGGAATTTCGATGATCTCTACGCGATTCTGAAGGCCTATAAGGAAGACTATCCCGATTCCTATCCGCTGACCACCATCTACGATGTCGGCTTTCTTGAGCGCATGACGATGCCCTCCTGGGGGCTCAGTCTGGGCACATACAACTCGACATCCAGCCAGGTTCTGAGCTGGGACTATGAGAACAGGGCTTATTTTGCCGGCGCCATCAGCCGGCAGTACAGGGACTATATCACCTTCCTGCACAGGCTTTACGCGGAGGGCCTGCTGGACCCGGAGATGACCCAGGACGACGCATCCACCACACTCAAACTGGCCACCGGCGCATCCATGGCTGTATACGCGTTCTACGACCAGATCGGCGGCTGGGAACAGGCGAGCGAGATCGAGGGCTTCCGCCTTGCACTGTATCCGCCGCTCACGGGGCCTTCCGGCGCGCATCATATGCCCAAGGCCCGCCTGATGAACGGAATCATCTTCCCTGTCAAGACGACCCAGCGCGAAGATTTCGAGCAGGTTGTGCGCAAGATCGATGAGATACTCTTCTCGGAGGATGCCTACATGGTCTGGAGTCTCGGCCTGGAGGGCAAAACCTATACCATGGACGGCGATCAGGTTGTATTCAGCGACGACATCCTGAACGCCCCGGAGGGGATCACCAAATATATGCAGAATGCCTATGGCTGCGGCTGCGGCGGCACCCAGTGTGTGTTCCGCAGCGCATTGGAGATGTTCAAAAACAAAAGCGATTTTGCCGCGGTGAATACTGAGGTCGCCGCCATGGATCAGGCCATGCAGTATGTACCGGCCGCGCCGGCTTTTGACGATCTGACCGCCGAGGATACCACGCTGCTTCAGGGCGCTCTGGGGGATGCCTATGCTGTCTGGAACGACGCCTTTATCCGGGGAACCAGGGACATTGACGCGGACTGGGACACCTATGTGCAGGAGATGAAGGACAAGGGCATGGACGAATATCTGGCGCTTTTCAATCAGTTCAGCCGGTATCAGTGATCCGTATTCCGGAAGGCTTCTTCCCCGGATATCGCCAGAAAGGACACTTCCATGAACAGGACCAGCAGGGATCCGCGGGATACGCGGACCGTCAGAACGTCGTTCAGGAAATACATGGGGCGTTATTGGCAGCTTTATGCCATCATGCTGGTGCCTGTCTGTTATTTTCTGCTGTTCAAGTATGTGCCGATGCTGGGGAATATACTGGCCTTCCGCCGCTTCAAACCCCTGACCGGTCCCTATGGCGTCAGCTGGGCGCAGCCGCCGCTTCGGTATTTCCAGCAGTTTATGGGGCAGGAGGGATTCTGGCAGGCGTTTCGCAACACGCTCATCATCAGTGTTGAAAACCTGGCCGTCAACTTCCCCTTTCCCATCATCTTTGCCGTTCTTTTCAACGAACTAACCAGTGTGAAAGCCCGGCGCTTTATACAGACGGTCAGCTATATGCCCCGCTTCATCTCCACAGTCGTCGTCATTTCCATACTCAGCCAGATGCTCTCGCCGTCGACCGGGGCGGTCAACCGACTGCTGAGTCAGGTGCTCGGGCTGCCCCGCATATACTATCTCAACGAACCGGCTTTTTTCCGTCCACTTTATATCCTGACGGATATGTGGCAGTATACCGGATGGACGGCGATCATCTATCTGTCCGCCATCGCGGGCATCGAAAAGGATCTGTACGAAGCGGCGTACATGGACGGCGCCAGCCGTTTCCAGCAGATCTTCTATATCACGATCCCGTCTATTCTGCCCACCATCATGGTGATGCTCATCCTGAATATCGGAAATCTGATGTCGCTTGGATATGAAAAGGTCCTGCTGATGCAGACGCCGACAAACATGGCCGCCTCGGATATCATTGACACCTATGTCTACCGCCTGTCGCTGGGTGCCAGTACGCCCCAGTATTCTCTGGGAACCGCCGTGGGCCTGTTCAACGGAACGATTGGCCTGGTTCTGGTTACCGGCGCCAACCGGATCGCAAGACGGCTGACCGGAAGCGGCATATATTGATCCTTCGGAGCGCGAGGCTTCTCGCATAAGCCGCGTTGATCTGAAAACAGCAGGAGGAGGCATCCGGACAATGAAAAAAGCAGGGGTTTCAAAGGGGATCCGGAGACGTGAACCCGTCCTCGACTGTTTGACGGCACTGGTCATGACCCTCTGCGTGATCTGCTCTGTCACGCCTTTTCTGTATGTTTTTGCCATGTCCTTCTCCTCTGGCGCCGCCATCACCAACAGCCATGTATTTCTGTGGCCGGTGGGTTTCAACACGGAAGCCTATCGCACCGTACTTGCCTACCCCCATTTCTTCCGGGCCTACGGCTATACCCTGCTGTTCGCCTTCGGGGGGACCCTGATTTCTCTTGTAATGACGTCGCTTCTGGCCTATCCGCTCAGCAAGACATGGCTCAGGGGGCGGAAAACCGTCATGCGGATGGTCGTGTTTTCCATGTTCTTCTCAGGCGGAATGATCCCCAATTACCTTCTTGTTTCGGGTCTGCACCTGACAGGCACCGTCTGGGCCATCCTGATCCCCTTTGCCGTCAACCAGTTCTATCTGATCATACTGATCAACTTCTTCAGCGCGCTTCCATCGGAGATAGAAGAGGCCGCCACGATTGACGGCCTGGATTATTTCGGCATACTGCTGCGGATCGTGCTGCCTCTGTCCAAACCGGCGCTGACCACGATCGGCCTTTATACCTTCGTCTTCTTCTGGAACAACTGGTTTTACCCGCTGATCTACCTGAAGAGCAGTCAGTACCCGGTCATGCTGCTGCTTCGCAATATCGTAAACGGAAGCGCCAGCGCGTCCGAGGGGACAGCCCGGAACGCGGCGCTTTCCATCGCGGTCAAGTCCGCCGTGATTCTCGTTTCTTCACTTCCGGTCCTCCTGATCTATCCGTTCTTCCAGAAGTCTTTCGTCCGGGGCATGACCCTCGGGGCTGTCAAGGGATGAACAGCCGGTCACGGCGCCGTCCGACCGCGTCAGCCCGCGGAAACGTCGGGAACACCCTGGGGCGGACGCTGTTCAAACGTAAACACGGAGTAATTCATGTCCAGCACATACTGATAGCTGACGGTGTCGGCGATTTTCCGGATGACGCTGTAATTGGAAACGATATCCCTTGATGCGTCATCCTCATTGAGCATGATACACTGCCCGTCATCCATGATGGTGAAGACACAGCCGCCTTCGTAAAATTTGACCATCACCTGGGTATTGACCTGACCATGGTTTTTGGTCGCCTCGGCATAGTGGACCATCTCTTCTATGCACAGGGCGGCACGATAAGCGATGCGTTGGGTATAGCCATGTGCTTCGGCGTATTCGCGGACGCTCCGGGAAGCCTCGATCGCGTCCTGAGGCGTGACCGTGAGGTAGAGAATGTCTTCTTCCGGCGATCTTTTTTCCAAATCCTTTTTTATCACAGTACGGTAATGCAGTATATTGACGATCAGCAGAAGACATTCCGTGATAAAATAGGCGCCATAGAACATTGGCGCGTCCACACGGGAGAGAATAAAGGCAAATAGAGGCAGGGTCGCATAGCCTGCTACGGTGACCATGGAATTATATGTGACATCTCCCCTGTTGCCGAAATACAGGCGCAGGACGGCATTGATTCCTCGGAAGATGAAGTGCAGCGTATACAGGCGCAGGCAGATCACCCCAAAGGGAGGGATATCCATGACATGATGCAGATGATAGAACAGCTCCGGCGCGACCAGCACGAAAGCTGTAATGATGCCGAGAAGTCCGATCATCAGGTATATGCACTTCCGTATCAGCATTTTGACTCCTACGACATCCCGGGCGCCGGTCAGGATACCGATCAGCGGACGTGCCGAATTCTGCACGCTGATTATGACGACATTCGCGATGGACAGGCAGAATCGGCAGACGCCGTTAATCACGCCGAATATTTCCCCGAAGGTGGCCAGCAGGATGCTGACAATAAAAAAGTTCTCCAACGCAAGCATGGCGCTATAGGATGCCTCCGACAATCCTGTCCTGAGCATTCGCAGGATATCCTTTCCGCGGATACGCTCATCACCGGTGACGTAGATATCTGTCTTTCGGCTGAGATAGACGACGCTGCATACGCACCGAACTACATTTGCGACGGCTGTTCCGTAGCCCGCACCGGCAACGCCCAAGTGAAAGACGCCCACGAAAAGCAAATCCAGAACCAGATTGATCAGCCCTTCCCCTATGGCCAGCGCCGTCAGGACCTTCGTCTTTCCGAGGATCTGAAGCTCAAACACGCATATGGTTGAAACCAGCCCAAAGGGGGAGGCGATCAGAATGCCAGCGGTATAGTTCCAGACCAGGGTATTCATATCATGGGAAAGGTGATAGAACCGGATCATCATGGCCGCGACAGGAAATTCGAGAACGCAGAGTCCCAGGACAGAAAGGAGTGTCAAGGTCTTGGCGACCTTCTTCTGATAGCGCAGATCCTCGAAGTGATTCTCACCCATGCCGGTTGAAAGCGTTGTACCGATGCCGGAGGCAATGAGCGCGGAAGCTACGCCCAGTATGGATGTAATCGGAAGAACAATATTCACGGAGGACAACGCGTCGGCGCCCACCAGGTTTCCCACCACAACACCATCCACAGACGTTATCAGAAGAAGGGACAGATTTGTCAGCAGCATAAAGGGCAGGAAGCCCAGAAGCTTGCGCTTCAGCAGCGAGTCGCTGCGCCAGAAGCGTGCTATGGTTTGGGAGTTTTCACCGTTATTCACTGGCGAATTGTGGACATAGGGCATTCGTCAGACCTCCTTCAGAGTCACGGGAGCAGGTTCGTTGATTCATTCATGAGACAGCAGGCAATCCCGGAAGCATCCCGTTCGATCGCAATTGCCTCTACAGCGGAGTATACTACATATACTTGTTATGGTCAACACAAAAGGTGTGGTTGGTACACTTTCATGTCAATATATCCGCATTGTCTACAACATCATCAAAACAGAATCCCGGATGCTTGTCATCGTTGTTGGAATTCGGGAGGATGACGAGATTTAAGAAATCGCGCACAATCGCAGGACAAAACATGATCTGTAGTGGCCGGACCAAACACATGGAGACGGCTCTCTGTAAGAACACAGAGAACCGTGCCCCGCGTGTCTATTCCTTTGCCGCTGACTGTGAATGCCTCTATTAGCTTGGCCTTGTCTTCCTCGGCCTGCTCAGCTTCCAGCTTCTTCAGTTCGGCTTTCTTTTCCTTCAACTGGGTGGTCAGCGCTTCAATTTCGGCCTTGACAGCCTCGATCTTCTCAGCGATGTTGACTACTTTCTTCTTTCCACGGGGCATGTAACCATTCCTGTTACTATATATTTGCCCCATGTTCGTGGCAGCCAGCCACAGGCGAGGGACATCTCATTGCCCAAGTTGTACAATGTGAAGGCAATGGTCTGGCGAATCGCTCCAAGAGACATGCGCTCGTAAGAAAGTCAGCCAGCAGGCCTTCCATTGTGCAACGTTCGATTTGTGCAGGTTGAGTGCCAACTGTGGTCGCTCGTGTCAGCGAACAGATAGAAAACTGCACTACTTGGATATTCCAGTAGACGAGCTGTACCAGTATATTAATTATGCAGCAGAAAAAGCTCAAAAAGATCAGAGGGCATTTAACATAGATGTTTTCTTTGAGGAGTTGGGAACTATTATTTCAGACCTTCAGCCTGAGATAGAGATTGATGAATTGCTGTTCTTTCATTTGTCTCGTAGACTACATGGAACAGAAGATGATTCTTCGGGACGTAATTTGGAGAATCTTCTTACCACAAGGAATGCCCTCAGCGATTTTCTAAGGGAGCATCAAATTGAATTTAACAAAGGGGAGCAAAACATAATCACCTATTATAAAGGGCAGGAGGTTGATTGGGATAAGTGTTGGCACGGTAATAGCGCCTATATGAAACTACGTCTGGGTTACTTCAAAGGCCGAGAGGATTATTGTTTTAATGGATTTGCACTCAAAGATCTTCTTTACAAAAACCAGTATGCAAGGCACCTATATGGTGCTCCTGAAATAATAGGCCAACTCGCTGAATGCCTTGGATCGGGAAGGTTTTGAATACTGCGGCCTGATCCAATTCGACGGCGGCCTGAAGCTGGCATACGAGTGGGACGGGTGAATCCCGTCATAAAACCCGAATCAGCACCATGTAGCAGACGGTTCCCGCGATGATGGACAGGTACATGTTCTTTTTGACGATCTGCAAAAGCGCCACCAGCGCGCAGGCGGCCAGCTCCGGGATGCCGAAGGGGGAACGGTCGAAGGCGGTGTTCCGCAGGCAGTAGATCACCAGCACCGTCATGATGGCGGGCGGCAGCGCCTTGCCCAGATAGCGCATCGTCTTTGGGAGAGGGCGGCTGCCGAACAGCAGAAACGGCGCGGCGCGCAACCCCCAGGTGACGAGGGCGACCACGGCGATGGCCGCGACGGCATACAGCATCTCAGGCATCTTCCCGTCCCTCCTTCGCTTCGATGGGCCTGCGCAGCATCAGCAGGGCGATCAGGCAGGTGAGGAGCGTGGGGATGAGGAAGTAATCCTTTCCCAGCAGCAGGTAGAAGCCCAGCGCGCAGGTCGCGGCGGTGAGGAAGGGCAGTTTGGTGCGGTACTGCCGCCACTGGTTGATGACGACCACCAGGAAAAAGGCGGTGGCGGAGAAGTCGATGCCCGTCATATCGAAGGGCAGCAGCCTGCCCGCACACGCGCCGACCAGGCAGCCGAAGATCCAGTAGAGGTGGTTGAGCAGGGCGATATAAAAGGTCGCCCTGTTTTCGTTGAGCCCGGGTTCGTACTGCACCGAGCACAGCACGGAGTAAGTCTCGTCCGTCAGCGTCAGGACCATGTACACGCCCCGCCAGCCCATTTTGCGGAAGCGCTCCACGAAGCTGATGCCGTAGAAGATGTGGCGGGCGTTGATGAAGAAGGTCATCAGCGCCAGGGTTATGAGCGAGGCTCCGGAGGTCATCATGGGGATCATCACCAGCTGCATGGAGCCCGCAAAGATGAAGAACGCCGAGGCGACGGAGAGCAGCACGCTGTACCCGGCGTCCACGGTGAGCACGCCAAAGGCGATGCCGATAAACAGATAGGTGAAGAAGATCGGAATCGTGTTTTTGATGGCAAACCGAAGCTCCCTCATATCTCCCGCCCCCCGGTGAAAGTGATGGATTTGTAGCGTATTATACAGGATGTTTTTTAAGGGTACAAGCGCGCAAACGCCTGGCCTCACCCTCACAGCGGGAAGGCGACCGCTTCATTGTACAGCTTTTTCAACACCTTCAAGAAGGACGCGAGGTTTGCTCTTCCGTCCGCCTTGTGGGTGCACAGGACACAGGAAAAGCGCTCCTCACAGTCGAAGGGGATCCAGGCAAACTGGCCGCTGTGGTCGTTCAGGAAGCCGGGGGCGAGGCAGATGCCCTTCCCGGCGGCGACGTTGACGCGGGTCGTGTCGTGGTCCGGACTGTTGAAATACTGGATCTTGCCGGAGGCGATCAGGCGGTGCTGCACCGCTCTCAGCGCCGGGGGCGAGCCGCCGCCCACCATCAGCGTGCGCCCGTACAGGTCCTCCTCGCGGATTATACTTTTCGCCGCGAGGGGGTCGTTTTTGTCCGCGATCAGATAAACTCGGCTCTCAAACAGGTCGTGTACAACGATGCCGGGAATCTGCCGCGTCTGCTCCTTCAGCGCGAACAGGATGTCCACCTCATTTCGTAAAAAGGCCTCCACGCCATTTTCGTATTGGAAAACTGGCGTGATCTGCACCTCCGGGTGGGTTTCCCCGAACAGCCGCATGGCCTCGGGCAGGAAATAGACCGCCTGGAACACCATCAGGCTGATGGAGATGCTGTCGGTGTACTTCGCGCTGAAATTCTGCCCTTGCTCGATGGCGCGCTTCAGGTCCTCGCGCAGGCTCGCCAGCGTGGCGACGAACTGCACCCCGGCCGGAGTCAGCGCCGCGCCTTTTCCACTGCGTTCAAATATGGTAAAGCCGACTTCTTCTTCCATCAGTTTGATCTGGTAGGAGAAGGTGGGCTGGCTGACGAACAGGTTCTCCGCTGCCCGGCTGAAATTGAGGGTATGAGCAAGCTCGATGCAGTAATCGATCTGTTTGGTGGTCATGATGGCCTCCTGCTATTTAATATTTGAATCAATTATACAGCATTTGAATTGGACTTTGCAATACATTTGGCATATAATAAACCCATCAAGAACAGATTTGGAGGACAAAACCATGGCCAGGACTTTGATCGCATACTTCTCCCGCGCGGATGAAAACTACTTCGGCGGCGCGATGCGCTATGTGAAGGTGGGCAACACCGAGATCGTCTGCAACCTCATGAAGGAACTGATCGACGCGGACAGCTTCAAGATCGATATGAAAAATCCCTATTCCCCGGTCTACATGACCTGCATCGAGGAGGCCAAGAAGGATCTACGCGCCGGCACCAGGCCGGAGCTGGTCGCCCTGCCGGAATCCATCGACGGGTACGACACTGTGGTGCTGGCCTATCCGAACTACTGGGGCACGATGCCGATGGCGGTGTTCACGTTCCTGGAGGCCTTCGACTTCGCCGGAAAGAGAATCCTGCCCCTGTGCACCAACGAGGGCAGCGGCATGGGCGCTAGCGAGCGCGATATCCGGCGCGCCTGCCCCGGCGCCGAGGTGAAAAAGGGCCTGTCCATCACCGGCAGCCAGGCCGCAAATTCCAAGAGCTCTGTACAGAAGTGGCTGTCCGCGAACGGATTGATGTGACGATGGACGCGCGCGAGATCATCCGGGAGATGTACCGGAAATACTGGCGGTACATGATCGAAAAGGACGCAGACGGGCTGCGGGGCCTGATGGCGAAGGATTACACTCTCATGCACATGACCGGCGTGAAGCAGCCCGCGGAGGTTTTCCTGAGGGGGCTGTTGGACGGGACGTTCAATTACTATTCCGCCGAGCATGACGACATCGAGGTCAAAACTGACGGCGACCGGGCGACGATGATCGGCAAAAGCCGCGTGTCCGCCGCCGTGTACGGTGGGAGAAGGAGTACCTGGCGTTTGCAGGGGGATTTCACCCTGCGGAAGGAACGCGGGACATGGCGTTTCACCAGCTCCCGGGCATCGACCTATTGACGTATGAAGAAAAAGAAGATCATCCTGGATGTATGCCTGACCCTGCTGCTGGGATGCCAGATGGCGTATTCTCTGATCAGCGAAGTGTCCCATGAGATCACCGGACTGTGCATAATCGCGCTTCTGGCGCTGCACCATGCGCTGAACGGCGGCTTCCATCGTCATCTCTTCAATGGAAGGTATTCGCCCTACCGTGTGACGCTGACGGCCATTGACGTGGCAATGCTGGTCATCTTCCTGATACAGGGCATCAGCGGCCTGATGATGGCGAAGCACATCCGTCTGTTCAACGTCACCGGCGCGAACTGGGCGCGACAGGCGCACCTTGCCGGGGCGTATTGGGGCTTTGTGCTCTGCGGCATTCATGCCGGGCTTCACATGACCGGGCTTGCGCGGAAGTGGAAAAAGATCCAGCGGCGGGGGTTAAAGGTGTGCCTTGCCCTGATCGTCATCGCGTCCGCAGCCTATGGCGCAGTGGCCTTTGTCCAGCGGGGCTTTCCGAACTACATGACGCTTCGGCAGCAGTTTGTATTCTTTGATTACAGCGAACCTCTGTCCGCATTCTTCAGGGATTACATCTTCATACTGTTCCTGTGTATGTCGAGTGGCTGCGGTATCGGATGTTTGCTGACGAGGAGGAAAAGATGATGAAGGTCATACTTGTAAACGGCAGCCCCAATGAATACGGCTGCACCTACACGGCATTGTCGGAGGCTGCGAAAACCCTGAACGAAGCCGGGATTGGGACGGAGTTCTTCTGGATCGGCAAGAAGCCCATGCAGGGCTGTATTGCCTGCGGGGGATGCGGGCGCAAGGGCAAATGCGTGTTTGACGACAAGGTGAATGAGTTCATCGAGCTGGCCCATACTGCGGATGGCTTCATCTTCGGCTCTCCGGTGTACTTTTCCGGCATGAACGGCAGCCTGATGTCCTTCATGGATCGGGCATTCTTTGCCGGGCCGAGGCATCCGGACGGTAATCCCTTTGCCTTCAAGCCCGCGGCGGCGGTGGTATCCGCGCGTCGGGCGGGCACGACCTCGGTCATTGATCAAATCAACAAATATTTTCTGCACGGACAGTTGCCGATTATTTCTTCGAGATATTGGAACATGGTGCACGGCAACACGCCGGAGGAGGTCATGCAGGACGCAGAGGGCCTGCAGATCATGCGGCAGTTGGGACGCAACATGGCCTGGTTCCTCAAGCTGAAGGAGGCGGGCAAGGCTGCGGGCATTCCGCTGCCGGAGCAGGAAGAGACGCGCATTGCGACCAACTTTATTCGATGATTTCAGGAGGATGAAACCCATGAAAAAGCTGATTTCGCTGCTGCTGGGTATTGCTATGATGACGATGGGCGCTTCCCTTGCCGAGGGAGCGCTGGTGACCTATTTCTCCCATGCGGGCGAAAATTACAACGTGGGCGTGATCGAGGAGGGCAACACCGCGAAGCTGGCGAAGGTGATCGCGGAGCAGACCGGCGCGGAGCTGTTCGAGATCGTGCCTGTGGTGGACTATCCCCAGTCCTACGACGAATGCCTGGAGGTCGCCACCGCCGAACAGCGGGAAGGCGCACGCCCGGAGTATGTGGGCGACGTGGAGAACTGGGATCAGTACGACACCATCTTCATCGGCTATCCGATCTGGTGGGGCGAGATTCCCAACATCGTCTACACCTTCATGGAGAATCACGACTTCGCCGGAAAGACGGTCATCCCCTTCAACACCCACGAAGGCAGCGGCCAGTCCCACAGCCAGCGGGACATTGAAAATGCCCTGCCGGACGCCACCGTTTTGCAGGGCCTGGCCGTGCGCGGCGCGACGGCGCAGAACGACGCGGACGCCACGGCGAAGGCGGTTTCGGATTGGCTGAGCGGACTTGGAATGTAACGGGAGGGCAAAGGAATGATACAGAACAGGCATTTCCCCGAGATCCACGGCAACTTCGGCTTCGGCTGCATGCGCTTGCCCATAAAGGGCGGCCAGGTGGACTATGATGAATTCAGCCGCATGGCAGACGCCTTTATTGCCTCTGGGCTCAACTACTTCGACACGGCCCACGGCTACATCGGCGGCCAGTCCGAGACGGCCATCCGTGACTGCGTAGCGAAGCGCTACGACCGCAGTCAGTTCCTGCTGACAGACAAGCTGACCACACCATACTTCAAGAAGCAGGAGGACATCCGACCCTTCTTTGAAAACCAGCTCAGGTGGTGTGGCGTGGAATACTTTGACTTCTACCTGATGCACGCCCAGGATCGCAACAACTACCAGAAGTACAAACGCTGCAAAGCCTATGAGACCTGTTACGCCTTGAAACAGGAGGGACTGATCCGCCACTTTGGCATCTCCTTCCATGACAAAGCCGAGGTGCTGGACATGATCCTCAACGAGCACCCGGAGATCGAGGTCGTCCAGATCCAGTTCAACTATGTGGACTATGAGGACGCCTCGGTGGAGTCGAAGAAGGTCTACGAGGTGTGCGAGAAGCACCAAAAGCCTGTGATCGTCATGGAGCCTGTGAAGGGCGGCAGTCTGGTGAATCTGCCCGCCGAGGCGGACAAAATCCTGCGGGAGCTGAACGGCGGCAGCAACGCCAGCTATGCCATTCGCTTCGCGGCGAGCTTCCCGCAGATGGCGGTGGTGCTCTCCGGCATGAGCGACATGGCACAGATGACCGACAACCTCTCCGCCATGGCGGACTTCAAACCGCTGAACGGGGATGAAATGGCGGCGGTCAAAAAGGTCAACGACATCTTCCACGGCCTGAACCTGATCCCCTGCACCTCCTGCCGTTACTGCGTGGAGGAGAACGAGTGCCCCAAGGGCATCCGCATCCCGGACATGTTCGCCTCTATGAACGCCCATGAGGCCTTCCACAACTGGAACACGGGGTACTACTACAACAGCGTCATCACCGGAGGCGACCACGGCAAAGCGTCCGACTGTCTCCAGTGCGGCAAGTGCGAAAAGGTCTGTCCGCAGCATCTGCCCATCCGGGAGCTGCTTAAAAACGTGGCAAAGACATTCGAGGGGTGAGAATATGAACAGGGAAGTGATGATCGTCACCGGCGCGGGCCAGATTTCCATGGCCATCGCCCGGAGGATCGGATACGGCAAGAAGATCATACTGGGCGACAAGAAGATCGAGAACGCCAACGCCATCGCCAAAATCATGAACGACGCAGGCTACGACGTAATCCCCTTTGAGATGGACCTGGCGAGCCGTCAATCCATCCTCGCCATCATCGCCGAGGCGCAAAAGTACGGCCCCATCAAGTATCTGGTGAACGGCGCGGGCGTTTCACCCAGCCAGGCCCCCATCGAGGCCATCCTGAAGGTCGATCTGTACGGCACGGCGGTGCTGCTGGAGGAGGTCGGCAAGGTGATTGCCGAGGGCGGCTGCGGTGTGACGATTTCCAGCCAGTCCGGCTGGCGCATGCCCCAGCTGACCGCAGAGCAGGATCGGCAGCTGGCCATGACGCCCACCGAGGAACTGCTTGATCTTGAGATCCTCCAGCCCGGAAACATCCGGGACACCCTGCACGCCTATCAGCTGGCGAAGCGCTGCAATGAAAAGCGCGTGATGTACGAGTGCGTCAGGTGGGGCGAGCGCGGCGCGCGGCTGAACGACATCGCGCCGGGCATCATCGTGACGCCGCTGGCTATCGACGAGTTCAACGGCCCCCGAGGCGACTTCTACAAAAACATGTTCGCCAAGTGCCCGGCGGGACGCCCCGCGGCGGCAGACGAGGTGGCCAACGTGGCCGAGCTTCTGATGAGCGACAAGGGCGCGTTCATCACGGGCTCCACCTTCCTGATGGACGGCGGCGCGACGGCCAGCTATTTCTACGGACCGCTCCAGCCCCAGAATTAAAAAGGAGGATTTGCAAATGATGCATTTTACCCTGAACGACGGCAACACCATACCCGCCATCGGCTTTGGCGTGTTTATGATTCCGGGCGACGGCCCCACCTACGATGCAGTGCTTCAGGCGCTCAAGGCCGGCTATCGCCATATCGACACGGCGGCGGCGTACTTCAACGAGGAGGATGTGGGCAAGGCCATCCGCGACAGCGGCATTCCCCGCGAGGAGATCTTTGTGACCAGCAAGCTGTGGCTTCAGGATCACGGCTACGAGCAGGCAAAAGTGGGCATCGCCCGCTCCCTGTGCAAGCTGGACATGGGCTATATCGATCTGTACCTGATCCACCAGCCCTACGGAGACGTGCCCGGCGCGTGGAAGGCCCTGGAGGAGGCAAAGGCGGAGGGCAAGCTCAAGTCCATCGGCGTCAGCAACATGAGCCCGACGATCTGGAAGAAGTTCGTCCCCGGCTTTGAGACGAAGCCCGCCGTCAACCAGGTGGAGTTCAATCCTCTGTATCAGGAGAAGGAAATCCGCACCTTGATGGCCGAGACCAATACGCTGCTGGAGGCGTGGTATCCGCTGGGTCACGGCGACGCTTCGCTGCTGTCCAATCCCACGATCAAGGCGCTGGCCGACAAGTATGGCAAGAACGCCGGTCAGATCATCCTGCGCTTCGAGGTGCAGGATGGCGTCATCACGCTGCCGAAGTCCACGAATCCCGAGCGCATCCGCACCAACCTGGACATCTTCGACTTCGAGCTGACTGGAGATGAAATGAACAAGATCCGTGCGATGGATACCGGCAAGGGCTCCCACGACCCTGACGCGCCGGGCGTGGAGCAGATGCTCCGCAGTGCGTTCGTGATTGAGGATTAAGGCGAAGGTATTTAAAGTAGTATTACCATCCAGGGTACCAGTCGCCGGAGCTGACCAACACGCTGTACTACTCGCTGCGGGAAAGCAACTGGCGGCTGATCATCGGCAAGGGACAGGAGTACGTGAACATGTCGCACGAGGCCGGCGCGCACCAGCTCACCGGCCAGATGAGCCCCAATGAGGGCGCGAACATGCAGGGCAACCTCTGGAAGGCCGCCCGCGAGGAACTCGACAGTTGGTACAAGGAAGGATACGTATTCGCGGATTAACCACCGACCCGGAATAAGGAGGATTAACCCATGAACAAGCAATGGATCGCACTGTTGGCGCTGCTGCTGGCGGCGCTCGTCCCCGCGCTGGCGCTGGCGGAACAGCCGCCGGAGGAAGCGCTCGCAGGCGCGGAGGCCGTCGTCGAGGCCGGCGACGCGGCCCCGGCCCAGGATTTTGCGTACGACATCCCGCCCGCCGAAGCGAACGTGCAGATGGCGCTGGAGGACTTCTTCGTCGACTACGACGACATGACCGTGATCACCTACCTGGGCGCGGGCGGCAACGTGGTCGTGCCCGTGGGCATCACCGGCATCCGCGCGCTGGCGTTCAACTACTGCGACAACGTGACCGCCGTGGTGCTCCCCGACACCTGCACCTCCATCGGCGACAACGCCTTTGAACACTGCGAGGCGCTGACGGACATCAGCATCCCCGCCAGCGTGGTCACCATCGGCGCGAACGTGTTCGAGGGCGTGCCCAAGACGCTGAAGATCCACGGCGACGCCGGCTCCGTCGCCCAGAGCTGGGCCGAGGCCAACGGCTTCACCTTCGTGGCCGACGGTGGCGGCAGCATCATCATCCCCGTGGAGCCCAACAGCGTGAAGATCACCAAGGGCAAGACGGCCAAGCTGAAGAAGGGCAAGAAGCTGAAGCTGGTGGCGGTGACGGACCCCGAGGGCGCGCAGACCACCCTGACCTGGAAGAGCAGCAACAAGAAGGTCGCCACCGTCACGCAGGACGGCGTGGTGAAGGGCAAGAAGAAGGGCACGGCGAAGATCACCGTGACCACCTCGAACGGCAAAAAGGCGACCATCAAGGTCACCGTGAAATAAGAAGGAGGAATCCCCATGAAGAAGACGTTTTGCATCCTGCTGGCCCTCGCGCTGTGCCTGATCGGCGCGGCGTCCGCCGAGACCGTCGCCAACCCCTGGGTCGAAGCCACTTCCGCGGACATCGCGGAGGCGATCGGCGCGGCCTTCGGCATCCCCGAAGGCGCGGAGGAGATCACCTACGCCCTCATGCCCGATCAGGGCCTGGCCGAGATGAACTTCAAGCTGGACGGCATCGCCTACACCGCGCGCATCCAGTCCGCGGAGGCGTTCACCGACATCGCCGGCCTGTACTACGAGTGGGGCGAGGGGATCCCCTTCTCCATCGCCGGCTTCGAGGGCCTGGAGCGCCGCGCGAAGGCGGACGGCGAGGA
The DNA here is from genome assembly GCA_902793325.1 of uncultured Eubacteriales bacterium. Classification (GTDB taxonomy): domain Bacteria; phylum Bacillota; class Clostridia; order Christensenellales; family Aristaeellaceae; genus UBA2862. The sequence goes on from CADBCY010000012.1 coordinate 17,966, forward strand.
CATCGCCCTGTGCCAGTGGTTCGATTCGGACATGGGGCTCATGTACGCGGTGTCGGCCATCGGCGCGGACCTGGAGAACGTGAACCTCGCGCCCGTCGCCGGGGCGATCTACGCTCAGGCAGAGGAAGCGGAATAACGGCGCAACGGGCACGGCCGCGCGGCGATGCGTCGCCGCGCCGGCCCCGCCCGTCGGGCCGGACAACGCATGAAAGAGGTGACCGCAGTGAATACACTTTGGCGCAGCGCAGTATTCCGGGCAATGATCGGCGCCGTCCTCGGCATGCTGGTCGGCCTGCTGCTCTGCCAGAGGAGCGAGCTTCCGCTGCTGTCCTTCGTGCTGCCAAACTCCGCCTACGGCGCGCTGGTCATGGGCGCGACCGTGGTCTATGACATCGAGGACTGGAGCCTGACGCGCTCCACGCTCTGCCACCTGCTCGTCACGCTGGCCGGGTTCTGCATCCTGGGCGCGGCGCAGGGCTGGCTGCGCTTCGTACCGCTGTGGGTGCTGATCGCCTTCCTCGGGGTCTATTTCATCATATGGCTGGTTCAGTGGGCGATTTGCAGCTACCGGGTGCACAGCCTGAACCTGTTCCTGCGCCGGCGGCGATCGAGGCGCGAATAGCGCACTTTCGACGCGCAAACCCCGCGCCTTCCGCGCCCTGAAACGGCGCGCTCCGGGCGCCGAAAACGCGCGTTCGGGCGACTTTGGACGACCAAAATGAAATGGGAGTGATTTCCTGATGAGCCGGAAGAGGGATGCTTCGCCGATCAACTGCATCGCCACGGGCCTGCTGGCCTATATCCTCACCGTGCCGGTACACGAGCTGTTTCACATGCTCACCTGCCTTGCCTACGGGGACGGGATACGCTGCTTCTCGGCCAGCGCGGTGGAGTCGATGAACCGCTTCGATTACACGGCGCTGCCGGCCTTCCACCGCATCATGGTCGCGGGCGGCAGCGCGTCCATACTGAACGCCGTCATCGGCCTGATCCTGGCCGTCGTGCTGCTGAAGGCTTCGATGGGCCCGACCGTGCGGCTGCTCCTCACGCAGCTCATGGGCGCCCAGTTGGCGCAGGGCTTCGGATACTTCATGATCGGCGGCTTCTTCGCCGCGGGCGACTGGGGGCAGGTGTTCGCCCGCTTCCCCAACGATCCCGGGTTCGTCATCGCCCTGCGCGCCATCCTCTCCGTGGTCGGCTCCGCCGGCGTCGTCGGCAGCTTCTTCCTGCTCAACCACAGGTCCTACTTCTTTATCGAAAACCCGTCGAGCCGGAAGGAGCGGATGCGCATCGCCCTGGAGCTGCACCTCACCATGCTGATCCTCGGGGTCGTACTGGGCATGATCGTATCCGTCCTGTCCCCGGCGCGGGCGTCGGGCGAGCTGAGCCTGGGGCTGGCGGCGCTCTACAACCTCATGTGGATCCCCTTCTTCTGGGGGTTCATGTTCACGGGCGTGATGAAGGTGCTGCCGCCGAAGCGGCGGCGGTTCCTCTACCCCCCTCCCCGCCGCGCCGAACTACGCGCTGCTGGCGGCGGGCGCGGCGCTGGCGCTGATCGACGTCTTCGTGCTCGGCCCGGGCATCTTCTTCCATTAGCCCGGCGCGCGGCAGCGGACCCATTGACGACGGAAGGGGCGGCCTGTTGGAGGCCGCCCCTTCTTCATATCGGTTCGATTGTATGCCGACGGGTTATTCCTTATCCTTGCTCTTGTGCTTGCCGCGGTTGGACAGCACCACGCTCTGCAGGATGATAAAGAACCCGAGCATCGCGCCGCTGGCCATCTCCTGCCACCAGGAGGCGTTCAGCGGGCTGAGGGCGATGATCTTCTGGATCGTCGCGAGGATCATGACGCCGAACAGCGTGCCGATGACGTTGCCCACGCCGCCGGTCAGCAGCGTTCCGCCGATGATCGAGGCCGCGATGGCGTCCATCTCGCTGCGCATCGCGACGCTGGCGTTGCCGGCGGGCTTGTGCATGAGAAACACGTAGCCGGCCAGGCCGCTGAGCAGGCCGCTGAGCACGTAACTCCAGAAGCAGGTGCTGCGGACGTTGATGCCCAGCATCAGCGCGCTCTGCCTGTTGCCGCCCAGGGCGTAGATGTTCCGGCCGAAGCGCATGAAGTGCAGCATCAGGTAGACCAGGATCACGACGCACAGCGCCACCACCGCGCCGATCTCGAGCTTGGCCGGGATCGGGTTGCCGTTCTGGGCGACGTAGCCCAGCCACGGGATCTTGATCTTCGACTTCACCAGCGCCAGGAACGCCTCGTGCGTCACCTTCACCGGGTTGACCGAGAGCATCGTGGTCAGGCCCCTGGACAGGAACATGCCCGCCAGCGTGACGATAAAGGGCTGGATCCCCAGGAAGCTGACCAGGAAGCCCTCCAGCACGCCGAAGGCCAGGCCGATGCCCAGCGCCAGCAGGATCGTCAGCAATATGCTGAGGAAGCCGTTCTGGATGCCGTTGTTGTTCAGGAACAGGGCGCAGCTCATGACCGTCAGGCCGATCACGCCGCCGACGCTGATGTTGATGCCGCCGCCGATCATGACGATGGTCAGGCTGCAGGAAATGATGATCAGCGCCGCGTTGTCGTTGAGGAGGTCAAAGATCTGCTGGAACTTCAGGAATCCGCCGCCCAGGAAGATCATGGCCGCGGCGTACATGAAGGCGAAGATGCAGATACTGATGGTCATCAGCAACTGGGCATCGGTCATGGGCTCCTTCCGCTTGGCGCGGGAAGTGGTATTCACGCCGGTCATTCAGCCCACCCCCTTCCGGATGACGGCATTGGAGCCGCCGATGCGGGACTTCTTCCACAGTGACGTCAGCTTTTCCTTTACGACCGGCGAGCCGGCGATCACGATGATGATGATGACGATGGCCTTGTAGGCCTTGACGTTGACGGGGCTGACGTTCATGGCGTATAGGGTGGTGGTCAGCATCTGGATGATGTAGGCGCCCAGGATACTGCCGCTCAGCTTGAACTTGCCGCCGCCCAGGTTGTTGCCGCCGATGGCGACCGCGAGGATGGCGTCCATCTCGATGTCCACCAGCAGCGTCTTGTGGTTCAACTGGCCCAGGCGGCACACGCCGATCACGCTGGCCACGGACACGCACACGCCCAGCAGCGCGAAGCTGAGCAGCTTGATGATCGTCGGGTTGATGCCGTTCAGCCGCGCCGCGCCCTGGTTGATGCCCACCGACTGGGTGTAGAGGCTGATGTTGGTGAACCTGAACACGACCGCCAGCAGCAGGCCCACCAGCAGCACCGCGAAGATCGGCGTCGGCACCGGGATGCCCGGGATGGTCATGCCCAGGGAGCTGATGATGGGGCTGTTCAACTGGGGCGTGGCGTCGCCGTTGATCCAGTAGGCGATGGACCGGCCGCACGAATACAGGATCAGCGTCGCGATCATCGGCTGGATCTTGAACACGGCGACCAGCGTGCCGTTGAAGAGCTTGAAGAGGATCGTCGCCAGACAGCAGGCCAGGATGCTCAGGATCACCGTGCCGACGCTGATGCTGCCCGTGCCCTGGAGCACCTTCACGAACACGCTGCCCGCGATGGCGCCCACCGCGCCGACGGAAATGTCCTGTCCGCCGCAGGCCGCGGTGACCAGCGTCATGCCCATGGAGATGATCGCGAGCTCGCTGGCGCTGTCGATGATGCTGATCGGGTTGCCGGTCAGCACGCGGTTGCCGCTGTTGTTGACCGCCACCCCGATGCTGAAGAAGCCGGGATCGCGAATCAGGTTAAACAGAATCAATATGCCCAGGGCGATCAGTGGGATCAGCAACTGACCGAGCCCGGCCCGCAGTTTCTTGCGCTGCAGCATATTACCGGTCACCTCCCGCGATGGTCTTCATCACATAGCCCTGCGTCAACTGGTCGCCGGTCAGCTCACCCACGATCTTGCGGTCGCGCATGACGATCAGCCGCGAGCAGGTGCGCAGCATTTCCTCGATCTCGGAGGAGATGAACGTCACGCTCATGTTTTCCTCCGCCAGCTTCAGCACCAGCTTCTGGATCTCCAGCTTGGTGCCCACGTCGATGCCTCGCGTCGGCTCATCCAGGATCAGGTAGTCCGGGTGGGTCAGCAGCCAGCGCGCCAGGATGACCTTCTGCTGGTTGCCGCCGGACAGCGACTTGATGGGCGTATCCTGGGAAGCCGTCTTGATCTGCAGGGCATTGATGTACTCGTCCGCGAACTGCCGCATCTGGGCCTTTGACATGGGGTGGAAGAAGCCCTTCATCACCTGCAGCGCGAGGATGATGTTCTCACGCACCGAGAGGTCGGCGATGATGCCGTCGCGCTTGCGGTCCTCCGGCAGGTATCCGATGCCGTTCTTCATGGCCTCGCGGGGGTTGGTGATCTTCACGTCCTTGCCCTTCACGCGCACCTTGCCGCCGGTCACGCGGTCCGCGCCGAATATGGCGCGCACGCTCTCGCTTCGGCCGGAGCCCAGCAGGCCCGTGAAGCCGTTGACCTCGCCCCGGTGGATGCAGAAATCGAAGGGCCGGCTCTCCGAGCTGGACAGCGCGTTGGCCTCGTACACGACCTCGTCGGCGCCGAGGCTCTTCTGGCCGACCTGCTCCATGTTCGCCAGGTCGTTCAGGTCCTTGCCCATCATCTTGGCGACCAGCTCCACCTGGGGCAGATCCTGGATGGCGTATTCGCCGACCAGCTCGCCGTTTCTCAGCACGGTGATGCGGTCGCAGACCTCGTACACCTGCTCCAGGAAGTGGGTGACGAATATGATGCCGACGCCGCGCGCCTTCAAATCGCGCATCAGCTTGAACAGCATCTCCACTTCCTTCTCGTCCAGCGACGAGGTGGGCTCGTCCAGGATCAGCACCTTGCACTGCATGTCCACCGCGCGGGCGATGGCGACCATCTGCTGGACGGCCAGCGAGCAGCGGGACAGCTCCTGCCTGGCCCTGGCCGGGATGCCCAGGTTGTCCAGCAGCTCGGTCGCCCGCTTCTCGTATTCCTTCCAGTGGACGACTTCCCCGTTTGTCCTGCCGATGAACATGTTTTCCGCCACCGTCAGGTTGGGGCACAGGGTGATCTCCTGGTACACCGTGCTTATGCCGATGTTCTGCGCGTCCTGGGGGGAGTGGATGCGGGCTTCCTTGTCGCCGCCTTCCACCCAGATGCTGCCGCCGTCCTTCTCGTAGACGCCCGTCAGCACCTTGATCAGCGTGGACTTGCCCGCGCCGTTTTCCCCCATCAGCGCGTGGATCTCGCCCTTGCGCAGCGTGAAATCCACGTTATTCAGCGCTATCGTGCCCGGAAAATACTTGTAGATCCCGCGCATGGTCAAAACCGCATCATTCTGCATCTGGGATTGCTCCTTCCCCGGATAGATACCTTGTACATTCAAGAGAGGGCGCGGTATGAACGCGCGCATTACCGTTCGTTCATACCGCGCCCTGAGGAACCCTGGCCGTTGAATTACAGGCCGTAGTTGTCGATGTCTTCCTGGGTGATGGTCTTGGCGTCGAAGCCCTTCTCATCGGAGATGATCTGGTTCTTCTCGTTCAGGCCCTCGATCTCGCCGCCGGCCTCCAGGGTCTTGATCATCTCGTCGATGACCGCCGCCTGGAAGGGGCTGCACTGTCCGTCGTAGTTCCACTCGCCGGCCAGCAGCTTCTCCAGCGCCCACTTGTTGCAGTCGAAGCCCATGATGATCACGTCGCCGTCCACGCCGTGGGTGATGCCGGCAGCATCCAGCGCCTGCACGACACCGTCGGCCATGCCGTCGTTCTCGGCGTACACGATGTTGAACTTCTCGCCGGCGTTGATGGCCGCCTCAGCGATCTTACGGGCCTCGTTGGGATCCCAGCTGTCGCCGCCGGTGCCTTCGCGGACGATGGTCCAGTTGGCCTCGGCTTCACACTTCTCGGTCAGGGGATCGGAACGGCCGATCTGAGCGGCGGAACCAAGCTGGCCCTGGATGTGCAGGATGTTGTACTCCTCCAGGCCCAGGCTCTCCAGCCACGCCACGGCGGTCTCGCCTTCCTGACGCATGTCGGAAACCACGGCCGCGGTGTACAGGGAGGGATCGCAGTCGATCATACGGTCGAACAGGAACACCTTGACGCCGGCTTCCTGAGCGGCTTCCAGGACCTCGTCCCAGCCGGTCGCCTCAGCGGCGGAAACCAGGATGTACTGCACGCCCTCGGTGATGAAGCCGTTGGCGGCCTCGAGCTGCTTGTCGGCGGTGGGAGCGGTGACGAAGGTGGCGTCATAGCCGTTGTCCGCGGTGAAGGTGTCGGTCAGGTTCTTGACGTTCGCCTGACGGTAACCGGACTCGGAGGGATCCAGGTTGATGATGCCAACCTTGATGCCATCGGCCAGGGCGGTGACGGCGCTCAGCGCCAGGATCAGAGCGAGAGTCAGCACGAGAATCTTCTTCATTGTGATTGCCTCCATTCGTTATTTCGGCGTTTCCGCCGTTTACATGCGTATTGTAACATCCTCCGCCCTTTAAGTGAATGCAATCGTTTTAGAAGATGGTTGAAATTCTTTTGGAATTTTCAGGCGAAGCGCCGGCAGTTGTTTCATTATCTTTCGATTCAGGTTCAGATTTATTCGATTTCCGGTATTCGCTGGGGGTGACGCCGGTCTGTTTCTTGAACAGATAGCTGAAATAATGGGCGTCGTTGTAGCCCACGGCGAAAGCGATTTCCGAAGAGCGCATCCGGGTGGCCGAGAGCAGCTCCTTGGCCTTGCCGATGCGCAGCGCCGTGAGGTACTGGGTGAAGGTGATGCCCGTCTCCTGCGCGAACACGGTGGAGAAATGGCTCTGGGACATGCCGACCTCGCCGGCCACGTCCTGGAGCATCAGGTTCGGGTCGGAATAGCGCCGGCTCAGGAAGGCGCGCGCCCTGCCCACGGGCGTCTGCCCCAGGCCGCGGCCGCTGTCGTCCCGGCAGCGTATGGCCGCCAGCAGCAGCGCCTTCACCGTATCCAGGCCCTCGGCCCGCAGCGCTTCCGCGATCAGCGCCTCGTCCAGCACGTCCTGCGGGTCGGCGCCGGCGTCGGACACGATGTGCCGCGCGGCGATCACCGCCGCGATGCGCAGGTAGCCCATCGCCAGGTCGCGGCCCTCCGCGCCGCTGCCCAGCAGGTCCGCGTACTCCGCCAGCACGGCGTCCAGCTCCTCCGCCGGGGCGTATTGCAGCCGCTCGTACAGCGGGGAGAGCTCCAGCGAATTCAGCAGCGTCGTGCGGTCGTTCAGCTCGCCCACGCCGATGATGCGCCGGCCCTCGCCCTGCCCGGCGGCGGTATGGCGCACGTGGCGCGCGGACTGCATCGAGCGGCGGATGTCGTAGTAGTCGCGCACCGTCTCGCCGATGGAGAGCCGCAGGTCGTCGCAGTTCACGAGCTGCGGCAGGTGCGCCGCGGAGCTGGCGAAGGAATACGCGCGCTCCTCGGCGTCCTGTTCGTTGTCCCCCAGCACCAGCGCGCGCGCGCCGTGCGCCATGCCGCAGGTGAACACGCTGCCGCCGGTGGCCTCCGCCAGCGCGGACAGCGCGGCCCTGGCCCGGGCCCTGGCCTCGCCCTTCAGCGAGAAGGCGACGTCGATGACCACGTAGCAGCCCGCGGCCAGGTTCACGCCCATGGCGCGCATCTGGCGCATCAACTGCTCGTCCTCGAAGCGGTCCCCCTCCTCGGTGAACAGCGACTCCAGCAGCTTTTCCCGCAGGAACTGGTTGCCGGAGACCACGTCGCGCCGCAGGCTGGCCATGCTCTCCTGCGCCCGGCGCTCCTCGGCGATCTGCCCGGCGACGCGCTTCAGCGCGCTGAGCAGCTCCTGGGCGGTGATGGGCTTGAGCAGGTACTCGCGGACGCCCAGCGGGATGGCCTTCTGCGCGTAAGAGAAGTCGTCGTAGCCGGAGAGGATCACCACGCCGACCCAGGGCATCATGCGCTTGACCTCGGCGCACAGCTCCATGCCGTCCATGAAGGGCATGCGGATGTCCGTCAGCAGGATGTCCGGGTTCAAATCGCGGATCATCGGCAGGGCCATCTCGCCGTCCGGCGCCTCCCCCAGCAGTTGGAAGCCGTTCTCCTCCCACGGGAACGAGTTGCGGAGGTTCTCCCTTATGGCGATCTCGTCGTCAACCAGAAATACCTTCATCATGGGCGATCTCCTCCCTGGATCTCAGCGGCACGGAGAAGGACACCCTCGTGCCCTCGCCGCCGCTGGCGATCTCCAAACCCTCTTTCTGGTGATAGTACAGCCGGATGCGCATGTCGACGTTGCGAAGGCCGAAGCTGCTGCCCTCGGCGGGCGCGACGCTGGCCAGCGTCGGGGCGTCGCTGCGCATGACGGACACGACCCGCTCGAGCTCCTCCGGCGACATGCCCTTGCCGGTATCCTCCACGGTGAAGCGCACCCGCTCGCCCTCGCGCGCGGCGCTGACGCGGATGCGGCCGCCGCCGCGCTTGGTCTTGATGCCGTGGTACAGCGCGTTCTCCACCAGCGGCTGCAGCAGCAGCTTCACCACGTAGCCGCCCTGCAGCTCCTCCGGAATGTCGATCTCGTAGTTCAGGATATCCCGGTAGCGGGTCTTCTGGATGCTCAGGTAGCCCGACAGGTGGCGGACCTCCCGCTCCAGCGGGATCCAGTCGGCGCCGGAGGACAGGGAGATGCGGAAGAAATCGCTGAGCGAGCGGGTCAGGTGGATGACCTCCTCGCTCTTGCCGGACTCCGCCTGCCAGATGATGGCGTCCAGCGTATTATAGAGGAAGTGCGGGTTGATCTGCGCCTGCAGCAGGCGCAGCTCAGACTTGGCCAGGTTCTCCTGCTCCTGCCGGCTGCGCTCGATCAGCGTCTCCAGGCGGTTGGCCATCACGTTGATCTGCCGGGCCAGCTCGCTGAGCTCCTCGACCTCCATCTCCGGCACGCGGGCCTTCAGGTCGCCGCCGGTCAGCCGGTGCACGTTGCCCTCGAGCTGCATGATGGACTGGCGGATGGTGTCGGCCAGGTTCCGGGCGCTGGAGCCGGCGCGGATCAGCGCCACCACCAGCAGCAGCGCCTCCGCCAGGGCCGTGATCCACACGATGCGGCGGATGCGCGTGCCGCTGCGCACGACGCCGACCGTCTCCACCGAGATGAAGTCGTCCAGCATGTCGGTGACCAGGTCGCCCACGTTGCGCACCTCGTCCACGACCTGCTCCATGTCCCCCACCGGCGCGCCGCCGGCCATGCCCACGCGCACCTTCTCCAGGTAGCCGGCCAGGGTATCCATCGTGCGCCGGGCCACCGTCAGCTCCAGGTAGCCGTCGCCTTCGGTCTCCTCCAGCAGCCCCTCGAGCGTGCGGTTGACGGACCGGAGGCACTTTTCCACGCCGCTGTCCTCGTACCGGATGCGCCCCGCCGCCACGGAGAACAACTGCTCGGGCAGCTGCGTGGCCACGATGGGCTTCAGGTTGGCCGCCGTCTCCATCCTGGACATGGAGCGCTGGTAGCGGATGGTGGTCAGGAACATCATCGTCAGGCTGACCAGGACCGGCACCAGCAGCATGACGGCGGTGGTGCGGGTGGTCTGGGCCAGCCTGCCGATGATGCTGGTCATCCGGGGCTTGCTCTTCATCGTCAGTATCCCCTCGGAGCGAGGTCGCTCAGATCGTCAAACTCGGTGAACGCCGTCTCCACGGGGTGGTTGCGCTTGGGGATCTGCTTGCCCTTGGAGAGCGCGTCCACCATCTCCATGACGGCGTCGCCCAGGTTGGGCGTGCACTCCACGATGCAGTTGATGCGGCCCTCCCGCAGCGCGTCCACGGCCTCCTGCTGGGCGTCGACGGAGATGATCACGATGTCCCTGGCCGGCTTCACGCCGGCCTCCTCCAGCACCTTCAGCGCGCCCAGCGTCATCTCGTCGTTGTGGGAGTACACCACGTCGATGCCCTCCGGGCCGTACTTCTCCAGCAGGTAGCGCATGCACTCCTCGCCCTTGGAGCGCAGGAAATCGCCGGACACGCTCTCGATCACGGTGAAGCGGTCGTCGTCCTTGATCGTCCACATGAAGCCCGACTGGCGGTCGCGCATGGGCGTGGAGTCCTCGGTACCGGTGATCTCCACGATGTTCATGTGCTTCGCGCCCATGGCGTCCGCCTTCTGCTTCAGGAACTTCCCGGCGCGGCGGCCCTCAGCGAGGAAGTCCGCGCCGATGTAGGCGGTGTAGCGGTCGTCGTCCCCGGATTCGATCATGCGGTCCATCAGGATCACCGGGATGCCCGCGTCCTTCGCCTCCGTTAGCACGTTGTCCCAGCCCGTCTCCACGATGGGCGAGAACACGATCACGTCCACCCGGTAGGAGATGAAGGACCGGATCGCCGCGATCTGCTTGTCCTGGCGCTGGTTGGCGTTGTCCAGCATCAGCCCGAAGCCCCATTCCCGGGCCGCCTTCTCCATGCTGGCGGTGTTGCCGATGCGCCAGCCGCTCTCGGAGCCGAGCTGGGAGAAGCCCACCACCACCTCCGAGCGGGGCGCGTTCGACGGGGCGTCGCCCCCGCAGGCCGAGAGCGCGACCGCGCACAGCGCCAGCAGCAGCGGCAGCGCCGCGCGGCGCAGGGTTCGCAGCGTTTTCACGACATCCGCCTCCTTCAACGGCGTATTTCCCGACAAGTATCGCACGTTTTGCGGGTTTCGTCAATACGCGGCGCCCGCCGCCTCCAGCGACTCGACGACCGCCTCGTAGGCGTCCTCCACCTCCCGCTGCGTGTGGCCGTCCGGATGCGTCAGCGTGTCCCACGCCAGGCGGACCTCCTCGCCCGCCTCCCTGAGCCAGGCCTCGACGGCGGGGCGGTTCTCCTCGATCACGGCCCGGAGCCCGTCCGCGGTGTCCTGCGCCCACTCGGTGATGCCGGACTGCGCGTACCATTCGCTGACCTCGGACAGCGCATCCTGCGCCCACTCCGTCAGCCCGGCCTCCTCGGCCCACGCGGAGAGGTCGCTTGCCGCGCCCCCGGCCCAGTCGGCGAGCCCGGAGTCCACGGCCCAGTCGGCGGCCTCCTTCCCGGCGTCCCCGGCCATGTCGAGAAAGGAATCCCAGGTCTTGGACAGGTTCGACAGGAACTCATCCGACGAGGACGGCTCGGCGAGGCAGGCGGGCGACAGCGCGAGGCAGAATACGAGTGCGAGCGCGAGGATCGTTGATTTCATATCGAAGGCTCCTTTCCGTTTTCGACGGCGCGGCGGTTGCGCACGGTTGTCGATTCGCGGCGGCGAACGCCGTCGAATCCAGTTTAGCACAGGCGGTTGCGGTTTGCAAGGCGCGCCGGCGCTTTTTTGCCCGGTCGCCCGGCGGCGGCAGGGGCCCGCGCGGTTGAAAAAAGTGCGTCAATTTGACGCTTTCCCCCTTGAAATGAAGGTGCGGTTTATGGGATAATAGAAGGGGTGGAGCGGATTCGCCGCGAATCCGCACGCCCGATACTGATACCCGGGAGAAACCGTATGTTGACGATGCTGTTTAAGATGACGGCGGTGACGGCGCTGTACGTCGCGCTGACGGTGCTGGTCTGGAAGCGTCTCCAGGGGCGGAAGCCGCGCCTGGCCGGCAAGCTGTCCATCGGCCTGATCTACGGCCTGTGCGCGGTGCTGTCCACCCATTTCGGCGTGGATTACAGCCACATGATGCTGAACCTGCGCGACCTCGGCCCGCTGTCGGCGGGCCTGTTCTTCGATCCCCTCTCCGGCATCGTGGCGGGCCTGATCGGCGGCATCGAGCGCTACATCGCGGGCACGTACTGGGGCGTGGGCAGCTACACCAGGATCGCGTGCAGCGCGTCCACCTGCCTGGCCGGGTTCCTGGCCGCCGCGCTGCACATCTTCATCTTCAAGCGCAAGAAGCCGTCCGCCATCTACGCCTTCTTCATGGGCGCGGTGATGGAGGTCTTCCACATGTACGTGGTGTTCATCACCCACCGCGACGACATGAGCATGGCGTTCTACGTCGTCAAGACCTGCTCCCCGCCGATGATCGCGTTCACCGGGCTGGGCATGGCGGTGTCCTCCACGGCGCTGCGGATCTGCGCGGGCGAGTGGAAGAACCCCTTCCGGAAGGTGAGCGCGGAGGAGGTCCCGGTCTCGCAACGCTTCCAGCTGTGGCTGTTCGCGGTGACCTTCACGATCCTGCTGCTGAACCTGCTGTTCTCGTTCGCCGTACAGACCCAGACCGCCATCCAGACGGCGCGGGACACGCTGACGGCGGTCTCCGGGGACATCCGCGATACCTACGTCAAGCTCCGGCAGACCGGCGAGAACACCGACGCCCTGGCCGGGGAGACGGCGCGCATGGAGGCGCTGGCCATCGCGGAGGCGGTGGAGCGCTCGGGCGGCATCGACGCCGTCGACGCCGACTTCCTGGAGCGCATGCGGGAGATCTACAACCTGGTGGCCGTGACCGCCGTGGACGGCGAGGGCAAGGACATCGCCGCCGCGGGCGAATCGCCGCTGTTCGCGCAACTGCTCGACGCGGTCCTGGAGGGCGGCGCGGAAAGCCTGTCCACGAAGCCCCTGTCCACGCGCGTGGCCGCGGGGGCGCGCTGCGGCGCGGGCATGATCCAGGTGGTCGTCGACCGGGACGCCCTCGCCACCGCGCTGAACCTCTCCAGCCTCAACGAGGCGCTGTCCTACTTCCACGTGGGCAGCGAGGGCTCGTTCGACGTGGTCCGCGACAGCGGCATCATCACGTCGGGCGACCACCTGGGCTCGAGCCTGACCACGGACGACCTGAAGCGGCTGCGGGCGCAGAAGGGGAACGAGTTCTTCCAGGATACCTTCTTCCGCTCCGAATCGCTGTGCCGGGTCGAGCAACTGGACGACGGCCTGACGCTGCTGGCGCGGCTGCCCATGACGGAGGTCTACGCCAACCGCGACGCCCAGACCTACGAGACGGCCTTCGCGGACATCATGCTGTTCGCGGTGATCTACGTGCTGATTTCCATGCTGGTGCAGGGCATCGTGGTCAACAACCTGCAGCTCGTCAACGCCTCGCTGGACCGCATCACCCAGGGCCACCTCGACGAGGTGGTGTCCGTGCGCAATTCCTCGGAGTTCGCCTCGCTGTCCAACGACATCAACCAGACGGTCAGCGTGCTGAAGGGCTACATCGAGGCGGCGGAGAAGCGCATCGAGCAGGAGCTGGAATTCGCGCGGACCATCCAGGATTCCGCGCTGCCGAAGAACTTCTCCTTCCCCCGCGACGACTTCGAGCTCTACGCGACGATGGATCCCGCCAAGGAGGTCGGCGGCGACTTCTACGACTTCTTCTTCGTGGACCAGAGCCGACTGGCGCTGGTCATCGCGGACGTGTCCGGCAAGGGCATCCCGGCGGCGCTGTTCATGATGCGCGCCAAGACGGCCATCCGCGGCCTGGCGGAATCGGGGCAGGGGCCCGCGGAAGTCCTCTACCGCGCCAACAACACGCTGTGCGAGGGCAACGACGCGGAGATGTTCGTGACGGTCTGGCTGGGCATCGTCGACCTGACGACGGGCCTGATGAAGTGCGCCAACGCCGGCCACGAATACCCGGCGCTGATGCGCGCGGACGGGGCCTTCGAGCTGCTCAGGGACAAGCACGGCCTGGCGCTGGCGGCCATGGAGGGGGTGCGCTTCCGCGAGTACGAGCTGCAACTGAACCCGGGCGACCGGCTGTTCGTGTACACGGACGGCATCCCCGAGGCCATCGACGAAAAGGTGGAGCAGTACGGCCCGGAGCGCATGGTGGCCGCGCTGAACGCGGTCCGGGACGGCGCCATGGCGACCGTGCTGCCCGCCGTCCGGCGGGACATCGCCGATTTCGTGGGTGAGGCCGACCAGTTCGACGACATCACCATGCTGGGCTTCACGTACTTCGGCGCGAACCGCGCGGCGCCCGCCGCCGAATGACCGCGCACCCCGGCAGACGACCGCGCCGCCCATGGTTTCATGGGCGGCGCGGTTGTTTATTCAGGATTGTTATTCGATTGCCCGCAGCATCGCGTCGAGGCGGTCGCGCTCGGCCTGCGTCAGGGTCGTGAAGGGGCCCCAGGACATCTCGCGCAGCGTGCAGAGCTCCTGTTCGAAGGGTATGTGATCCTCCTTGAAGTGGAACTCCCGCGCGGCGATCTCGAAGGCCCGGGGGTCCGCCTTGACCTCCGCCCAACTGGAATCGATGCTGTAGGTCCTGCGGTAGGGCACGGTGGGCGCGTAGCGGACGGCGTATTCGCCCGGCCCGACGGTCAGGATCACGTCCCGGCCCGCCTGGCGGAGGTCCTCCGCGCCGGGGCCTTCCAGGGCGGCGCGCACGGCCGCCGCGTCGGCGTCCGGCAGCGCGATCTCCGCCACGCTGTCGAAGGGCACGGTGAAGCGGAAGCGGAGCATGCCGCCCTCGATCTCCCAGGCCGACTCGATGCGCCCCGACGCGGAGTCGAGCGTCGCCGCCGCGCGGGCGATCCGGTAGTTGGGCTTCGGCGCGATGCGGAAGCGCTTGAAGCCCGCGCCGTCCTCGACGGGGTTGATGCCGCACATGTCGCGGAACATCCACTCCACGATGGAGCCGTAGGAGTAGTGGTTCAGCGAGTTCATCTCCGTGCCGCTGATCCTGCCGTCCGGCTCCACGGAGTTCCAGCGCTCCCACACGGTGGTCGCGCCCATCAGCACCTCGTACAGCCAGCCGGGATAGCCCTTCTCCAGCAGCAGGTGGTAGGCGATGTCGTTCATGCCGTTTTCGGACAGCACCCGGCACAGGTAGGGCGTGCCCACGAAGCCGGTCTCCAGGTGGTAGAAGTTCTTCTGCAGCCGATTGAGCAGGCCCGTCCGGGCGCGCGCCACGGCGTCCTCCGGCACCAGGCCCAGGTACAGCGAGAACACGTAGGCGGTCATGGTGTCCACGGCCAGCCGGCCGCCGGGCGTGAAGTACTCCCGCCGGAAGGCGTCGCGGATCTCGTCCGCGAGCCGGCCGTAGGCCTCGGCGTCCGCGTCGTTGCCGAGGATGCGGGCGGCGCGGGCCACGATTTGCGCGGAGTGGAAGTAGTAGCCCGAGGCGATCAGGTTCGGGTCGGTCGCGCCGAACACGCCGCCGGGGTAGTTGCCGTCCAGCGCCAGCCAGTCGGCGTAGTGGGCGCCCGTGCGCCACAGGCGCGGGCCGCCGTCGGCGTCGTCCTGGCGCTTCATGTAGTCCACCCAGGCCTTCATGCTGTCGTACTGGCGGCGCAGTATGCCGCGGTCGCCCGTGTGCAGGTAGACGTTCCACGGGATGATCGTGGCGGCGTCGCCCCAGGCGGTGGAGGCGTCGCCGGGGTAGTTCGCCACCGGCACAACGTCCGGCACGCTGCCGCCCAGCTTCCTCTGCTCCAGGTACAGGTCCCGGCCGTACTTGGCGTAGAAGGCATAGGTGTCCATGAAGTAGCAGGCCGTGCCGGAGAAGATCTGCGCGTCGCCGGTCCAGCCGTAGCGCTCGTCGCGCTGCGGGCAGTCGGTGGGCACGTCCAGGAAGTTGCCCTTCATGCCCCAGCGGGCGTTGCGCACCAACCGGTTGACCAGCGGGTCGGAGGTCGTGACGTCGCCCCGCGCCTCCATCTCGGAGTGGATGACCAGGCCGGTGAAGTCCTCGGGCCGCACCTCCCCGACCCAGCCCTCCACCTTCACGAAGCGGAAGCCGTAGAACGTGAAGTGCTGCCGCACGTCCCGCGGCACGCCGTCGGAGATGTAGGTAAACGCCGCCTTCGCGGTGCGCAGGTTGTCGCGGTAGAAGTTGCCCTCCTGCAGGATCTCGCCGAATTGCAGGTGGATGCGCGCGCCCTTCGGCGCCTCGCAGCGGAACTGCAGCCAGCCGACCATGTTCTGGCCCATGTCCAGCACCGTCTCGCCGGCGGGCGTGTGGATCACCTCCACGGGCGTGATGCGCTCGTGGACGGTGATGGGCGGGGACAGCCGGGCCGACAGCCGCTCGTGACCCAGGTCGATGGGCTTCACGCCGAAGGGTTCGCCCGCATCCAGCGTCGCGTCGAACACCTCGCCGCAGTAGATGCCGCTCTCGACGATCGGGCTCCTGCGGGCCTGCCAGCGCTCGTCGGTGACCACGGTCTCCTCCGTGCCGTCCTCGTACAGGATGTGGATCTCCGCGATGGCCGCCAGCCGGTCGCCGTAGTTCTCATAGCGCTTGATGAGGCCGTAGTTGCCCTTGTACCAGCCGTCGCCCAGCACCAGCTCCACGAGGTTGTCGCCCCGGGTGAGCGGCAGGTCGAAGGTCTGGTACTGGATCCAGTCGTCGTAGTCGCAGAAGCCGGGCAGCAGGCACTCGTCGCCCTGCTTCGCGCCGTTCACCCGGAGCTCGTACAGCCCCAGGCCCACCAGGTACGCGCGGGCGCGCCGCACCGGCTTTTCCACGGCGATGTGCCGGAACAGCACGACCTGCACCGCCTTGTCGGCGTCCGGGGTGATCCACCCGGCCCGCCAGGGCGCGTCCAGCTTCCCGGTCTCGAACCACTGGACGTCGCTCTCGGCGCTGTCTCCGGCGTCGTCCCGCACCCACACCTTCCAGTAGTAGCGCGTCATGGGCTCGAGGGCAATGGGCAGCTCAAAGCCGGTGGAGGCGATGTCCGCGCGCACGCCGCTGTCGTACAGGCATTCCGCGAAGTCCGCCGTCCGGGAGACGCGAACGCGCGCCGCGCTCTGGAAGCGGCCCCTTGCGTCCTCGACGATATAGGACACCGTGGGGTTCGATACGTCCCAGCCCAGCGGGTTGGTCAGGTGGTTCAGCTTGCAGTGGGTGATCTTCATTCGTCTTTCTCCTCGGGGCATCAGAACCCCAGGTCGTCGTTCACCAGGATCACGTGGATGCGGTCCTTATGCCTGGAGAAGCGGGTGATGAGAAACTGGCAGCAGATGGTGTCCGGCGACTTGCAATCGAAGCACGCGCCGGTCTTCGCGCAGGGCGTGGACAGCCCGAAGCGCTGGGCGTTGATGGGCGCGGCGACGTTGCGCGCGCGCTTCATGGCGCCGTCCAGGTCGCCGCAGACCTTGTTCATGCCCACGATGAACACGACCTTCTTCGGCCCCTGGGCGATGGCGGAGACGCGGTTGGCATTGCCGTCGATGTTCACCAGCTCGCCGTCCGAGGTCATGGCGTTGACGCTGGAGAGGAACACGTCGGCGTCGTAGGCGGCCAGCATGGCGGCGCGCTTGTCGGCGAAGGCGTCGCGGTCGATGAAGTTGTAGTTGCCCTCCTTGAGCGCCCGCACGAGGCCGATCTCATGCACGCTCATGCCGCCGCCCATGGTCACGGCGCTGCCCTCGGGGATCAGCGCCAGCGCCTGGCGCAGCGCGGCCGCGCGATCGGCGGCGTAGTAACCTGACATGTTGCGGCTCTCCAGGCCCTTGATGACTTTCTGCGCCAGCAGTTCGTTGCGCTTGACGATGTTTTCGTTCATGGTCTGCCTCCTCTTCGCGGGGCGTCTGCCGGGGGCGCGCCGTCCGCTCTGCCCGTATTGTAACACATCCCCGCCCGGCAATCAAGCCGCAAATCCCGCCGCCGCGCGCGGGCCTCCCCCGCCGGTTTCCGGGGGAAAAGAAAAACCGCCCCCGGGCCGGGCTGCCTGTGCGAACGCAGGCGCCCGGTCCGCGGGGCGGTCCGGAAACGGAAAGGATACGGGGCTACAGGTTTTTCACGAACAGGCAGCGGATGGCGTTGAGGACGGCGAGGATCATGACGCCGACGTCGGCGATGATGGCCACCCACATGTTCGCCAGGCCCAGCGCGCCCAGCACCAGGCACACGGCCTTCACCACCAGCGCGAAGGCGATGTTCTGCTTCACGATGCCCAGGCACTTGCGCGAGATCCGGATGGCCTTCGCTATTTTGATCGGGTCGTCGTCCATCAGCACGATGTCCGCCGCCTCGATCGCCGCGTCCGACCCCAGCGCCCCCATGGCGATGCCGATGTCCGCCCGGGACAGCACCGGCGCGTCGTTGATGCCGTCGCCCACGAACGCCAGCTTTTTGTTCCCCGTGCATTCCCTCAGCAATTCCTCCACGCAGGCCACCTTGTCCTGCGGCAGCAGCTCGGCGCGGTAGTCCGTCAGGCCGACCTCCTTCGCCACCGCCGCCGCCACGGCCTCGGCGTCGCCGGTCAGCATGACGGTCTTTTCGACCCCCGCCTTCCTGAGCTGCGCCATCGCCTCCCGCGAGTGCTCCTTCAATTCGTCGGCGATGACGATGTGCCCCGCGTACTCCCCCGCCACCGCCATGTGGATGATCGTGCCCACGTGGTGGCAGCGATGGAACGCTATGCCGCGCCTGTTCATCAGCTTCTCGTTCCCCACCGCCACGGCCGTGCCGTCCACCTTCGCCACGATGCCGTGCCCGCTGATCTCCTCCAGCTCCGTCACCCGCTTGGGGTCGATGTGCTTGCCGTAGGCCTTCTTCAGGCTCAGGCTGATCGGGTGCGAGGAGTGGCACTCCGCCAGCGCCGCGTACTCCAGCAGCTTCGATTCGTCTATGGAACTGTGGTGCACCGCCGTGACCTCGAAGTTGCCCTTCGTGATGGTGCCGGTCTTGTCGAAGGCGACGGTCGTGACCTCGGAGAGGGTCTCGAGGTAGTTCGAGCCCTTCACCAGGATGCCCTGGTTGCTCGCCCCGCCGATGCCCGCGAAGAAGCTCAGCGGGATCGAAATGACCACCGCGCAGGGGCAGGAGATCACCAGGAACGTGCACGCGCGCAGGATCCAGTCCCGCCACAGCGCGCCGGCGGAGGCGTACCCCGCCATGCCGACCTTCGTCAGCAGCATGAACAGCGGCGGCACCAGCGCCAGCGCCAGCGCCGCGTAGCACACGAACGGCGTGTACACGCGGGCGAACTTCGAGATGAAGTTCTCCGACTTCGACTTGCGCGAGGCGGCGTTTTCGACCAGGTCCAGGATCTTCGACGCCGTGGATTCGTCGAACTCCGCGGTGGTGCGGATCTTCAAGACGCCCGACATGTTGATGGAGCCGGACAGCACGTCGTCGTCCACCCCGACCTCCCGCGGCTTCGACTCGCCGGTCAGCGCCGCCGTGTTCAGCGCGGACGCGCCCTCCACCACAATGCCGTCGATCGGCACCTTCTCGCCGGGCTGCACCACGATGATCGAGCCCGCCTCCACCTCGTCGGGATCGACCCGCTCGAGCGTGCCGTCCTCCGATTCGATGTTGGCGTAGTCCGGGCGAATGTCCATCAGCTCCGAGATGTTGCGGCGGCTCTTCCCCACGGCATAGCTCTGGAACAGCTCGCCCACCTGGTACAGCAGCATGACCGCCACGCCCTCGCCGTACTCGCCCAGCGCGATCGCGCCCACGGTGGCCACGGTCATCAGGAAGCACTCGTCGAACACCTTGCCGTTTTTGATGCCCAGCAGCGCCTTGCGCAGGATGTCGTACCCCACCGTCAGGTACGGGACCAGGAACAGCAGGATCAGCGCCCACCCGGGCATGTCCACGTGCACGATGTCCTCGGAAATCAGGTACAGCGGCACGAAGAACACCGCGGCAATGATAATGCGAATCAACAGGTTTTTCTGTTTCTTGTTCACACCGTTACGCCCCTTCATGCAAATTGGTAGGATGCGACACATTCACAGACGGCGCGCCCGAAGATCAGGGGCGCGCCGGACGGTTTCATATGCGCGGCAGCCTGCGGGATCGGGCACAATGCGCCTACCGCAAGCAGGGTTGATGCGCTGCGCTTACCTCAAACGGGGTTGATGCGCTGCGCTTACCGCAAGCAGGGTTGGCGCGCTGCGCTTACTGTAAACTAGGTTAATGCGCTGCGCTTACAGGAAGATCTCGCAGTCGTCCTCGACCTTCTTGCAGTTGGCGCGCACCTCCTGCATCACGGCCGCCGGGTCCGCCCCTTCCTCGAACTCCACCTTCATCTTCAGCGTCATGAAGCTCACCACGCAGTCCTTCACGCCCGCCGTCTTCTTCGCCGCTTCCTCCATCAGGTTCGCGCAGTTCGCGCAGTCCACTTCGATCTTGTACGTCTTCTTCATCGTATTGCCCTCCTGAATCTCATTCGTCGATGTGTTCCATGCCCTGGCCGATGATCGTGCGCACGTGATCGTCCGCCAGCGAGTAGTAGATCTGCTTGCCCTCCCTGCGGTTGCGCACCAGCCGGGCCTGCTTGAGCACCCGCAACTGGTGGGAAATCGCAGATTGGGTCATGTTCAGCACCTCCGCGATGTCGCACACGCACAGCTCCGATTCAAACAGCGCGTACAGTATGCGGATCCGCGTGCTGTCGCCGAACACCTTGAACAGCTCCGCCAGGTCGTACAGGCACTCCTCGTCGGGCATGTCCGCCCGCACCCGGTCGAGCAGGTCCCGGTCGCCCGCGGCCGCCTCGCCCGTCGACGCCCACTCCGCCATTCATCTCACCTCTAATCATGTGAACATCTTTTCATGTGATATTATACACAATCCCCCGCCCGCTGTCAATCCCCAAAATCGGCGTTTTCGACGAAAATCCGCGCCCATGGACAGGGCAGCGCGCGGTGTCCATGGGCGCAAAGGGCGCGGATCGCATTGCCGAATCCGCAGGGCGGCCTGATGCAGCGAGCGGAGATTCCTCGCCTCAGCGGTTTTTCGGGGAATCTCCGCGGTTGCGGCCTTTATCGGCGCGCTGGGCCCGGCCCGCGCAGGCGGGCCGGGCGTCGCTCATCTCTTCCGCACCGGGTAGCAGATTTCCGTCACGAACGCATCCGGGTCCTGCGTTTCGTGCGGGCTGACGTGATAGATGTTGAACATCGGCGCGACGGGTTCGTAGCCGTTCGCCTCCATCCAGGCGATCACCGCCGCGTAGACCTCCGTGATCCGGGTGTAGCTGCCCTGATAGGTGCAGCTCGCGACCGTCACCTCCGGCAGCGTGCGGAACTTCACGTGCTCCGTGTCGGGATAGCGGCCCTTCACGGTCTTCCAGGCCATCATCTCCACGTTTTCTTCCTTGTACTCGCCGTCGAGGTACGTCACCGCGCAGAGGCAGGGATCGCCCTCCACGAGGTTCATCCGGCAGGTCTCCTCCGCCAGCCTGCCCCAGATCATCCCTTCGTCCTCGTAGCGGGGAAGGGTCATCCGCACGGTCGCGGCGTAGCGTTCGGGGATGGTCTTGAGGATAACGTTATAGCTCATGTCTTCTTCCTTTCTCAGCCTCTTCCGGGCTGCGTCCAGAAGCGTCAGCTTGTGCGCCGTTTCCTGCGACAGGGTTTCCAGCTCCCTCCGCCGGGCGGAGAAGAACCGCTCCAGCGCCGCGCGGTCGTCGTAGACCTCGAGGATCCGGACGATATCGGCGAGGGAAAAGCCCATGTCCTTCAGCGCGGCGATGCGCCCCGCCGTCGGGAGCTGATCCTCCCTGTAATACCGGTAATCCGTGAAGCGGTCGATCTCCGCCGGCTTCAACAGGCCGATCTCATCGTAGTGGCGGAGCATCCTGACGCTGACCCTGGACAGCTTTGAAAATTCTCCGATCTTCAGCATGGCGGTACCTCCTGTTGCTGACTTGTCCTGAGCTCAGGTTGATTGTAATGCCTGCCACAGTGTGAGAGTCAAGCGGTTTTCGAAAAAAAGGGCGCGGGCCGTCGGTGGACGGCCGCGCCCCGATGCGGGCTTGCGCGGGTTCACGCCGCGCTTTTGCCGGTAAAGAAGCCCTTCAGCTTCGCCAGGCGCGCCCTGCGGCGCTTGCGGTGCTCCAGGCGCTCGCCCAGGTCGCGCGCGCCCACGCCGTAGACCAGGTAGAGTATGAGGCCGGAGATCACCATGATGAACACGGTGCTCGCGCAGCGCCGGCCGGAGCCGTTCATGTTGTAGCCGTCGCGGCCCTCCTCCGCCGTCATGGACTGTATGACCATGGCATAGCTCTTGCCGTAGCTGGAGTGGAACGTGGCGGACATGTCGTACTCGGTGAACAGCGCGTTGAAGTTCAGCGCGAACACCGCCAGCACGCTCGGCAGCACGATGGGCAGCTTCACCCGCAGGAACGTGACCAGCGGGCTCGCGCCGAGGTTCCGGGCGGCGTCCTCCAGCTCGTCGTCGATGGCGTAGAAGGCCGCCTTCACCATGCGCAGCGCGAATGGCAGCTTGACCACCGTGTAGGCCATGATAATCAGAAAGCGCACGTTCTCCCGGTAGTACAGGTTCTTGCCCAGCACGTACCACACCTCGCCGTTGAAGAAGGTGCGGAAGGAGTAGCAAATCAGGATCGTGGGCAGCAGCCAGGGGAACAGCAGGCAGGCCTCCACGGCGGCGGCGCGCTTCCTGTTGCGGTGCTTGAAGATGTAGTTCACCGCCACCACCACGATCACGCAGGCCAGCGCCGCCGCGATGGCGGACAGCACGAAGCTCAGCCGGATGCCGCCCACGGTGTCCGCGTTGGAGAACACGCCGGAGATGACGCCCTTGCGCAGCTTCAGCTTGCCGCGGGAGGTGGTGTACTCGTAGTCCCGGGTACCGAAGTAGTTGACCAGCGTCCAGTCCGTGAGCTTCAGGCTCTTGGCGCGGATGGCCGGCCAGTTCTGGAAGGAGAACACCACGATCATCACCACGGGGGTCATGTAGATGAGGAACAGCACGTAGGCGTACACGTGCGCCAGCGCGTTGTACACCGGGTTCTGGATCTTCTGCTTCACCAGCTTGGCCTTGGTCTTGCTGACGGACAGGTAGTGGCCCTTGCGCTCGTAGTGGTTCAGCACCGTCAGCAGCACGATGGTGAACACGGCCAGGATCACCGACAGCAGGGCCGCGCGGGCCTGGGGGAACGCCTCGTCCGCCGCGGACGAGCCCGCCAGGCGCACGATCTCCGGGTTGATGGAGTTGTAGCCCAGCAGCGTGGGGGCACTCATGGCGCACAGGCCGGTGATGAAGGTCATGACCGTCAGGCTGAACAGCGTGGGCAGCAGCGTGGGCATGACCACCCGGAACAGCACCTTGAAGGGCTTCGCGCCCAGGTTGCGGGCGGCCTCCACGGTGTTGTAGTCGATGCCGCGGATGGCGTTGCGCAAAAACAGCGCGTGGTTCGAGGTACAGGCGAAGGTCATGGTGAACAGCACGGCGTTGAAGCCGGTGAACCACTGCTTGTTCATCATGGGGAACATCTGCACCAGCCAGCTCGTCAGCATGCCGTCCTTGTCGTAGAGGAACTGGTAGCCGGTGACCAGCGCCACGCCGGAGTAGATCAGCGTGGTCATGTAGCCCATGCGCAGGATCTTCGCGCCCTTGATGTCGAAGTACTCGGTGAGCAGCACGATGCTCACGCCCACGACGTTCACCGTGATCACCAGGCACACCGCCAGCTTCAGCGAGTTCACCACGAAGCTGGGCATGTTGCCCGCGGCGAAGAAGCGCAGCACCGCCAGGGGATCCATCCGGCCCGCGGCGTCGCGGGTGGTGAAGATGGAGGTGAGCGTGTTCAGGCACGGCACCACCATGAACCCCAGGAACAGGTACGCGAACAGCGCGCCGCCGAACACCTTCCACAGCAGGGAGAGGTCCGGCCCTTGCTTTTTCTTCAGCTCCATGGCCGCCTCCTCACTGGGCGTCGTAGGACATCACGTCGTCCGGATGGATGCCCACGCCCACGCTCTGGCCCGCCTCGTAGATGTTGATGCCGTCGTTCTTCTCGATAACCTTCAGGGTCTGGCCGGCCACGCCGATGGAATACTTGATGTACAGCCCGTAGTATTCGCGGCTCTCGATCACGCCGTCGGCGCAGAACACGCCGTCCGCCTGCGGCTGGTTCACCCGCACGCGCTCCAGGCGGATGAAGTGGTGGCGGCGGGGGTCCAGCCCGAGGCCCTTCACCACGCCCTCCCCCAGGGGGTTGATGTCGCCGATGAAGTTGGCCACGAACTCGGTCTTGGAGTGGTTGTAGATCTCGTTGGGGGTGCCGGTCTGCTCGATGTAGCCCTTGTTGAACACGGCGATGCGGTCGGACAGGGTCAGCGCCTCCTCCTGGTCATGGGTGACATAGATGGTGGTGATGCCGAACTCCCGCTGCATGTTTTTCAGCTCGTTGCGCAGCTGCACCCTCAGCTTGGCGTCCAGGTTCGAGAGGGGCTCGTCCATGCAGATGATGGCGGGCTCGGTCACCAGGGCGCGGGCGATGGCCACGCGCTGCTGCTGGCCGCCGGAGAGCTGGCTGACCGCCTTGGCGAGCTGGTCGCCCGACAGGTCCACCTTGCGGGCGATGGTGTTCACCTTCTCGTCGATTTCCGGCTTCTTCAGCTTCTTGATCTTCAGGCCGAAGGCGATGTTGTCCCGCACGGTCATGGTGGGGAACAGGGCGTAGCTCTGGAACACGATGCCGATGCTGCGCTTCTCGATGGGCACGCGGGTGATGTCCTCCCCCCGCATGAACACCGACCCGGAGGCGGGCTCGATGAAGCCGGTGATGGTGCGCAGGGTGGTGGTCTTGCCGCAGCCGGAGGGGCCCAGGAAGGTGAAGAACTCGCCCTCCTTCACGTGGACGTTGATGTTGTGCAGCGCCTCGAAGTCCCCGAACCGGACGACGATGTCTTTGAGTTGAATCATGAGCGGTCGCTCCTTCTTTTGAGCTGTCGGCCGTCAGCCGTCTGTCACCGGCCTGATCGCGGCTGACGCACAGCCGGATGCTCTCCGGCGATTCGGCGAAAAGCCGGCGGCTGATCGCCAATGGCGTTTTTACTGAAAAGCGGGCCCGAACGGGCCCGCTTTTCCGCAGATCGCCTTATGCCTCGGGCGCGGCCTGGGTCAGGGTCGCCCAATCGAGGTTGTCCCAGTCGGGCTCGGCGGGGGCGTCGGCGTTGTCGGCCCAGTAGAAGCCCAGGTTGGTCATGATGTTCGTCCACTCGGAGGAGTGCGCGCCCACGTACTCGGCGTAGGTCATGTCGGTGCCTTCCACCTTGTTCAGGCTGAAGTTGGGGATGGCGTAGATGGCGGGCACCTCGTCGAACAGCTCGGCCACGGCGTCCTCGTTGCAGGGATAGCTGTCGAACTCGTCGGACCACTCGATCTGGGTCTCGGCGGAGCCGAACCACTCGGCGAAGGCCTTGACTTCCTCGGTCTGCTCCTCGGTGCGGTTGGGGTTATCGAGCACGCCGATGTACTCGGCGATGTAGTAGGTGCCGTCGTCGATGTCCACCAGGTTCCAGTTTTCGGGCTCCAGCGTGCCGCGCAGCGGGTTCTCGGCGGTCTCCTCGGCGGCCTCGATGTTGCCGTACAGGGAGCTGGAGTAGAAGGTGGAGAGCTGCACGTCGCCGCGGATCAGCGGATCCAGGCCGTACTTGTCGCCGGTGTTGTTGCCGTTGGCGCAGTAGGCCCACAGCGTCTTCCAGCCGTCCACGCTGATGCCGCCCGCCGGGGAGGTGGGATCGGTGAAGGCGTACAGCATGGCGTTGTTGATGTTCATGTTGGTAGTGCCGCCGACCTTGCCCTGGCGGTACCAGGTATAGCCGCTGTCCACGATGTCGGCCCAGTGCTGGAAGTGGACTTCCTCGCCGTTGGTGCCCAGCTCGTCGTTGCGGTAGAGCATCAGGATGTTCTGGATGACCAGGCCGTAGGCCTTGCCGTCATACTTGTAGGCGCCCACCTTGTCGGCCCAGGAGGGGGTCCAGTCCATGACCTTCAGGTTCTCGTAGGTGCCGTTGACCAGCTGGGACCAGCGGACCTCGTTCAGGCCGAAGATGATGTCGCCATCCTTGTTCTCGTTGGCGGCCTGCACGGCGGCGGTGTCGCCGGAGATGACGGAGTTGTCGTCCAGAGAAATGTCAAAGCCCGCTTCCTTGGCCGCCTCGACCAGCCAGGTCACGCGCTCGGGGGAGTTGGAGTTGGAATAGATGCGGATGGTATAGCCCTCCGCGCCGGCGGGCACGACGGCCAGCATGGAAACCAGCAGTGCCAGGGCAAATACGCAAGCCAGGAATTTCTTCATGATGTTGTCCTCCCGTTCTTTTTTCGGGAAAGCGGGTCTGCTTTCCCCATCCATTTACCTATTATACTCACTTTCGCCCCATTTTGCAATACACAAATTTAATAAATGCCGGGCTTCCGCGCCGGGGGCGGGGCGGTCAGCAGAAATCCGATGGACAAGCCTTGCGCGGTGATGTATAATGATCGCATGCGGAGGTGAGGCGCCATGCGGCACAACTACTACGCGGACGACCTGCAGAACAACATCGTGGGCACCTGTCCCCACGAGGTGTTCTACATCGCGCCCCAGGAGGTGGAGCCCAACAACCTGTACATCCAGGTGAACCGGGCGGGCATCGCGCTGCACACGCCCGCGGACTTCCTCATCACCCGCGACGACACCTACCCCTACAGCATGATCCACTGCGTGCTGTACGGCAAGGGCTCGGTGTCCACGCGGGGGCACGCGCACCCCGTGAGCGCGCGGCAGGCGTTCGTGCTCAGCAGCAACGAGGGCCACATGTACTCCTCCGACCCCAAGGACCCCATGGGCGTGGTGTGGGTGGAGTACGCGGGCGGCAACAGCGCGCAGCTGACCTCCCACATCCTGGACCTGGGCGGGCCGGTATACGACGGCCCGGTGTTCACGGAGATCGTGAACCTGATGACCTCCATACTCTACCAGGCCCGCCAGGAGGGCCCGGGTATCAGCCAGCTCCTGTACGGCATCCTGATGGCGCTGTGCCGGCAGGTGGACGTGGACAGCGGCAAGCGGCCCGTGAACCACGAGATCCTGAAGTACATCGACGAGAACATCGACCACCGGCTGACGCTGGCGGAGGTGTCGCAGGTGTTCGGCTACCACCCCGCGTACTTCTCCAGCCTGTTCTCCAAGACGGTCGGCGTCACGTTCTCAAAATACCTGATGGGCCGCAAGATCAGCCACGCCTGCTACCTGCTGGAGACCACCGACTGGTCGGTGGACCGCATCGCGCGCGAGCTGGGCTTCTGCGACATCAGCCACTTCATCCAGCGCTTCAAGGCGCTGAAGGGCATCACGCCCATGGCCTACCGCGGGGCGAGCCTGCTGTACCAGAAGAAGCACACCGCCCGCCGGCCGGACAACGCGCGGTGAGCGGAATCAAACCGCAATGTGACCTGCGCTTTACCTCCAGCACACAAAAAAGTCATATCCTGTTCTCTGGATTTCCGGGGTGTTCGGCGTTATAATGGACGTGGAACACAGACGAGGAGGCGAGCGCATGACCGACGAAAAGCAGACCGCCGAGCGGGAACTGCCGACCCCCATCGGGGAGGATATGGACATTGACTTCTGGACGCTGCTCATCGAGAGCAGAATCATCCAGGCAGGATAAACCACGGCGCCCTTCGGTCCGCAGACCGGAGGGCGCCGTCAGCGTCCGGGCAGGCCGCCGGGGCTACCGGAACAGCATGGGCAGGAAGTCGTGGATGCAGCGCCGCCAGACGCTCCAGTCGTGCCCGCCGGGGAAGGTGCGCCGGGTGATGTTCAGCGGCCGGCCCGCCAGCATGGCGTCGTCGGCGGCAAAGCGGTCGAAGAACACGTCCTCGGTGCCCATGGCCCGGTAGAACACCCGGAAGTCGGCGTTGAACCGCTCGGGGTCGTCCAGGATCCGCGTGTGCGGCTCCCGCTCCCGGCTCCAGGGCGCGTTCAGGAAGCCGCTGAACAGTCCGGCGTAGCCGAAGCGGTCGGAGTGGGTCAGCGTCACGAGGCTGGTCTGGTAGCTGCCCATGCTCAGCCCCGCCATGGCGCGGCTCCACTTGTCGGTGAGGACGGGGTAATCGGCTTCGACGAAGGGGATCAGATCCTCCACCAGGATGCGGGGGAACATCATGCCGCGGTCGCGGTTCCTGCCGTCCCAGGCCATGCCGTTGCCCATCACGACGATCATCTCGGCCATCTCGCCGTCGTGCAGCAGCCGGTCGGCGATGCGCCCCAGGTGGCCCTGGTACACCCAGCCGGTCTCGTTCTCGCCGTAGCCGTGCTGCAGGTACAGCACCGGGTAGCGCCTGGCCGGGTCGAAGGCCGGGGGCGTGTATACCAGGCAGACCTCCAGCCGCCCGCTGACGCGGGAGGGATAGTACCGCCGGGTCACCGCGCCGTGGGGGATGTCCGCGAGCGCGTCCCAGTCCTCGCCGGGCACGGGCACGTCCACGAAGTTCATCGGGCGGCAGCAGCCGTAGCCGATGGGCAGGTAGGGGCAGAGCACGTCCGCGCCGTCGATCTTCAGGAAGAAGTACTTGAAGCCGCGGCCCAGGTCCACGTCGCCCGTCCACATGCCGCCCTCGTCGCGGGCCAGCGGGGAGAGCGTCCCGAACTGGTCGATGGCGACCTCCCGCGCCCGGGGCGCCAGCACGTGGAAGCGCACGCGGCCGTCGGGCAGCAGCTCGTAGCCCTGGTCGCCGTCGCGGTCCGGTTCGCCGTAGTAGGGATCAAAGGATACCGCCGTATCCAGCGGCCATGGACTGTTCATAGGATCGACCTCCTTTCCTGTATTCTAGCAGGAAATGCCCCGCGTTGCAACCGCCGGCGGCGCAATCGCAAGCGACGGCCGGTCGCCGGACAACGGATGCGCGGCCCCGGCAGGCGGCAAACGCTCCCCCGCCCTTGCTTTTCGGCGCGGGGTCCGCTATAATGGTAGGGACAAACCACCGCCGGGAGGTGAAGCCATGGCCGCCGCGTTCTACGCCGTCACGCTCGCGCTGTCGCTGGCGCTGGCGCTGCTGTACGTGTTCATCTGGCACAAGCACTTCGACGCGCACATCACGCTGATCTTCGCGCTGGTGCCCATCGTCAACCTCGGCTACGCCATGCTGGCGCGCGCGCAGTCGCTGGAGGCGGCGCTGATGGCCCGCCGGATCACCTACCTGGGCGGCTGCTACCTGCTGCTGTTCATCACGCTGGCCGTGTTCAGCCAGTGCGACATCCGGCTGAACCGCTGGCTGCGCGCGGCGATGACGGTGTTCAACAGCATCGTCTACCTGTCGGCGCTGAGCATCGGCCACACCCGCCTTTTCTACGCGGAGGTCCGCTTCGAGCAGGTGGACGGCGCCTACCAGCTCCTCCGGCAGTACGGGCCGATGCACGCCGTGTTCCGCTGGATGATCGGCGCCTACTGCCTGATGAGCCTGGCCGCGCTGGCCTACGGCTTCCGGCGGAAGAACCAGGTCTCGCGCAAGGCGCTGTACCTGATGCTGCTGCCGGAGATCCTCTGCGTGCTCAGCTACTTCGGCGGGCGGCAGCTCGTGCGGCAGGTGGAGCTCATCCCCGCGGCGTACACGGTGGCGCTGGCCACGTTCCTCATCATCGCCTACCGCATCAGCCTGTACGACGTGACCGACACCGCCATCGACTCCCTGGTGGAGAGCGGGGACACCGGCTTCGCGTCGTTCGACTTCCGGCTCAACTACCTCGGCAGCAACGAGACCGCGCGCGCCGTGTTCCCGGCGCTGAACGGGCTGACCGTGGACGGGCCCATCCACCGCGACGAGTGGATGCGGGCGCACGCGCTGAAGTGGCTGGATGCCTTCCGGAAGGACGAGGCGCAGAACACCGCCTGCTGCGAGCAGAACGGCCGCACCTACCTGATCCGCGTCAGCTACCTGTTCGACGGGCGGCGCAACCGCGGCTACCAGCTCTTCATCACCGACGACACCCGCAACCAGGAGTATATCCGCCTGATCAACACCTACAACACCCAGTTGCAACTGGAGGTGGCGGAGAAGACGGAGCACATCGTGGAGATGCACGACAAGCTGATCCTGGGCATGGCGACCATGGTGGAGAGCCGGGACAATTCCACCGGCGGGCACATCCGGCGCACCAGCGAGGGCGTGCGGATGCTGGTGGAGGAGCTGCGGAAGGAAGCGGGCCGCGACCTCTCGGAGGCGTTCTGCAAGGACCTCATCAAGGCCGCGCCGATGCACGACCTCGGCAAGATCGCCGTGGACGACGTGATCCTGCGCAAGCCGGGGCGTTTCACCCCGGAGGAATTCGACAAGATGAAGGCCCACGCCGCCGAGGGCGCGCGCATCGTGCGGGCCATCCTGGAGGGCACCGAGGACGAGGCCTTCCGGCGCATCGCGGAGAACGTGGCCCACTACCACCACGAGCGCTGGGACGGCTCCGGGTACCCCGAGGGGCTGAAGGGCGAGGCCATCCCGCTGGAGGCGCGGATCATGGCCATCGCCGACGTATACGACGCGCTGGTCAGCAAGCGCGTGTACAAGGACAGCATGTCCTTCGAGCAGGCCGACGCCATCATACTCGACGGCATGGGCCGCCACTTCGACCGGGGGCTGGAGGCCTGCTACATCGCCGCCCGGCCCCGGCTGGAGGCGTACTACGCGGAGCTGGGGCAGGGCTGACGCGGGTGCGCGGCGCGCTCTCCTGCGGGGAAGTCGCGGCCCCGCCGCCCGAAATCGCCATCATCGGAGGCAGTTAAATGTATAACGAACTGACGGAAGTGGACATCCGCAAGATGCAGGAGGAGATCGACTACAAGACGCGGGTGGTGCGGCCCAAGTGCATCGAGGACCTGCAGACGGCGCGCGGCTTCGGCGACCTCAGCGAAAACTATGAGTACAAGGCCGCCAAGCAGGAGCTGCGCCGCGTGGACAGCCGCCTGCGCTACCTGAAGCGCATGATCGCCACGGCGAAGGTGATCCGCACCGACTCCCGGGAGGGCGTCGCGGGGCTGTTCGACCGCGTGGAGCTCTACTACGAGGACGACGACGAGACCGAGACCATCACCCTGATGACCACGCTCAGGGAGGACGCCGTGAAGGGCATCATCAGCAAGGAATCCCCGCTGGGCCGGGCCGTGATGGGCCGCCGCGTGGGCGACCGGGTACTGGTGAAGGTGAACGACGAGATCAGCTACTACGTGACCATACGCTCGATCCAAAAGGGCACGGACGACGACTCGCTGCCCATCAGCAGCTTCTAGGGCGCGGCAGGGCCCGCGAGGAAGGACTGTCGCAGGACGCAGCCTCGCCGGTCACCGCGAAGCAGGGGCGCCATATTGGCGCCCCTGCTTCGTGATGGGCTATTCGGCCGGATCGCCCGGGGCGGCCCCCTGCGTTTTGCGCGCCGGCGGGGCTGCCTCCCCCGCCGTGGCGGCGATTTCAAACGCCAGCGCGGCGGCGGCGGGGATCAGCGCCAACGCCAGCCGCCCGGCCAGCGCCGGCGGCGCCATCGCCAGGCAGCACAGCAGGCCCGCCAGGCGCAGGCGCTTCCTGCGGCCCAGCACAAGCCCCAGCGCGGCGCAGGCGATCAGTACCGCCAGGCTCAACAGCTGCGACACGCGCAGCGGCCCCAGGTACAGGCTGTCCGCCCGCAGCCCTTCCACCAGCGCGCGCTCCAGCGCGTAGAGGAACGCATAGGCGGCGAAGGTCGCGCCGCTGCGGCGGAAAAGGCGCTTTCGCTCCCCCAGCAGCAGCAACAGCACGATGGCCAGGCACCACGCGGATTCATAGAAGAACGTGGCGTAATGCCACCGGCCGTCGGCGGCGATGTACACGCCGATGGGAAAGGCGCGCTGCCAGTCGTACCGCACCGCGGCGCCGTAGGCCTCCTGGTTGATGAAGTTGCCCCAGCGCCCGACGGCCTGGCCCAGCGCGAAGCACGGTGCCGCCAGGTCCGCGAGCCGCAGGAAGGGCAGAGCGCGGCGCCTGGCGTAGACCAGCCCGCCCGCGAGCGCGCCCAGTATACCGCCGTAGATGGCCAGCCCGCCTTCCCACACGAACAGCGCGCGCAGCGGCTCGGCGGCGTAGCTCTGCCAGGAGAACAGCACGAAGTACAGCCGCGCGCCGACGATGGCGCAGGGTACGCCCAGCAGCACCAGGTCCACGGACACGTCCGCCGGCAGGCCCAGGCGCTTCTCCCGCGCCCGACCCAGCAGCGTCCCCAGCCCGATGCCCAGCGCGATGAGCACCCCGTACCAGCGCACGTTCAGGCCGAATACCCGAAAGCCGTTTGCCATACCGTTCCCCCTTAACGCGCGGGAAAGAATCCCGTCACATTCCGGCCAATTTGATGCGATGTTGACCCATTATAATCTTTTTAACACGGAAATGTCAACACAACCGCATTGCATCCCGCGCGGAACCGCGGTATAATATCAGTTACCATGATTGTATTCTGTCCGCACTGTGGGCATGCCGACCGGCGGCCCGGACAGCGCGGAGTTCCGGGATGGGAGCGAGGCCTATGCGCAGAGTGAGGGTGACCGGCAGGTTCTACGTGTTCCTGCTGGCGCTGCTGGTCGCGGCGTTCCTCGTCGCCCGGCCCTGGCTGTTCCCCCGGTCCAACGAAACGGTCATCATGATGGCCAACTCCTCGCAGATCCAGACCGTGGACTGCGTCATCATCCGCGACGAATCCCTGACCACCTCCGACTCCACCGCGCGCGTGGAATTCTCCGTGCCGGAAAACTCGCTGGTGTCCGAGGGCGACGCGGTGGCCAGCATCTACACCACCGGCTATTCCGAGAGCCTGCTCAACAACCTGGAGAGCACCCGGCAGAACATCCAGAACTACCACAAGGAGCTGCTGGCGAACATCGTGGATTCCAACCTGAGCCGCCTGGACCAGGTGGTGAACACCATGGCGCTGGAATTCAAGAACCTCATCACCCGCCAGACCACCGGCAACCTGCGCACCGTGACCACGCAATTGCAGACCGCCATGGTGAACCGGCAGGACTACCTGCGCCAGAACAAGCGCGAGGACAACAAGCTGACCAAGCTGTACGAGGCGGAGAACACGGCGCTGACGAACATCCAGTCCTGGCGCAAGGTGTCCAACGCCAACCGCGACGGCGTGGTGAGCTTCTACATCGACGGCTACGAGAACGACCTCAACGCCGACACGCTGGACGCGCTGTCCATCGCCGACGTGCGCGCGGTGCTGAACGGCGGCAACCTCGCCAGCACCAAGGTGACCCGCTCCGACGGCATCTACCGCATCGTGAACCAGGACAAGTGGTACGTGGCGGTGCTGGTGGAGGGCGACTCCTGGACGCCCATCAAGGGCCAGGACGACTACTACGTGCAGCTCGAGGGCTTCGACGACCTGAGCTACGCCGCGTCGGTCTACAGCGTGAAGAAGGAGAACAACACCACGCTGGCGATCTTCGAGATGAAGGACCCCATCGGGCCGCTGATCTACCAGCGCTCGGGCAAGGCGCGCTTCAGCATCACGCTCACGGGCCTGTCCGTGGCGGTGGAGGCGCTGTACAACGACAACGGCCAGATGGGCGTGTGGCTGTACGATTCCCCCGAGGGCACCTTCGTGCCGGTGGACGTGCTGTCCAGCGACGGCCACGTGGCGCTGATCCAGCCCGTCACCGAGGGCGCCCTGCAGCTCGGCCAGACGGTGCTCATCAAAAAATAGCGGTTCGCCATCGGCCCGTCCGAAAGGAAGCATGACATTGGAACGCGAAGCATTGCTCGCCAACATCCGCGAATGGCAGGAGCGCGTCGCCGAGGCGTCGGCCCGCTGGGGCGGCGCGGAGATCTGCGGCGTCAGCAAGACCGTGGACCCCGACACCGTGAACCTGGCCTGGGAGGGCGGTATCCGCACCCTGGGCGAGAACCGGGTGCAGGAGGTGCTGGGCAAGCTCGACCGCCTCGACCCGCGGTTCAGCATCCACCTGATCGGCCAGCTACAGACCAACAAGGTGCGGCAGATCATAGACAAGGTGGCCATGATCCAGTCCCTGGACCGGGACGCCCTGGCGGACGA
The DNA here is from genome assembly GCA_902793325.1 of uncultured Eubacteriales bacterium. Lineage (GTDB taxonomy): Bacteria > Bacillota > Clostridia > Christensenellales > Aristaeellaceae > UBA2862. The sequence goes on from CADBCY010000012.1 coordinate 51,662, forward strand.
GATCTCCCGCCGGGCCGTCGCCGCGGGCGTGGAGATGCCCGTGCTGGTGCAGGTGAACATCGCCCGGGAACCCCAGAAGGCGGGCATTGACGAGGACCTGCTGCTCCCCTTCCTGGAGCGCACGGCGAAGCTGCCCGGGCTGCGGATCGAGGGCCTGATGGCCATTATGCCCATCGCCGACGACCCCGAGGCGGTTCGCCCCTACTTCCGCAGGATGCGGGCCTGGTTCGACCGCCTGCGGGACATGGACCTGCCCGGCGTGTCGATGCGCACGCTGTCGATGGGCATGTCCGACGACTGCCTGGTCGCCGCCCAGGAGGGCGCGACGATGGTGCGCCTGGGACGGGCGCTGTTCGGCGAGCGGCAGTATAAGTAGAATTACATCGGAGATTTGTGATACGGACACTTGGAGGGAAAGCTATGGCGCGCAAGAAATCCGGAGGGTTTAACAGAATTCTGAACTTCATCGGTCTGGTGGACGACGAGGATTCCCGCGATACCTACGGTGAGGAGTATTCCGGCGACAACTACGGCCGCCGCCAGCCCTATACGCCGCCCCGGCAGACGAACAGCCGCGCGTACCGGCAAAACGACCGCCGTCGGCTGGAGGCGCCCGAGCCCCGCAGCCGCTTCGACGACGGCCGCAGCAGCCGCACCACCGAGGGCTACGACGACTATCGCGCCTCCAACCGCCGGCCCGCTTCCCGCTTTGACGACGACTACGACCGCCCGAGCCGCTACGACGCCCCGCCGCGGTCGCAGGGCCGCTACGCCCAGCAGCCGCCCGCGCCGCGCCCGCGCCGCGCCATGCAGGTCAGCCGCCGCACGCGCACGGTGATGTACTCCCTGCACACGCTGAAGGACTGCACCAAGGTCATCGACGACCTGATCGCCAACAACACCGTGGTGCTCAGCATGGAGGAGCTGGAGGGCAGCCTGATGCAGCGCGCGCTGGACACCCTCTCCGGCGCGGCCTTCGCGCTGGACGCGAACATCCGCAAGGCCAGCGACCGCACCTACCTGATCACCCCCACCTCCGTGGAGGTCAACGACGGCTACGACGACATGGACTTCTGACCGGGCATGCAAAAGCGCCGACCCTTTCATCGAAGGGTCGGCGCTTTATTTACCTTCGGATCAGTAGACCATGACCTCCGTGTTCGGGATCAGGTATTCGTCCGCGCCGCAGATCGCGCAGGCGGCCAGGCCGCGGGCGAGGGCGTCCTCCCGGTCCACCAGCGTCCACTTGCCGGTGAAGCCGGTGCACTCGTCGGTGGTGTGGCACAGGCCCGTCTCGTCCTGCCACAGGCACACCGCGCTCACCAGGCCCGGTTCGGGGGCGTTGCAGTTGGGGCAGGGCCGGTAGTCGCTGACCACGTCGCCGAACTTGTAGGGGCTGGAGCCGGTCATGCCCTTGCAGATCTGCTGGCAATGATAGAACTTGCCGTTGCTGGAATGGTACACGATGGCCTCCGACGCCGGCTTCAGCGCGACCGTGGGGGAGATGCGCTGCGGTTCCGGGGTGGGGCTGGGCGTGGGCTCGGGCGTCGGGGTGGGCGTGGGCATCAGGCCGCTGCGGGCGGCGTAGATGTCGGCCTCGCAGGCGTCGCAGGCGTCGTAGCCCGCGCCGATGGCCTCCGCCAGGGAGATCAGCCGCCATTCGCCCTTGAAGCGCTCGCACGCATCGCTGGTGTGGATGACGTTGTCCTCGTCCACCCAGGCGACGTATTCCTCGTCGAGCAGGCTCGCGGACACGGGGCGGCAACTGCCGCAGGCGTGCTTGCCGTCGGCGACGGCCTGGGCCAGGGTGTGCGACGGGGTGCCGGCGGACACGTACTTGCAGCTCCGCGTATGATAGCCCTTGCTGCCGCCCGAGTAGTACACGGTGACCTCGGCGGCGGACTTGACCTTCGCGGTCAGCTCCGGCAGGGGCGTGGCGGTGGGTTCGGGGGTTTCCGTGGGCTCGGGCGTCCCGGGCTCGGAGAGGATCGGCTCGTCGCCGGCGATGACCGCCGCGAGGGCTTCCGCTTCATCGTCCCCGTCGAGCTCCTCGGGTTCCTCGGGTTCCTCGGGCTCCTCGGGTTCTTCGGGTTCCTCGGGTGTCTCGGATTCTTCGGGTTCCTCGGGCTCCGCCGGCTCGGCGGCGTTTCCGCTGTCGGGGTCTATGGCGGCGGCGGTTTCTTCCGCCTCGGGTTCAGGCGCATCTTCGGCGACGTTTTCGTCGGCGGGCGCCTCGGTCGGCGCTTCCTCCGCGTCCCCGGGGGCTTTCTCTTCGGCGCTCAGGGGCTTCGGCGCGACGGGCGTGCGCTCGGGCGCTTCGGTGGCCTCGGTGGCTTCGGTATCTTCGGTGACTTCGGTATCCTCAGTGGTTTCGGTGGCCTCGGGGGATTTTTCGCCGGGGATCACGCCCGCTTCAAACGCCCCGTTGGGGTGCAGCGTGCCCTCGCCCAGCACCACGGCCAGCTCCGCGTCGGGAGAGGTCGCGGGCACGCGGATGTCCAGCTCGTCGTTCTCCGCCAGCTTCGGCGCGGTCGCGGCGGCCGCGGGTTTGGCGCTCGCCCCGGGCGTCGCCTTCGCCGCGTTGGACGCGGTCTCCCCGGTCTGCGGCGCTTCCGCGTCCTCCGGCGCGACGGCCCCGGTGGCCTCGGGCGCCTCGGCTTCGGGCGCGTCGGTGGCCTCGGGCTTGATGTCGCCCTCGTGGTGGGTCAGCTTCAGGATGCCTTCCCGCGCGTCGGCGGCCAGCTCAACGCCCTTGTCCAGCCCGTCGGCGGCCTGCCGGACGGAGTAGTTCAGCGCGGCCTCGCCGAAGTCGGTCATCACGCCCCAGGTCTCCACGCCCTTGTGGTAGGCGGCGTCCCCGGCCACGGCGATCTTGTCGGCGGCCTTGTCCAGGGCGTCGTTGGCGCGATCCTGGAAGGCGGTGAACCGGGCGTTCTTGACCGGCACCGTCAGTGCGAATACGATGAGGAAGATGCTGATGCACAGCGTCACCAGCGAGATGAGCAGCTTCGTGCCCGGCTGCATGCGCACCTTCCTGCGCCAGAGCATCACCATGCCCACGGGCCACAGGATGAGCGACACCAGCAGCGTCAGCAGCACGTACAGTATGCCCGCGCGCCTGCGCCGGGGCCTGCGCCGCCTGGGGCTGTTGCCGCCGTAGCCGGACCGCCTTTCCGAACGCATCATGTATCCCTGGCTGCGGCGGTTGGCGAAGGCCAGGAGCAGGCCAGGCCGCGGCGCCTGATCAATAGTCATCTGCATTGCTCTCACCTTTCCAAGTGCCCGCCGCCGCGCGGGTTTGCGGAACACACGGCGTCCGCTGCAAAACGCGACAGGCATAGATCGACACTTTTACAATGTGTATTATAACAGATAACGCATAAAACCTCAAACGACGATATTGTGACGCCGGTGTGTTACAAATATGCTACGGTTCCCCCGCCACGGTGACGGCGCAGGCGTCCTCCCGGCCGTTGGCGGTGCGGGCGACGATGCGGCACGTCCCGGGCCCGACGGCCACGACCCCGCCCCGGTCGTCCACGGCGGCCACGGCGTCGTCGGTGCTGGACCAGGACACGCTGCGGTCGTCGGCGTAGGCGGGCAGCACTTCGGCCGTCAGCGCCAGGCGCTCCCCGGGGGCGAGCGTCGCCTCCTGCCGGGACAGCTCGACGGCCACGGCGTCCTCCACGCGCAGGGAGATCATCTCGACCTCGTACTCCAGCGCGACCTCCGCGCCGCTTCGGTCCGCGAGGCCGTCCACCCGCACCGTCCAGCGCTGGTTCTGCTGGTAGTCGGTGAAATCCGCGCCGGAGAAGTCGGGCCGGAAGATGAGGCAGGGCCCGGGCCCGTAAGACTCGCGGTTGATCGCGCAGTAGCCGTCCCCGCCGCCGGTGGCGGGCAGGAAGCGGAAGGTCATGCCGTCCGCCGAGGACAGCGTGATCGCCGGGGAGGAGGCGGCCAGGTCGTAGCGCTCGGGGTTCAGGGTGACGGACCAGGCCAGGTCGGCGTGCATCAGCTCGGCGGGAAAGGCCCCGGCGGCGGGCCAGCACACCCGGTCCCACGCCGCGTCCCGGTTCCCGAGGTCGTGGGCGAACAGGAACACGTAGCTGCTGCCCGCGTCGGAGCGGGCCAGCCCGAAGCCGGTGGCGGCCATCATCGGGTTCAGCGCCCAGCGCCGGTGGCCCAGCTCGGAGAGGTTCGCCTCGCCGTCGTCCCGCAGGAAGTACTCGATGCCGTCCCACAGGATGGTCGGGCGCGTCCAGCCGAGCCGGGCGATGTTGGAGGAGGCGGTACCCAGGTGGGCGGATTCGTAGAAGTCGGCGTCCATGTCCGCGGGCCGCGGGGCGTCGTGGTCCACGTAGTCCAGCGCCGCCAGCAGCGTCGCGCCGTGCTGGCAGCGCAGGTCGTAGACGGCGTTCTCCCCCACCGGGTCGACGCCCGCCAGCCAGCGGATGAAATTCAGGTAGCCCAGCGCGGAGGCGCGGGCGCGCTCCGTGAGCGCCCCGGCCGCATAGGGCGCGCGCGCCACGGGCTCGGTTTCGTAGGGGGAGGCGTCCCCCGGCCGCTCCAGCGCGCGGTACGCGGCGCGCACCTCGTCCCGCGTATGCGCCGACGCCGGCGCGCCGGCCAGGATGAGCGCGAGGAGCAGCATGCAGATACGTCTGAACATAGGGTTCTCCGGAAACGCGCGATCCGCCACGGGGCGGATCGCCGGATTTGCACAGTCTGACGGGCGGAAAGCCGTTCCTTCGGCGGCTTTTCCCTTCCAATGATAATTCCATACTAATTTTTCAAATCCTGCTGAAAAAGGGCTTTTCAAACGGCGCTTTTTCTGTTAAAATACATGTATGTGTGATTGGCGTGGAAATACGCCCATCACCCCGTTATGGCAGAGAAGCGCGTATTGGGCTATCCATCCAGGGCGCTTGTACGCGCCGTAAACATCATAATACAGGGGGAATTCCGTATGAAAGATTATCAGGCCAAGAATATCCGCAACCTGACCATCGTCGGCCACGGCGGCGTGGGCAAGACCACGCTGGCGGAGGCGCTGCTGTTCACGGCGGGCGCGATTGACCGCCAGGGCCGCGTGGAGGACGGCCAGGCCACGATGGACTACGATCCCGAGGAGATCAAGCGCACCATTTCCATCTCCGCGGCCATGGCGCCGCTGGAGTGGAAGGACACCAAGGTCAACCTGGTCGATATCCCCGGCTTCTTCGATTTCGCCGGCGAGCAGGTCGGCCCGATGAACGTGTGCGAGGGCGCGCTGATCGTGGTCGGCGCCGTCTCCGGGCTGGACGTCGGCGCGGAAAAGGCCTGGGCCATGTGCGACAAGACCCATTCCTCCCGCATGATCGTCATTAACAAGATGGACCAGGAGAACGCCAACTTTGAAAAGGCGCTGGGCACCATCACCGCCAAGTACGGCAGCCACATCGCCCCCATCGAGGTGCCCATCGTCGAGAACGGCAAGTTCACCGGCGTGGCGTGCCTGCTGGAGAAGAAGGCGTTCCTGGGCGAGGGCAAGGGCCTGAAGGCCGTGGACATCCCCGCTTCCGTGGCCGACGAGGTGGAGAAGTGCCGCGAGGCGATTGTCGAGGCCGCCGCGGGCGCCGACGACGACCTGATGATGAAGTACCTCGAGGGCGAGGAGCTCACCGACGAGGAAGTCATGATGGGCCTGCGCAAGGGCATCCTGGACGGCACCGTGGTGCCGGTGGTGTGCTGCTCGAGCCTCAGCCGCATCGGCATGGCCAAGCTGCTGGACAACATCATCGACCTCATGCCCTCCCCGGCGGGCACCGTGCTCGAGGGCACGAACCCGAAGACCGGCGAGGCCGAGGAGCGCGTGTGCGCCAACGACCAGCCCTTCTCCGCCCGCGTGTTCAAGACCATGGCGGACCCGTTCGTGGGCAAGCTGAGCCTGCTGAAGATCACCTCCGGCGTGCTGGAGGGCTCCACGGTGCTGTACAACGTCAACGCCGAAAAGACCGAGAAGCCCGGCACCATCTACATCCTGAAGGGCAAGCAGCAATCCACCACCCAGAAGGTGGTCGCCGGCGACCTCTGCGCGCTGGCCAAGCTGCAGTCCGTCGCCACCGGCAACACGCTGTGCGACCAGACCAACCCCATCCGCTTCCCCGACATGGAGTTCCCGGCCCCCAACATCTCCAAGGCCGTGTACGCCAAGAAGGCGGGCGAGGAGGACAAGATCTTCTCCGGCCTGAACCGCCTGATGGAGGAAGACCCGACCATCCGCGTGGAGAAGAACGTGGAGACGGCCGAGTCCGTGCTCTCCGGCATCGGCGAAATGGCCATCGACGTGGTGGCCGCCAAGCTGGCCAGCAAGTTCAAGGTGGAGTGCGAGCTGCGCGATCCCAAGATCCCGTACCGCGAGTCCATCCGCAAGCCCATCGACGTGCAGGGCCGCCACAAGAAGCAGTCCGGCGGCCACGGCCAGTTCGGCGACGTCAAGATCAAGTTCCGCCCGAACGAGGACCCGAACGACACCGAGTTCCACTTTGTCGACAGCGTCGTGGGCGGCACCGTCCCGCGCCAGTACATCCCGGCCGTCGAGAAGGGCCTGATCGAGAACATCCGCCACGGCGTGCTCGCCGGCTTCCCCGTGGTGGGCCTGACCGCCGAGCTGTACGACGGCGGCTACCATCCGGTCGACTCCTCCGAAATGGCGTTCAAGACCGCCGCGCGCCTGGCCTTCAAGCAGTTGACCAGCGCCTCCCCCGTGCTGCTCGAGCCCATCTACCACGTTGAGGTGGACGTGCCCGACGCCTACATGGGCGACATCATCGGCGACATGAACAAGCGTCGCGGCCGCATCCTCGGCATGGACAAGGTGGGCGAGCTGCAGCGCGTCACCGCCGAGGCCCCGCTGTCCGAGATGTTCAAGTACGCGACCGACCTCAGGTCCATGACCCAGGCCCGCGGCTCCTTCACCATGCACTTTGAGCGCTATGAGGAAGTGCCCGCCGCCGACGCCAAGAAGGTCATCGAGGCCTACAAGCGCGACGAGGAAGAGGACGACTGATCCCCGTCCCGTCCAGAACCCCTGCCCCCGCGGCAGGGGTTCTGTGGTTTACAGTGAATTCATATGAAGATGCGATAATGGTATCGTCCGCCGGGGCGCCTTCCCGAAGCGCCGGCGGCGGGCGGCCATTGCCACAGTAAGGAGCGTTCCCCCATGTTTCACATCCTTGTCGTCGAGGACAACGCGAACACCCGCAAGCTGATGGAGGCGGTGCTGACGCAGCACGGCTACGAGCCCATCCTCGCCCGCGACGGCGTGGAGGCGCTGGAGGTGCTGGACCGCAAGCATGTGGACCTCATCGTGCTGGACATCATGATGCCCCGCATGGACGGCTACGAGTTCACCCAGACCCTGCGGGAGTCGGGCTGCGAGCTGCCCATACTGATGGTGACGGCCAAGGAGAAGCCCGCCGACAAGCACCGCGGCTTCCAGATCGGCACGGACGATTACATGGTCAAGCCCGTGGACGAGGAGGAGATGTGCCTGCGCATCGCGGCGCTGCTGCGGCGCTCGAAGATCGTCAACGAGCACCGGCTCACCGTGGGCGGCACCGTGCTGGACTACGACGCGCTGTCCGTCGCCACGCCGGAGGGCAGCTTCACCCTGCCCAACAAGGAGTTCATGCTGCTGTTCAAGCTGCTGAGCTACCCGGGCAAGATCTTCACCCGCCGCCAACTGATGGACGAGCTGTGGGACATGGAGTCCGAGAGCGACGAGCGCACCGTGGACGTGCACATCAACCGCCTGCGGGATCACTTCCGGGCCAGCCCTGACTTCGAGATCGTCACCGTGCGCGGGCTGGGCTACAAGGCGGTGAAGAAGGCATGAGGCTGCCGCTGCCCTCGTGGGTGAAGTCCAACCTGCCCGCGCCCTACGGCGGGCGGAACCGCCCCTGCGGCCCGCGCAAGCGGGATTCCATCTACGCCACGCTGATGGTGCTGCTGCTGGGCGTGATCCTGGCGGCGGGGCTGATCACCGTGGCGATCTACGGCTTCCTGGTGTTCTTCGGGCTGCTGGTGAACCCGGCGTTCCGGGTCATCGCGCTGCCCACGATGCTGACGCTGAGCATCGTGATGCTCTACGCCGGCATGAGCTGGGGCAAGCTCAAGCCCATGAGCGACCTGGTGCAGGCCATGCGCGCCGTGTCCAAGGGCGACTTCAACGTGCGCGTGGACTGCAAGGACGTGCCCGGCGACATGGGCGAGCTGGTCGCCAGCTTCAACGACATGGCCTGCGAGCTGGGCGGGCTGGAGCTGTTCCGCAAGGACTTCATCAACAACTTCAGCCACGAGTTCAAGACGCCCATCGTGTCCATCCGGGGCTTTGCAAAGCAGTTGGAGCGCGAGGACCTCACCGACGCTCAGCGCCGGGAGTACCTGGACATCATCATCAGCGAATCCGACCGGCTGGCGAACATGTCCAACAACGTGCTGCTGCTGAGCAAGCTGGAGAACCAGACCATCGTCACCGACAAGACGGTGTATCGCCTGGACGAGCAGCTTCGGCGCTGCATACTGCTGCTGGAGAAGCAGTGGTCGGAGAAGGCGCTGGAGCTGGACCTCGACCTGGAGGAGGTGCGCTTCCTGGGCAACGAGGAGATGGTGCAGCACGTGTGGGTGAACCTGATCGGCAACGCCATCAAGTTCTCGCCCCCGGGCGGGCCGCTGTCCGTGACGCTGCGCCGGGAGGGCGGCGAGGCCGTGGCGCGCGTGCGGGACGCCGGGCCCGGCATGGACGAGGCCACCCGGCAACGCATCTTCGAGAAGTTCTACCAGGGCGACACCGCGCACGCCGCCGAGGGCAACGGCCTGGGCCTGTCGCTGGCCCAGCGCATCGTGGACCTGTGCGGCGGGCGGCTGGCGGTGGACAGCGCCCCCGGCGCGGGCAGCACCTTCACGGTGTACCTGCCGCTGGAGGAAGCATGACGACAGCCCCGAAGCAAAGGCTTCGGGGCTGTCGCCATAAACAGATCAGTTCATCAATCCTCCACCGGCCTGACCACCGGGACGTTGCCGGGGGCCAGGGGGGCCGGGCGGACGCGCTTGCCGCAGTGCGGGCAGAGGTATTCCGCGTCCTCGCCGTCCTCGGCGGCGGTGAAAAACAGGCCCTTGCACTCCGGGCACAGGCGGCCCATCAGCGGCTCGTCCTCGGGGTCGGGCGCGCCGGGCTCCAGCAGGTGCAGGTTGTCCGGGGGGAAGCCTTCCTCCGAATCGTCGTCAAAGGGCAGCTCGTCGTCGTCCTCTTCGCCGTCGAAGCCGTCGTAGTCGTTCTCCAGCTCCGTCAGGTCGTCGTCGATGCTCTGCACGTAGTCGTTCAGGTCCGCCATCAGCTCGTCCAGCGCCTCCACGCGCTCCGACATCGCGCCGAGCAGCTCCACGATGCCCGCCAGCAGCTTGCCGTTGGGGGACGACGCCTCCAGGTCCGCGCCCTCCAGCAGGCCCTTCAGGTAGCCCGCGCGCTTTCCGAGATTCTCCATATCCGCACCTCCTGTCCGCCCCGGGAAACCGTCCGCCCGGGGCTTATGCCAAACTCAAACGCAAGGGGACCCCATGTGGGCCGCGACTTCGATTGAGTTCAGGACTATTATTATGCCGGCTTTCGCCCGCTTCAAACCTCCGACAGGAACGGCCGATGGCATGCCATCGGCCGAACCCAACCCTTCACACCGGGACAGCCCGGGGGAAACCTTCTGCCGTCGCTTACGCGCGCCCCAGGTACATGCCGCCGTCGCGGGTGTCGATCTTCAGCACCTCGCCGGTCTCGATGAACAGCGGCACCTGCAGGGTCAGGCCGGTCTCGAAGGTGGCGGGCTTGGTGGTGTTGGCGGCGGTGTCGCCCTTGAAGCCGGGCTCAGTGTTGGTCACCTGCAGCTCCACGAAGTTGGGGGCCTGCACGCTGAAGGGCGCGCCCTTGAAGAAGCGCACGGTCACGTTGGTGTTCTCCTTCACGAAGGGCATGGCGTCCTCCACCTGGTCGTGGGTCAGGGGCAGGTCGTCGTAGGTCTCCAGGTCCATGAAGTGATAGAAGTCGCCGTCGTTGTAGGTATACTGCATCTCCTTGGTCTCGATGTAGGCCTTGGGGAACTTTTCGGTGGGGTTGAAGGTGCGCTCGATCACGGCGCCGGTGACGACGTTCTTCAGCTTGGTGCGCACGAAGGCAGCGCCCTTGCCGGGCTTCACGTGCAGGAAGGACACGATGGTCCACACGCCGTTGTCCATCTCAAAGGTTACGCCGTTTCTGAAATCGCTTGCATTGATCATGGGGAGTCCTCCTCAAACAGTATGGTCGATGGGGGTGAATGTGGTTACAGCTCAATCAGGTGCTTCGGGGCGTCGATGGTATCGACGATGCCCTCCGCGGTGATGATCACCGTATCCTCGATCCGGCAGCCGCCGAGACCGGGAATATAGATGCCGGGTTCCACCGTAACCACATGACCGGGCCTGAGCACGGTCGCGCTTCCGGAACTTACCCGGGGCTGTTCATGGATGTACAGGCCCACGCCGTGGCCCGTGGAGTGGCCGAACACCTCGGCGGGGTACTTCGCCTGGATGATGTCGCGGCACGCCTTGTCCACGTCGCCGCACACCGCGCCGGGGCCGAGGGCGTCCACGCCCGCCTGCTGCGCGACGCGCACGGTCTCGTAGAGCTCGCGGAGCTCCGCGCCGACGCTGCCAAAGCCGATCGTGCGGGTCATGTCCGAGCGATAGCCGTCTATGGTCGCGCCGAAATCCAGCGTCAGCAGCTCGCCGTTCTGGATCACGTGGTCCGAGGGCACCGCGTGGGGCAGCGCGCCGTTGATGCCCGCGGCGGCGATGGTGTCGAAGGCGACGCCCTCGCTGCCCAGGTTCAGCATTTCGAACTCCAGCATGATCTGCGCCTGGCGCTCCGTGAGCCCCGCGTGCAGCCGGGGAAGAATGTTCATCAGCGCGTCGCTGGCGATCTTCGCCGCCCGGCGGATGGACGCAAGCTCCGCTTCGTCCTTGATCTCCCGCAGCGCCTCCGGCACGCCCGCCAGGCTCTTCAGCTCCGCGCCGGGCAGCGCCTCCGCGAAGCTCCGGTAGCCGTCGTAGGTCAGGTAGTCGGTCTCCAGCAGGATGCTGTCGGCCTTCGCCTCGCCGGCCAGCCGCGCGGCCACGGCGGGATAGGCCCGGTCCGCGGCGACCATGACGAGCTCCCAGTCGGGGGCCTGGCGGCGCGCCTGCTCGGTGTAGCGGGAATCGGTGACGATCACGTGCCGGTCCCGGGACACGAACAGCATGCCCTCCCCGGTGAAGCCCGAGATCCAGTGGAGGTTCTCCGGGCGGTGCACCAGCGCGGCATCCGCCTGGAGTGCGTTCAGAAATGCATCAAGATGGCTCAAAGGGTTCACGCTCCTGCGCGACAGTATACACATATTATATTATAGCACACCTGCGATGAAATTTCCATACCCAGCGGCAATTAAATGCGCAGGTTGTGAAAAAAGCTTGTGAAAGCGCGCGATTTCCCCGCGCCATTCGGGCAAGAGAAAGAGGACATTCATTCGAATGTCCTCTGTTGAATCCGGCGACGACCTACTCTCCCGGGCCGTTTCCAGCCAAGTACGATCAGCGTGCTGAGGCTTAACTTCTGTGTTCGGGATGG
>CADBCY010000013.1 GCA_902793325.1 uncultured Eubacteriales bacterium
AACCTTTGCGGTTTTCAGCTTCGCTGAAAACTGGAAATCCCTTCGGGATTTCCACCTCTGCAAGGCAAGGAAGGCCGTCCTGCGGATGCGGGAGCTTACTTAAACGTAAGTGACCAAATCCGCAGGGCGGCCTGACGCAGCAAGCGGAGATTCCCTCCGCGTCAGCGGTGTCTTTCAGGGAATCTCCGCGGTTGCGGCCTTTATCGACGCTCTGGGCGGGGCGCGCCGCGGAATCACAGCATGATGCAGATCACGCCGCCGTTGCCCTCGTTGACCACCTTCTCCAGCGCCTCGCGCAGCTTCTGGCGCGCGTCGTCGGGCAGGCGGGCAAGCTTGCCGCTCATGCCCTCGCGCACCAGGGCGTTCAGCGTCTTGCCGAAGATCTCCGTCTCCCACATGCCCTCGGGGTCGGCGGCGAACTGGGCCTTCAGCGTTTCCGCCAGCTCCTTCGATTGCTTCTCGCCGCCCACGATTGGGTTGATCTCCGTCTGCAAATCCACGCGGATCATGTGCAGCGACGGCGCGGTGGCCCGCAGCCGCACGCCGTAGCGGCCGCCCTGCCGGGCCAGCTCCGGCTCCTGCAGCACCAGCTCCTCCGTGGCGGGCATCACCGTGCCGTAGCCGGTGCTGCGCGCGCTGGCGAGGGCGTCGGCCACCTTGTCGTAGGCGCGCCGTGCCGCGACCAGCTCCTTCATCAGCTCGAACAGGTGCGCCTCGCCCTCGATCTCCTGCCCGCAGGCCTCCCCCAGCACGCGGTAGAACAGCCCGTCCTTCAGCGCCAGCCGGTACTCCAACGCGCCGTCGTTCAGGCTGGCCTTCAGCGGCAGCAGGTCCTCGACGTACTCGTTTTCCGCCATCGCCCGCTCCAGCGCCGCGCGGTCGCGCACGCGCCGCATCTGCCCCACCGCCGCCCGCACGCTGCCCATCACCGACTCGCTCAGCCAGTGGTCCTCCGGCAGCGCCGTGAGCCACGCCGGGGTCTGCACGCGGATCTCCCGCAGCGGGAACTCGAACAGCAGGCTTTCCAGGATGCCGTTCAGCGCCTCCAGGCCCATCTGGGCGACGTTCACCGCCTGGACCGGCACGCCGTAGCGCTCCGCCAGGGCGTCCCGCAGCCGCAGCGTGTCCGGGGAGGTCGGGGACGTGGTGTTCAGCACCACCGCGAACGGCTTGCCCAGGGCCTTCAGCTCCTGCACCACCCGCTCCTCCGCCGCCTCGTAGGCCGAGCGCGGCAGCTCCACGACGCTGCCGTCGGTGGTCACCACCAGGCCCAGCGTGGCATGCTCGCGGATGACCCGGCGCGTGCCGACCTCCGCGGCCTCCTCGAAGGGGATGTCGTGGTCGTACCAGGGCGTGCGCACCATGCGGGACGCCTCGCCCTCGCTGAGCCCCAGCACGCCGGGAATCAGGTAGCCCACGCAGTCCACCAGCCGCACGCGGGCGGTGGCGGCGTCCTTCAGGCGCACCTCCGCCGCCTCGTTGGGCACGAAGCGCGGCTGGGTGGTCATGATCGTTCGCCCCGCGCCGCTCTGGGGCAGCTCGTCCACCGCCCTGGCGCGGGCGTCCTCGTCCGCCATGCCGGGCAACACAAGCAGTTCCATGAACCGCTTGATGAACGTCGATTTGCCGGCGCGCACCGGCCCAACGACGCCGAGGTAGATATCGCCGCCGCACCGGCCCGCGATATCCCGGTACAAGGTATTCTGATCCATGGAACACGCCTCCCGCTCGGTTTTTCACGTCCAGCTTATGAGGCGCGTTTCCGGGATATGCGCGCTTGCATTTCCGCGCCGTTGGCCTTATAATAGGGAGCAGACGGTCGGCATACCGACTCCGGAGGTTTTCATGAAAGAGCCCAGACGCGACGGCGGTTCGTTCCTCACCACGTTTATCATCACGCTGGTGCTGTTGATGTCGGTGCTGACGGTGTACATCGTCAACTGGTACGTCGACCGCGCCCGCGTGCAGGCCAAGGGCGCGCGCTACCAGGCGCTGTACGTCACCGCCGCGCCCACGGCGGACGACGCCCCCGAACCCGAGGCGGACGATCAAGCTACGCCCGGGCCGGAAAGCGCCGAAGCGGAAACGGAAGCTGCAACCGAAACGGCAGCGGCAGAAACGGAAGAAACGGAAGCGCCGGCAGCGACGGAGGCGCCGGAAACAGAGGCGGCAGAAACGGAAGCGCCGGAGGTCGGCGACCGTGACGCCGCGGCGGTCGGCGCGGTTCCCGAACCCGGGAACGTCGGCGCAGCGACCCCGGAAGCGACCGTCCCGCCGACGCAGAACCCCGCCGCCGAACCCACGGCGGAGCCGACCGCGACGCCGGAGCCGACCACAACGCCGGAACCCACCGCGACGCCCACGCCCGAGCCCACCGAAGCGCCCCTGGAGACGCCCGGCCCGGACACGCTGATCTATGCCCTGCCCACCGCGCCGCCGGTGCAGGAATCCTTCAAGGCGCTGCTGGAGGTCAATCCCGACACCGTGGGCTACCTCACCATCGGGGACATGGTCTCCCTGCCGGTCGTGCAGCGGGTGAACAGCAACGGTTACTACCTCTTCCACGACTTCGACCGGCTCAAGACGCGCGAGGGCACGCTGTTCCTGGACGGCGTGAACCGCCTCGTGCCGGAGGACGACTGCCTGATCATCTACGGTCACAACATGCGCAACGGCACCATGTTCGGCAGGCTGGACGAGTTTGAAAAGCTCTCCACGCTGAAGGCCAACGCCGTGGTGCACTTCGACACGCTGTACGCCAACCACCTCTACGTGCCCTTCGCCGCCTTCACCGCGAGCATGGACAAGACGAGCAGCCGCTACTTCGAGGTGCGGCGCTTCCTGATGACGCCCGAGGAATTCACCGGCTTCATCTCGGAGCTGAAGCAGCGCTCGAAGTTCGACATCCCCGTGGACGCCGTGCAGGGCGACTCGATCCTGCTGCTGGTGACCTGCGACTACACGAACACCGACGGCCGCTTCATACTCGCGCTGCGCCGCCTGCGCGACGGCGAGACCGAGGCGGACGCGAAGGCCATGGTGGCGAAGGCAAAGTAAAGCCGCGCCCGCCGAAGCGGACACGGCAATCAAGGACGAGGGGTTGTTCCGACGCGCCGGCGGCGGTTTGCCGCGCGGCTTCAGCGCTCCGGGACAACCCCTTCTTCGAGCGCCATCGCCCCGGTGCGGGCGGCGTGGAACAGGAACTGCTGCATCAGCCCCGCGTGCGGGCCGAGCCTTTCCCGGGCGGCCCGCGCCATGGCGCGGCGGGACATCTCCCCGAAGCCGAACCAGCACCGCAGCAGCCGCGCCACCCACACGTCCACCGGGAAGGCCTCCGCGTGGCCACAGCCGAACAGCAGCACGCAGTCGGCCACCTTGTCCCCCACGCCCGGCAGCGTCGTCAGCGCAGCGTGCGCGGCGTCGTAGTCCATCGCGCGCAATGCGTCCAGCGGAAAGCCCTCCGCCACCCGGCGCGCCGTATCGACGAGGAACGGCGCGCGATAGCCCACCTTCATCGCCCGCAGGCGCTCCTGCGGGCACGCGGCCAGCGCCTGCGGCGCGGGAAAGCCGAAGAGCGTCCCCCGCGGCGTGTCGAAGCGCGGGCCGAGCTCCCGGCACAGCGCGCCCACGAGGCCCCGGATGCGCGCGACGTTGTTGTTGGCGGACAGTATGAAGCTCACCAGCGCCTCCCACGGCGGCTGGTTCAAAACGCGCAGCCCCGGGAACATCGCCATGGCCTGCCGCGCCGCGGGGACGCCGTCGAACGCCCCGGCCACGGCGTCGTAGTCGCGGTCGAGGTCCAGGTAGCGGCGCAGCGCGGCGGGGTCGGCGTCGCCCTCGGCCAGGATGCCCCCGTCCGCCCGCGACAGCCACACCGGCGCGCCGCCGACGACCGCGCCGTACCACGCGCCCGCGCGCGCCCAGTGAAAGCACTGTGCGCTGTCCATGAGCGTCAGCGACAGTTCCAGCGGCTCGCTTCCGATGCGCATAGGCGTTCCTCTTTCGTGTAAATCGGATATATAAAAGGCGCTGTCGAGACAGCGCCTTTTCGCTCATTGGGACTCTTGTTATTCCGCCGCAGCTTCCGTCTTGGGATAGATGCTGACCTGCTTGCGGGTCTTGCCAAGACGCTCGAACTTTACGACGCCATCCAGCTTCGCGTACAGGGTATCATCGTCGCCGATGCCCACGTTCTTGCCGGGATGGAACTTGGTTCCGCGCTGACGAACGAGAATGTTGCCCGCGAGCACGAACTGACCGTCCGCGCGCTTCACGCCCAGGCGCTGCGCATGGCTGTCACGGCCGTTGCGGGAGGAGCCCATTCCCTTCTTATGAGCGAAGAGCTGAAGATTCATCATGAACATGTGCTTTACCTCCGTTCTTCGAAGAATATGCGAACGTTTCGAGGATAACTCCTCTCAATTGCCTGAAGCCCCTGAAGGAGGGTCTCCAGCAGGAGCTGCGCCTGCTGAAGCTGATTCTCGGTGGCTTCGGGCGTAAGTCTCGCCTCCAGAAAGGCGGACCGGTCGTCGATCTCGTACATGAGGGGCGCCTTCAGGACCTCTTTGAGGCCGTTCAGCGTGGTCTGGGTCAGCGCGGAGACGGCGGCGCAGACGATGTCCTCGCCCGCCGCGGCGTAGCCCGTGTGCCCCTCCGCCCGATAGCCGACCAGCTTGCCGTCGCCGCGCCTATAGAACGTGACGGCGTTGCCAGGGCTTTTCATCAGGCGTTGATGGCCGTGATCTCAACCTTGGTGTAGGGCTGACGATGGCCCTGCTTCTTGCGCTCGTTCTTCTTGGCCTTGTACTTGTAGACCACGATCTTCCTGCTCTTCACCTGAGCCAGCACCTTGCCCTCGACCTTGGCGCCCTCCACCACGGGAGTGCCGATCCTGGACTGGTCCGCATCGCCGACGAGCAGAACCTCATCGAAAGTAACCGCTTCGTCCGCCTGCGCGCTGAGCTTCTCAACGAAGATCACGTCGCCCTGCTGAACGCGGTACTGCTTACCACCGGTCTTAATGACTGCGTACACGCGTTGCACCTCCTAACAAAAAAATCTCGCCGAAACTGGGCAGCATGCCCGTTCGAAGCATGCATTTGAAGCCGGTTTCGAGCGGCTTACCGATAAATTATATCGAAATTTCACGCCATTGTCAATCGGCGCGGGCGGTCGCATGAAAATATAACATTACCTGCCCAGCCAGTCACAGATGCCCTCCACCATGCCGTCGGCCAGCTTCTGCTGGTAGGCGGGGGTATTGAGGTTGAAGTCCTCTTCGCGATTGCTCATGTAACCGCACTCGACCATGATGCACGGCACGACGGACCAGTTCTGGCCGGTGTAGGTGTCCCGCTGGAAGATGCCGCGCTCGGCCGCGCCGGTGGCCTCCAGCATCCGGGGCAGTATGCACTTCGCCGCGGCCAGGCTGGACTCTGCGATCGGCCCGGTCTTGGTCACGTACAGGCCGATGCCGTGGACGGAGGACTTCTCCGCGCCGTCGCAGTGGATGCGCAGCACCAGGTCCACGCCCAGCTTGTTCATCATCATGGCGCGCTCCCGGTTGGAGATGTCCACGTCGTGGCTCTCACGGGTCATGTAGACCTCCGCGCCCTCGGCCAGCAGCGCGTCCCGCAGCTTGAAGGCGATCTCCAGGTCGGTCACGTACTCGGCGATGCCGGTGGCGCGGCCGCTGGTGCCGGAGGCCACCTTGGGCTTCGTCTCCCGGCTGCCCGGCGCGATGGGCTCCTTTTCGCTGTTGGCGTGGGCCTGGTGGCCGGGATCAATGCCGATTCTGACGCCGGTCAGGCGCAGCGCCGGGTCTTCCACGGGCTCGTCCTCCGCCACGGGCATGGTCGCCGCGGGCGGCGCCTCGGACGCGGCGGGCGCCGGCGTTCCCTCCGCCAGGCACGCGGCGCACGGCAGCGCGAGGGCGAGCAGCAACGCGAGGATCCGCTTCATCATCGCTCACGCTCCTTCCCGGGCCTGCATGGCGGCGGCCGCTGCGCGGCAGTTGGCCACCAGTCGGCCGACGTCCTTCAGCTCAAGCGCGCCGTGCGGCGCGCCCACCAGCAGCTCCGCGGCCTCGCGGCAGGCGTTCAGCAGCTCGATGGCGGGGATCAGCCGGTCGGGGTTCTCCGGGTCGCCGGCCAGCAGCGCGCAGACCTCGTCGTCGGCGTCGAGGGCCAGCAGAAGCAGCAGCCGTCCCGCCTCCGCCGGGCGGCGCATGAAGAAGCTGCCGTCGGCGATGCCCGCTTCCAGCACCTCGTCCAGCGCGGGCAGCAGCAAGTCAATCAGGATCCGCCGGCGCTGCGCTGTCAGGGAGTAGTCCCTCTCCACGCAGGCCAGGCGCATCAGCGTGCCCGCGAAGCCGGGCTCCTCCGTTTCGAACAGGCTCGCCTGCACGAGCAGCAGGTTCAGCCGCTCCAGCGGGCTGCGCCGCCCGTCCCGCACGTCCGAAAGCGCGCGCTCGACCCGCGCCGCGGTGCGACGCTCGCTGACCGCCCGCAGCACGCTCTCCTTGGATTCGAAATAGTGGTAGAAGCCGCCCTTCGACATGCCCAGCGCGTCCAGCACGTCCTGCACCGAGGTGCGCTCGTAGCCGCGCCCGAGGAACAGCCGTTCCGCCGCGTCCAGGATCTGGGTTCGCTTCATATCGCCCTTTTTCATGGGATCGTCCTCCTGTGTTTCAGCGCTTGCGCGCGTTCTTTTTCTGGGGTTTTCCGCGGTCGGTCGGCCGCTTCTGCGGGCTCCGCGCGCCGCCGCGGGGCTTTTGCCCGCCCGCCTCGGGCTTCGGCTTGCGCTCGAAGGGCGGAACCAGGCAGTCGCCGCCCCAGCCGATCAGGTCCTCCCGGCCCGCCTTCTTCAGCGCCTTCAGCACCAGCGCCCGGTTGTAGGGCTTGAAGTAGTGCATCAGCGCGCGCTGCATGGCCTTCTCCTCCGGGTCGCGCGGCACGTACACCGGCGTCATGTCCCTGGGATCGAGGCCCGTGTGGAACATGGCGGTGGACAGCGTGCCGGGCGTGGGATAGAAGTCCTGCACCTGGTCGGGATGCTGGCCGGTGCGCTTCATGTACACCGCAAGCTGGATGGCGTCGTCCAGCGTGCAGCCGGGGTGGCTGGACATGAAGTAGGGCACCAGGTACTGCTTCAGCCCCAGGCGCTCGTTGACCTGCCGGTAGCGCCGCACGAACTCGTCGTACACGGACGCCTCGGGCTTGCCCAGGTAGTACAGCGCCCGCGGGCTCACGTGCTCCGGAGCCACCTTCAACTGCCCCGACACGTGGTGCTTCACCAGCTCCGTGAGGAAGCCGCTCTTCCTGTCCGCCAGCAGGTAATCGAAGCGGATGCCGGAGCGGATGAACACCTTCTTGACCCCCGGGAGCTGCCGGAGCGCGCGCAGGATGTCGATGTACTCGCGGTGGTCTGCGACCAGGTTCGGGCAGGGCTTGGGGAACAGGCACTGGCGGTGCACGCAGGCCCCCGCCTTCAACTGCTTCGTGCAGGCGGGCTTGCGGAAGTTGGCCGTCGGGCCGCCCACGTCGTGGATGTAGCCCTTGAACCCCGGCTGCTTCGTGAGCAGCCGCCCCTCTTCCACGATGGATTCCTTGCTGCGGCTGGTGACGATCCTGCCCTGGTGGAAGGTCAGCGCGCAGAAGTTGCACGCGCCGAAGCAGCCCCGCACCGAGGCGATGGAGAACTTCACTTCCTCGATGGCCGGGATGCCACCGTCGCGCTCGTACATGGGGTGGTACGTCCGCATGTAGGGCAGGGCGTACACCGCGTCCAGCTCGGCCTCGGTCAGCGGCAGGTCGGGCACATTCTGCAGCAGCACCTTCCTGCCGTGCCGCTGGGCGATGGGCCTGCCCCGCACCGGGTCCTGCTGGTCGTACTGGACCTTGAACGCCTCGGCATAGGCGCGCCTGTCCTTCGCCACGACCTCCATCGGCGGAATCTCGAGGAAGCCCTCGGGCACGTCGCCGGCCATCGCGCAGGTGCCGGGGACCCGCATTTCGGAAAAATCCCGCCCCGACTGCATCCACTCGGCCACCCGCAGGATGCTGCGCTCCCCCATGCCGAACATCAGCACGTCCGCGCCGCTGTCCACCAGGATCGAGTTGCGCACCCGGTCGTCCCAGTAGTCGTAGTGGGCGAAGCGCCGGAGCGACGCCTCCACCCCGCCGATGGCGACGGGCACGCCGCCGTAGGCCTCGCGGATGCGGTTGCAGTACACGATGGTGGCGCGGTCGGGGCGATGGCCCGCCCTGCCGCCGGGGGAATAGGCGTCCTCCGAGCGGCGCTTCTTCGCGGCGGTGTAGTGGTTCACCATGCTGTCGATGACCCCCGCCGTCACCAGGAAGCCGATCCTTGGACGTCCGAATTCCCTGAACGGTTCACAGGAGTGCCAGTCCGGCTGGGGCAGCATGGCCACGCGGTACCCGGCATTCTCCAGCACGCGGGAGATGATCGCCAGCCCGAAGGAGGGGTGATCCACGTAGGCGTCGCCGGTGACGTACACGAAATCCGGCGCGTCCCAGCCCAGGGCGCGCATCTCCTTCATGTTCACGGGCAGAAAGCCCTTGGCCACGGCACTCACCTCCCCCCGGTCATCTGTGGATATAGACCCGCGACGGCTCCGGTTCGCCGTCGCACCGCGCCATGCAGAAAAAGGACCAGCCGTATCGCTCGTAAAACCCGATGCGGTCCGTGACCAGATACACGGGTGAGATCCCCGCAGCCCGCAGGTCCGCCACGGCCATGTCCAGGAGCCTCCCGGCGATGCCCCTGCCGCGATGGCCCGCCTCCGTGTACACGGCGCAGACGTTCGGCGTCAGGTCCCTGCGGTCGTGGAAGTCGTTTTCGACGACGCCCAGCCCGCCGACGATGGCCCCGTCGTCCAGGCAAAGATACCATCCGTATTCCGTCTCCCCCGCAAGGTACGCGGCCATGCGCCGGCGATACGCCTCCTCCGGCACGCCCCATTTCCCGTGGAACCACGCGGCCGCGGGCCCGATCAGCGCCGGCCTGTCCCGCAGGGAGATGGCGCTGAGCGCTCCGGTCCGATCTTCCGTCATGGGTTCCCTTCCGCCGCTTCCGCGGCCTCGAACGCCGCCACCACCTGCTCCATCACCTTCACGCAGCCCCGGACGAGCTCCTCCGGCTCCTTGTGGCGGTCATAGTAGACGAGCGAGGGCGGATTGCCGCCGCGCACGGTGAGGTAACGGGGAAACGCCTTCACGGCGGTGAGCACGCGCACGAGATCGATGTCCGCGGCCATGCTGAACCGCAGGTGCAGCTCGTCGCCCCGGCCCTGGGCGTAATCGATGCCCAGCCGCGCGCACAGCGCCTTCAGCCGCGCCACCTCGATCAGGTTCAGCACCGGTCTCCCGGGGTCGCCGAAGCGGTCGATCAGCTCGTCGATCAGGTCGTCGCGGTTCTCGCGGCTGCGGACGGAGGCGATTTTCTTGTACATCTCCACGCGCAGCAGGTCGTTGGCGATGTACTCCTGCGGGATGTAGGCGTCCACCTTCACGTCCACGCGCGTCTCGATGTCCTCCAGTTGCACGTCGCCGCGGAGCTCGCGCACGGCCTCCTCGATCATCTTGACGTACAGGTCGTAGCCCACCGTGGCCATGAAGCCGCTCTGCTCCGAGCCCAGCAGGTTGCCCGCGCCGCGGATCTCCAGGTCGCGCATGGCCACGCGGAAGCCGGAGCCGAACTCCGTGAACTCGCGGATGGCCGCCAGCCGCTTGTCCGCCGCCTCGGTGAGCACCTTGTTGGGGTTCACGGTGAGGTAGGCGTAGGCCAGCCGGTTGCTGCGCCCCACGCGGCCGCGCAGCTGATAGAGCTGGCTGAGGCCGAAGCGGTCGGCGTCGCAGACGATCAGCGTGTTCGCGCGGGGCACGTCCAGCCCCGCCTCGATGATGGTGGTGCACAGCAGCACGTCGAACTTGCCGTCGTAGAAGTCCAGCATCACGTCCTCCAGGGCGTGCTCGCGCATCTGGCCGTGGCCGATGGCGATGCGGGCCTCGGGCACCAGCTTTTTGAGGCGCGCGTACATCACCTCGATGGTCTGCACGCGGTTGTGCAGCACGTACACCTGCCCGCCGCGGCTCAGCTCCCGCAGGATGGCGTCGCGCACCAGGCCGTCGGAGTACTCCACCACGTAGGTCTGCACCGGGTAGCGCTCCTCCGGCGGGGACTGGAGCAGCGACATGTCCCGGATGCCCACCATGGACATGTGCAGCGTCCGCGGGATGGGCGTAGCGGTGAGGGTGAGCACGTCCACCGTCTGCTTCAGCTTCTTGATGGCCTCCTTGTGGGTGACGCCGAAGCGCTGCTCCTCGTCCACCACCAGCAGGCCCAGGTCCTTGAACTTCACGTCCTTCGCCAGCAGGCGGTGGGTGCCCACGATCACGTCCAGCTCGCCGTTTTCAAGCTGCCGCAGGATCTCCTTCTGCTCCGCCGGGGTCTTGAAGCGGCTCACCGTCTCCACGCGGATGGGAAAACCGGCGAAGCGGTTCAGCATCGTGGCGTAGTGCTGCTGCACGAGGATGGTGGTCGGGGCCAGCATGGCGGCCTGCTTGCCGCTCATCACGCACTTGAAGATGGCCCGCAGCGCGACCTCCGTCTTGCCGTAGCCCACGTCGCCGCACAGCAGCCGGTCCATGATCTTCGGCTTCTCCATGTCCCGCTTGATGTCCTCGATGGCCGCGAGCTGGTCGGGCGTCTCCTCGTAGGGGAAGCTGTCCTCGAACTCGCGCTGCCAGGGGGTGTCCGGATCGAAGGCGAAGCCGGGGACGGCCTCGCGCCGGGCGTAGAGCTTCAGCAGGTCCCCGGCGATGGCCCGTATGGACTGGCGGACCTTGCTCTTCTGCCGCTGCCACTCCCCGCCGGAGAGCCGGTTCAGCCTGGGCGTCTCGCCCTCGCTGCCGATGTACTTCTGCACGCGGTCCAACTGGTCCGTGGGCACGTACAGCTTGTCCGCGCCCTGGTAGCGGATGTGCAAAAAGTCCCGATAGGTCCCCTCGCTGGCCAGGCGCACCATGCCCATGTACTGGCCGATGCCGTGGTTTTCGTGGACGACGTAATCGCCGACCTTCAAATCGGTGAACGCCGCCAGCTTCTCGCCGGACTTCGCCCGCGCGCGGCTCTTCTGGCGGTTCACGCCGTAGATGTCCGACTCCGCCACCACCGCCAGGCGCAGCTCCGGGTACAGGAAGCCCCGGTTCAGCGTGAAGGGCAGGATCACCGGCTGTCCCGGCTCCAGCGCGCGGGGCGGCTCGGGGAGGAAGGGCGCGGGGCTCCCCTGCGTCTCGAGCGCGCCCTTCAGGCGCTCGCCTCGGGCCGCGCCGCCCGCCAGCAGCGCCACGCGCCAGCCCTCGTCCTTCCACTTGGCCAGGTCGCGGGCCAGCTCGCGGATGTTGGTCTGGTAGCCTGTGGCGTTGCGGCACTCGAACTTGACGAGGGCCTTCGGCGCAAAGTCCTGCTCCGTGCGCAAAAACAGCTCGGTGAGCAGCACGCTGCGCTTCTCCAGCTTCGCCAGCAGCGCGTCGTAGCCCAGCAGCAGCTCCGCCTGCGCCGGCAGCGCTTCCTGGCGCTCCAGCGCGGCGGCGAAGTGCTCCCTGAACTCCAGGAAGCGGTTCTCGCAGCGCTCCCGCAGCCGCTCGGGCTGGTCGAACACCACGATGGGGTCGTCCAGGTAGTCGGCGGGCGTGTGAGCGTAGTCCAGCAGCACCGGCAGCAGCGATTCCGCGCCGTCCGGCATCCTTCCGGTGCGCAGCGCCTCCGCCGCGCCGCCGTAGTTGCGCCGCAGCGCCGAACCCGCCGTCACGCGCGCGGGCATCTGCGCCACGCCCCGCGCGGGCCGCTTCGCGCGCCGGGCCTTCCGGGGCTCGTCGGTCGCGTCCTCCCCTTCCTCCTCCTCGGTCATGCGCAGGAACTGCTCGAAGGGGATGAGGTCGAACTCCTGCTCGATCTTCTGCTGGCGGTCGTCCGCGGCCTTCGCCGCGCCGCCGCGCTCCAGCATCGCCTCCAGCCGCGCTGCGGCGGTCTCGCGGGCTTCGGCATCCGGCAGCATCTCCTGGGCGGGGTACACGCGCGCCGACGCCCTGCGGGAGATGGAGCGCTGGGTCATCACGTCGAAGGAGCGGATGGAGTCGATCTCGTCGTCGAAGAACTCCACGCGCAGCGCGCCCGGCCCGCCCACGGGGTACACGTCCAGTATGCCGCCGCGCAGCGCGCACTGGCCCTTCGCCTCCACGATGTGCTCGCGCTCGTACCCGGCGGCGGTGAGGCGCGCCATCAGCTCCGCGGGCTCCATGCGCATGCCCTCGGTCAGCTCGATCACGCGCGCCCGGAACGACTCGGGCGGGGCCAGGCGGAACAGCATGCCGTCCGCGGCCACCACCAGCGCGCGCACGTTGCCGCTGAGGCAGTCGCCCAGGGCGTCGATGCGGCGCATGGAAAGCTCCCGGCTGGAGGCGGCGGTCCTGAGGAAGGTGACGTCCCGCCCGGGCAGGTAGCGCGCCGCGCCGTCAAGCAGCACGCCCAGGTCCTCCACCATGCGGGCGGCGGCCTGGTCGGTGGGCGCGATCACCAGCAGCGGCCGGTCCAGCCTGCGGGACAGCGCCGCCAGCAGGTGCGCCCGCTGGCTCTCGTCCGGGCCGTAGGCCAGGCAGGCCCCCGGCGTCTCGAGGCCGCGGGCCAGCTCCTCAAAGGCGGGCAGCGCCGCCATCGGCGAAAGCAGGCAATCAACGCGATTATTCTGGTCTTGCATGGGTTCCTTTCATTCTGACAGACCGGCGCTCAGCGAACCACCGAAGAATGGCTGTAGATATAGAATTCCTCCTGGCTCGGCATCCACTTCTTCTCCCTGGGCGGAAAGAGGCGGTCGAACGCTTCCACCGCGGCGGTATCCTCGCAGCAATCGGCGGCGGCGCTGGGAATGAACATCCACTTTTTGCCGTCCAGGGCGCCGGGAACCAGCTCGCACACGAGCAGCGCGGTCGGGTAGTTGCCTTCCGCACCGAAGCTGACGTTTTTCCTCTTGCAGCTGACAAATCCCCTGCTGACATAATTCCCGGGATTCCCGAAGTTGACGTTCACGTCGTACCCCATCCGGCGCGCGACGTCGAAGGAATGCTCGATGAGGCGCTTCCCCAGCTTCTGCCGCTGAAATCCCGGCGCTACGCACAGGGGGCCGAAGGAGACGATCTCCCTGCGGCTGCCGCTCTCATCCTCAAGCCACGCCCGGGTGTACATGATGCTGCCGACGATTTTGCCGTCTTTTTCCAGCACAAAGTCGAGCTCCGGGATAAAGTCAGGATGACTTCGCATCATGTGCACGAGGTAATGCTCGTCCGCCCCCGGCTTGTATACATTCCAAAATGCCTCGCGCGTCAGCTCCTCCACCGCGCGATGGTCCTTCCCGGTCTCTAACCGTATTGCGATATCCTGCATCGTGCGTCCTCCCCGCAAATCCAATTTGTCCGCCCGCCCGGAAGGACCGCCCCTACCGGTTCCCCAGCTTCGACAGGAGCTGTCGCGCGGCGTCGGGGCCGCCCTCGATCAGCTCCGCGATCACGTCGGCGGCGTTCATGTAGGCGTCGAACATGGTCTGCCTGAGCTCGGGCGTGTCGTAGGTGGCCAGCACCCAGTCCTTCATGTTCCAGCCCGGCGCGGGGCGGCCGATGCCCACGCGCACGCGGGGGAAGTTGTCCCGGCCCAGCAGGTAGATGATGTTCCGCATGCCGTTGTGGGTGCCCGCGCTGCCGCCGGGGCGGAAGCGCAGCTTGCCCTCGGGCAGGTCCACGTCGTCATACACCACGATGAGCCGGTCGTCCTCAGGCTTGTACCAGTTGCAGAGCTGCACCACGCTCTCCCCGGAGAGGTTCATGAAGGTCTGCGGCTGGGCCAGCACCACGCGCTGCCCGCGGATGCGCCCCTCGCCCACCGCGGCCTTGCAGCGCAGGCGCTGGATGGGGATGTCATACTTCTGGCTGAGCACCTCCACCACGTCGAAGCCCACGTTGTGCCGGGTGTGCATGTACTTCCTGCCCGGATTGCCCAGGCCCACGATCAGGTACATCGCTTCGTCCTCCAGGAATTCATCGCTATCGCTTCATTGTACCAATTCCCCGGGGGGATTGTCAAGGGATAAAATCAGAATTTGGTCTGTTTTCAAGCGGTATTTCCACGCAATTTCCATACTTTGGTTTGTTTTAACGCGCCCCACCTCCGGAATCCGGTCGGTTTGCCCGGATGAACCAAAAAAAGCCCGGTCCAAAGACCGGGCTCAGCATGTTGACGAAGTCAGCATGCTGCAGAGGGGCGAGAAAGGCCGGCGCAAAGCTTCGAATTTCAATTCGAACCTTTGCGGTTTTCAGCTTCGCTGAAAACTGGAAATCCCTTCGGGATTTCGGAGCTTACCCAGACGTAAGTGACCAAATCCGCAGGGCGGCCTGACGCAGCAAGAGGAGATTCCCTCCACGTCAGTGGTCTTTCGGGGGAATCTCCGCGGTTGCGGCCTTTATCGGCGCTCTGAGCCCGGTCCGAAGACCGGGCTCAGGTTATAGGCGTCGGTTATACAGGATTTACTGCTCCTTCTTCCGCATGAAGCTGGGCACGTCGGGCGTGAACCCGCGGCGGCTCTGGGAGCGGGGCTCCGGGCCCTCCTCCTGATACACGCGGCTGGGGCGGCGCGGCTGCTGGGCCGGGCGACGCGGCTCGCGGGCATAGCCCGGGTCGGCGCCGTCGCGGCTGCGCTCGCCGCTGCGGGCGGGCCGGCGCTCAAAGATCGGGGAGACGGGCTCCTCTTCGTAGCGGCTGGCGGGCCGCGGCGCGGGCGCGGGCTCCTCCTCCTCGTCGGCGAAGCTGGGCACGATGGTGCTCTTGCGGGGCTCGGCGGGCTTCTCGAAGCCGGTGGCGATGACGGTGATGCGCACCTCGTCGCCCAGGCTCTCGTCAATGGCGGTGCCGAAGATGATGTTGGCCTCGGGGTCGGCGGCGTCGGTGATCAACTGGGCGGCCTCGTTCACGTCCAGGATGGACATGTCGCTGGAGCCGGTGATGTTGATGAGCACCGCGCGCGCGCCGTCGATGGTCGTCTCCAGCATCGGGCTGGAGATAGCCTGCTTGGCGGCCTCGACCATGCGGTTCTCGCCGGTACCGGTGCCGATGCCCATGTGGGCCAGGCCGCGGGACTGCATGATGGTGCGCACGTCGGCGAAGTCCAGGTTGATGAGGCCGGGCATGGTGATCAGGTCGGAAATGCCCTGGATGCCCTGGCGCAGGGTGTCGTCGGCGATGCGGAAGGCGTCGTTCAGGGTGGTGCCCTTGGTCACCACGCTCAGCAGGCGGTCGTTGGGCACGATCACCAGCGTGTCGACGCTGGCCTTCAGCCGGTCGATGCCGCCGTCGGCATTCTTCATGCGCTGCTTGCCCTCGAAGAGGAAGGGCTTGGAGACCACGCCGATGGTCAGTATGCCCAGCTCGCGGGCGGTCTCGGCGATGACGGGGGCCGCGCCGGTGCCGGTGCCGCCGCCCATGCCGCAGGTCACGAACACCAAGTCGGAGCCCTTGATGGTGTTGGCGATGTCCTCGCGGTTCTCCTCGGCGGCCTTCTTGCCCACCTCGGGGTCGGCGCCCGCGCCGAGGCCCTTGGTCAGCTTTTCGCCGATCTGGATCTGCGTGGCGGCCTTGCTCAGCGCCAGCGCCTGCTTGTCGGTATTCACGGCGATGAAGTCGACGCCCTTCAGCCCGGCTTCCACCATGCGGTTGACCGCATTGGTGCCGGCCCCGCCGACGCCGACCACCTTAATCGCGGCGAAATTGGTTTCTTCGGTATTCACGATGTTCTCCTGTTCCATTTCAAACTCCAGCACAAGGCATCCCCCTCGTCAGTATAATCTCGGTTCTATGTGCAAGCTCTGCGCTCGTGGGGAATCATCCCCTGCCGGCAAAGAGGTTTTTGAGTCGGTCGCCGAAGCCCGCCGGTTGCTCCTCCTCGCTCTCGATGGAGCTGAACACCAGGTCGGCCAGGCTCAGGATGGAGGTAAACACGGGGCTGTTCAGCTTGGACGACTTCGCCACCGACACCTTCACAGGCCGCCCGATGCGCCCGGACAGCGCCTCCCGCGCGCCGCGCATCAGCGCGATGCCGCCGCCGGTGAGGAACACCTGCGAGCGCTTGCTCAGCAGGGGCGCGGCGTCGTTGGCGATGGTCTGGTCGATCATGTCGGTCAGCTCGTCGAAGCTCTTCTCCACGATGGCGCTCACGCGCTCGCGGCGGAAGGTCATCCTGCGGCCGCGCTCGTCCACGGCCTCGGAGAAGGAATCCTGCTCGAACTCGTCGGGACTGAACACGTACTCCCGCTTAATCTGCTCCGCCGCGCGCATCGGTATGCGCAGGCCCATGGCAAGGTCGGCGGTGATGTGTCCGCCGCCGCGGGGCAGCATGGCGTGGTAGATGATGGCGTCGCCCTCCACCACGGAGATCTCGGTGCTGAGATAGCCCACGTCGATGAGGATGGGCACGCGGTCGCGCTCCTCGGGGCTGAGCAGCAGCATCGTCTCGCCCATGGAGCTGGACAGGAAGCCCAGTATGGCGATGTCCTGCCGCCCGATCATCTCCTTCACGTCGTCGATGAACACCGGGTCGGCGATGATGAACGTCACCTTGGCGCGGAGCACGGTGCCGCGGCCGCTGGGCATCATGGTGTGCTTGCCCTCGTCCACGGAGAACCAGGACGGGGAGCGGTGCATCACCAGCCCGCCCTCGGCGGCGATGTGCAGCTCGTCGGCGGCGGCGTCCTGCACGGCGTTCATGGCCTCATTGGTGACCTCGCCCTCGGGCAGCTCCACCTCGGCCTCCGCCGTGCGCACGTGGATGTATTCCCCGGGAACGCCCACGTAGATCTCCCGGATCTTGGTATTGGCCTCCAGCTCCGCAGCGGCGATGGAATCGCGCACGCGCTGCATCATCTGGCCCGGCGTATTCCAGTCGCCGTCGGAATAGCCGTCGTAGGGCACGGTGCCGGAGCCGATGATGTCCAGGCGGTCCATGCCGCTGTTCTGCGCAATCACCGTGACGATTTTGGAGGTTCCAAACTCAATGGCAGCAATTTGCGTCTTCATGGTAGTCGTCATTCCATCCTATTCATTGGTCCAGAGGCCGTATGACCGGCTTATGCCTATCATTACATACATCCAACTTGCTTGTATTATACATGGATTTTCCAGCAGATGCAAACGCGAAACCGCCGTTTTTTGGGATTTTTGGCAGGTTTCAAAATAGTTTCAAATTTGCGGCACGTTGCCGTCATAGGCTGGACAACATCCCGACACCGATGTTTCGGGATTGGAAAGTCCCCCTTTTCCGCCCATTTTAACCAAAACCGCCCCCGGCCATGCGGCCGGAGGCGGGTCTTGCGCCACGCTGCGGGCGATGCGCGATCGGCGTCCGCGGGACGGTCCCCTAGCTTTCCGCCGGGACCTCCGCTTCCTCGACGACCGGCGGCTCGGGGGTGGCGGTGGCGGCCACGTAGCCGGGCTTGTAATCGCCCTTGGTGCCGCTGGAGACGTCCAGCGTGCCGCCGGTCTCCCCGCGGGCCTCGATGTCGGCCACGGCCCCGGCCATCCAGGCGATCTTGCGCGCCATGTCGGAGGTGTCCCCCAGCAGCACCGTGGTGCCCTTGCGGGTGATGATGCGGATGTCATCGAGGTCCGCGAGGCTCACCTCCGCCACCGCCGAGGTCACGCTCCGCTCCCTCATGGCCTCCAGCACCACGGTCATGGCGGGGATGCGGCCGTCGGTGGGGTCCAGCCGCCGCCCGATGGCGTACTTCGAGGGGCGCAGGCCCGACACGTAGGGCAGGCTCTGCTGCGGGAGCTGCGTGAGCACGGACATCACGTAGCCGTCGGAATCCAGCGCCAGCACCTTGCCCGCCTGCATCGCCAGGGCCTCCATGGTGCGCGGCCGCACGGTGAGGATCATCTCGCCGGGGTACCTGCGCTCCAGGCGCACGAACGCCAGCCGGCCGTCGCCCTCCACGCCGGTGCGCGCGCGCTCCACGTCCACCCTGCGCATGCGCGTGCCGAGGCGGATGCCCGACATATGGGCCACCTCCTGCGCGGGGATATCGCCGCTGCCCGTCACCGTCAGCCGGCGCACGGTGAACACCCAGTTCACCAGCACCAGCGCCACGACGACGACCAGCGCCGCCCCCAGGATGAGGACCAGCCCGCCCGGGAACCGCCCGCGACTCCGGCGGGGACGCCTTCTCCTTCTGTTGCTCACGGTATTATCTCCCAATGGCGGCGTTGTTCGCCGCGGATATGTTCATCAGCAGGGCCGCCGCGCCCATCAGTATGGCGATGGACGTGCCGCCGGCGCTGAAGAAGGGCAGCGG
Source organism: uncultured Eubacteriales bacterium (assembly GCA_902793325.1). Classification (GTDB taxonomy): domain Bacteria; phylum Bacillota; class Clostridia; order Christensenellales; family Aristaeellaceae; genus UBA2862. The sequence continues at coordinate 18,411 of CADBCY010000013.1, forward strand.
CAGGCCCGTGGTGGGCATCATGCCGATCACCACCGCCACGTTCAGGCAGCACTGCACGCCGATCATGCAGGTAATGCCCCCGGCCAGCAGGCTGCCGAAGCGGTCCTCGCAGCGGATGGCCGTGCGCAGGCCGTACCACAGGAACGCCGCGAACAGCGCCAGCACCAGCGTGCAGCCCACGTAGCCCAGGTCCTCCCCCACCACGGCGAATATGAAGTCCGACTCCGGGTAGGGCAGGAAGCTGAACTTCTGCCGCCCCAGCCCCGGCCCCATGCCGAACCAGCCGCCGGAGCCGAAGGCCAGCAGCGACTGCGACAGCTGGTAGCCCTCGTTGGTCATGTAGTTGAACGGGTTGCGGAAGGACATCAGCCGCGCGCGGCGATAGTCCTCCGACAGGGCGTAGAACGCGCCCAGCGCCAGGCCCGCCGCGCCGACCATCCCCAGGTGCAGCCAGCGCGCGCCGGCCAGCATCGCCATCACCGCGGTGACGATGAGCACGCTGCCCGCGGTGGACAGGTTCGGCTGCAACAGGATCAGCCCGAACACCAGCCCCGGCAGCAGGAACAGCGGCGCGAGGCCCCGCCAGAAGCGGGTCACGTCCCGCTCGCGCTGGCTCAGCGCCCGCGCCAGGTACAGAATCACCGCGTACTTCGCCAGCTCCGAGGGCTGGAAGCTCACCGGGCCGAGCCGCAGCCAGCGCCGGGAGCCGTTCAGCATCCGCCCCACGCCGGGGATCGCCACCAGCGCGAGCAGTATCAGGCTCGCGCCCAGCAGCCCGCCGCACACCCAGGGCTTCTTGAGGACGTGGTAGTCGATCCTCAGCAGCGGAATCATCGCCGCGGCGCCTACCCCCAGCCCCACGAGCTGGGAGAGCACCTCGGCAAAGGGGCTGCCGCTGTCCTGGGCATTGTAGTAGCTGGCGGCGTACAGCGTCGCCAGCCCCGTCAGCAGCAGCAGCGCCAGGGTCGTCACGAGCCCCCGGTCCACGTCCCGCAGCCGTATGGTATTCCTCTTCGCGGCGTCCTGCCGCGCTTCATTGGCCCCGCGAACGGGCCGGAGGATCAACTCTCCGCGCTCTCCATGGCGTTCACGATGTCCTTGAAGATGCGGCCCCGCGCCTCGTAGTCGGTGAACATGTCGAAGGAAGCGCAGCTCGGCGAGAGCAGCACGTTGCCGCCCGGCTCGGCCAGCTCGCGGCACTTTTCGACGGCCGCCCTGAAATCATAGCCCGCGCGCGTCCAGCGGTGGTAGCCCACCTTCTCCAGGGTATCCTGCCACTGCTGGGCGGTGTCGCCGATCAGCACGCAGTGCGTGATGGGGCAGCGCTTGATCTCCTCGCACAGGGGCGTGAAGTCCACGTGCTTGTCGCTGCCGCCCAGGATCAGCACCGTGGGCCGGTCCATGGCGCGCACGGCCTGGAAGGTGGAGTCGCAGTTGGTGCCCTTGGAATCGTTGATGTAGCGCACGCCGTCCAGCTCGCGCACGAACTCGATGCGGTGCTCCACGCCCTTGAAGGTGCGCAGCGTGTGGCGGATCACCGGCGCGGGGATCCCCGCCGCCATCGCCATGGCCGTGGCCGCCAGGGCGTTTTTCAGGTTGTGCTCGCCGGGAATGAACACCTCGCTGGCCAGGCACACGGGCTTGTTGACCGCGGGCGTGCCGAACACGATGCTGCCGTCCGCCACGAACGCGCCCTCGGGCACGGGATTGCGGCTGGAGAACCACAGCACGCGGCACTTCGCGCGGTCCGCCATGGCGCGGGTCACCGGGTCGTCCCAGTTCAGCACCACGTAGTCGTCCTCGCCGCAGTTCTCGAAGATGCGCTCCTTCAGCGCCACGTAGACCTCCATGGTGCCGTGGCGGTTCAGGTGATCCTCGGAGATGTTCAGCACCGCGCAGATGGCCGGGTGGAACTCGCGGCTGGTCTCCATCTGGAAGGAGGAGATCTCGCACACGGTCACGTCGCCGGGCTTCATGTCCGGCACCGCGCCGCTGTAGGGCACGCCGATGTTGCCCACCACAAAGGTGCGCCGCCCGGCGTTCTTGAAGATCTCGCCCAGCAGCGTGACGGTGGTGGTCTTGCCGTTGGTGCCCGTCACCGCCAGCAGCAGGCCCGTGGACTCCCGGTAGGCGTACTCCACCTCGCCCATCACCTCGATGCCCAGCGCCTTCGCCTTCACGATGGCGGGGTGATCCACCGGGATGCCCGGGCTGACCACCAGGGCGTCGAAGCCCTCGAGGCGCTCCTCGGGGTGCTTCTCTCCCAGCATGAAGCTCGCGCCGCCGGCCTTGAGCTCGTCCAGCGCGCCGCCAAAGGCGGCCTCCTCCTTGGCGTCGCACACGGTGACGATGGCGCCCCGCAGCAAAAGCAGCTTCGCCGCCGCGATGCCGCTGCGCGCCATGCCGAAGACCATGACTTTCTTGTCTTTCATCATATCGCATAACCTCGCTTGGATGATCGAAATCCTCTATAATGCTGCTGCCGCGCGGATCGTCCGGGCGGCAGCAAAACACTATTCAGCTCATAGCCAATGGCTAAAAGCCAATAGCTCTTTTTTACGCCACGAAGTTCAGCAGCGCCAGCAAACACAGCACCACGGTGACGATGTAGTACATGGCCACGATCTGCGTCTCCGGCATGCCGGAGAGCTCGAAGTGGTGGTGCAGGGGCGCCATCTTGAAGAAGCGCTTGCCGTGCGTGGCCCGGAAGTAGGCGAACTGGATGAGGTCGGACAGGCTGGACACCACCATCGCCAGCGCGATCACCGGCAACAGCAGCGACAGCCGCGTCACCGTGGTGACGCCCACCAGCGCGCCGCCGATGAAGAAGGAGCCGACGTCGCCCATGAACACCCGCGCCGGGTGGGAGTTGTAGCGCAGGTAGCCCATCAGGCCGCCCACCATGGCCCCGGCGAAGATGCCGACGTTCAGGTATTCCCCGGCGTTGGCGGGGTCCGCCGCCGCCATCGCCACGCAGATCAGCGCCATGGTGGCGAAGTCGAACAGCGAGCAGCCGCCCAGCAGGCCGTCCAGTCCGTCCAGCAGATTGGCGGAGTTCACCGTGCCCACCATCACGAACAGCATCACCGGGATGTAGAACCAGCCCAGGTTCCAGGTGACGTTGAAGAACGGCACCGTCCAGGTCCCGCCGATGTTGGGGTTCAGGTACGCCCACACCGACAGCGCGATCGCAATGACGATCTGCGGCAGCATCTTCTGCCTGGGCGTAAGGCCCTCGGCGGCGTGGCGCTTCACCTTCAGGAAGTCGTCCGCGAAGCCGATCAGGCCGAAGCCCACGGCGCTCAGCAGCACGTAGAGCAGGAAATCCCAGCGACCGTCCTTATAGCAGAACGCCAGCGTCGCGATCAGCGCGGGCACGGCGAATATGATGCCGCCCATCTGGGGCGTGCCCTGTTTTTTCTTGTGGGACTGGGGCCCCAGCTCGTAGATCTCCTTGCCGAAGTGCATGCGCTTCAGCCACGGGATGACGATGGGTCCCAGCACGATGGCCATGGCGAACGCCGCGATGACCGTCCAAATCAGCCTTTGCATTTCTTCTTCCTCCGTAGCAGGGCCATGGAAACCGGCCGGCGGGCGTCGACGCCGCGTTCAGCCGCGCGTTTCCCCGCTTCCCGTTCCGCCTGCCTTCTCCCTTTGACGCTTCCCGGTTTCCCGATTTCTGATTCCTGCCTGTTATTCCCTGTTCCCGATTTCCTCCAGCAGCTCCGCGACGACGATCTTCTCGTCGAAGGGATGCTTTACGCCCCGGATCTCCTGGTAGGTCTCGTGGCCCTTGCCCGCCAGCACCACCACGTCCCCCGGCTTTGCCAGGGACAGGGCGCGGCGGATGGCCTCGCGGCGGTTCTCGATGACGATGTACTCGCAGCCCGTGGGCTTGATGCCCGCCTCGATGGCGTTGAGGATGTCCATCGGATCCTCGTTGCGGGGGTTGTCGCTGGTGAGGATGCAGAAGTCCGACAGCCGGCCGGCGATCTCGCCCATCAGCGGGCGCTTGGCCGCGTCGCGGTTGCCGCCGCAGCCGAACAGCGCGATCATGCGGCCCTTGGCCGTCTCCCGCACCGCCTTGAGGATGTTCTCCAGGCTGTCCGGGGAGTGGGCGTAATCCAGTATGACGCGGTAGGGGGTGTCCGTCTCCAGCAGCTCGATGCGGCCGGGCACGGCGCGCACAGCCTCGAGCCCGCGGCGGATGGCCTCCGGCCCCACGCCGGCGCAGATGCACACGCCCGCGGCCATCAGCGCGTTGTACACGTTGAATATGCCCGCCAGGCGCAGGGAGATGCTGATCCTGAACTGCTTGTGCCAGGTCATCAGGAACGAGCAGCCGCGCTCGCCGATCTCGATGTCGTTGGCGTACACGTCGGCGCACTCGCGGATGCCGGTGCGCAACGCGCGGCGGCCCAGCGCCTCCACGCCCGCCTTCACGCGCTCGTCGTCCACGTTGTAGACGATCTCCTCGCAGGACTCCGGCGCGAAGAACTTCATCTTCGCCGCGAAGTAGGTGTCCATGCTGTCGAAGTAATCCAGGTGATCCTGGGAGAAGTTCGAGAACGCGCCCACCCTGAACTTCACGCCCGCCAGGCGCTCCATGTCCAGCGCGTGGGCGGAGACCTCCATCACCACGCACCCGCAGCCCGCGTCCGCCATGCGCCGCAGCAGCTGTTGCGTCTCGATGGGGTCGGGGGTGGTGAGCTGGGTGGGAATGGTCTCGTCGCCGATCATCGAGCACACGGTGCCGATGAGGCCGGTCTTCATGCCCGCCTCCTCCATGATGGACTTGATCAGGAAGCTGGTGGTGGTCTTGCCCTTGGTGCCGGTGATGCCCAGCATCAGAAGCGCGTCCGCGGGGTGGCCGTAGAACTCCGCCGCCATGTAGGAGATGGCCGCGCGCACGTCTTCGACCAGCACTTGCGGCACGTCGATGTCCAGCCGGCGCTCCACCACCAGGGCCGCCGCGCCCTTTTCCACCGCCTGCGGCGCGAACTTATGGGCGTCCAGGCGCACGCCGGGCGTGCAGAAGAACAGCGCGCCGGGCTTCACCTTTCGGGAATCGTTGCACAGCGACGCGATCTCCACGCCCTCCACGTTGCCGATGGCTTGAACTGAACCGGGCAGGCACCCGATCAAGGCACTGAGTTTCATTCGGTATCCCCCTGTAATCTTATCTCAATGGCGGGCTACGGCGGCTCAAAGACCACCGTCACCGCCGTGGAAGGAAGCGCTTCTTCCTGGGCCGCGGGCGACTGGGAAACCGCCAGGCCGCTGCCCTCGATCCGCAATACGAAGCCGTGCGCCGCGAGCAGGCGGTTGGCCTCGACCACCGGCAGGCCCGTCACGTCGGGCACGCGCGCCGCGCCGTCCTGCCCGGCGCCGCCGTCCAGGTACAGCATCACCAGCGCGCCCCGGCGCATCTTCGCGCCGCCCGCGGGCAACTGGCGCGCGACCCTGCCGCCCTCGCCGTCCAGCGCGCAGTCGAAGCCGGCGTCCTTCAGCGCGGCCTCGGCGTCCCGGGCGTCCAGGCCCGTCACGCGGGGCACGGTCGCCTCCGGCGCGGGCGTCTCGTCCGTCTGCGGGGCGACGCCCAGGTACAAGAGGCTCTTCTCCAGGATCTCCCGCGCGTAGGGCGCGGCGGTGACGGAGCCGAAGTCCACGGCCACGTCCGCCTCGTCCACGATCAGGATCACCGCGATCCTCGGGTCGTCCGCGGGCGCGAAGCCCACGAAGGAGCCGATGTGGGTATCCCGGCTCACCTGGCCGTCCACGTACACCTGCGCGGTGCCGGTCTTGCCGCCCACGCGATAGCCGGGGATGCGGGCGTTCTTGCCGCCGCCCAGCGCGACCACGTCCTCCAGGAGCCTGCGCATGGTGGCGGAGGTCTCCGCGGAGATGGGCCGCCCCACGACCTCCGGCTCGCCGCGCTCCACGACCGCGCCGTCGGCGTCGGCGATCTCCCTGACCACGTAGGGCCGCATCAGTTGCCCGCCGTTCACCACGGCGCACACCGCCGTGAGCAGCTGGATCGGCGTGACCGCCACCGACTGGCCGAAGCCGATGCGCGCGATGTCCACGCGCTTGACGGCGTTCCTGCCGATGACGATGCCCGGCGCCTCGCCGGGGATGTCCACCCCGGTCCTGCGGCCGATCCCGAAGGCGGACAGGTAATTATACAGCCTTTCCGTACCCAGGCGCAAGCCCATTTCGACGAAGACTGGGTTACAGGAATTTTGCAATGCCTGCGCGAAGGTCTCCGCGCCGTGGGGTTTGCCCCAGCAGCGGATCTTCCCGCCGTCCACCGTGACGGCGCCGGAACAGTAGAAGCCCTCGTTCACCGACACCAGCCCCGCGTCCAGCGCGGCGGCGGCGGTGAGGGTCTTGAACGTGGAGCCGGGCTCGTAGGCGTCGGTGACCACGCGGTTTCGCATCAGGTTCGTCAGCGCCTCCACGTCGTCGCGCGGCGGGTCGTTGAGGTCGTAGTCCGGCTTGCTCACCATGGCGAGGATCTCGCCGGTCCGGGGGTCCATGGCCAGCGCGCGCACGGCCTTCGCGCCGTTCACGTCCAGCGCCTCCCGGGCCGCCTGCTCGCAGAAGCTCTGGATGGAGGCGTCCAGGGTCAGGGTCACGCTGCCGCCGTTCACCGCGGGCACGTAGGTGCTCGCGCCGTAGCCGAGCGCCCGGCCCTTGCCGTCGATCTCCTCCAGCACGCGCCCCGCCCGGCCGGACAGGTAGCGGTTCAGCGCCTGCTCGAGCCCCGCCTGGCCCTCGCCGTCGATGGTCGTCAGCCCGATGAGCTGCGACGCGAACGCCCCCATGGGGTAGTAGCGCTTGCTCTCCTCCTCCAGGTAGACGCCGCTCAGCGACTTGTCGCCTGCGGCGGAGTACTCCGCCAGCATGGTCCTGAGCTGCCGCGCCGTCTCCCTCGGAAGCTGCCGCTTCAGCGTGACGCCGCCCTTGCCGGTGTCGGAGGCCTTCCGCTCGAGGGTCGCGGCCTCGACGTCCAGCACCGGGGAGAGGATTCGCGCCAGCCGCGCGGGGTCCTTCACCTGCCGGGGGCTGACGGAAACGGTATAGGCGGTGGCGCTCTGGGCCAGCACCGCGCCGTTCCGATCGAGGATCATGCCCCGCACGGGCCGCACGGCGCTCTCGCTGGTCCACTGGGCCTGCGCGCGCCGCTGCAGCGATTCCCCGGCCACGATCTGCAGGAAGAACAGCCGGGCGTCCAGCGCCGAGAACAGCGCCAGGAATCCCGCCATACATAGCGCAAGGCGGCGACGGATGACCGGCCCTGTCAGAACCAAGCGCATCCCTCCCCGCCTCGGAAATTGCCCTTACCGGATTTCCTCCGCGCCGACGGCCTCGGCGCTCTGCGTGGATGTATTTTCCGCCAGCACGGGCAGGTTCACCACCCTGAGCTGCGTTTCGTCGGGCATCTCCATGCCCAGTTGCCGCGCCCGCGCGGCGATCCGATCCAGGTTGTGGAAGCTGTTGATGCTCAGATTCGTGTTGTCCAGCTGGGCGCTCAGCACGCGGATCTCCCGCTCCACGACGGCCTGCTCCTTGCGTTGCCCGGAAATCCGGGCCAGCATCGTGATCTGCATGACCACGCCCGCGAACACCATCGCCGCCAGGACGACGACCAGGGTTCTGTTCAGCCGGCTGCTCCGCCGCCGGCGGGCGATGCGCGCTCCGTTCATAACTCTATTCCTCCACCGGATCCGGTAGAACCTCACCCCTGCGGGGTGAAGTAGCGGTCGTTCACGTAGGCCATGATGGCGGCGAAGTCGGTCTCCGCGGCCTCGTAGGTGGCGCGGAAGCGGTCCTCGTCCCAGATCTCCAGGCACCGGCCCATGCCCGCGAAGCGCACGGCCTTGTCCATGCCTGCCTTCTGGCGGAGCACCGCCGGCAACAGCACGCGCCCCTGGCCGTCCAGGCTCTGGCCGGCGAAGGAGAACGCCTTCACCAGTCGAACATAGGCCATGCCCCGGGCGTCCGTGGCCGGGATGCGGTCGAGCTGTTCGCTGAATTCGCGCCAGCGCTCGGCGGGATAGAGGGCGATGGCGTTGAACTCGTTGTTCATGCCGATGGTGAAGCCGTCGCCCAGCGCGTCGCGGAACGCGGCGGGGATGGTGGCCCTGCCCTTGGGATCAATGTTATGCGCATAGTTTCCGGAAAATTCAGCGCCCGCCACCGGCTTCACCCCCTCTTTATCCTATATGTACTCCACATTATACCACATCTCACCCCTATCATCCACTAATTGACACTGAAATTCACAATGTTTTCGATTTTTGTCACATTTGGGAGAAAATGCGCGTTTTATAGAACATATGTTTGCATTTTGATCGAACATGTGTTATACTGGAGCTGTTCCAAGCGGCAATCGGCCGTGCGGCGGGGCGGGATCGGCCGTTCCCCCGCCGTGCGGCGAAGCATTCAATCCCGGAGGTGGTATTATGCGTTCGTCCCACGACAACCAGCAGCGCATACTGGACTTTATCAAGCGCGAAATCGACCTGAAGGGCTATCCCCCGTCGGTGCGGGAAATCTGCGCGGCGGTGGGGCTGAAATCCACGTCCACGGTGCACGCCCACCTGAACCACCTGGAGGCGCAGGGGCTCATCCGGCGCGACCCCACCAAGCCCCGCGCGCTGGAGGTGACCGACGGCACCCAGGCCCGCGGTCGCAGCGTGCCGCTGGTGGGCCGCGTCACGGCGGGCATGCCGGTGCTGGCCGTGGAGAACATCGAGGACTACCTGGTGCTGCCCCAGAGCCTGGTCGGCCGGGACGACATCTTCTGCCTGCGCGTGCAGGGCGAGAGCATGATCGACATCGGCATACTGGACGGGGACATCGCCGTGCTGCGCCAGCAGCAGACCGCCGACAACGGCGAGGTCGTGGTGGCGCTGGTGGAGGACGAGGCCACGCTGAAGCGCATCTTCTACGAGGACGGCCACGTGCGCCTGCAGCCCGAGAACCGCACCATGGACCCCATCATCGTCCCCGACGCCCAGGTGCTGGGCAAGCTGGTGGCGCTGGTGCGCCGGTTCTGATCCGCAAAACCGCCCGGGACGATCCGCATGCAAACGCAAAACGCCCCGGCGCTTCGATCGAAGCGCCGGGGCGTCGTCCGCATGAATCCGCTATTCCAGTTCGCTGAACACCTTGCCGATGGGATCGCGGATGATCAGGTCCGCGCGGTCGTCCCTGGGGGTGCGGGACATGTTGATGAGCACCAGCCTGTTCCCCCGGTACAGGTCGATGAACCCGGCGGCGGGGTACACGTTCAGGCTCGTGCCGCCGATGATGAGCATGTCCGCCCGGGCGATGGCCTCGCACGCGCCGTTGATGGTGGGGCCGTCCAGGCTCTCGCCGTAGAGCACCACGTCGGGCTTGATGGTGCCGCCGCATTCGCACCTGGGCACGCCCTCGGTGTTCTTGATGAAGTCCATGTCGTAGAACTTGCCGCAGCGCATGCAGTAGTTGCGCTGCACCGCGCCGTGGAGCTCGTACACCGTCTTTGAGCCCGCCGCCTGGTGCAGGCCGTCGATGTTCTGCGTCACCACGGCGGTCAGTATCCCGCGCTGCTCCCACTCCGCCAGCTTCAGGTGGCAGGGGTTGGGCTTCGCGCCGGTCACGAGCATCTTGTCGCGGTAGAAGCGATAGAATTCCTCGGGCTTCTGCATGAAGAACTCATGGCTCAGTATCGTCTCCGGCGGATAGGCGTACTTCTGCCGGTACAGCCCGTCCACGCCGCGAAAGTCCGGGATGCCGCTCTCCGTGGACACCCCCGCGCCGCCGAAGAACACGATGCGCTTGCTCTCCTTCACCCATTGCGCCAGCTTCTCATTCACGATGGTTCGCCTCCTCGATCGTCCGAGCGCCGCACGCTCAGAATTTGCCCTTGTACTCGTCCCTCAGCCTGACGAACTTCGAAAGGTTCATGCCCTTCCTGACCTCGGTCTTGTAGGATTCCGGCAGGCCCGCGGCGCGAACCACCTCGCCCGCGCTCGCCTTCGAGGCCTCGATCTCCCCGGCGTACAGCACCCCGAACAGGTGGATCATCGTCGACTGGTTCTCGCCCTTCCTCGCGTACATCTCCGCCAGCTTCTCGCCCAGCGCCGCAATCGTCATATGCCATCGCCCCCTTCCATTGTTATTCCTATTTTAACATTATTCGCGCGAAATGTCCACCCCTCCGCCGCCGCTTCCCGGCGGTTCCCCGTCGATTCATGTTAAATCCCCCTCCGCCGTTGATGTTTACAAATGAATCTGTTATGATAGTAGTATAAAATATAATCAACTCTTCCCCGCCCCCTCCGGGCGAAAGGAGTGATCCCATGATAAGCGGGTTTCAGGCCCTGCGCGGGTTCGGCTTTGCGTCCGTGGTCGTGCGGCTGCTGCTGGCCCTGGCGGCGGGCGGCGCCATCGGCTACGGCCGCTCCAAGCGCGACCGTTCGGCAGGTCTGAGGACCTACATGCTCATCTGCATCGGCGCGGCCATGAGCGTGCTGCTGACCCTGTATGAATACGAAATGCTCCACGGCGCCTGGGCGGAGATCGCGCAGCAGGTCGGCGAGAAGTTCGACGCCTCGCGCCTGGCCTCGCAGGTGGTCACGGGCATCGGCTTCCTGGGCGCGGGCATCATCATCAAGGTGGCGCACCAGCAGGTGACCGGCCTCACCACCGCCACCGGCCTGTTCGCCACGGTGTGCATGGGCATCGCCGCGGGCGCGGGCTTCTACGAGTGCGTGCTCCTCGCGCTGGTGCTGGTGGTGCTGGTGCTGAACGTCATGTCCCCGCTGGAGGCCGCGTTCAAGCGCCGGCTGCGGAACATCACGCTGAACGTGGAGTTCAACTCGGTGGAGGACATCAGCCGCATCACCCAGACCATCGAAAACCAGCACGCGCGGGTGTACGACATCGACGTCGAGCGCACCGAGCGCCGGGAGAACAAGTACCCCTCGGCCATATTCATTCTTCAACTGAGCAAGCTGAACCACTCCCACTCCGGCATGCTCACCTCCATCGCCGAGCTGCCCTGCGTGCACTCCGTGCAGGAACTGATCTCATAAGGAGGGTACCGTCATGGTTCCCGCTTTGAACGCGCTGCGGGCGACGAGCTTCCCCGCCGTACTGCTGAAGATGCTGCTGTCCACGCTGTTCGGCACGGTGATCGGCCTGGAGCGCTCCTCCAAGAACCGCCCCGCCGGCTTCCGCACCCACATCCTGGTGTGCCTGGGCGCTTCGGTGGCGGCGCTCACCGCGCTGTACATCTACCTCGACCTGCGCCTGCCCTCGGACATCTCCCGCATCTGCGGCCAGGTGATTTCCGGCCTCGGCTTCATCGGCGCGGGTACCATCATCATCACCAGGAAGATGACCGTCAAGGGCCTGACCACCGCCGCCGGGCTGTGGACCTCGGGCATCATCGGCGTCGCCGTGGGCAGCGGCTACTACGAGCTGGGGCTGCTGGGCACGGTGCTGGTGCTGGTGGTGGAGACCTGGTTCGGCAAGCTGGGCAGCGGCATACAGCACTGCCCGGAGTACACGGTGGAGCTGCTGTACAACGACAAGACCAGCCTGGACCAGGTGCTGCGCTTCTGCAAGGACAGCCGCATGGCCATCGTGAACCTGAAGATCCATGCGCTGGAGGACGGCGCGGACGCCAACTACGCCGCCGAGGTCTTCCTGCGCGGCGTCGTGGAGCGCGACATCCTGCTGGACCGGGTGCGCCAGATGCCGGGCATCGTGCTGGCCATCGGGCTGTAGCGCCGCCCGCCGTACTTCTCCCTGCCGCTTTACGGGAAATACCGGCCCCGGTATCATGGCGGCGGGGAGAATTCTTTTGCAGCCGGAACCGCCCCCGCCGCACCCCGGCGGCCCCGCGGTATTCCACAAACCCCACAGTATTCTATAAATGGAGGAAAACGATATGATCCCGCGCATCTGCGACGCCCACTGCGACACACTGTTCGCCATCGCCATCGAGGGCAAGGCCCCCGAAGCCTGCACCGTCACCCGGGAGCGAATGGCCCGGGGCGGCGTGTCCGTGCAGACCTTCGCCCTGTTCTGCGGCCGCAAGGGCCCCCAGGGCACGCCCTACCGGGACGCCCTGGACATGCTGGCCGCCGTGCCGCAGGTCGGCGTGCCGATGATCACCGGCGCGCTGCCCGACGAGCGCCCCGAGACCCCCTCGGGCATCCTCTCCTGCGAGGGCGGCGAAATGCTGGAGGGCTCCCTTGCCAGGCTGGACGAATTCCAGCAGAAGGTGCGGCTGCGCATGCTCGCGCTCACGTGGAATTTCGAGAACGAGATCGGCCACCCCGCCAAGGAGGGCCCGAAGGGCGGCCTCAAGCCCTTCGGCTTCGAGCTGCTGCGGGCCATGGACGACTACGGCATACTGCCCGATGTCTCCCACCTGAACGAGGCGGGCTTCTGGGACGTGTGCGAGCGCGCCGCGCTGCCGCCCATCGCCAGCCATTCCGACTGCCGCTGGCTGTGCGACGTGCCGCGGAACCTCCGCAAGGAGCAGGCGCGGGCGATCATCGACCGCAAGGGGTTCATCGGCGTGAACTTCTACGGCTTCTTCCTGAAGGAGGACGGCGTGTCCGCGCTGGACGACGTGGTGCGCCACGTGGACGAGCTGTGCGAGCTGGGCGCGGAGGACGTGCTCGGCTTCGGCAGCGACTTCGACGGCATCGAAACCTGGCCCGAGGGGCTGGCCCATCCCGGGGACTTCCCCGCCCTCATGGACGCCCTCGCCCGCCGCGGCTACGGCGAGGCGCTGCTGGACAAGCTCGCCGGCGGCAACCTCTGGCGGGTGCTGAAGGCGGCGGAGGCCGCGGCGAGGCACTGACATGAACAAGGTCATCGGCATACTGGCCCACGTCGACGCCGGCAAGACCACGCTGTCCGAGCAACTGTTGTGCCACGCGGGCGTGCTGCGCGCCGCGGGCCGGGTGGATCACGGGGACACCTTCCTGGACCTCCATCCCCTCGAGCGCCAGCGCGGCATCACCATCTTCTCCGACCAGGCGGTGTTCGAGCGCGGCGGCGACCGGATCTTCTGGGTGGACACCCCCGGCCACGCCGACTTCACCGCCGAGATGGAGCGCGCCGTGTCCATCCTCGACTGCGCGGTGCTGGTGGTCAGCGGCGCGGAGGGCATCCAGAGCCACACCGAGGCCGTCTGGGCGCTGCTGGCGCGCCACCGCGTGCCCACGGTGCTGTTCATCAACAAGACCGACCGCGCGGGCAGCGACCCGGACGGCGTGCTGGCGGAGCTCCGGCGGCGCTTCAGCCCGGACGTCGCGGACGCCTGCGGCTGGTGCGGCGGCGCGCTGCCCGACGCCCTGGCGGAGGCCGTGGCCGAGCGGGACGAGGCGCTGTTCGAGCGCTGGGCGGGCGGCGACCTGGACGCCGCCGCGGGGCTGGAGGGGCTGCGCCGGCAGGTGCGCGACCGCGCGCTGTTCCCCGCGTGGCGCGGCTCCGCGCTGAACGACGAGGGCGTATCCCAATTTCTGGACGCCCTGTGCGCGGTGGTCGCCCCCGAGCCGCCCGCGCCGGGCCCCTTCCGCGCGCGGGTGTTCAAGATCCGCCACGACGCCCAGGGCGGCAGGCTGTGCTTCTTCAAGGTGCTGTCCGGCTCCGTGGCGGCGCGCGAGGGCGTGGAGACCCCCGCCGGCCCGGCCAAGCTGAACGAGCTGCGGCTGTACAGCGGCGCGAAGTTCCGGCCCGTCCCCCGCGCGGAGGCGGGCATGCTGTGCTGCGCCCCGGGGCTGCCGGGGACGCGCGTGGGCGACCTCATCGCGCTGCCCGGCGACGCGACCGCCGACGCGGAGCGAACCGTCCCCGCCGCCGAGCCGATGATGGCCGCCAGCGTATCCTGGGACGGCGCCGTGCCCGCCGGCAGGGTGCTGGCCGCGCTGAGGGAGCTGGAGGAGGAGGACCCCACGCTGGCGGTGGCGGTAAACGAGGCCACCGGCGCCATCGACCTGCGCGTGATGGGGCCGATCCAGCTGGAGGTGCTCCGGCAGCTCGTGGCCGACCGCTACGGCATCGCCATCGGGTTCGGGCCGCTGCGGGTGCTCTACATGGAGACCATCGGCGCGCCCGCCGTGGGCGTAGGGCACTACGAGCCCCTGCGCCACTACGCGGAGGTGGTGCTGCGGCTCGTCCCCGCCCCCCGCGGCAGCGGCATCGCCTTCGCATCGAAGTGCCACGTGGACGAGCTGGCGCTCAACTGGCAGCGGCTGATCGAGACGCACGTGTTCGAAAAGGCGCACAAAGGTACGCTCACCGGCGCGCCGCTGACGGACGTGCGGGTGGAGCTGCTGCACGGGCGCGCGCACCTCAAGCACACCGAGGGCGGCGACTTCCGGGAGGCCACCTACCGCGCCATCCGAAACGCGCTGATGTTCGCGCCGGGGGTGCTGCTGGAGCCCATCTGCCGCTTCTCGCTGCGCGCGCCGCGGGAGAGCTACGGCAGGATCATGGGCGACCTCAACCGCATGCAGGCGCGCACGGACCCGCCGGCGCAGGACGGCGACAGCTTTGTGCTGACGGGCGAGGCGGCGTTCGCGGACTTCTCCGCCTACGGCACGGACTTCCTGGCCGCCACCCACGGCCGCGGCGCGCTGTCCTGCCGTCCGGACCACTACGCCCCCTGCCGGGACGCCGAGGCCGTCGTCGCCGCGGCGGGCTACAATCCCCTCGCGGACGACAGCCCCGATTCCATCTTCTGCAGCCACGGCGCCGGCCACGTGGTGCCCTGGGACGAGGTCAGGGCGCACGCCCACTGCCCGGTGGAGGAATGAGGAAAACGCCCCGCAGGCACGCGCAAAGCAAAGGCGCCGACCCTCAGACACGCGCAAAGCAAAGGCGCCGACCCTCAGACACGCGCAAAGCAAAGGCGCCGACCCGCAGGCACGCGCAAAGCAAAGGCGCCGACCCTCAGACACGCGCAAAGCAAAGGCGCCGACCCGTATCCGCGGGTCGGCGCCTCTTGTCGATTCAGCGTAAGACCATTTACCCTATCCTGCCCTCGTCCATGCACTTCGCCAGCTCCTCGGCAAAGTAGGTGAGGTAGATCTGCGCGCCGGCGCGATAGGCCGCGACGGCCATCTCGCACATCACGGAGGTCTCGTCGATCCAGCCCTGCGCGGCGGCGGCCTTCACCATGGCGTACTCGCCGCTGACGCTGTAGGTCGCCACGGGCACGTGCACCGCGTCGCGCACGCGGGTCACCAGGTCCAGGTAGGTCATGGCGGGCTTGACCATGATGATGTCCGCACCCTCGGCCTCGTCCAGCAGCGCCTCGCGCACGCCCTCGCGGGCGTTGTGAAAGTCCATCTGGTAGCCCTTCCGGTCGCCGAAGCGCGGTGCGGAGCCCGCGGCCTCCCGGAAGGGGCCGTAGAACGCGGAGGAATACTTCACCGCGTAGCTCATGATGGGCGTATTCTCGAAGCCCGCCGCGTCCAGCCCCGCGCGGATGGCCGCCACCCGGCCGTCCATCATGTCCGAGGGCGCGACCATGTCCGCGCCGGCGCGGGCGTGGCTCACCGCCGCGCGGGTCAGCAGCGGCAGCGTCGCGTCGTTGTCCACGCCGTGATCGCACAGCACGCCGCAGTGGCCGTGGTCGGTGTACTCGCACATGCACACGTCGGTGATGCAGAGCAGCTCGGGCGCTTCCCGCTTCACCACGCGCACGGCGCGCTGCACGATGCCGTCGTCGTCGTAGGCGCCGCTGCCCACGGGGTCCTTGCGGTCCGGGATGCCGAACAGCATCACGCTGCCCACGCCCGCGTCCGCCAGGCGGTTCAGCTTCTCCGGCAGCGTATCCAGGCTGTAGCGGTACTGGCCGGGCATGGCGGAGATCTCCTCGCGGATGCCCTTCCCCTCCCGCACGAACAGAGGATAGATCAGCGAACTCTTGTCCACGCGGGTCTCGCGCACCATGCAACGAAGGCCCGAGCTGCCCCGCAACCGGCGGGGACGGATCGGCATGTTCATGCTTCTTTTCCTCCCTGTGTCCCGTTTTGTTCCGCGTGCATGCGCATCGCCAGCGCCACCAGGCTCTCGAGGGTGGCCTTCTCCGCGACGCGCACCTGCATGCCCAGCCCGCGGGCGGTGGCGGCGGTCTTTTCGCCGATGCAGCCCGCGCGCACGAGGGCGTAGTCCAGCTCCGGGTTGGCGGCGGCGAAGGCCCGCACCGCGGAGGAGCTGGTGAACAGCGCGCAGCTCACGCCCTCCTCGAACATCCGCCGCGCGTCCACCGCCTTCGGGGCGCAGTACACCGTCTCGTAGAGGGGGATGTCGTCCACCTCGAAGGTGGAGAGGCGCTCGAGGATCTCGCGGTTGCCGATCCTCGCCCGCGGCAGCAGGAAGCGGTCGCCCGGCGCCGCCGCCGCGGCCAGCGCCGCGCCGAGGGCGTCGCCGTCGTACACCCCGGGCATCACGTCTGCCAGTATGCCCCGCTCCGCCAGCGCCGCGCGGGTGCCCTCGCCCAGCGCGCCGACCTTCAGCCCCGCCAGCCGCCGCACGTCCGCGCCGCGCGCGCGCATCTCGTCGAAGAAGATGCGCACGCCGCTGGGGCTGGTCAGCACCAGCCAGCGATAGCGCTCCAGATGCTCCAGCGCCTCGTACAGCCGGGCGTTGTCCGGGATGGGCTCCGTGGCGATGGCCGGCAGCTCCACCACCTCCGCGCCCAGCGCGCGCAGCTTCTCCGACAGCGCGGAGCAGAGCTCGCGCGGGCGCGTGACCACCGCCTTGAAGCCCGCCAGGGGCAGGCGCTCGTACCAGGCGAAGTCCTCCGACAGCGCGCACACCCGGCCCACGACGATGATGGCCGGCGCGGACAGCCTCGCCGCGCGCACCCGCTCCGGGAGCGTGCCGACGGTGGCCGTCACCCTGCGCTGGGCCGCGGTCGTCCCGTGGGAGAGCACGGCGGCGGGCATGTCCGGGGCCATCCCGGCCTCCAGCAGCCCTTTCACGATGTCCTCCAGCGCGGCCAGGCCCATCAGGAACACCAGCGTGCCGCCGGTCGCCACCAGCGCGCGGAAGTCGATGTCGTAGCTGGCCCCGGCCCGGCGGTGCCCGGTGACGATGTGCAGCGACGAGGTGAGGTCGCGGTGCGTCACGGGGATGCCGTTGTAGGCGGGCACCGCCACGGGCGAGGTCACCCCCGGCACGACCTCGAAGGGCACGCCGTGTTGCCGCAGCAGCTCCAGCTCCTCGCCGCCCCGCCCGAACAGGAACGGGTCGCCGCCCTTGAGCCGCACCACGCGGTTCCCCGCCAGCGCCTCCCGCAGCAGCAGCTCGTTCGTCTCCCACTGGTGCAGGGTGTGATCCCCGGAGCGCTTGCCCGCGTCGATCGCCCGCGCGCGATCCGGGATCATGGCGAGTATGGCGTCGCCCACCAGGGCGTCGTACACCACCACGTCGGCGTCCGCCAGCACCGCGCGACCCTTCACGGTCATCAGCCCCGCGTCGCCGGGGCCGGCGCCCACCAGCCAGACCTTGCCAATACTCATCGCTGCATCTCCTCCTCCGCGGCGCGCCGCTTCAGTTCGTCTGCCATGGCCTCCGCCGCCTGCACGGCGTCCTCCGCCGTCAGCCGCGCCCGGGCGGTATAATACTTCCCCGTCGCATCGTGCCAGTACAGGCCGCGCAGGGTGAAAGCATCCCCCTCCCGCAGCGCGCAGGCCGCGATGGGCGACGCGCAACTGCCCTGGAGCCTGCGCACAAAGGCGCGCTCCGCCCGCGCCGAGACCATGGAATCCGGGTCCGCGAAGCCCTCGAACAGCTCCGGTTCGGACCGCAGCGTGCCCTGGACCGCCAGGATGCCCTGGCCCGCGGCGGGGATCATCTCGTCCACGCCGAACAGCCGGCTGATGCGGTCCTGGAGCCCCATGCGCTTCAGCCCCGCGGCGGCCAGCACCAGCGCGCCGAACTGCCCCTCGTCCAGCTTCCGCAGGCGGGTCTGCAGGTTGCCGCGCACGCTCTCAAACTTTGCCCCTGGGAAGAGCGTCCTCAACTGCACCAGCCTGCGGGGCGAAGAGGTGCCGATGGGCCGCGAGAAGTCGATCTCCCGCGCGCCCGCGGGCAGCACGAGCGCGTCGCGGGGATCCTCCCGGCGCGAGCAGCACACCAGCGGCAGCCCCTCCGGCAGCTCCATGGGCACGTCCTTCAGGCTGTGCACGGAGTAGTGCGTGCGGCCCTCGAGCAGCGCGGCGTCCAGCTCCTTCACGAACAGCCCCTTGCCGCCGATCTCGTCGAGCTTGCGGTCGAGGATGCGGTCGCCGGTGGTCTTCATCGCCAGCATGGTCACCGGGCGTTCCGGGTACTTCTCCCGCAGGAAATCGATCACCAACTGCGTCTGTGCCATCGCCAGCGCGCTCGCGCGACTGCCGAGGATCAGTGGTTCATTGCACAAGTCGGGCCACTCCTTTGCTTGCTTTTGTGTCGGGTCGGCTTCGCGGCGCTCCCGCCGCCTATCCCGCGGACCTCCGCTTTGCCAGCCAGTTCAGAATCCCGCCCGCGACAATCACGATCAGCGCGGTGATCAGCACGCGCCTGGCGGCCTCCTGCGGGATGGTGCCGCGGTCGCCGACGGTGCCGGAGTAGAAGGTCAGCGTGTACTCGATCTCCACCGGGTCGCCCATGGCGGTGGTGTCCGCCACCACCTCGAGCTCCTCGTCGAACGCCTCGATGGGGATGGTGAAGGTGGAATTGGTGCCGTCGGTGGTTTCGTTGCGGTAGGTCACGTCGTCCACGATCATGTAGTCGTAGTAGGCGCTGCTCCACAGCAGCCGCGCGTAGGCCCGGCCGTCCCTGACGATGAGCCACGTGGGCGAGGACACGCCGGCCCGGCCGCTGCCACCCGACAGGGCGACGTCGATGGCGTAGGTGCCGTCCGCGAGCTCGAGCGCCGCGGCCTCCGCCGGCGCGGGCGGCGGGGTCGCCGCGGGCGCGTCGGATTCCGCCTCCGGTTCGTCGCCGAGCTGCGCCAGGGCGCGCTCGATCCGGTCGTAGTCGGGCAGCGCGAAGTCCAGCGCCTCGGCGGGCAGGGAGGATGCGTCGAACAGCAGGTAGCGGTTGTACCAGCGCTTCTTGCGCCTGCTCCAGGCGGCGCAGGGCACGGGGGCGTTCAGCGCTGGCACGGGCAGGTTGAAGCGGTGCTGCTGATCGAAGAATACGTAGTCCGCCTCGTCCGCCTCCGCGGCCTCGTCCCCGGCGCCGGGGTAGACGCAGCCATAGCTGCCGCTGGACAGCGTGCACTCGGCGGTCATGGCGCCGTCCTTCACCGTCAGCGTCGCCTCTACAACTTTGAAGAAGCCGGAGCTGCTCTTCACCGCGATCGGCCAGGTTCCCTCCGCCACCTGCGAAGCGGCGATGGGCGTCATGCCGTAGCGCACCACGGCGGCGGGATCGGCCTCGCGCTTGGAAACCTTCTCATACCCCGGCGCGGCCAGGGCGGGCAGCGCGCCGAGCAGCAGCGCCAGCGCCGCCAGCAGGGGGAAAACCCGTTTCATGCCGCACCCCCTCACAGGTTCTTCTTCCGATAGATGAAGCTCACGGAGATCAGCCCGAACACCGCCACGTATCCCAGCAGTATGAGCGCGCCGCCCGCGCCCACCGGCTCGCCCCAGGCGATGCTGCGCAGCATGCCGCTGGCCTGGGAAAGCGGCAGCAGGGCGATCACCTGCCGGAAGCCGCCGGGCATCTGGTCGAGCGAGAAGAACGTGTTGCACAGGAAGGACATGGGCATGATGATGAACGACGTGAACCGCGGCGCGTCGGAGTAGGTCTTTGCCAGGAACGACAGCATCAGCCCCAGCGTGGCGAACACGGTGCCGTTCAGGAACATGACGCACAGCGACCATCCGTTGAACACGAGCCCCGTGCGGATGGGCAGCGTGAGCAGCAGAATCACGGCCCCGGCGTACATGCCGCGGAGGCTCCCGCCGATGATCTGCCCCAGTATGAACTGCCACAGCGGCGTGGGCGAGACCATGACCTGGTCCAGCGCCTTCTCGTACAGCCGCTGCACGCTCATGTTCTGGGTGATGGCCCCGAAGCTGCCGTTCATGGTGGACATGGCGACCAGTCCCGGGATCAGGAAGCGCAGGTACGGCTCCCCGTGGGACGTGGTCTGGATGCCCAGGCCGAATATGATCAGATACATCAGCGGGGAAATCATGGCGGAGACGGTGATCTTGTAGAACTCCCGCCGGAATTCCACCCACTTTTCCCACAATACGGTGATAACGCCCATGGTGCTCTACGAACCCGCCGGTCGGCGGGGATTGTCCCGGGTTTCGACGCCGCGCCCGATCCGCTCGACGAACACGTCCTCCAGCGTCGTCGCGCGGAGGGCGCCGCTGGGGCGCTCGCGCAAAAAGGCGATGGCCGCGTCGCGGTCGCGGAAGTAGCGGCTCTTCAGCGTGTCGTCGCTGGTCTCGTCCACGGCCCAGCGGCCCAGCCGGTCGACGAGCGCCTCGGGGGCGTCCACGGCGTCCAGCCTGCCGCGGTTGATCAGCGCCACCCGCCCGCACAGGCTCTGCGCCTCGTCGATGTAGTGGGTGGTCAGCAGCACCGTGAGCCCCCTGGCGTGGAGCTGGCGCAGCAGGTTCCACATCTGGCGGCGGGACAGCGCGTCCATGCCCGCGGTGGGCTCGTCCAGCAGCAGGATCTCCGGCTCCGTCAGCAGCGCGCGGCAGATCATCAGCTTGCGCTTCATGCCGCCGGAGAGGTGGCGCACCGTGCGGCGGCGGTACTCCGACAGCCCCGCGAACGCCAGCAGCTCCTCCGTCCGCGCGCGGATCAGCTTGCGCGGCAGCAGGTACAGCCGGCCCTGGTATTCCATCACCTGGTCCAGGGTCATGTCCTGGCGCATGGAGTATTCCTGCGTGATGACGCTCAGCTTGCGCTTCTGGGCGCTGGCGCGGCGGGTCAGCGGCACGCCGTCCAGCAGGATCTCCCCCGCCGTGGGCAGCAGCACCGTGGACAGCATGGAGATGGTGGTGGTCTTGCCCGCGCCGTTGGGCCCCAGGAGGCCGAAGAACTCGCCGGTTTCGATGGTCAGGCTCAGGTCGTCCACGGCGGTGAAGTCGCCGAAGCGCTTGGTCAGGCTGCGGAGCTCAATCATTTTCCGGCTGCCGCTCCTTGGCGATGATCAGCGAGAAGTAGCCCGCGTCGTCGGGGATGGCCTCTACGTCGCGGTAGATCTTCTCGTCGGGCAGGCCGCAGTTCTCGACCATGTCGACGCTCCGGCCGGTGCGGCGCAGCATGTCCTTCACCTCGGCCATGTGGCTGGCGGATTTCATCAGCACGTAGTTGCCCGGCGCGGCGAGCTGTTCGCCGACCTTGTGCACTGCGGGCACGACGTGCAGCACCTCGTTCCACTCCACCAGCGGGATGTTCAGCCGCGCGGCCGCCGCGATGAAGGAGGGGATGCCGTTCACCAGTTGCGTCCGGTAGCCGTCGGCCTCCAGGATGGCCTGCAGGTAGGTGAACGTGCAGTACACGGTGGAATCCCCCAGCGTGAGGTAGACCACATTCTTGCCCCTGTCCAGCCACTCCTCGATCTGCCTGGCGCCGGCGGCATGGGCCGCGCGGATGCCCTCGCGATCCTTCACCATGGGCATGTCGATGGGAAACAGCGTCTTATCCGCCAGCTCGGGCACCGCCTGCACGGCGATCCTGTAGGCCACGGACTCCCTGGCCACCTTGCCGGGCACGGCGAACACGTCGTTTTCTCGGATCAGGCGCACGGCCTTCAGGGTCAGCAGTTCGGGGTCGCCGGGGCCGACGCCCACGCCATAGGCAATACCTTTCATGATCGTATCCTCCAATCGTCATGCATATATTCTCTCAAAATCCCGGCCGAAGCCCCGCGGCTCCGGCGAACGCTGCCCGCCGCGCGCGAATCATGCCGTTCCAAGGAAAACCGGACCATGGTCCATGATACATCATTTCCCGCGCGTTGTAAAGGCGCATCATCGCCCGGGGTCGCGCTCGTTGTCCGGGGTCGCGTCCAGCATGGCCTCGATGCGTTCGCGCAGCCGCCTCGCGCGCCGATGGTCGCTGCCGCCGGCGTTCACGCCGACCACCGTCTCCCCGCGGCGCACGATGCCGGGGAAGTAGAAGTCGCACAGGCCGTGGTCGCTGCACACGTTGCAGGGGATGCCCCGCGCCGCGCAGGCCGCGTGGACGGCGGCGTTCAGCGCGGGATCGTCGGTACAGGCCAGCGCTATATCCGCGCCGTCAAGGTCCTCCGGGCGATAAGCCCGGGGCCGCCACGCGATCTCCCCCGCCTCCGCCAGCGGGCGCAGCGCCTCCGCGAGCGCCGGGGCGACCACCGTCACGCGCCCCGCGAACGGCAGGATCACCCGCGCGCGCCGCGCGGCGATGGCGCCGCCGCCCACGAACAGTATGTGCTTTTCCGACAGGTCCACGAACATCGGGAACCAGGGCTTGCCCTCCGCCATGCGACGCGCCTCCTCGGGAATACAGCAAGCTGGCCGCCGGGATTTGCCCGGCGGCCAGCAGGGATGTTGGAAATCAGTTCGCGGTTTCGGGCGCGGGGGTCTCGGCGCTCGCGGGCTGCGCGGCGAACAGCTTCTGCTGGAACTCGTTGTCCGCGACGCCCGTCTCCTCCAGGCCGAACACGCCCTGGGCCAGCTTGATGGCCGTCTCGGTCTTGCTGCCGAAGTCGCCGTCGGCGCTGCCCTCCAGGTAGCCCAGCTCGATCAGCTTGGTCTGCAGCTCCGCGACCGCCTCGCTCTTGTCGCCCTTCTTGAGGCTGTCGTAGGTCTTGGGCACGTCGGTCGCCAGGGGCGCGGCGCCCTCCAGCTCGAACTTGATGAACTTCTCCACGCCGCCCTCGAAGGTGCTGACGACCAGGTACTTCATCGGCTCGCCGGTGTTGGAGTACTGGTAGCGCTTGTAGAGCAGCTTGGGGGTGTTGGTGGGCACGGACACGCCGTAGTCGCCGCCGACGTAGGCGTTCATCAGCTGGTAGCCCAGCTCGCGCGTCTCGCCGGACTCGCTCTCAAAGGCGAACACCATGGTGTTCTGGGGCACGATGTTGGTGGTGCCGGTGTAGTTGTTCAGCGTCAGCTCGAACTCGGCGCCGGCCTCGTTGCCCTTCAGCTTGTACACGGTGCCGTAGGCGGCGGCGAAGTCCGCGGGCAGCATGTAGCTCTTCATGGTCTGCGTGAAGCTGACGGTTTCGTAGGCGTCGGCGTCCGCCTCGGTGCGGACGGTGCCGTCGGCCTTGATCTCGGTGGTGTAGGTATAGCTCTCGCCGAAGGGCACCACGGCCAGCACCACGGGGGTGGGCTCGGGCGTCGCGGTGGGCTCGGGCGTGGGTTCAGGCGTAGCGGTGGGCGTGGGGGTCGCTTCCAGCGCGATGGTAGAGGCGTCCTCCTCCTCGCCGGCATTGCCCGCGTCCTCGGAATCGCCGGCAAAGGCGTTCTCCTCGGCGCCGGAATCCTCGGCGTCAAAGTCCTCCTCGTCTAAGCCCTCGACGTCCTCGAAGCCGAAGTCCTCTTCTTCATCCCTGGCCTCGCTCTTCGGGACGCTCTTCTCGATCGCCGCGGTCGGGGTCACGGCCGGCTGCGCGGGCGTCACGACGGGGCCGAGGTCGGTGCGGTTGTTCAGGTAGCGGCTGCCGACGAACAGGCCGACCGCCAGGCCGATGATGAACAGGATGATACCGACGACGACGGTGCGCTTCCTGTACTTCTCCCGAAGACGGCGGATGCGGGCTTTTTCACTGGTAGACTGTCTCATGGATCGCGCCTCCTGCCATGCAATGGCAATGCATATATATCAGATATATTATAGCCTTTGGGGGCTTCATTCGTCAAGCCGGTTTGACAATGAAATGGCAAAAATCCGCGGAAATCATGTAAAATCGATAAGACTTTTTTACACGCGCGTCTAGATTCCGATTTCACCCTCGGGCTGAAGCGCCTCGATGGCGGGCAGGTCCGCCAGCGTCTCCATGCCGAAGTGCTGGAGGAACTTGTCCGTGGTGCCGTAGAGTATGGGCCTGCCCAAGCTCTCGCGCCGCCCCTGCTCCTCGATGAAGCCCTTGTTGAGCAGGCTCTGCACCGAGTAATCGCACTTCACGCCGCGCACGGCCTCGATGTCGCCCTTGGTCACGGGCTGGCGATAGGCGATGATCGACAGCGTCTCCAGCACCGCCTGCGACAGCGGCTGCTTCTGCAGCGGTTGCAGGAACGCCTCCACCTGGGCGGCGTAGCGCGGGTTGATGGACAGGAACACCGTCTCCCCGCTGCGGTTCAGCTGGATGCCGCGGTTCTCCAGCGCCAGGTGGTCGCCCAGCGCCGCCAGCGCCTCTTCCAGCTCCGACACCGTCAGGTTCATGGCGTGGGCGAGCGCGTCCGTGCGCACGGGATCGCCCGAGACGAACAGGATCGCCTCGATGATCGCGGTCAGGTTTTCCATCCGAACCATCCCCCTTCGCGGGGTTCCTCCCCCGCAGCACGAACATATTACCACACCCGCCCCGGGCAATCAAGGACGATTGTGCTATATTTCGCCCCATTCGCCCATTTTCAGCGGTTATTTTTTCCCGCGGGTCATATTTCGCCCCGATTGTGAATAGAAGGGGGAATGTGGGCTTTTGTTTCACATTTATTACAAACTGATTGAAAAGTATTACAGAATAATATAAAATACACTCGTGCATTGAAATAAACTGCCTTCGGCAGGAGGAAAGAGGCGCATTGACGATGGGGAAGGGACTGGCCCTGTTGGGCGTGACGGTGGCTCTGGCCTGCGCGCTGCTGCCCGGCGTCAGCTCCACCGAAGACAGGGATACGGTGTTGCTTGCCCGAACTATTTACGCCATGGCACGGGAGGAATCCTACGACGCGAAGCTGGCCGTGGGCAGCGTGGCCATGAACCGCGTGGGGAACGCCTGGTTCGGCGATACCCTCGGGGAGGTGCTCACCCAGCAGCACCAGTTCGCCGCAGGGACGCGCTACGACCAGGACAGCCTGGCCGCGGCCCACGAGGTGCTGGCCGGACGCCGCACCCTCGCCCCGGACGTGCTCTACTTCCACCCCGTCGACGCCGCCGAGCCCTGGGCCGAACGACCGATAAAGACCGTGGGACACTACAGCTTCTACGAAACGGACGGCGGCCGGTAGAAAGCCGACCGCCCCCATCCCCTACTCTTAACACATCCCGCCCCGGCGCGCGCTTGAGTCGCCCGGGGCGGCGTGTTATAATGGCGGCGAAACCAGGGGTACGGACGGCGAAGGAGGCGAGGTCATGGCGCGGCGAAGCGGAGGCGCGACCCAGGACATGACCCGCGGCTCCATCGTGCGGCAGGTGATCCTGTTCGCGCTGCCGCTGATGCTGGGGAACGTGTTCCAGATGCTCTACAACACGGTGGACTCCATCGTGGTGGGCCAGTTCGTGGGCAAGGAGGCCCTCGCCGCCGTGGGCAGCACGACGATGATCGTGAACATCGCGGTGTTCTTCTTCAACGGCTTCTCCGTGGGCGCGAGCGTATTGATCAGCCGGCACTTCGGCGCGGCGCAGGAAACGCTGCGCGGCGCGCAGGGCGGGGGCGCCGACGCCGCCCGGGGGGACATGGACCGCCTGCACGTCGCCGTGGAGACCACCATGGCCATGACCTTCGTGTTCGGCGCCGCGTTCACCGCGCTGGGCGTGTTGGGCGTAAGGCCGATGCTGCGCTTCATGAACACCCCGGACGATGTGCTGTCGGACGCCTCCACCTACCTGACCATCTACTTCGCGGGCATCGCGGGGCTGCTGATCTACAACATGGGCAGCGGCATACTGCGCGCCGTGGGCAACACCACCCGCCCGCTGATGTTCCTGGCGCTGACCAGCGTGCTGAACATCCTGCTGGACCTGCTGTTCGTGCTGGGGCTCCACGCGGGCATCGCGGGCGTGGCCTGGGCCACCATACTCTCCCAGTTCATCTCGGCGGCCCTGACGCTGGCGCTGCTCACCCGCTCGCGGGACATCTACCGGCTCACCTGGCGCGACCTGCGCGTGGACGTGCCCTCGCTGCGGCGCATCTTCGCCGTGGGCCTGCCCGCCGCGCTGCAATCGGTGATCACGGCCTTCTCCAACGCCTTCGTGCAATCCTACATCAACTTCTTCGGCTCCGCGTGCATGGCGGGCTGGGGCAGCTACAACAAGCTGGACATGTTCATCATGCTGCCCATGCAGAGCATGGCGCTGGCGGCCACGACGTTCGTCAGCCAGAACGTCGGCGCGGGCCAGGAGGCGCGGGCCGCGCGGGGCACGCGGATCACCGTGGCGCTGACGGTGGGCGTGACGGCGGTGATCGCCGCGGGGCTGTTCCTGTTCGCGGAGCCGGCGGTGGGGCTGTTCTCCCGCGACCCGGCGGTGATCGAATACGGCGCGCTGTTCCTGCACTGCAACGTGTTCTTCCTGCTGTTCAACTGCGTGAACCACACGCTGGCCGGGGCGCTGCGCGGGCGCGGAGACTCCCGCGGGCCTATGTCATTATGCTGCTGTCCTTCGTGGCCGTGCGGCAGGCGTACCTGTTCGCCGTCACGCGCTTCGTGGCCAACACCCCCGCGCTGGTGGGCTTCGGCTATCCCGTGGGCTGGATGACCTGCTGCGCGATCGAGCTGCTCTACGC
This sequence comes from uncultured Eubacteriales bacterium, assembly GCA_902793325.1. Taxonomy (GTDB): domain Bacteria; phylum Bacillota; class Clostridia; order Christensenellales; family Aristaeellaceae; genus UBA2862. The sequence continues at coordinate 45,106 of CADBCY010000013.1, forward strand.
CCGCTGGCGCCGGCGCCCGACGGCGGCCGCGTAGCCATTCAAAGAAAAGCCCCGGGTCCGCAATGCGCGAACCCGGGGCCTTTTCTTTTCCTGTGACTTTTTTCTTTAGCCTTCGATCATGATGACCTTCTTTTCGGGAACCTTGCGGGCCTCCACCTTCGGGATGCTCAGGCTCAGCACGCCGTGCTCCAGCTTGGCGGTGATGTCCTGCTCCGTCAGGGTGTCGCCCACGTAGAAGCTGCGCTGCATCACGCCCGCGTAGCGCTCCTGGCGGATGACCTTGCCCTTCTTCTGCTCGTCCTCGTCCAGGCCCTTGGCGGCGGTCACGGTCAGGTAGCCGTTCTCCAGGCTCAGCGTGATCTCGTCCTTCTTGAAGCCGGGCAGATCCACGTCCACCTCAAAGCGATCCTCGTGCTCGCGCACGTCGGTCTTCATTTCACGCGCCGCGTTCCGGCCGTACAGCCTGCGGTCGATGTTGCGGAATTCCCGCGGCCAATCCTCGAAAAACTCGTCGAACAGGTTTTCACCAAAGATACTCGGCATCAACATAATGAACCCTCCTTTGACCCGCCGCGCGCGCCCGTCGCCGGGATCGATCGCACCGGGCCGATCATTGATGCTGAACTCCGGGGGCCCGTGTTTCCGTTCTCCCTCTGTTCGACTCCTATTATACTCTTTTTGTTAGCACTGTCAAGAGGTGAGTGCTAATTTGGCGATGAACAATCTGTGAACGTTTTTGCGGCGTTCGATGCGGCCCTGCATCACGGGGTGCATCCGCCCTCGCCGTCGATCTTGCGGCGGCTCCAGTCGTCCACCGCGGCGCGGATGCGCGCCAGCGTGGGCGAGGCGTCCATCTGCTCCTTGCCGTAGGTGAACTGGAGGTCGTACTCCAGCGGCAGCCAGGTGGAGAGGTCGGACTCGTTGTGTGCGATCAGCGCCTCCAGCCGGTCCAGCGACTTGTACAGCTTCGCCTCGGGGGTCTGCAGGGCGTCCATCTCCTCAAGCAGCGCCTGCCACTCGCCGCGCTGCGGCTCCGGGAAGCCGGCCACCCAGTCGGCGAGCAGCGCGTCCTCCTTCGCCCCGTCGCCCTTCGTCTTGACGAAGGTGGGGATGTCGCCGGTGAAGGCCTCGCCCAGGTCGTGGATCAGGCACATGCGCACCACGCGGTTCATGTCGCAGGCCGCGAACTCCGCCTCGCCGGAGAGCAGCATGGCCGTGAGCGCCAGCCGCCAGCTATGGTCGGCGACGCTCTCCCGGCGGTCGGGCAGGGTCCAGCAGTGGCGCGGGCTGGTCTTCAGCCGCGCCGCCACGTTCAGTATGGACAGGAGCTGTTCAGGGGTCATGGGAAAGCCTCCTCTCGGGGTCGGTGGTAACGTTCCGCCTCTATTCAACCACGATCCCGCCCCCGCTGTCAAGCCCCGCCGGACGGCCGGACAGAAAAAACCGGGGCCGCCCCTCCACGGGACGGCCCCGGCGCACGGCGTCGGTCAGTCCTTCAACTGCTCCGCCCGCTGGGCGATCTTCACCAGGCTGAACAGCTCTTCCCTGTAGTCGTCGTCCAACTGCGTGCGCTTCAGCAGGTCCAGCACGTCGGCGTACCCGACGTCGCCGATGAAGTCGCTGCGGCCCAGCAGCATGCCGAACTCCGCCACGGCGGAGGCGAACAGCACGTCCTCCGAGGGAGTCTGGGCGACGTCGTCCTGGCCCACCGCGCGGGTCTGCAGCTTGCTCTCCGCGCCGCCGGGCTCCTTGTAGCGGATGGACAGCGTCAGCCACTCGTCCCCCGCCGCCGCGTCGGTCAGCGCGCTGGTCTGGTACTTGAGGCCGGAATCCGCGCCGCCCTCCTTCGCGGGCAGCAGCTCGTACAGCACGGTCACCGTCGCGCCCGCGCCGACTTCGCCGGCGTCCTTTTTGTCGTCCTCGAAGTCCTCGTCGGCCAGGGCGCGGTTCTCGTAGCCCACCTGCCGCCAGGCGGCGACCTTCGCGGGGTTGAACTCGATCTGGAACTTCACGTCGTCGGCCACGGCGTACAGGGTCTGGGTCATCTCCTCCACCAGCACCTTGCGGGCCTCCAGGATGGAGTCGATATAGTAGTAGTTGCCGTTGCCGTCGTCGGCCAGGGTCTCCATCTTGGTGTCCTTGTAGTTGCCGTCGCCGAAGCCCAGCACGGACAGGTACACGCCCGTCTCCTTCTTCTTCGACACGTAGTCGTGCAGGTCGCTCTCGCTGGTGATGCCCACGTTCAGGTCGCCGTCGGAGCACATGATCACGCGGTTGTTGCCCTTCGCGCGGTAGGAGCGCATCGCCACCTCGTAGGCCTGCTCCAGGCCGCGCTGGCCGTCGGTGTAGCCCATGGCCTCCAGGGATTCGATGGCGGCGATGATCCTGCCCTTGTCCTTCACCGGGTTCGCGCCCTCGATCAGCACGCGCTCGCCGTCGGAGTAGGTGCAGATGGACAGCGTGTCCTTCTCGGTGAGCTGGTCGGTCAGCATCGTCAGCGCCCGCTTCACCAGGGGCAGCTTGTTCGGCTCGTCCATGGAGCCGGACACGTCGATGAGGAACACCAGGTTCGAGCCCTCGTCGGCGATCTCCGGCGCGTCCGCGGCCCGGATGCCCAGCATCAGCAGCTTGGCGTCGGCGTTCCAGGGGCAGTCGGCGATCTGCGCCGTCACGCCGAAGCGGTCGTCCCCGGTGGGCGCGTCGTAGTGGTAGCGGAAGTAATTCAGCATCTCCTCCACCCGCACCGCGCCGGCGGGGATATCCTCGGGCGTCCAGCCGTTGTTCAGCATGCGCCGCAGGTTGCAGTAGGAGGCGGTATCGACGTCCGCGGAGAAGGTGCTCAGCGGGCTGGTGCTCACGTTGCGGAAGCCGTTCTCCACCACGCTGGCGTACTCCTCGGTGTTGAAGTCCGGCTCGGCCATGGCGCCCTTCATCGCGTTGGGCGCCGCCAGGCTGTACATCTCCATCGCGCCGGCGCCGTCCATGGCCTCGTATTCCTCCACGTCCGCGTACAGATAGCCGTCGTCGACGTCCGCCTCCGCGTCGGTATCATTCGCTTCCGTCGATACTCGTGTCGCACGCAGCACGGGCAACAGCGCGCAGCCGGACAGCAGCGCCGCGGTCAGCAGCAGCGCCAGGGTCAGCAGGAACCATTTCTTCACAGTGAACACTTCCCTTCTCGCTTTGTTTTGACCCTTTGACGCGCCCCCGTGGAAAAAGGTTCCACGGCGCGGAGGGTCGTCGACGCCGCATCATTCTTATAGGAAAAATCCGGCGCCATAAGCGCTGCTTATACTCGAATCAATATATTTATTGACAGGAAAACTCGCAGGAAAACTTGCAATATTGCAAATATTTTGTTATAATAAAACTCGCGATAAATACGTTCACTGTGTAATCAAATCCGACAGGAGGTGATCCCGTGCAGACCTTCGACATCCTTCTGGGCGCTACTGACGACGTGCGGCGCTTCGTCAACCTCTCCAACCGCTACGCGTTTTCCATCGCGCTGCGGCAGGACCGCGCGCTCATCGACGCCAAATCGCTGCTGGGAATCCTCAGCCTGGATCTCACGAAGCCCATCACCGTGGAGGTCTACTCCTCCCACTGCCAGGAGTTTCTCGACGAGCTCGCCGCCTACGCTCCCTGACGTTCCCGCACGACCGACCGCCCGAAAGGAGCGACGCGCCATGTTGGACCGGACCTGCGCCACCTGCCCCGACCGGCAGGAAAACTACTGCGGCTGCTATGACACCTATCTCGACCTGCGCGCCGGAGGCTGGGAGCCCTGCTACCCCTGCGGCACGGAAACGGACATGGACTGACGAAAAAACGCAAGGACGCGCGCCTTGCGTTTTTTCGTGAAGGCAAAACGCCCCCGGCGCGATGCGTCCGGGGGCGTTTCCATTTGTGGTTTCCCATGCTCCGCCAAGGCTACTCCGCCCATGCCTCCCGGATGCGCGCGAACAGCGGCTCGTCGGGGGCGAGGCCCATGTAGCGCTCCAGCACGGCGTCGATGCCGCCCTCCCGCAGCGCCTTCTGCACCTCGGGGGCGGTGGCGTCCTCGGCGCGGTCGAACTTCAGCGCCGCGACGATGCCCTTCACGATGGGCGACGGGTCCACGCCCTGCTCCATGGCGAACAGCGCCGCGCCCACGATGCGGTCGTTCCGGCGGAGCTTGCGCACCGGGTCCGCGCCGACGCGGGCCACGGTGTCCTTCAGCGCCCTGTTCTGGAAGCGGAACAGCAGGTCGGTGACGTTCGATTCCACGTTCTCGCGCACGCCCTCGCCGAACTTCTTCACCAGGGCCGCCGCGCTGGTCATCATGGACGCCTTCGCCGCGGCGTAGATCTCCGGGTCGGCGATGGCCTGCCAGATGTACTCGTAGCCCTTCTCATACCCCAGGTACGCGCACAGCGCGTGGCCGCCGTTGTGCAAAAACAGCTTGCGCTTGATGTAGAATTCGAACGGCGTGTAGGGGATCAGCCCGACGAGGTCGGGGATCTCGCCCCGGAAGGCGTCCTTATCGACGGGCAGCTCGGCGTAGGGCTCCACGCAGATGAGCAGCTTGTCCTTCGCGCGCATCTCCGGGGTCAGCGGCGGCACCATCCTGCCGATGGACGCCTCGACCAGCCCGAGGTTCGCGTCCGCCCAGGCGCGCTGCCCGTCGGTCAGCTTCTCGTTGATCCAGCCGCGCATCAGCTCGTCCGCGCCCAACTGGTTTTCGCAGAGGATGATGTCCAGGGGCCGGCCGGTGCGCTCCATGCGCGCGACCACGCCCTTCGCGATCACCGGGGCGATCTTCGGCAGCACGTTCACGCCCACCGCCGTGGCCATGATCTCGCAGTTCACGATCTCGTCGATGGCCCGGTCCGTCAGCGAATTTACCGCGCGCACGGGCTTCACGGTGGTATCCGTTTCGCCCTCGTTGGACACGATGCGCACCGTGTACTCGCCGCGGGCGTTCATCTCGTCGATGATGTCCTGCATGATGTCCAGGAAGCAGACCTCGTAGCCCGAGTCCGCGAATACCTTGCCGATAAACCCGCGGCCGATGTTGCCGCCGCCGTACATTACCGCCGTCTTCATGACGCTCTTCCTCCCTTATACCAGCGGCCGCACCGCACGGTAGACGTTTTCGTAGCGCTCGTAGATCTTCATGTACTTCTCATGCATCTCCGGGCGGGGGGCGTAGGTGTGAATCTCCTCCACCATGTGGCCCGCGGCGTCCTGCAAATCCTGAAATACGCCGACGGCCACGCCGGTGAGCATGGCGCTGCCCACGGTGCCCGCGTCGGCGGTCCTGAGCGCCACGATGGGGATGTTCAGCATGTCCGCCTTCATCTGCATCCACTCGGCGCTCTTCGCGCCGCCGCCGGTGGCGTGGAGCTTCTCAAAGCGCACGCCGGAATCCTTCAGCGCGCGGGCGTTCAGCACCATCTCGTAGGCCACGCCCTCCATGCAGCCGCGGTAGAGCTCCGGCACGCCGGTGTCCACGGTCAGGCCCAGCACCGCGCCCTTCGAGCCGGTGTCCATGTAGGGCGTCGCCGCGCCGGCGAAGTGCGGCAGCACCAGCAGGCCCGAGGGCTCCTCGCCGTGCTCGGCGCGGTAGGCGTTCTCCAGCAGCTCGTTGGGGGAAATGCCCTGCGCCTTCGCGGCCTTCTTCTCATCCTTCGCCAACTGGCCCACGCACCAGTCGATCAGCGCGCCGCCGGTATAGGAGAAGGCGTAGGCCACGTACTTGCCGGGCACCACGTAGGGCACCACGGAGAAGTAGCCCCTGTACATGGCCTCGATGTCGGGCATGGAATCGTAGATGGGCGTCAGGCACTCCGTGGTGCCGGCGCCGTCCACGGCCACGGAGCCGTCGAAGGCCCCCGCGCCGACCGCCGCCGCCACCTGGTCGTGGCTGACGGACACCACCGTCACGCCCTCCGGCAGGCCCACGCGCCGCGCGGCCTCCGCCGTCAGGCAGCCCGCCGGGGTACCCGTGGGCACGGGCCGGGACATGAGGTTCACGTCGATGCCCGCGGCCTCGAACACCTCCGCGCTCCAGCACAGGTCCCGGATGTCGAGGCCCATGGTGCGGGTGGCGAGGGAGTAGTCGATCTGCGCGACGCCGGTCAGGTGGAACACCACGTAGTCCTCCATCAGGAACGCATGCTTCGCCTGGGCGTATACCTCGGGCCGGTGGGCCTTGATCCACATCATCTTCGGGACGCTGTACATCTCGTGGGGGCGCAGGCCGGTGACCCGCGCGATGTGCATCTCGCCCAGCTTCTCCGACAGCGCCTTTACCTCTTCCGCGCCGCGGGGATCGGTGTACAGCATGGCGTTGTGCAGGGGCTTTCCCGCGCCGTCGGTCATGACGAAGGTCTCGCCGAAGGAGGTGATGCCCACGCCGCCGATGTCCGGGTACTGCGCCGCCATCTCCTCGAGCACGCCGTACACGCCGTCCATGATGGTCGATACGTCGATCTCGTGCCCCGTCACCTTCCGGCGCACCGGGTATTCCCGGTAGGCCTTGCCAAGATATGCCCCGTTCTCATCGAACACCGTGCACTTGCAGCCGGTGGTGCCGATATCGAGTCCTGCGATCTTCATAGCAAACCTCCGTTATCCGGAACGAGGAATCGGAAACGCGGCGTGGACCTAGCAATCCTCGGGGATTCCCTGCGCCGTTTCCAATTCCTCATTCCCGGTTCCCAATCAGTCGATCTCCACCCACTCATACCCGAGGTACGTGGTGAACGCTTCCTTCAGGATGGCCTTCATGTGGCCCACGCCCACGGAGGTGTGGTGCTTGAAGCCGCCGCGGGCCAGCTTGATCATCTTCTCCTGCATGTCGGGCACCTCGCACACGCCCGCGCAGCCGAAGTAGCCGTCCTCGATGGGATCGTCGGTGAACGCCGCCTCGGAGGCGTACATGATGATCTTGCCGTCCTTGGTCTGGCAGTTGGCCAGCGTGGTCGGGAAGGCGCGGATGCGGCCCTCGTTGGTGCCCCAGCCGGAGCCGGGATCGCCCTTGGCGAACATCTTGTGCTCGGTCACGGTGCCACGGCCGGTCATCAGTTGCTGGGCCACGGGGCCGCAGTGGAACAGCACGACCTTGTTCTCGTCGTCGCCATAGTTGTTGTTCCAGTCCAGCACCGCCGTGGGCATCTCGCTGGCGAGGCTCATGGCGCGCATGGTGAGCGCGGAGCACATGTCGATCTCGCAGGAGGCCGGGATGCCGCGGTCGTTGAGCTCGCTCAGCAGCACGCACGGGCACACGCGCAGGATGGTCTCCATCTCGTTCCAGCAGCGCAGCGTCAGCGCGTCCAGGTGGTACTCCTCGATGTACTCGTCGATCACGCAACTGATCTTGGACAGCATCAGCTTGTTCTTCGCGGGCACGCCGGAGAAGTCGGTGTACTTCTCGAGCGCCGCCTGCTTGGCGAGCACCTTCGCGTCGTCGTCCGCGAGCTTGCCGACCTTGAACACCAGCTCGGACAGGTCGAAGGATTCGACGTTGATGCCGTACTTCTGCAGGGTGATCTCGTCGAAGCGCACGGTCTTGAACGCGGTGGTGCGCGCGCCGATGCAGCCCACGTTGAAGCGCTTCATGCCGTTCACGACGCGGCACACGGCAGCGAAGTCCACCATGTTCTGCCGGAACGCCGGGGTCAGCGGGTGCACCACGTGGGGCTTTAGCACCGTGAAGGGCACGCCGTACTGGGTGAACACGTCGGTGACGGAGAACTTGCCGCAGAAGGCGTCGCGGCGGTGCTTGAAGTCCATCTTGCCGATCTCGTCCGGGTATGCCTGCATCAGGATCGGCACGCCCGCGTCCTGCAGCGCGGTGATGGCGCCGTTCTCGTCGGCGAAGATGGGCATGGAGAAGATCACGCCGTCGAACTGCCCCTCGTGCTCCTTGAGCCACTTGGCGTACAGGAGGCCCTCGTCGCGGGTCTCGATGCCGCCGTAGCGGGTCAGCTCCGCGTCCATGGCGATGTAGTCGTATCCGGCGTCGGTCACGGCCTTGATCATGTCCTCGCGCGCGCCGTAGATCAGCTCGCCCGGCATGAAGCCGCGGTTCGCGAACGCCAGCGCAAATGTCATTTTCCTGCCCATGATGATGTTCCTCCCTCAATGGTATTGTGTGCGACAACAGCGGGCCTTTTGCCCGTTCATAATCCCATCTTAACAAACCGCCGGTGTGAAAGATAGGGCCAGTTGTACACTTTTCTTTGAATTTGTACGCACTTTTCTGGACATTTACCGCGAGGGCGTAGTATAATGATTAGGCAACCGGCGCGAAGCGCGGTTGGCCGGGTCGCCGGGCCGCAAAGCGCGCACGGCGACAATCACAGATATAATAAGTTAGAAATACTTATGTATTCCGGATCGCCGAGGTAGAAAACGACTGCGCCGACAATCAGACATATACGGCAGCGGAGGTGCGCCGACATGTTCTCATCCTTCGATTTCGTCAAGCTGAACGCCATCCTGCGGGACTTCTACAACCTGACGGGCATTCGCATCACCGTGTTCGACGACGCCTGCCGGGAGATCACGTCCTACCCCGCGCAGGTAGCGCCCGTGTGCCGGTACATCCGCGGCAGCGCCGCCGCCGCTTCCGCCTGCCATGCCTGCGACCGGGAAGCCTGCGGCCGGGCGCTGGCGCTGCGCGCGCCCTACGTGTACCGCTGCCACGCGGGGCTGACGGAGGCCGTGACGCCGGTATTCCGCGGGGATCTCGTCGTGGCCTACGTGGCGTTCGGGCACCTGTTCTGCTATCCCTCCCGGGCGGAGGGGCGCGCGGCGATCCTTTTGAGCTGCCGGGCCTACGGGCTGGACGAGGCCGCCCTCGCCGCGCTGGTGGACGCCCTGCCGGACACGGAGGAAACTTATATTTTGTCCGCCGCCCATGTGTTGGAGGCGCTGGCGAATTACCTGTGCATGGACCGCATGATTATGCTCCGCCAGCAGGCGCTGCAGGTGCAGATCGACGAGTACATCTCCGGCCACTTCACCGAGGACATCAACGCCGACAGCCTGTGCCGGCGGTTCAACATCGGCCGCACGGCGCTGTACGAATTCGCGCGGCAGAACTACGGCATGGGCATCGCGCGGCACGTGCGCCAGCTCCGCATCGAGCACGCCAAGCAGTTGCTCGCCGCCCGCCCGGAGCTGAACATCAGCGAGATCGCCGATGCGTGCGGGTTCTCCGACTACAACTACTTCATCACCGTATTCAGCCGCACGGTGGGCATGTCGCCGAGGAAGTACCGGGTGCGGGAGGGCCGGGCGGCGCCCGAAGGAACGGAAAACAGGGCGTAGCACGCGGTTCGGGACGGCGCCGCTGCCCTGCGGCAGGCGCCGTCTTTCGCATGCTGCTCCCTGTTCGCTCAGAATCCCGGGTTCCCGGCGCGCCGGGCGACGGACCGCGTCCAAGGGGGAAGGACGTTCGGCCCGCACAGGGCGGCACCCCTCGCCGTCCGCCGGGAACCCCGTGGCCGGATCGCGCCCTTACCGGGGGCGCTCCGCGGCCGGATCGCGCGAGCGACGGGTACCAGCCGGCGTCCGCGCGCAAAAAAGCAGGATCGTTCGACCGCCGTCGATACGTCCCGCATCATGCGCACCGCCGGGGCATACCTCTCCCCTGTCGCGACGCTCAGGAACATATCTTTCTTTAGGCCGAAGAAATCGATACGCTTGTCCACGGGCAGGTCTTCTGACTCAGCATCCTCGCCGTCGCCCGCCTTCTCGGCTCTCGCCAATGGCTTCGGGCGCGGCTCCGCATCACAGCAGCGGTCCTGTCGGGGATTTGCACCCCGTTCCCGTATTCTCCCGGGCCGCCGAAGCGCCCGGGCACCCGTGGATTTCCCACTATCAAATTGTCACGAATACATGATACCATACTTTCCGGGATTTGTAAAGGTTTTTTTGCAGCGGAACAAGGCGTTTCGCGATTTCGTCCAATCGGAAAAAGGAGGTGCTTTCCATGGAGAAGGACCGGTTCATCCCCCGCGAAAAGCTGGGAAAGAAGGCGCGCAAGGCGCTGGACCGCGAGGGCCGCGCCACCTGGGGCATCCGCCCCGTGACCCGCCGGGTACAGAGCGGCAAGCTCTACGACCGGAAAAAGCGGCCCCATGACCGTTATGACGACGGCATGGGGCCTTTTCGCGCGCGGGAATCTTCCATGGAATGTCACGGCAGTTGCGTTGACAAAGCCCCGCGGGCGGGGTAGAATGATGCTATCCCATCCACGAGATCGGAGGCATGGCCATGTACATATCCAAGCGGGACGCCCTCAGCTGGTTCGAGTTCTTCGCGCAGCTCCCCGAGGAGGAGGGGCTCAGCCCCCGGCAGCAGGAGATCGCATGGGCGGTGATCGCGCAGATCGAGTCCGCCGAGGAGTCGCGCATCCGGGCGCTGGAGGAAGCCGTCCCCGGGCTTCGCAGCCTGGAGGGCCGCACGCGCTATGTGGGCGACGACGCGCGCTTTCCCCGCGGCTGCCGGTCCTGCCTGCTGGGCACGGGCCTGAGCGCCGTGCGCCGCACCAACCGCTGCAACCTGCGCTGCCCGTTCTGCTATGACTACGGCGAGATGGACGACCAGCCGCCCATCGGCGCGGGCTACTGGGAGATCGGCGGCAGCCGCTTCCGCGAGGAGGACGTCGAGCTGCTGCTCCGCGTCCACGAGCCGCCCACGGGCATATGCTACGTGTACCTGGAGCCCTTCCTGGAGATCGAGCAGTACTACGGCATCATTGCGCGCTTCCACGCCGCGGGGGTGCACCAGCACCTGTACACCAACGGCACGCTGGCGACCGAGGAGAACCTGCGGGCGCTGGGCGCGGCGGGGCTGGACGAGCTGCGCTTCAACCTGGGCGCCTCGGGCGCGGCGGACCGCGTGATCGAGGCCATGGGCATCGCGAAGCGGTACATCCCGTGGGTGGGCATCGAAACGCCCATGACGCCGGAGTTCTTCGACGCCTTCCACGAAAAGAAGGACGCGATACTGGCCACGGGCATCGACTTCATGAACTGCGCGGAGCTGCACCTGAACCCCAACAACCTGGGCAACTACTGGGGCGAGCCGCTGTACATGTACCGCCACGGCTACGTCTCCCCCATCTGGAGCCACGAGCTGACGCTGCGACTGATGCGCGAGGCCGCCGAGGAGGGCTGGCCGGTGACGCTCCACGACTGCTGCAACCGCACCAAGTTCGCGCGCGATCTGAACCTGCGGGCGAAGGAGGGCGGCTGGTTCGGCGCCAGCGCCTACGGCAGCGAGTTCCCCGGCATCCCCTTCGAGGCCTTCCTGCCCATCCTGCGGGACGACACCTTCCGGTTCGTGAAGGAAGCGCCGCTGCCGGTCGGCTACCGGCTGGAGGACGGGGTGATTTAGCGCGTTTCCACGCCCTGCGGGCGCGGTTTGGTCGCACGGACGCGCCGCATTAAAGGCTTCGGAAGCGCGCGTTTGCGCGCCGGAGTGCGCGGTTTTGCCGTAGAAAGCCAAAGGAGCATGCCCACCGCGGCATGCGCATGATTTGTCACGAAGAAAGGAAACCTGTCTATGCTTACGCTCGATCACGTCACGCGCAGGTATCTGCGCCGCACGGCCCTGCGCGAGGTGTCCCTCACGCTGGACGCGGGAAAGATGTGCCTGCTGCTCGGCCCCAACGGCAGCGGCAAGACCACCATGATGAAGCTGATCGCCGGGCTGGCCCAGCCCACCTCGGGCCGGATCCTGTTCGAGGGCATGCCCATCGGGCGGGAGAGCAAGGCGTGCATCGCCTACATGCCCACGGAGAACTACTTCTACAATTACATGACCATCCGCGACGCCGGGCGCTACTATGCCGACTTCTTCGAGGATTTCAGCCTCGGCGACTTCCGCCGCCAACTGATCGACATGGGACTCGACCCCCGGGACCGCATCCGCCAGTTGTCCTCGGGCATGGCGGCCAAGCTGCGGCTGGCGCTGATCCTGAGCCGCGACGCGCGGCTGATGATGTTCGACGAGCCGCTGAACGGCGTGGACATCCTCACCCGGACGCAGGTGATCGACGCGCTGCTGAAGGGCCGCAAGGACGGCCGCACGCTGCTGATCTCCACCCACCTGGTGGACGAGCTGGAGGACGTGGTGGACGAGGCCATCCTGCTGAAGGAGGGCGAGCTGATGGGCAGCGGCGCGAAGGCCGAGCTGTGCGGGGGCGGCACGCTGAAGGACCTGTACCTTCGCGTGTACGGGCGCCAGTCCGTGGAGGAAGGGGTGCAGGGCAATGCTTAAGCTGATGAAATACGAATTCCGCAAGCTGCGCACCACGCTGGTGGGGCTGCTGCTGGCGATGGTGGTGCTGGAGCTGACGTTCGTGCTGGGCAACAGCCTGGGCAAGGACGGCATGGTGATCACCAGCGTGGTGCTGCTGAGCCTGCTGGCGTTCGGGGCCTACGTCTACATCCTGATCAGCGGCGTGGTCAGCTATTCCCGCGAATTGAAGGACCGCACCGGCTACCTGGTGTTCATGACGCCCACGCGGCCCATCTCCGTGGTGCTGTCGAAGCTGCTCTGCACGCTGCTGGCGGGCGTGGCGCTGACGGCGATCCTCTCGCTGGCGGCGGTGCTGGACTACGCCTACCTGGCCCGCAGGCTGGGCCTGACGGAAAACCTCGTCGACCAGTTCAACCGCTTCGTGCGCTTCACGATCGGCGACATGAGCTTCAACCTGCAGGGCACGCTGCGGGTGGTCGCCTTCACCGGCCTGTCGGTGCTCATCGAGGTCATGCTGGCCATGTGCACCGCCTACCTGGCCATCACCGTCAGCGCCACGGTGCTGCAGAACCGCAAGGGCTTCCTGCGCGGGCTGGTGAGCCTGGTGCTGTTCTTCCTGCTCAGTTGGGGCTCCACCTGGCTCAGCGGCAAGGCCGTCGAGCTGGTGCCCGGCGCGTTCGGCACCGGCATCGACAACCCCGCGTCCATGGACATGCAGACCTTCAGCTACATGCTCGGGGTCTCGCTGTGCCTGCACCTCGCGCTGGGCGCGGTGTTCGCCGTGCTGTCGGCCTCCCTGCTGAAGCGAAAGGTCAGTCTGTAACATGAGCGATCTGTTCACCGAATTCATGGGCGAGGCCGCCCCCGTCCCCTACTCCGCCGCGGACAAGCGGCCCTGGAACGGCGCGCGCATGAACCCGCAGCTCGAGTTCAAGCTCAGGAACCTGCCGGATTCGCCGGGCTGCTATTTGATGAAGTCCGAGGGCGAGATCATCTACGTGGGCAAGGCCGTGAACCTGAAGAACCGCGTGAGCCAGTACTTCCACTACAGCGCCCAGCACAGCCCCAAGGTGCGGGCCATGGTGGAAAAGATCGACGACTTCGACATCATGCTGGTGGACGGCGAGCTGGAGGCCTTCACGCTGGAGTGCAACCTCATCAAGCTGCACATGCCCCGCTACAACATCCGGCTGAAGGACGACAAGGCCTACCCCTACATCCGCGTGGACCTGCGCCAGCCCTTTCCCCGCGTGGAGCTGGCCCGGCGGCAGGAGAAGGACGGCGCGAAGTACTTCGGCCCCTTCCAGGGCGCCACGGTGGTGCGCGAGGTGCTGGACGTGGTGCGCATGGTGTTCCCCATCCGCTGCTGCGCCTGGGCCATCAACCCCGACAAGCCGCGCCGCCCGTGCGTCCACCACCAGGTGGGCCAGTGCCCCGCCCCGTGCGCGGGGCTGATCCCGGAGGAGGACTACCGCGCGACCATCCTGAAGGTGATGGATTTCCTGAACGGCCGGTACGACCCGGTGCTGGACGAGCTCCGGGCGCGCATGGCGGAGGCCTCGAAGGCGATGAACTACGAGCGCGCCGCCGTGTACCGCGACCGCATCCGCGCCGTGGAGGCGGTGATGCAGAAGCAGAAGGCCATCTCCACAACCCAGGGAGACCAGGACATCATCGCCATGCTGCCCCACGACGCCGACGCGCTGGTGCAGCTGATGTTCGTGCGCTCCGGGCGGCTGATCGGCTCCGAGCGCTTCACGCTGGAGGGCGCGGCGGACGAGCCGCCGGGCGAGGTGCTGACGCAGTTCATGCTGCAATACTACGGCCCGGAGATCACCCCGCCCCACGAGATCCTGCTCTCGGCCACGCCGCCGGAGCAGCCGGTGGTGGAGGAGCTGCTCAGCGAGCAGCACGGCCGGCGCACCTACATCCTGGTGCCCCGGCGGGGCGAAAAGCTCAAGCTGGTGCGCATGGCGGTGAAGAACCTGAAGGACGAGGCCCAGAAGCTCGACCGCCGCAACGCCAACAGCTACGCCCGCACGCAGGGCGCGCTGGAGGAGCTGCAGCGCGTGCTGTGCCTGGAGAAGCCGCCGCGGCGCATCGAGGGCTACGACATCTCCAACACCCAGGGCGCGCAGAGCGTGGCCAGCGAGGTGGTGATGGTGGACGGGAAGAGCGCCAACAAGGAGTACCGCCACTACCGCATCAAGACCGTGGAGGGGGCGAACGACTTCGCCAGCATGTACGAGGTCATTACCCGCCGCCTGTCCCACGGGCTGGACGAGCTGGCCGAGCGCCGGGCGCAGGGGCTGGACCCCGAGGGCGGCCGGTTCTCCTGGCTCCCGGACCTCATCCTGGTGGACGGCGGGCGCGGCCAGTTGAACGCCGCCCGCGAGGCCATGCTGGCGCAGGGGCTGGACATCCCGATGATCGGCCTGGCCAAGCGCATCGAGGAGATCGTGCTGCCGGACGAGGAGGAGAGCATCCTGCTGGACCGCCACTCCGGCGCGCTGCACCTGATCCAGCGCGTGCGCGACGAGAGCCACCGCTTCGCCATCATCCACCACCGGACGCTGCGCGCGCGGGCCAGCATTTCCTCGAAGCTGGATGGCGTGCCCGGCGTGGGCGAGAAGCGCAAGCGGGCCATACTGAAGCACTTTAAGACCGTGGAAGCGCTGCGCGCCGCGTCGCTGGAGGACATCGAGCAGGTGCCCGGCCTGCCCGCCGCGGTGGCCGCGTCGGTCTACCGCTTCCTGCGCGCAGAGGAAGCCGGGCAGAAGGAAACGTAAGGGCAAAACGATTTCCGGCGAAGCCCTGAGGGCGTTTGCCTGATCGTGTACAATATCAAAAAAACGGCGCCGCGTCCGTACAGGACGCGGCGCCGTCTGTTCATCGTTGCGCGTAGATGCGCTGCCATTCCTCGGTGTAGCTGCCGTCGCGGTTCCGCAGCACCAGCGGCTCCAGCCAGTGCAGGCCCTCGCCGCCGTCGCGGACGCCCTCGACCAGCACCAGCTTCGGCGGGCGGCCCTCCACGCCGTGGACGGTGCGCACGCGTTTGGGGGCGATGCGGTGCTCGTCCATGGCCCGCATCAGCTCGTAGGCCCGCGGCGCAGGGTACACCGCGCAGAAGCGGCCGCCGCACTTGAGCAGCAGCTCCGCCGCGCGCGCCAGCTCCCCGGGGGTCAGGTCGCCCTCGTGCCGGGCTACGCGCTTCGCGGCGCCCTCGCTCTCCAGCGCCGCGCCGCGGCGACCGTAGGGCGGGTTGCACACCACCAGCGACTTTCGGCCCAGCCCCAGCGCGCGCCAGGCGTCCCGGAGGTCCATGTTCCACACGCGCACGGCGTCCTCCATGTGGTTGAGCGCCGCGCTGCGCCGCGCCATGTCCGCCAGCTCCGGCTGGATCTCCACGGCGTCCACCGTCAGGCCGGGCCGGTGCGCCGCCATCAGCAGCGCGATGGCCCCCGTGCCGCAGCCAAGATCCGCGGCGGTGTCCTTCCTGCGCGGCGCGGCGAAGTCCGCCAGCAGCACGCTGTCCGTGCCGAAGCGGAACACATCCGGCCGCTGGATCACCGCCAGCCCGCCGCACTGGAGGTCGTCCAGCCGCTCGCCGGGCCGGAGCAGCGGCTCCGTCACGACGCGCCTCCCGCGGCGTCCGCGGCGCTCCAGCGGTAGGCGTTGGTGCTGTTCATGGCGTCCAGGTAGCCCAGCACCACCCAGCCGCCCTCCTCGGTGGCGTAGTACAGCTTGCCCTCGCCCGCGCCGACGCCCAGCAGGATGCTGACGCTGCCCGACGCCTCGCTCTGCAGGGTCACGATGTCGCCCGCCTGCACCTCGGCCGGATCGCTCACCGGCACGGCGGCCATGGCGGCCAGCGTCTCGGGCTGGCGGACGGGCAGGCCCGCCGCGGCGCAGACGTACTGCACGAAGGCGAAGCCGGGGTAGAGCTCGTCCTCGGGCGTGCCGAAGCCGCTGCCCAGCAGGCCCTCCGCCGCGCTCGCGATGGCCGCCTGGGTGTCCGCGTTCGCCGCCTCCAGCAGCGCCTGATACGCCGCCTGCACCGATTCGTCGCCGATCGCCGCCGCGTCCTCGGCCAGCAGCGCCTGCTCGTCCTCCTCGTCCAGCATGCCGGTGCCCTCTCCGCCCGCGCCCAACTGGAACAGCCGCACGGCGGTCTCGGTGGCGTAGTCGAAGCTGCCCGACGCCTCGCCGGACAGGTAGCCCAGTTCGATCAGCCGCGCCCGGACCTTGGTCACGCGCGCGCCCTCGTCGCCGCGCTGCAGCGCGTCCGGCCGGCGCAGCGCCACGGCCTCGCCACCGTAGAGCTTTTCCCAGGTCGCCGCGTCGGCGACGCCCGTCTGGTCCAGGCCGTTGGCGCCCTGGAAGCGCTTCACCGCCTGCTGCGTCAGCTCGCCGTAGCTGCCGGTCACGTCGCCGTCGAAGTAGCCCAGCGCCGCCAGCTTCTTTTGCAGCGCGGACACGGTCAGCCCCGTGTCGCCCGGCACGCAGCTCATCTCGGTGAGGAAGGCCGCCCAGGTGATGGAGGTCTCCGCCATGAGCCGCATGCGGGTGGAGGCGTCCACCACGCCCGTCTGCTCCAGACCGTTGGCGAGCTGGAACAGCTTCACGGCCTGCTGGGTGCCCTCGCCGAACATGCCGTCGCTGCGCACGTTGCCGTAGCCCAGCTCCTTGAGCCTGCGCTGCACCTCCTGCACGTCCTTGCCGCTGCTGCCCACCTGCAGCGAATCCTGCGAGGTATGCTCCAGCACGAAGCCCTTCAGGTAGACCTGGCGGCTGACGATCTCGTCGCTGTTCAGCGCGTTCAGCGTGGCCTCGTCCACCGCGCCGGTGACCTCCAGGCCGTTGGCCTGCTGGAAGCCCTCCAGCGCCGTGCGGGTGTCGGCGTCGTAGGTGCCGTCGCTCTTGCCGGAGAAATACCCCAGCGCCGCCAGCCGCAGCTCCAGGTGGTAGACGGTATCGGAGGACAGGCCCTCCCCGCCGGAGGTCTCCGCCGCCGCGCCGCAGAGCAGCAGCAGCGCCAGCGCCGCGCTAAGCCATCGGACGTGCCGCATGGGACCGTCTCCTTTCCGGACGCGAACGGGGGAGCATGCTCCCCCGCGCGATGGTCGATGGGGACCGCCGGTCCCCGGGGTCTGTATTGCAAAGCTCTATCCAGAGGCGACAGGATGCCCGCATAGGATCGCCCTTCGGAGCGGAGTCTCACTTCCGCTTCAGGTACGCCACGGCCAGGTAGCCCTTCATGTTGTTGTACTCCACGCAGGCGGCCTGGTGGTCGTAGCTCAGCACGCGCACCGTCTCGCCCTTCTCCACGGTGGCGAGGGCCGCGCCCATCATGCTGTCGTCCGGGTACAGCTTGAGATCCACCAGCGTCTCGGCGTCGAACCCCGGGCCGCCGCGGCTGGCGCCGGCATCGCTCGTCGCCGCCTGCCCGGTGATGGCGGACATCTGCACGTAGCCCTTCTGTTTGCCGTTGTTCACGTAGGCCCACTCGGTATTGTAGGCCAGCAGGCGCACCTTGTCGCCCTTTTCCAGCCAGGCCAGCTGCTGGGAGCCGGTGCTCCAGGAGCTGTACAGCACGGTCAGGTTTTCCTTGATGGCGACGATCTTCTTGCCCTTGACCTTCTTCACCGGGCCGCCGGACGGGCCCGCGAGCGATTCCTCGCCGGGGAGCGGTTCCCCCGCGGGCGCGGCGTCGACGCTCGGCTTCGAGGCGGTGAGCCCGCTGCGCAGCGCGAAGCCCTTGCGGTCGCCGGCGCTCACGTAGGCCCACTTGTCGTTGTAGGCGCGCAGCAGCAGCTTCTGGCCGCGGGACAGCGTCGCCACCAGCCCGGAGGACTCGCTGTAGTGCTCGTACAGCGCGAGGTCGTCCGCGTCCGCGTAGACGTAGCGCTTCTTCTTGCCCTTCAGCTTGGTGAACCGGCCGCCCTCGCCCGCGGTGTCGTCGGGCTTGGGGGTCTTGAGCGTCACCGCCGTCAGCACGCTGCGCTGCACGAAGCCGCGCTCGCCGTCGGGCCGCTGCACGTAGGCCCACTGGTCGGATTCCGCCAGCCGCTGCACGTAGCTGTTGCGCTCCAGGATGGCGATGGACTCGGTGCCGTTGACGCTTCGGTACAGGCTGGCGCTCTCCGTCAGTTGGGCGTACTGCTCGCCCTCCACGGGCGTCATATCCTCGGGCAGGTCCGCCTCCTCCAGCGAGAACGTCGGCGCGGGCGTCGGCGTGGCCTCGGGCGCAGGCGTCGGGGTTGCCGTTTCCTCGAGCTCCGGCGCTTCGAGCCCCAACGCCTCAATCTCCGGCGCCTCGATCAGCGCCTCGCCGGCCAGCGCGTCCTCCTCGCCCATGGCGTCCGCGGGCAGGAAGCCCGTCAGGCCGTCCGGCGCGGCGACCTCCAGCCAGTCGTCCGTGCGCGCGGTGAGGCTCAGCTCCTCGCCCGCCGGCAACTGGCGGAGCGCGGTCGCGCCGTCCATCGGCAGCTCCAGCAGGTCCCAATCCTCCGAGAGGACCAGTATATCCGGCGGGTTGAGGCGCGTCAGGTTCGGCCCCGCCAGCAGGAAGCCGGGCATCAGCGCGGACAGGGGCAGGTAGCCCACCTGGCCGCCGCTGCCCACCGCGGCCCACCGGCCCTGGGCGGCGTAGATCTCCACCGTCGCGCCCGCGGGCAGCACCGCTACGGACGCCGCGCCTTCGGAGGCCTTCTTCAGCAGGTCGGTGCGGTCCTTCAGCCTGGCCTCGGCGATGGCGATTCGCCCGGCGCGCTTCGTGGGCTGGGGCTGCGCCGTCGCCTTTTCCGCCAGCGCGAGCTGCTCCAGCCGGGCGCCGGGGTAGTAATAGGCCAGTATGGCCGCGCAGTCCATGTGGTACTCGTTGGCCATCAGCTGCGCGCCCTTCTGGCTCATGCCCACGCCGTGGCCGCTGCGGCGGAAGGTGACGGTGAAGCCGTCGTCCGCGTCCTCCACCCACACGGTTTCGTTGTCCTCGTCGTTGAGGCTCAGATCGTACCAGTCCTCCAGCCCGCCGTAGGTGGGCACGTCCACGCTGACCTCGACGTCGGCGGAGTTGCCCCCGGCGTTGGCGGCCTCGGCGCGCACGGTCATGCGCAGCGCCGTGTACAGCCTGCTGGGCGCGGCGAAGCGGGGCTCCACCGGCTCGACGGACTCGATGGCGGTGATGCGCGCCTCCCCCACGGCCTCGCCGGCCTCCCGGGTCAGCTCGCGCGCCGCGGCCTCGGACAGGAGCTCCGCGAGCGGCTGCGCCAGCCCCGAGCCGTCCCGGGACAGCGTCGCGGTCTTCTTCGCCGCGCTGCTCTCATAGTCGTAGGCGTCGTCGGACACGGCGGTGTAGGCCGCCGCGCTGCCGAAGGCGTTGGCCGCGGACTCCGTCTGCCCGCCGTTGGACTCCGTGCAGTAGCCACAGGCCAGCGCGTCGCCGTACCAGAGGACCTGGCCGCGGGTGTCATCCACCGCCTGGTTGGCGCGGGCGTAGTCGGCGCTGTCGCTGAGGCCCTTGTAGGTGAAGCCGCCCGCGGTGTCCGTCAGGTCGTACTCGCCCACGCCCATCGCCTTCTGGCTGAGCGCGTAGCTGCGCGCCGCCACGGCCTGTGCCTGCAGCGCGCCTTCCCCGGCGGAGGGCGGCATCTCGTACCCCACGACGCCGTAGAGGTAATCCTCCACGTAGAGGTTCAGCACCGCGGAGATCACGTCCCCGGCGGCCGTCAGCGCCAGGTCGCCGCAGAAGCGGTTGGACAGGCCGGGCTGGCGGAACTGTATGCCGTGGCCGCCGGTCTCCGCGCGCGAGAGGCGCAGCGTCGCGCCGGCGTCCACCTGCTGGCCGTTCGACTCCAGGAGGAGCCTGCCGCCGCTGGCGGAGACGGTCACCTCCGTGCCCGCGGGGATGTCCCCGCCGCCGGTGGAGGGCCTCAGCGCGCAGTCCGCGTCCAGCGTGACGGACGCCGGCGCGCCCAGGCGGGTCAGCTTCACGCGCAGCACGCCGTCCGCCTCCGCCCACGCCGCGGGCAGGGCCGGCGCCGCGCCGACCAGCATCATGATCGCAAGCATCAGGGCGCAAGCGCGCCGTAAGCAATGGTATTCTCGCATTTTCAGCCTCTTGTATGGTCGCAATCGCACATTCTTTTCACGCCGTCGTCATACGGCCGTCATCTTTGTAATATTCTCCCCGGGGCATGGTTTTCCTTCCGAATTACGGAATTGTCAGAACTTGTCACAGGTTTGTAACAGTATCGGCGCGCGGAGGCAAAAGAAAACCCCGCCTTTCGGCGGGATCTTCTTGCCTTTGCGATTATTCCTCGGCAGGAGCGCCAACGGGGCAAACGCCCGCGCAGGAGCCGCAGGAGATGCAGGTATCGGCGTCGATCACGAACTTGCCGTCGCCTTCGCTGATGGCGGAAACCGGGCACTCTTCGGCGCAGGCGCCGCAGGCCACACATTCGTCGCTGATAACATATGCCATGGTACGTACCTCCATATAATGATGTCGGGACTATTATACAATATGTCCGGCAAAAAAGCAATAGCTTTTCCCGGCGCAGGGAAATTTCTACAAGAGTCGGGGGCCGCAAAGCGGCGGGCAGGGCCGCCGTCGCGCCCCTTCATCGGAAGTGCGGCGCGCCGCCCGGTGCCGGGCGGCGCGCAGATGCGGTCAGATGATCTCCACGAAGACGGGCTTCGGGAGCTTGACGGAAGCGGCCTTCACCACCGTGCGGATCGCCTTGGCGATGCGGCCCTGCTTGCCGATGACCTTGCCCATGTCGTCGGGATCCACGCGAAGCTCGATGACGATGCTGTCCTCGTTCTCCACCTCGCGCACATCCACGGCCTCCGGCTTTTCCACCAGGGACTGGGCGATATACTTCACCAGTTCAACCATGATTACAGAACTCCGCCCTTCTTCAGCAGGCCGCGGACGGTATCGGTGGGCTGGGCGCCGACGCCGATCCAGTACTTGGCGCGCTCGTCGTTGATCTTCAGCTCCACGGGTTCGGAAATGGGATTGTAGTAGCCGATCTCCTCGATGAAGCGGCCATCGCGGGGGTTGCGGCTGTCGGTGACGACCAGGCGATAGAAGGGCTTCTTCTTCATGCCCATTCTCTTCAGGCGAATCTTGACCATTGGGGTTTCCTCCTTAAATATTGTCGGTGATTGTATATATACGGCTTGTTTGGCCACGTATATCGGGGTTGGAGATCAGAACTTCGGCATCTTGCCGAAGGGGAAGCGCATCTTGCCGCGCTTGCCGCCGCCCATCATGTTCTTCATCATGCTGCGCGCCTGATCGAACTGCTTGAGCAGCAGGTTGACCTCCTGCACGGTGGTGCCGCTGCCCGCGGCGACGCGGCGCTTGCGGCTGGCGTTGAGGATGTCCGGGTTGCGGCGCTCCATGCGCGTCATGGAGAGGATGATGGCCTCGTTCTTGCGCTGCGCCTTGTGGATGGCGTCCTCGTCGATGTCCACGTCCTTGATCTTGCTGCCCACGCCGGGGATCATCTTCAGCACGTCGGTGATGCTGCCCATCTTGTCCAGTTGGCGGATCTGGCTCAGGTAGTCCTCCAGCGTGAAGCTGTTGGTGCGCATCTTGCGGGTCAGGTCGATGGCCTGCTTCTCGTCGAAGCTCTCCTGCGCCTTGTCGATCAGCGTGAGCACGTCGCCCATGCCCAGGATGCGGCTGGCCATGCGGTCGGGGTGGAAGGGCTCGATGTCGGTGAGCTTTTCCCCGATGCCCGCGAACTTGATGGGCTTGCCCGTCACCGCGCGGACCGAGATGGCCGCGCCGCCGCGGGTGTCGCCGTCGAGCTTGGTGAGGATCACGCCGTCCACGCCCAGCTCCTCGTTGAAGGTCTTGGCCACGTTCACGGCGTCCTGGCCGGTCATGGCGTCCACCACGAGCAGGATCTCCTGGGGCTTCACGGCGGCGCGCACGTCCCGCAGCTCCTGCATCAGCCGCTCGTCGATGTGCAGCCGACCGGCGGTATCGATGATGACCGGATCGCGGCCGTAGTAGCGGGCGTACTCGACGGCCTCCTTCGCGATCTGCACCGGGTCGCCCTGGCCGCGCTCGAACACCTCCACGTCGACCTGGCCGCCCACGACCTGAAGCTGCTGGATGGCGGCGGGGCGGTACACGTCGCAGGCCACGAGCAGGGGCTTTTTGTTGTCCTTTTTGAACAGGTTGCCGAGCTTGCCGCACATGGTGGTCTTGCCCGCGCCCTGCAGGCCGCACATCATGTAGATGGTGGGCACCTGCGGGGAATAGGTCAGCCGGGCGTTGGTGCCGCCCATCAGGTTCGTCAGCTCCTCGTTGACGATCTTGATGACCTGCTGGCCGGGCGTCAGGCTCTCCATGATGTCCTGGCCCACCGCGCGCTCCGTCACCTTCTTGATGAAATCCTTCACCACCAGGAAGTTGACGTCGGCCTCCAGCAGCGCCATGCGCACGTCGCGCATCGCGGCCTTGACGTCCGCCTCGGTCAGCTTGCCCTTGCCGCTCAGCTTCTTGAACGCGCCCTGCAGCTTATCGGTCAATCCCTCGAATGCCACGCGGTCTCACCAGACTTTCTCGTTTGTCTTATCTCTATGCGTCCCGGAGCATGCGCTCCAGGGCTTCCCGGGCCCGGGCCAGCGCGGCGGCGGAATCCCCGCCCGCCGAGACGCCGTTCAGCGCCTCCAGGCAGCGCCCGGCCTCGGCCGTCAGCGCCCTGTAGCGCCGAAGCAGCCCCAGCTTTTCCTCGTACCCGACCAACTGGCGGCGGCCCTTGGCGATGGCGTCGTGCACGCCCTGGCGGGTGATCTCGAGCTGTTCGGCGATCTCCTGGAGGGACAGGTCCTCCTCGCAGTACAGCCGCAGGATCTCCTGCTTGTGGGGAGTCAGCAGCGGGCCGTAGAAGTCCAGCAGCACGTTCAGCGCAACCCTGTCCTCCATATCCGCCATGGGCCCATCCCCCGCAAGCTTTTTTACTTGACAGCCTGCTTATTATAGCGCGAAAGAAAAGTGATGTCAAGCGTTTTCGCTGGACATCACAAAGATTTGACAATGCCTGCCGCGCTACTTCGCCTTCTCCCTCGCCTCGCCGAAGTATTTGTCCATCTTCTCGTCGGACAGGTGGAGGGTCTTGTCGAAGTAGTCGATCAGCTTGCCCGGGCGGGACCTGGCGTAGCGGGTCATGGCGGTGCAGTACTTTTCCCAGGTCTTGGTGCTCCACTTCCAGCGCTTGCAGTTCAGCTTCATCTCCGCGTTCAGCGCCCGGCAGCGGGTCTTGATCTTCCCGACGACGTTCTCCGCGCTGAAGGTGGTGGCCAGGAGCTGCCCCATGCGGGTGAGGAAATAGTCCCTCATGCCCGGGTTCTTCATCAGCTTGATGAACAGCGTGTTGTCCTGGGTGGTGATGCTGCCCACGCCGCCGGACTTCAGCCAGCGCGCGATGCTGTTGGCGTCCACCTGGAAGCTCAGGTCCAGGTCGAACACGATCCAGCGCCACTTCACCCCCGCCTTGGGGATGCAGTAGCAGCGCACGTTGTTGAGATCCTGGTTGGCGGTGTACATCTGGATCGCCACGTAGTCCAGGTAGTTCTCCACGTCCACGGACTCGCGCAGCTTTTCGACGGCGGAATCCTTGGAGAAGTCCATGTGCCGGATCCTGGACATCAGCTGGCGGAACTCCGACGAGGAGCCCTGGTTGGCGTACAGGCGCTCGCCGGAGCCCTCCAGCAGCACCACGTCCTTCGGATTGTCCCAGCCCTCGTACTGGGCGATCATCTCCGGGCTGATGCGCTCGCGCATGTTGTACTCGCCCCAGTACCGGCCGTTCACGTACACCGCACACAGCTCCGTCTCCTGGTACAGCACGGTGGTGTCCGCCGCCAGGGAGGTGAGTATGGAATCGCGCATGTGGGTCTGGAACACGTCCTGGCCGGAGGCGCGCATGAACAGGGAGTCGTACTCCTCGTAGTCCCGGTTGCTGAACAGCTTCGCGTGGAACTTGCCCTCGCCGTACTTCTTCCGCGCCCGCAGGGAGAAGCCCTTCTGACTGTAGTGGGTGCGGCTGTTGTGGCCGGCCATCTTCAGGCCGCAGCTCTGGCTGACGATACGGGTGCCGTCGGGCTCGTACATCTGCACGAACACCTGCTGCTCGGTGCGGCTGCCGGTGTTCAGCACGCCGCCCGAGCCGCTCAGCTTCGACGAGCTGCCGGTGATGTACACCACGCGCATGTCATGCGCCACGCCCACGGAAAAACTGTGGACGGCCACCGGGGACGGCAGCGCGTCCTCCCGCCAGGCCACCGCCTGGATCATCGCGCCCTTGGAGATCGTGATGGGGCCGTCGTACACCTTCGACTTCGGCGTGGGTTCGCGGCCGTCGGTGGTGTAGTAGATGTTCATGCCCGGGCTGCTCGTCAGCTCCAGCCGAATGGACTTGTCCCTGTACGCGCCGCCGGGCAGGGAGAAGACCACGTCGCCGGCGCAGGCGGCGTAGGACTTGGCCGCGTTGGCCTCGCCGGGCGTGGGTTTGGCGAAGAAGCGGTAGCTGTCGTGCCCCGCGGCGCGGCCGTAGCTGACGTTCTTATGCTGGTCGGTGAGCCGCACGCGGTCGAGCACCGCGCCGTTCGCGTCGGCCAGCACCACGATCTCTTCGGGGGACAGGGAGATCGGCGCGGCGTACCTGCCCCCGGAATCGCCGTTCGCGCCCTCCGGCCCGGTGCAGTAGACCAGCGCGAAGGCCCCCGGCTGCAGCACGGCGCCCTCGGGGAACTGCCACTTGCGGGGATGGGCGGGGTCGTCGGAGAGGCCCATGCCGGAGAGCTCCACGGCCTTGCTGCCGGTGTTTGCCAGCTCCACCCAGTCCATGCCCTTGCCCAGGCAGAACACCTCGTTGACGTATAGGCCGAGGGCGTTCTCCGCCAGGCCGTCGTAGGCGTCGTGCAGCGCCAGCCGCGCGCCTTCGGCGTCGTTGGCGTAACGCGGCGAGGGATCGCAGCCGGCGAGCAGCGCGCCGTCCGGCTGGCGGGCGACGGTGCGGTCGGCCTCGGCCTCGCCGATGCTCGCCCAGGACACGGCGTTCCGCTGCGCGTCGTACAGGCGCACGACCTCGCCGCGGGAGGACAGCCGGAAGTTGGCGTGCAGCTCCCCGGCGGGGTCCGCGCGGTCCTTGCCGGAGCAGAACAGGATCAGGTATTGCCCGGCGTCCAGCGTGACGTCCGGGAACACCCACTTCCCGCGGTTCATGTCGTCGTCGGAGATGGACCAGCCCTCGAGGCTCACCGGGGCGACGCCGCCGTTGTAGAGCTCGATCCAGTCGGATCGCTCGCCGTCCGCGTCCGTCAGCGTGGAGGCGTTCTTGGCCATCAGCTCGCTGATGCTCACGCCCATGGGATCGTGGGGCGGGCAGATGTCCGGGGCCAGCTCCGCGGCGTCGGGGCTGCGGAAGAAGGGCAGCACGCGATACGGCCCCTCCCCGTCGCGGACGTACACGCTGCCGGCGGGCATGGCGGGCACGTCCATGACCTGCATGTGGCGCTCGCCCACGTCCGCCAGGATCAGCGATTCGCCGTCGGCGTCCAGCTTGAAGCCGGTGAAGATCTCGTCGCCCGCGTAGCCCTCGGGGGCCTTCGCGCAGTACACGACCCGCTTCTCCCCCGGCGCCAGCGTCACGCCCCCAAAGACGTACGCGCCGCGCAGGTCCAGGCGGTTCGTCAGCCGCCAGCCCTCGAGGTCCACGGGGTCGTCGGAGAGGTTCTCCAGCTGGATCCAGTCGTGAAACGCGCCCTCCACGCTGAGGCAGACGGAGGGGTTGGAGGTCATGACCTGGCGGATGACGACCGGCGACGGCGCGCCGGAGGCGCTGACCTCGGGCATCCAGAGGACCCACGCCGCCGTCATCGCGCCGATGGCGAGGATCATCGCCAGCAGCATCAGCGCGCCGCGCAGGCTTCCGCCCTGCCGGGACGCTCTCTTCGCGTGCTTTTTCTTCTTGCTCACTTTGGTACAATCGCAAAAGCCCTCAACCGCAGCCGAGGGGCTTTTTCACAGGTTCCCGGTCGCTGAAGCCGACCGCGCAAGAACCGCGGCGGTTTGCGCCGCCGCGGTCGGGGTGATGAGGGAAACGGATCAGGCCTTGCCGTCGCAGCCCAGCACGTCCACCAGCTTGTGCTCGACCATCTTCTTGATGGCCGCGCGGGCGGGCTTCAGGTACTGGCGGGGATCGAAGTGATCCGGATGCTCCACGAAGTACTGGCGGATGCAGGCGGTCATGGCCAGGCGCAGGTCGGAGTCGATGTTGATCTTGCAGACCGCGCCGCGGGCAGCCTGACGGAGCTCTTCCTCGGGGATGCCGACGGCGTCGGGCATCTTGCCGCCGTTCTCGTTGATGATCTTCACGAACTCCTGCGGCACGGAAGAAGAGCCGTGCAGCACGATCGGGAAGCCGGGCAGGCGCTTGGAGACCTCGTCCAGGATGTCGAAGCGCAGCGGCGGGGGCACCAGGATGCCCTTCTCGTTGCGGGTGCACTGTGCGGCGGTGAACTTGTAGGCGCCGTGGCTGGTGCCGATGGCGATGGCCAGGGAATCGCAGCCCGTGCGCTCCACGAACTCCTGCACTTCCTCGGGACGGGTGTAGGAGGAATCCTCGGCGGAAACGTTGACTTCGTCCTCCACGCCGGCCAGGCTGCCGAGCTCGGCCTCGACGACCACGCCGTGGTCGTGGGCGTACTCGACGACCTGCCGGGTGATCTTGACGTTCTCGTCGAAGGGCAGGCCGCTCTTGTCGATCATGACGGAGGTGAAGCCGCCGTCGATGCAGCTCTTGCACAGCTCGAAGGAATCGCCGTGGTCCAGGTGGACGACGATGGGCAGGTCGAAGCCGGCGGACTGCTCGGCGTCCTCGATGGCCGCCTTGATCAGGTTCATCAGGTACACGTGCTTGGCGTAGGCGCGAGCGCCCTTGGACACCTGCAGGATCAGCGGGGCGCGCTTCTCGATGGCGGCCTCGGTGATGCCCTGGATGATTTCCATGTTGTTGACGTTGAAAGCGCCGATGGCGTAGCCGCCCTCGTATGCCTTCTTGAACATCTCGGTAGAAGTAACCAGGCCCATAGACAAACACTCCTTTATATTAGGCTGCTTTGATTATAACATCTTAACAGAACAAAATCAAGGCGCGGCGGCGGCTCCCCCGCGCATTTAACCTATTCTTGCCGATTTTCGGCGCCCAAATAAGTAAAATTACGCTTCCGGGGCGATTCTTTTTGCCGCAGGGTTTGACGTCCGCGCAAAATGGGCGTATAATTATCTTATCATATTATGCCCGTTTGTGCCCGGCGCGCGGCGGGCCGCGGAGGACTGCGATGCTGCCCATTGGCGTGTTCACCGACTTCTACCACCTGCCCGAGGCCGCGGCGCTGGGCTTCGACTTCCTGGAAATCCCGCTGGACGCGCTGGCGGCGCTGCCGGAGGCGGACTTCCGGGAGTTCGCGGACTACGCCGAAGGCGCGGGCCTGAACCTGGCCGCGGCCAGCCGCATGCTGCCCCCGGAGCTGCCGGTCACCGGCCCCGGCGTCAGCGCCACGGCGCTGCACGCCTACCTCCAGCAGGCCCTGGGCCGCGCCAGCCGGCTGGGCATCCGGCTGGTGGTGATGGACGCGCCCGCGAGCCGCGCCGTGCCCGACGGGGTGGACTTCCCCTACGCCTGGCGGCAGTTGGGGAACTTCCTGCGCATCTGCCAGGGCCACGCCAAGGCGCGGGGCATCACCGTCGCGCTGGAGCCGATCCGCAAGCAGGACTGCAACCTGCTGAACCTGGTGAGCGAGGCCACGTTGATCGCGGGGCTGCTGCAGCTCGAGAACCTGGCCGCGGCCGCGCACTCCGGGCACATGGCCATGGCCTCGGAGCCGCTGAGCGACCTGCGCCGGGCGGCGCCGCTGCTGAAGCACGTGCACCTGGAGAACGCGCTGACCCGGCGCCTGCCGAAGCCGGGCGACGGCGAGGACTACGCCCGGTTCCTGCGGCAGCTTGACCTGATCGGCTACGAGGGCGGCGTGTGCCTGACCGGCGGCTGGGAGGGCGACTTCAGGGTCGCCGCCGCCGAGGCGCTGGCGCACATCCGCGCCAGCGCGGCCGAAAAGCCCTGACCCCGGGCGGCGCTCCGCCCGGAAGCTTCCCCCTCCCCCATTCCCTGTCCTCTCTCTGAGCAATCCGCGAGGTGAACGCATGAATATCATCATCGTAGGCGACGGCAAGGTGGGATACGCGCTGGCGCAGTACCTGTCCAAGGACGGCCACGACATCACCATCATCGACCGCAGCCAGCAGGCGCTATTGAAGGCCAGCGAGACGCTGGACGTCATGTGCGTGCGGGGCAACGGCGCAAACGTGAAGGTGCTGATGGAGGCGGGCGTGGAAAACGCGGACGTCATCATCGCCGTCACGGGCAACGACGAGCTGAACATGGTGTGCTGCCTGGCCGCCAAGCAGCTCGGCGCGAAGTACTCCATCGCCCGCATCCGCGACCCCGAGTACACCGAGAGCCTGACGCTCCTGCAGAAGAAGCTGGACATCGACCAGGTCATCAACCCCGAGCGCGCCACCGCGCAGGAGATCTCCCGGCTGCTGCGCTTCCCCTTCGCCATCAACATCGAATCCTTCGCCCACGGCCGCGTGGAGATGGTCGAGTTCCGCACCGAGGAGCACGACCCGATCCTGAACGTGCCGCTGTCGAAGCTCCACAGCCGCTATCCCCGGGTGCAGTTCACGGCCGTGCAGCGCAACGGCGAGGCGTTCATCCCCGACGGCGCCAGCGTGCTGCTGCCGGGCGACCGCGTGTACGCCACCGGCGACCGCGAATCCGTCACGCGCTTTTTCAAGCACCTCGGCAAGGACACCCAGCGCCTGAAGAGCGCGCTGCTGATCGGCGGCGGGCACATCGCCTTCTACCTGGCGAAGATCATCGCCGGCATGGGCGTGTACCTGCGGATCATCGAGATCGATGAGAAGAAGTGCATGCGGCTGGCGGACGTGCTGGACGGCGTCATGGTCATCAACGCCGATGGCACCGACCAGGAGGTGCTGGAGAGCGAGAACGTGGGCGACTGCGGCGCGCTGATCTGCCTGACCAACCGCGACGAGGAAAACCTGATCACCGGCATGTACGGCGCGCGCCACGGCGTGAAGAAGGTCATCGTGAAGGTGAACCGCTCCAACGCGCTGGACATTCTGGAGGACCTGGGCATCGACTGCGCCGTGAGCCCCAAGCTGACCACCGCCAACGTGATCCTGCGCTCGGTGCGCGCGCTGAACGACAGCCGCAATTCCGTGGTGGAGAAGGTCTACGGCATGCTGGGCGGCCAGGTGGAGGCCTACGAATTCACCGCCCTGGAGGGCGCGCCGTACCTGAACATCCCGCTGAGCGCGCTGAACATCCGCAAGGGCATCCTGGTGTCGGTGCTGGTGCGGGACCACAAGAACATCATCCCCTTCGGCAGCGACCACATCGAAGCGGGCGACACGGTGATCCTCACCGCAAAGGCGGGCACCGTCGTGAACCTGGAGGACGCGTTTGACATCGCGGAGATTCGCAAATGAACAAGCGACTGACCTTTCACCTGGTGGGCGTGGTGGTGCGCGTGGTAGGCGTGCTGATGGCCCTGCCCCTCGTGGTATCGCTGATCCTGCGCAGCGGCGACACGATCCCCATACTGATCGCCATGCTCATCACCGTGGCGGCGGGCAGCGCGCTGGCGCTGATCAAGCCCCGCCGGGACACGCTGCGGCCGCGGGAGGGCTTTGCGATCGTGGCCTTCAGTTGGATCCTGGTCTCCTTCTTCGGCGGCCTGCCGTTCTTCTTCAGCGGGTACATCCCGAGCCTGATCGACTGCTTTTTTGAGACGGTCTCCGGCTTCACCACCACCGGCTCCACGATCCTCACTGACGTGGAGGCCCTGCCCCGGGGGCTGCTGTTCTGGCGCAGCTTCACCCACTGGGGCGGCGGTATGGGCGTGCTGGTGCTGAGCCTGGCGCTGATCCCGAAGATGGGCGCCCGCTCCATCCACCTGATGCGCGCAGAGTCCCCCGGCCCCAGCACCGACAAGCTGGTGCCCCGGGTGGCCAGCAACGCCAAGATCCTCTACGGCATCTACGTGGTTCTGTCCGTCATCATGGTGGTGGCGCTCCTGCTTTGCGGCCTGCCGCTGTACGACGCCGTGGTGCACATGTTCGGCGCGGCGGGCACCGGCGGCTTCGGCGTGTACAACAGCTCCATCGCCTGGTACAACAGCGCCGCGGTGGACGTCGTCATCGGCGTGTTCATGGCCCTGTTCGGCGTGAACTTCTCCCTCTACTACTATATCATCACCCGGAACTGGAAGGTCGCCCTGAAGAACAGCGAGCTGCAGACCTATCTGGGCCTGCTGCTGGGCGTGAGCGTCGTGATCGCGCTGAACATCATGCCCCAGTACGGCGGCCGGTTCTTCACCGCGCTGCGCTACAGCTTCTTCCAGTGCTCCTCCATCATGACCACCACCGGCTACGCCACGGCGGACTTCGACGCCTGGCCGCAGCTGAGCCGCTGCCTGCTGGTGATGCTGATGATCATCGGCGCCAGCGCGGGCAGCACCGGCGGCGGCATCAAGGTGATCCGCCTGCAGCTTCTGCTGAAGAGCCTGATGCGCGACATCCGCCGCACGGTGCACCCCAAGTCCGTGAACACCATCAAGCTGGACGGGCATACCGTGGACGAGAGCATCCTCAGCGGCGTGCAGGGGTTCTTCTTCGCCTACGCGCTGGTGCTGGTGGTGGCCACGGTCATCGTATCGTTCGACGGCTTCTCGTTTGAAACCAACGTCACCGCCGTCATCGCCACGCTGTCCAACATCGGCCCCGGCCTGGGAACCGTCGGCCCCACGGGCAACTTCGCCGCGTTCTCCAACGTCTCCAAGCTGGTGCTCAGCATGTGCATGCTGATCGGGCGACTGGAAATCTTCCCCATCCTCATGCTGCTGGACCCGGACGCCTGGAAGCGGTGAGGCCTTCCCCGGCCGGTCACGATACGCCAAACTTAATCTCAAAAAAACACAAAATTGGGGTTGACTTTTGCCGGGAATTGTGTATAATAATGTTTGTTGCCGACGCAATGAGGCATGAAGCCCGAGGCCGAAAGGCTGTGCGCTCCATCAGGTAGATGGGCTGGCGTAGCTCAATTGGCAGAGCAGCTGATTTGTAATCAGCAGGTTGCGGGTTCAAGTCCCATCGCCAGCTCCATTCTTCAATGGAAGGCAACATGGGAATGTGGGTAGGTTCCCGAGTGGCCAAAGGGAGCAGACTGTAAATCTGCCGCGGAAGCTTCGGTGGTTCGAATCCACCCCTGCCCACCATCTGCGGGAATGGCGGAATTGGCAGACGCGCTAGATTCAGGTTCTAGTGATCATTACGATTCGTGCAGGTTCAAGTCCTGTTTCCCGCACCAAAATCCGAACGTTAAGGCGTTCGGATTTTTCATATGTTCGGGACATATACCGAACATTCACGTCCAATATACCGGATTAACGTTCGGATTTTTTAACGTTTATCCGGCCCAAAAAACGCACTCATGACACGACTCATGACACGAAATCTGGGACCCGGCGATATTATGTTGCCTTTTCTTGGTCTCTCAAAAACTTAACAAAGCGTATGTTTTACGTCTGTTCGATGCTCTCTGTCCCGATATTTTATCCTTAAGGATTCTCTCCAAACAGTTCTTCCACAATAGCGATGGCACGCTCCATATCGTCCCATCGCACATAAAACCGGATGCTTTCCCGTATTGTGCCAGAGTAGACGGCCAGCCCCGCGCCCAGGCGTCCATCCGAAAGGAACGGGATGTCCTGCTGGCGAAGCACATCCGCCAGCATCCCGCTCCACGGCGCGTCTTTTTCGGGCTCTTCACGGAAAGTTGTGGGATTCAAGCTAAGCAAGAGGCAGAGCAAGATAGCGAACGAGGGTAAAGAAATACTCATCGTCTCTATAGCCGTAGCC
>CADBCY010000014.1 GCA_902793325.1 uncultured Eubacteriales bacterium
GTCACCTCGCTGGGTGGCCTGTTTCTCATTCCTCTCATCGCTCTCCACTCGTCTGCATATTTTCTTCATTTGGGGCTTGACTTTTTATTCGCAGACTGTCATAGCATTTCGCACCTCCATCAGTGCAAAGCCCAGAATATTCTTCCCTCTCCACAAATCAATATCTCGCCTGACTTCATCATACAAGCCAATCCCACATGCCCAGCGACGATCACTCTTGGCGCATTCGACCAGATAGGCATCACCCGTTTCCAGCAGCTTCTGCCTGAGGTCATCGTGTTGGGAAAACTTGGCCAGCAGGCCACGCATGGCGACAACCTGGCAAATGCCTTCCCATATCACCTTTCTGTCCTCATAGTTATTCGCGTTACGTCCAATGGCCTGCTGCTGTTCAGGATCATCCGTTGCCATCACCTGCTTTGCGGAAGCCTCATCGTCCAGGATCATGCACTTTCGGTACATAATGTACTGCTCTGTTGAAGAGAACCTCTTTCCATCCACGACGATGTCGGAAGGGTACCAATTGCTCAGGAATCCGTAAGGTTCCTCCGGCTTATGGAAATAGATGGCTTCAACCCGTCGATCGCCGATCTTCAGCATTTCCTTCCCGAAGCTTGAAGACGCACAAAGCTGAGGTGCTATTTCGTCCAGCGTCGCTTTGCCAACCTTCATGATGTTGTCATCCAGCACGGCGAATACAATAGCCATATCGCAGTCCGGGTTCTTCTGAATGAAGTCATTACAAGCCTGAATCGCCTTGCGCCATGCCTTGTCGATCGGATAGCCGAATATACCCGCCGAAATCAGGGGAAAGCCAATCGAACAACACCTGTTTTCCTGGGCGAGTTCCAGCGATCTCCGATATGCGCCGTAGAGCAGCTTGGGTTCATCCTGATGGCCGCCATGCCACATTGGGCCGACCGCATGGATAATGTACCGGGCCTTCAGGTTGAATCCGGGTGTGATGACAGCAGAACCCGTTGCGCAATGACCAATCCTGTCACAGGCTTCCTGCAGCTGCGCATGTCCCGCCGCACGAAAGATCGCCCCGCACACGCCGCCACCGGCCCACAAACCATCATTGGCTGCGTTGACGATTGCGTCTGTGTCGAGATCTACAATGCTGATTTTTCGAATTGAAATGCTGCTCATGATGCCACCTCTTCAGGATACATACTTTACTTTTCAGGACTGCTGTGCGATAATGTGTTTAGTCAATCGGATGGGAGGGTTATTATGAGGATTATCGTTGTTCGCTACAATGAAAACCCGGTTCTTCGCAACGTTTCTCACAGCCTTGCCATCTTCCAACAGATTGTAGGCGGAAAGATTGAAGTAGTTGAGCCTTTCCCTGATAATGTTGTCCTCGTATGCGATGAATCCGGTCGGAACAACGGAAAGCCCGTCAACCGCGTAATCGATGATTCCATGGATATCTGCGGTGACTTTTTCCTCTGTGGTCACGATGGCGAAGGGCTCTCCGATTTCCCTGAGGACTTGGTCGAGTGGTATATGACTCGATTCAAACTTCCCACCATCGTCCATTAGGTGAAGAATTATTCTGTAACCACTTCTGTCAACAGAATCCTTTTTTCAAACCTACCACGCTTTTCAGCCTTGACCCGGCGGATGGCTTCCACTTCCTCAATGGAGCTTCCACGCGCTACAACAACGGCCTGGATGACCTCCAGCAAGTCAGCCAGCTCCTCCATGGATTTGCTCTCTTGATACTCTGCCAGTTCCTCGTTCAGCTTTTCATCCAGCTTGGCAATGTATTCTTCATCCGAGAGAGTGAAGCAGATACACTGCTTACCGCTGGCCTCGATGATCTCAGGGATTCGGTCACGAACGAGCTTGTTGTATTTAATGGTGGACATATGCATCCTCCGTCCTCACATTGCTTTGTGTCCCTTTACCCATTCCAACAGCTGTTCGTATTCCATCTCTCCAGAAGCAACGGAAAGCCCGGCATTGATGACATCTTCGTTGGTGCAATCCATCCGAATCCCGTTGACCTCCATAAAGGTCAGCATCACATACATGCCGATGCGCTTGTTTCCGTCTACGAAGGCATGGTTGGATATGAGCGTGTAACCCAGACGTGCGCCCTTCTCTTCTTTGGTCGGATAAAGCTCCTGACCGCCGAAAGTCTGATACACGCCTTCAATCGCACTGTTCAGCAGATTGATATCCCGCAGTTCCGGGCTTCCGCCTGTTTCCTGTATGATCAACTGGTGCAGCAGAAGCACCTTCTCCTGTGAAAAGCGAATCATTTGGCCAACTCCTCAAACGCGGGCTTGTACTTTTTCAGAATGCGCGCGGCAACGATGTCGATTTTCTCGTCGTCTGTCATGTCAAACCATGGTGTATTCTCCATGTCCACCAGCAAATACTTCGGCCGATTGTTTTTGAAGATCACTGCCTGCCCATGTGTATCAACAATACGTGTTACGCGCGAAAAATTCTGATTGGCTTCAGTTACAGAGATAATCGTCTTCGTATCAATCGTCATATTTGTCCCTCCCGCAAATAGTATAGCATAAACAATAGCTATTATTCAACCTATTATGTCGTCTCTCGTCATTCAAAAGTGTTTACGGCTCAATCTATGGATTCAGGATTTTGTATATACCCTCAATGATGGTCAAAACCTCATCTTCTGTGTTCTCGGGGCCGAAACTTACTCGTATCGTACCATTCGCATACTTCTCTGGTACACCGATTGCCTGAATAACATGAGATACTGTTGTCTCTTTTGAATTGCAGGCAGATCCTGTGGCAATAGATATTCCCATAAGATCAAGACGATGCAACAACACCTCACCACTGGCGTTCCCAAATGACAGACTGACATTACCTGGAATGCGGTTCGTTGAACCATTCTCAATAAAGTCCAGCCCCTTTGCGCGCAATCCATTAATAAACTTCTTCTGAAGCAGATTGAGATAGCGCGCTTCAGCATCTAATTTCCCTATATGTTCTTTTAATGCTGCGGCCATTCCAACGATTCCAGCTACATTCTCGGTTCCAGGGCGCATTCCACTTTCCTGCCCGCCACCATGTATCAGCGGTTCCAACGCTACACCATTGCGCACGTATAAAAAGCCAATCCCCTTCGGGCCATTGAATTTGTGCGCGGAGGCTGAAAGCAAATCGACATTAAGAGCTTTCACGTCAATCGGAACATGGCTGACGGCCTGAACCGCATCCGTATGGAAAACCGCGCCGTTGGCATGTGCGATTTCTGCCAATGCCTTCACGGGCTCAATGGTAGCGATCTCGTTGTTGGCAAGCATAATCGAGACCAATGCGGTATCAGGTGTCATGGCCGCACTCAACTCGTCACATTGGATAACTCCATCACGCTCCACCGGTAATTCAGTCGTCGAAAATCCATATCGTCTCAGAGCTTCAAAAGAATGCAGGACAGCATGGTGTTCGATCGAGCTCGTAATAAAGCGTTTCTTCTGACCCAAGAATCGAAGCGCAATACCTTTGATGGCCAGATTGTCCGATTCGCTGCCGCCAGATGTAAAGTATATTTCGGAAGGGTCAGCATTGATTGCTTCCGCGATCAGGGCACGCGCATCATTTATAGCCCTGCGCGGCTTGCGAGCAAGGCTGTATAAGGTCGATGGGTTGCCATATTCCTGTTCGAGAAATGGCCGCATCGCATCCAAAGCCGTTGGACTGAGCGGCGTTGTTGCCGCATGATCCGCATAGATCACGAACTTCATGAGCTTTCTCCTTTCATTGGAATAGAATGCAGCCGTCCTCTTTGAACATTTGGATCTTCTCCTCTATTTCCTCAGGAGTTACTTCAAGGTAAGCTGACAAGCAATCGATACAGTAACACTCTTTCGTTTCTTCGCCCAACAGCTTTTTACTGATTCCAATCTCATCCTTAGTCAGCGGGAATTTGGCGCATGATGTACATGCAACTCGTGGTGTTTGTTTTCTCATTGGAGCATCCCCTTGACACGAATATCCGGGACGGACTTTCCCGCTTCTTTTGCATCCGCAAATCCCTTCTGCATTATAATGATTCCTCTCATCTGGAGCGCCGGCTGCAAACAATAGGTATCAAAATCAAAAGGCGATATGTCTTCTGCTGAGCGCACATTCGGAAACAGGATCTTCAGGAAAGCAGAGCAGATCCTCTTCACCGCCTCTGTGTCACGGGTATTTGCTTTCTCAGGCACCTCCAACATATCCTCGACAACAACCCTGTAAGAAGGATCATCTCGAAGCTCATGCATGATCGTCGAATAGTATTCCGAGTTAAGCGCCCAGCCCTTCGCTTTCATGTCTTCATTCATTATCGGCAGCTCCCACCCCTTGATGAATCCATGAAGGCGCTCCAGGAAAGGTGTCTTGTGGAACGGTTCCGGCAATTCCGCAAACATGTTCCTATACTCATTTTGGTTTTCACCAATAATGTTTCCAAGGAATACAATGCCTGCATCAATGTTCACTTCATGTCCGTCGGCTGTTTTGAACTTTTTGTTCTCCATCATTTCCTGAAGCGCAGAATGTAATTCCGTATCTTTCATATAAACAGCTTCACGGATCTCATCCAGCGCGACATAATCCTTGTACGCTACAACGCCCTCAGTCTTTGTCCTCTTGTTATAAATCAGTTCTGCACGCGTGGACTTTCCAGAAACGAGCCACCCATACCGGCTGACTTGGCCAAACAAATAGGATTTGCCGGTTCCAGGAGGTGCGAGCTCGATCAGATTCAAGTTCTTTTCCACAAACGGAAGTAGCCTTTGAAGCATAGCGAGCTTCTGTGATAGACCATCATAGCCTTTGGGATTATAGTCGATCGCACCAAGGACAATGTCCACCCACTCTTCCAATGAGAACATTTCCCGGGCGTCTTTAAACTCGTCCAAATCAATGCTATAAGGGCAGAAGCCCCGGTAATTCAGCAATTCTATCCGCCCATATTTGCAAGTCTCTGACGGGTACATATAGCCAAGTTCGACCGTTCCCCAGTTCTCCTCTGAGCGAAGCAGATCATCCGAACATCTTTCCCATACTTCCGGGGTTATTACAGTTTCCTTATAACCAAGGCCAAAGTCAGGCATGGCAAAAGACACTGTTTGCGTTTTCACATCAATATTGACAGAAATACGCGCAACCAGTTTTACCCTTTCGTTTTGTGTAACGATGCGGTTCTGGATCGCTTTCCACTGATCTTTCTTGGGAATAAACTCATGGATAAAAGCTGATGCTTCTTCCATGTCTATCTCGCCGGTATCATCCTGAAATCTCTTCAAGACCCAATCTCGTAAGAAGGAGGGCAGCTTGAAAGACGAGACGATGTTCCCCTTGGAAAGGTCTTTATAGACCACCATTTCGTCAAACGCATCCATCAACCGTTCCTGAAGCGGCGCAGTATATTCATTGTAAGTCATAGTGCTCACCTCTTATCAGAAGTCATCATTGATCTTCGTAGATCTCACTGCATCAAATGCAAGCGTTTCAATCTTTTTGCTTCCATCAAAGACTTCTGCCTCATAATGACCTTTTCGCTTAATATCCGGCATGGCAAACAGTACATTATGCTTGTCCCCTTCAAACGTGCCGAGATAAGAAATACCACGAATGACCATGCGAGGCTTTTTTAGCGGCGGGTTTGCATACAGACTGATTCGGCTCCCGTCTTTGGCACTGCACTGAACAGTATCATTTGGGAAGAATATCTGCTGTTCCTTTGGCTTTGCCGTCAGTGTAATAATTGGGACAATGGTCTCCTCCAGTGTTGCACCACCATGCGTTTCCACATCAGCCTTTCGGCTACCCTTAAAGCGTTCGTAGTTTGCCAGCACTGCAAATCCTGTTCCCGGATCATAATAAGCAAATGGAATTTCAGGATCATGGTCGCACGGACAGCAGCGTCCGCTGTGCTTTCCTTTCTCTGCAAGTTCCAACTTTTCGTTTTCGCTTTCACGTATTACAGCCAAACGACTCGCTCCATGGTCGGACAGCATGATTACCTTCTGACAAGTCCCTGCTCTGAGCCAGGAAGAAAACTTTTTCAGGGATTTGTCCAGGAGCGTCAACTCATCGAAGATGTGTAATGGCTCCTTTGTCAGCTGATAGTCATATAGCGTTCCTTCGTGCTTAATATCGTCAAGTCCGGACTCCTTCCGTATGCTGTCCTCAGGAAAGGCACTATAAAATTCCTTGTTGAAGCAAGTAATGGAAGGGAGGTTACAGTGTGCAATCTGGCAATCGAATTGCATGTCGTATTCTTCACATTTCGCTTCAATATAAGCAAGGTATTCAGCGCCCAAAGCATCAAAGAAAATGGGGATAGCACCCTCCTTATCCATCTTCTTCACGATACCTGCCCGCACCTGAAGCCGAGTGAAGCTCCTTTTCACCGCTTCATCTTCGACAATTGACATAAATTCAGGATCAATGCGGTTCGACAGTTTTTGCAATTTGTACCGGCAAAAATAATCTGTCAGCAAAGTCCGAATATAGGAGTCAGACTCCAGCACTTTTGTATTGAAGGTATCGAAAACAAACCCTCGTAGGTATAGTGCAAGTTGAGGGGCATTCTCGCACAGTATACCCTGGAGCTCATCCGCAGGATAGTTATACGTGCAAATCGCATGGATGATTGCCGCCCGTTCCTCCTCTGTGCTATCCGTCAGAGCAAAGAGTATATCCCTACCATAAATCGTCGCTCGATCGCAGTAGTCTTGCATCAATGCATGGTTTTCGTCCAGGCTCTGCAACAATCTGCGACGCTCACGAATCCAAAGCTTATACTGTGGAGCGGAGACTGGAAATGAAAGTATTGTATCATACAGCCGTTTTTCCAAATCATCTGCGCCACCACAACGCTTCAGGCATTCCGACAGATAGTTCCTTTCGGAAGAGCAGAACACCTTTAAAGCAATATAACACAGGAATCGGTTTTCTGGATCTGCAATAGCTTCTCCAAAGCTCTGTGGAAGCTGCCCAATGCTGCCCAGCTTTTGTGCGCAGAATTCAGCAAACGGTACGCCCTTCAGAGCTTTGGCGAGATCACCCCACTGTGTCTGGCTGCCGTCAGTTTCCTGTGTGAATGCTTTGATCCCAGGTTCACGCTCACAGAGCATTTCATATACGCTGATGCCTTTCGACAGAGGAAACATAGAAGCAGTTAACCATGCTTCCCTACAGGTACTGACCAAAGCGAGCTTGCGCGCTGTCGTTCCATTTTCCAGAAGTCGCATTAAGGCTTTCATTCCGATCAGCGGCTTGGCTTCGGGGCATACCCCTTTCTCAGCATACAGGCGAATGGAGGGAACGCTCTTATTCGGCGATGGGATCAAAACGAACCAATGGCCGAGTTTTGCGTATCGGTTTCCGATTGCCTCCAGCACACTGCACAGATATGGGCATAGTACAATAACCGGCCTTGAGAAATTCATTCCGGCCAGCGCAATCAGAAAATCCTCCGTTGCCTTCTGGCTGTTGAGCATGACTGCTTGGGACGCACCCAACCATACCACAGTGCTCGTTTTTGCGGCGTCTGAAACCTTTCCCACAAGAAGGTTGGGATTTGGTGGAAACTCCCCCGTACAGCTGTCACTGACCCGCAGGATCGTTTTATCCTGATCTCCTGTCAGGAATCCCAATACCTGCACATAGTCCTCAGTTGCATCGACCCCGAGGATCAACGGAGCGCCGGTAAAATGCTCAATGTATGAGGAGACTTCCCGCAGTCCCACATGATAATCAGCGCAAATTCTCATGTTTATCCCTCTTAATGCTTTTGCTTCTTAAGGATGGCTATGCCGACGTCCATGTTCTCCTTGATCAAATCCTTGAGGTATGCACGCACATCATCCAGGTCAAGATCATCAATGGCTCTCTGTGCCATGGAGGCGCCGCCAGTCTTATACTTGTTTTCAGCCCGCATCTTAATCCCATTCCTAATGGAACGATTATCCATCCAGTCATATGGATGAATCATAGAGAAATGGTTCCTTAGATAATTCCGGGTGTCGTCCATATCCGGAAGCAAATACGCATAGTCTTCAACAACGCGCAGCCGCATACATTCATCCCGGCTTTCCTGAGAGGCAAGCCTGTCATAGAAATCTCCTTTTTGTAGATACGACATCACGCTTTCTGCCTCATCGGAGCCAAGGTTGCTCTTGCGGAATGCATCGAAGGCTTCTGCTGCCCTTGCGCGCTCCACGTCGTCAAACATGCACAGAATCGGCGTTCCATACATGCTTGACCATTCCCGTGGATTACTTGTCCCCGTCTTCTCACGCCAGATTTGCTCCAACCTGGCCTTCGTCTTTTCTTTCAAGAACCGTTCCACTTGCACCTCAACGGCCTTGAAATACTTTTCGGCAGAGTCTGTATATACGTCTGTATCCAGATAATTGGAAAACAGCTCGTCGATGTCTTCGTCTGAAAGCTCGGTCAGCCAACCTGCCGCGATCTTCTTGAACATCTCCTGCTGATGCCGATAGAGCGAAACAAAATCGTTCTTCTGTTTCTGAAGCAGCTCCAGGAACCGCGCCTTCTTCATCTCTGGAATTGCATTCTCGGGCGACCGTTTGATGCTGCACAGCAACCCCAGCAGCTCCTTCAAGTCACCACATTCCGTCTCCATCGCTTCATAGCTAAGGCGGAAATTGCGAAGCCGATCCTTCCAGTTCCGAACGCAAGCCGTCAAAGATGCAGCCGGCGCAATGATCGAGTTGCTCTCTGCTACGATGCTATACTCAATGATCACCTCGTCAATCTTCGCCCGTGCAGTCTCTTCAGACCAGACCCAATTGGCTTCGTCAGCGTTGAACTTTTTCTTGACTTCGTTTATATAGGCTCCGCCATCCTTGATGTTTGCAGCCAGTACGGGCAGCTCGCCTGAACGATAATCATCGAGGTAAGCCCGCATACCAGCCCTGCAATTCTGTGAAGTCAGCAACGTCTCGAGGTCTTCCTGCAATGATGGTTGTGCCATGAGCAGCTCGCCGATCTCGGTGGCCAGGTCGCTCTCTGTCGTCTTCTGCGTAAGATTCCGGATATTGGCAATGCCAAGATATTTGTCAACAACATCGGCAATGATCGCGGTGTCCGTTTTCACTTGTGCTGTCGGCAAGAGACTCTTCAGGCACCAGATGGGGAACTCCATCTTTTTCATGCCAACGCGTATGACGCTTGCCGCGGCATCCACAGAACCACAGTGCTCCGGCTGTTCATGGAAGAGAGACGCCGTCGCGGACAGGAACCTTCTCAGCTTATCGCTCATGAGCACGATGGCCTCAGGGCGATAATTGGGTTTCGGGGTGACGGACTGATCCAGCGCATTCTTGATCGCGCCCTTCATCAGCTCCACGCTCATTGGCCGCGTCGTACCATTGGACCAGAAGTACTGTTCGTTCGCGTATTCCTTCAGCACAAATCCCAGAACAAATGCCGACAGGTTTGATGCTGTGAAACCAAAGGGCACCTTCTGAAGCTCTTGATAGATATCGATAATGTCGATCCGGCCATTCTTGTCAAAGCCCTTGGCAATCAGCTCTTCCACGCGCTTCTTGATTTGTACAATGACGAGGCCCTGCTTGGAAGGATCCTCCCAATAGTTTCCTTCAACCTTCCACGCGCCAGAAAGCGCCGTGGATAGCTTGGTCTTGACGTTGCTTGAGGTGAACGCACCCTTTTCAACCTGTGTAATGCCGCACTCCGCACCGAGGCCCATCGAGATGCGCGAGAACATCGTCGGATTCACATTATACTGTTCGATCCCAAGAGGATACATGCTGTGGTCTATTTCGTTCAGAAGCTCACAAAGGGCCTCATAACCCATCCGCATCTGCCCATTGGGATGCTTCGTATCGTACAGGCGGAATTCACCGCTTCGCAGGACATCCACCCAG
Organism: uncultured Eubacteriales bacterium; assembly: GCA_902793325.1. Lineage (GTDB taxonomy): Bacteria > Bacillota > Clostridia > Christensenellales > Aristaeellaceae > UBA2862. Next base: position 9,903 of record CADBCY010000014.1, read on the forward strand.
GTTGCAATGTTCTTCGCGGCGTAGGCAGAGAATTGTCCTGATTGCCGCTTGTCACTCTTGAGATAGTACTCGCTGTACGCCTTATTCGTCAGATAGTTATCCAGATACGGACTGAACGTGCTTGTAGAAGCATCCAGCAGCAACAGGTTCTCCGGCAGCTCTCCGCGCATCTGGTTTTGAATCTGTTTCCCGATGTCTGCGCGTTCATCATCGGTCATCGCCACAATAATGCACAGCTGAAAAGTCCCCGGAGCGTTCTGAGCCCTGGTCTTTGCCTCGCGCACAGCATTGTTGAAGGTCTGCGAACTGTTGAGGTTCGTGAACATCAAAGCAGTATTGAAGTGCCCGGCCAGGTTGTCCGGCACTTTCAGTTTCTGCAGTAGATCCGCTTCCTGCGCAATGCTTTGGGCAGAAATCTGTTCCCTGACGCGCTTCTTGGTGTCCATAATGTCCACGCCGCCGCCGGCCTTGGGAATAACGCGCATCGTATCGCCTTCGCCCGTGGGCTCCTCAAACAGTACCGGCTGGAGCGGCGGTTCCCGGTGTACCAGGGACTTCGCGATATTTGAGGCTTTCCCCTGAGGCCAACTGGTTCCCAGGAAGGAGAGGTCGATGTTCTCATAGGTAGGTACCAGCATACTCGCATCCTTGACGCGGGTACATATGGCGTTCATCAGCAGCACGGTTCGCAATACACGCTGTTCATCCTTGTTGAGGTGGTACTCACTGCTGAGCGTTTCAAAATTGTTCAGGATTTCCAAGGCGTCAGGATTCATATTCCCGCCGGCCTTCGTATTAAAGAAATCCCACAGCATATCCACCGTCATCAGATTGTCCGGGCCAAAGGCGCTGTGATGGTTGATGAACCACTTGAAGGCTCGCGTTTTCAGTGTGCCGTCTTCAGCTTTGCGCAATACCTCATCTTCTTCTGGATCGCGGGCGATGATGAAGTCGAACATGCTGCGCTGGCTGGCTGTGAATACACGGGAAATATGCTTGAGGATCAACGCGGCATAGGGATGCAGCGGCACGATCTCCTGGAGATCCGCATCGCTGAGCGCGCCTTTCTGGCCGCTCCGCTTCACTGACGTCGTTATGGCATTGCGCACTGACGCCAGACGAACGTTCAGAGCCTGCTTGGCCTTGTGCCATTCGTCGCGCATTACCGGGTCATCCGTTTCCTTCATTGCCTGTGCCATGAGACGGAAAGCCATATTATCGGGCAACTCGATACGAATAGAAGGTTCGATAAAGCGATTTTTAATTTTGATTCTATCCGCAGTGTTGGTGATCAGTGCCTCACTCTCATGGGTAACCAGCACAAAGTAGAAAGGACTGTCTTCACTGATCTGTGCCAAGGTCTGGAAGCCCGTCAGGGAATTCTGACAATTCCTGAAGAACTCAGAAAACTCATCCCAGATAAACACAATAGATCCAAGGTGATTTTCAGCAATGACTTTTCGAATCCAGTCCGCCAGCATCGGCGCGTCCATCTTCAGGAAGGACATATTATTATCGCGGCCCAGGCGAATGAGCTTCGTCATCAGATACTGAATCGAATCCGCATTCCCGCTGTTTAAGGCATCGATCAATTGGTCTGCATTCATGCCATTGAATTCAAAGGCATCATCGCTCAGGAGGGCATTCAGATACTGTTTGTTGGCCGCCTTCTCGTTGAGCCACTTGATCAGCGCATCTTTCAGGGTGCCCTCGGCGTGATTCTCTATGCCTCGTTCTGCCAGAGCACGGGAAATGCTGCTCTGCACCGCCCACACCAGGTCGTCATCATTTTTGATATTGGAGGAACCAATGCGATGGATGACGATGAGAGGCCCGTTCATCTCCTCGCTGCGGGCCGCGAGGAAGTGATTGCACAGATCCTCGCTCAGTTTGAAATCATCAAAGTAGCGGCGCACCTCCGCTTCCGGTGCCTCCAGCAGGCTTTTTACCGTCAGCGCAGCATGAGATTTACCGGTACCGAAGATACCTTCAAACCATATGCCACGGGATTCCTTGCCGGAAAGCATATCTACCACCTGACGCAGCAACTGGATGAAGGTCTCGTGAGGATAGAAGGCATCCCAGCGCACTCTGCCCTGGTCGATGAGTTCTTTGGTAACTACGGCATAGTATTTTTCATCAGTATTGAAATATTGCTTGTAACTCGTTGCCGGCATGGGTGCCTTCCTCCTTTACAACAGCTGCAGTATGTCTTCGGCGTGCCTGTCTCTTTGCAGTGTGATCGTCTCCAGGCTCATCACGAAAGAAGCGGAAATATAATCCGTATAGTTCATGGCCAGACCGTTCAACAGGCGGATCATCGTTTCCCGATCCAAACCGAATATCGTGGTGGGGGAGACTCCTTCGCGCTCTATAGACTCATCCATCAGATAGGATAGGGTAAATTGATAGTAGTCACACTTCTCCGCAAACTTGTAAAGCGCGTAAAGGATCACTTCCGGGATCGGGGTAGTCCAAGAATGTCGCATTACAGAACTCATGGTCACTTTTTCTTCTCCATTGCTCTGTACTTTCACGGCAACATTAGGAATTCCAATTCCAATATCTGAAAAATATTGGTTTGAATGGAGAATCACCTTTATCCCGTTCCAAAATTCACCCTGTGTCTTTTTCCGTGTTTTTTGCTCCTTCTCTGAATATCGCAGTTCTTCTTCAATAGGGAAGATATCTTTTTGTTCAGTCTCTACATCGAATCCCACATGATCAATGTAGTATTTAAAGGGCGGTTTATAAACTAAGTTTACAGCTGCGCACGCCCAGCATGCAGCCAAACTGTTTAAGTCTCCACTTTCGACTGCCATCTCTAACTTGTCACCCAGGGGTAAAATGTTCTTCTTTTTATCAACTATTCCGGCATCTTGCATGAATCCGAACATTACATCGGTCTTCCTATTGCCAGGCTCTTTAGAATGATCGGCTAAGTATTCATAAACCCACTCTGCATTTACTCCAACACTTAGATACTTGTTGATACCAGTAATGCTGCTATTCATCGTCGTGCTCCCCCTTATAGAATGATAGTAAATACAACAATCCGAAATGCTGTTGATTTTCAGACAGGAATGACATCTATTGCACTTGTCCCCTATCTTTAGTAACCCGCCTTCCATACTGATGTTGTGTTGAGGACATTCTGCTTCGCAAGCGCGACAGTATATACAATACTGTGACTTCGTTAATACAGCACGGAAGTACGACATAAAGTCGATAAGGTTCTTCCCTTGCTGTTTTATTTCTATCGTGTAGGTATTATCATCTATAATACACTTCCTCTTTACTCCAGCATACTCCAAAATGTAAGACTCACCATCAAAATCAAGCGATCCTATGGTTTTATACCATATCTTCCAGTTCGGGTTCAGCTTCTTGACATAGTAAACAACACTATCTTTCTTTAGTTCAAACCATACCCTTTCATTTTCCTTGATAGCAAGCTCACGTCCACTGAATCTCGTTTTCCATCCACCAATATCTAAAAACAATTTGGCATTGCTTCCAGAAAGATCTTTTCCGCTTGTTTCCACAATGATATTACAGTAGTTATCAACCAAGTCACGAAAATACTGTCTCTTGATATATTCGTGTTTCTCAGATGAGTTGGGGCACATTATGCAGCCAACCCTGTTAAATCCCATTTTGTAAGCTTCATTAAATGGAAGCTTGTATCTATATAAATACAGATATATTTCTGCCGAAGACCAATCAAGAATCGGATGAAAGCTGTACTGTCCTGCCAGCTTCTTGCCTTCGCTGAATTCTTCATATCCAGATCTGGCTGCGCTCTCTTCTCCACGCACACCAGTAATCATGATAGTCCGTATTTTTTCCAATCCATATTCTTGATATATGGCATTTATAACAGGCGCTGTTTTTCTTGTTGTGCAGCACCACCTTATACGTCGTGAAGGAGGTCCAAATACACGCCAAGAATTTTCAGCTGTTGTTTTTGCGCTTGCCTCTATATACTTAATGCCGTTCTTTGCACAGTTATTTGCGATAGTATCACAAAGTGCAAGCGTCGTTGGAAACTCCATACCCGTATTGCCAAAAACCACGATAAACTCGTTGTTAGATAGGGTCCTTTGAACCAAATCCAACGTAACTACACTATCCTTGCCACCGCTGAATGCGACATACGTAACATCCGTGCTGCCCTGATAGTTTCTGACATTTGCATTAATAGATCGAACCGTCAATGTCTCAAGCTCGTCCATAATTTCTAGATTTTCAGGATGATTAATCATTCCCTCAATATCAACAGGTTTAAGCGTCGAACCAACGGGTTCGCCATCTTCGTTTTCTGTGTAGATTACTTCAGGCGCAGTATATAAGCTGCCTCCCTTTGTCTTGGCAATGACACGGCCTTTATAGATATAGCGCTCCGCCTCCGCCCACATGATCGGGGCGTCGTCATTCTGAGGATAGGACCAGCGGCGATCCATCCCCAACAGATTCATTTCCCGATAATAGACCGGGCGCGGCTCATTGCTGCTTTTGCTCTGCTGTGGTTTGAGCAGTATCCCGCCCGTTTCCGGGTCCCATTCGTACTGATGCACGGTGTCAAGTCCTCCTGTCTTTGACGCGCGCTACAATCGCGTCGATGCGTTTGTATCTGTAGTATTCCTGATAGCCGCCATCCACCAGAAGCTGTAATGCGTCCGCTGTGGTTGTCCAGCCATCGGAATCGATGAGTATCTGCTCTACCAAATCCTTATACTCTTCTATGCCGCAGCCCCGCCGGACGATTGCGCCGAAGTAGCCGCTTTTTGACAGGCTGCGATAGCAAAGCATAAACCGCTTGCTGAACGCAAACAGATAGCTGTAGAGCAGGTATTTGTTCCAGGGATAGCCACAGGCCGGCAGGTGAAACAGCAGCGCGTCGGGCAGTTGCTTGAGACCTTCATATTTCCCCGGGCAAAACTCTTCAAGTATGGCATCGATGGCGGCAACATCAAAATGAATGTTGTTTCGATTGACCAGTTCCTCCTGATTGATGCGCACCGCTTCCTGCAGGACCGTTTCCCAATAGATACCCGTGCCATTTTCATTGGCGACAGCTTCCAGTTCGCCCAACGTGAAGCGATCCCTTTCGCGAGCAAAGGTTGCGAATTGATCGTTGATATTGATCTTCTCGCCTCGAGCTGTGATGATGGTCGCGGTAAAGCTGAAACGATCCGACAGGTAATAGCGGAGCAGATTGATCAGCGCCATGTTTTCATAAGGCGCGAGATCATCAGCCATGCCGGGAAGCTCACGCTGAAGCAATCCTTTGATTTCATTCGAGCGCACCATCGGCTTGACTTCCAGCTCGCGCATGATGACGTCTCCGATGGTTTGCACATCCTCCGCGTCGATGGGAAAATGCTCGGCAAGCAGCCAGCGCCCCATACCGATGCGGATGATATCCGGGCAGGCGTTGATTCCGGCATTGACGCCATCCTCTGAGATAAACCACAGCGTTTCGCACAACTCTTCCCGGGTCGTTTCTCCACCACGTGCACGCATGACCTTTCGGCAGTCCTCCGACTGCCTCGCGGTGTGCCCTGGCCTGACATAAACCTTATAGCGCTGTTCAAACCTCCCGTTGGCATGGCCTGCCAACGCCTCAATCATGGCATCCATAGAATAGACGCTTTGCTCCGCCAGCGCTTTCTCATACTTCTCGTAGATACGAGATGGGTAGACGCAGGTATAGGTCGCCAGAATGCCATCGATCTCAGCACATATATCGTCCAACAGTGCGCTTGTATCCTCGTCTTTGGCATAGATGCGATCATCCCGCCGTACACCAATAGCGGTAAAAGCTGCGTCGATATTGTCACCGGACAAGGGGCAGGGCGAACCGTATATTTCCTGCCATTGGGCATCCGCCTGCATTTGGCAAATGAAATCGCCGGGGATGTAGCCGTCTGGGAAGCCTTCCTTCAATACCCGCTGCCAACGGTCGTCTACTTGCTGTTGCGGCTGCTCCGTTTGAGTTTGGCTCGACACCCCTGTGTTGTTGCTTGCCGGCGTGTCTGAGGTTCCCACAGGAGCGTTTTGTTCCCGGAACAAGGCATAGTACTGTATTGCACTTCTATATTGACTAATGCGCGCATGGCTATAATCACCCGAGAGTTTCAGCTTTGAAAAGCATTCGCGAATGATCTCTGGCCTTTCTGTCAGCAAGGAGAAGGAACTGTCTCCATCTCGAAGTATGCGGTCTGCTGATGATAATGCCTGGCGGTATATCTTCCCAACAGTCCTCGACAGTTTGCGATCGTTTACAAGCCAATCCTCAAAGCCCTTTATTAGCTTATCTGGATTATCCTGCGTAATCGGCATCACACCCTTATCAGATATAGCGATCTGTACGTCCGATACTGGCTCAGGTGGCGTCAATTCTATTTCTTTTCCTTCATCCTCCCTCGGGATATAGCCAATAACGATGTCCTTCGGGTTGACGCCACAACCTTGCGCAACCATAGTTGCTTTTCGCATCAGGTCAGTAGCGCTAAGATTGATTTCTACCACAGTTCCATTATCCAGGTAACCCGGAACACGAATACTGCCCTGCTTTTTAAAAGCAGCTCGAAGGGCAGCTTCAAAGCGGGTCTGAAACTTTTCAGACAAGTAGTTTAGTAACCACAAATAGACTCTCTGCCAGAATTTCGCATTTTGCAGGGTCTCGCCGTCATAGTCACAATAGACCGGTTTGCAAAAAGCAAAATTATTCTTTGCTGAAAGATCCGTTTTTGAGACTGCCTTTTGCTCATACTGCTCTTCGTACTGACCGGTGCGTTCCTTCATTGGGCGATATCCCACAATGACACTTCGTACTGGTACGCCGCAGATGGCGATCGCGCCAACCAAGCGCCGCATAAGCTCTGTAGCGCTGTACTGTACGCATATGACAGAACCATTTTCCAACACACAGGTTGCTCCGGTATGATCGCTAAGTCCCCGTTGCTTTTCAAGGACAATCTTGAAAGCCTCCGGATGCGTTCGCAGCAGCTGATTCATTGTCCAAATGTACGCACCTCGCCATGACGATGCCGCAGAATAGCGCACCCCCTCAATCTCCAGAAAATCAAACTGGCAAAACGAGAAGTCATTGGACTTCGACAGATCCGTCAGGCATATATCCTGTAACCGCTCTTCCGACAGACCGGAAGCAAGCCGAGCTGACGGTTCCGCATCGCCACCATTATCATGGTCTTTTTCTTCACCCGGTTCGTTCAATCCGGAATGCGAATCCACCTCACTTGGAGCAGCTTCTTTTGAATCGTTCGTTTTTTCTCCCTTGGTCGTTTCATCACCCTTGCGGTTTGACTTGGCAGCAACTGTTGCCGGCGCTACAACATTTGCAGTGCTACTCAACTCCTTGCAACGGTTGCATATCCAAATAGCGTACTTGTCCGCATCTTCCGTCTTCATCTCAGGATCGATAAAAGCGTTGATTCCCGTGAGCCTGAGCATCTTTCCACTCGAATCCCATTGATGCAACACAACCGGCCGAAGCCCCTGATAAGGCGCATTCACCAATTTGCGCATTTCAGCGGGATACTTTCTGACATAGCTGTCACAGAACAGCAAGAACGCCTGGGCGGGTGTCGCTCCGGTATAGCTATTCTCTGCTACTGTAATCGTATGTTCCTTTTTTACGGAAGGAACACCAAGAGATTTTCCTGTTTCAGAAAGGCGACGATACATCCTTGCCCGAAGATCCTTGTGATAGATATTGTGGCGATTCATGAAATCCCACAAATCGAGCGCATTGAATTGATCTATAGTAAGGATACCTTCACGCAGCAGAATGCTCCGAAGAGGCGCATATTCAACGCCTGCAAGACGATTCTGCAAGTCTTCTTCCAAAGACTTAGCAACCATCACAGTCGTTTTTCCTTTGTCATTCTTTTTTGTCGTGTTATCATCTGATTTCGGCGTAGGAATCTCACGGTCAGATTTTGCCCTGGTCGCGCTCTCCGTTTCATCTTCAACCAGATACCATGCCGTTTTGTTTTCAGTGCTTCTTCCACCGCCCGGACAATACTTAAAAGTGTAGCCGTTATTCCGAGCCTGCAAGATGAAATCTGCATGCTCCATACCGCCGATCAACCATAAGACTCCTCCCTGCTGCCGCTTGTCAACATAGGGGAGGCGCTTTAGCTCCAACAGACCGACAATATCCTTCGGCTCTTCTTCTATCGGCTGTGTTTTTATTCCAGCCACAGTTTGTCCCTTTTGCGTATCGTAAGCTTGGGGTTCAGAAGCTTCCTTACTCTGATTTGCCGCAATCCCGGCCTTCAACATCTCGAGGTATTTCTGAACAGCAATTACGTACTGTCCTCGGGCTTTCCGATTCTCTTCAACAAAACGATGTTCAGACAACAGCTTACTGAAGACTGCCAATGCGTCAGCATGGTTCTCAGCGCCGTACAGAGAATTCCCGGATATGTCCATATCGCGCGCGATCTTTTCGCTCTTCTGAAGTGCGCGAAGATTCTCGTTGATTGAAAGGGCATTGTGGCCCTTTGAACGAAGATACGCAACATATCTTTCTTCAACAGAATAGGAAGTGACACCATTTCCCTGTTGTCTTGGCTTCTCGACCTTTTCCGGAGTGATACTGCTCTGTTGTCTCTCTTTCAGGAATTGGGCATAATACCGCAGTCCAGAGGACATGAGTTTCCCCTGTTTATGGCTATAGTGACGAAAAACGCGGCTGAATTGCCGAGAGGATTCAATCTGCTCGACAGCGGAAGGATCGTCAATAGTAAAGATGCTTCCTGAAATGAGCTTATTAGAAACGCAATACTCATTGGCATCTGACATGGCAGCATAATAATCCGAAAGCTGCGAAGTGGATACGCGAGCAGCAAGCCATTTGAAGAAAGCATCATCAATGGACTTCATTTGATCGACCACGGACAGCGCCTCCTTCAATATTTTTCGATATTCAGCAGGCCTTTGGGTATAGATCTCATACATCTGGCGGATTAACGCAGACGCACCAGACAACCCCATCTGACCATTCGTAAAGAGATACTGAACATCCCACAGTTGCATTTTCATGCCATTGACGTTGCGATAGGTTTCATCAATTTCGAGTCCTGCTCGCAAAGCCATGGTGCGCAAGGTTTTTGACAAATCCTCTGCAACTCGATTCAATCCTGCTCCAGCGGCAAACTCTTCGTATGCGCGAAACAGGAGTGCAACTTCATGTTGACTCCAAGCGATACGCTTTGCCATGGAACAGCCTCCTAATAGCTATAATTCAACTACTATAGTATACCAACATATATACCTATAGTCAAAGGTTTTTTGCGGTGTTATCAATTTGTAAACCTTTGATCCTGTGTGCCTGATAAACGAGTGTTCGCGTGTTGCCGATGCGGCCCACATCATAAGCGATCAAATAATCACAATGATGAATCATATACTGGTTTGCCCGCAGGATTGCGGCGTGCTTTGGTACGGTTTCGAGGCCGTCAGGAAAGACGGAACCATCAACGCCATCGGGCAATGGTTCGGCGTCAGTGCGATAATAGGGCATGAGCAGCGTAAGTGTGACATCGGCATGGTTTCGCTTCACTTCCAAGACAGCGCGGGCGGCAAGACGGTCAAAGTTTCCATATCTCCCGACAACAAAGTCCGTCACACCGTATTCGGAGATATGACGCTCAACAGCCGTAAGCAGGCGGTTATAAATGCTCTCCGGCGCATCCCGATGTCCAATAAAGAAGCAGGTTTTCAAGGGAGATCATCTCCTCGACAATCATGGATTGCATCAGATGCTCACCCCATTATAACCCTTATGTTCACTACATTGCAACTCTTATGATTTCTTTCTTGCACATCAAATGTTCTGTACAATAAATGCGAAGGATCTGCGTATATAGTTGTGCAGGAGGCGCTTATGGATACGAAAACCCACATCAAAGAATTGATGGATGAAAGAGGCTGGACTATCTATGAGTTGGCAAAGCGATCGGGGCTCGCACAAACCACCATCGCAAACATGTGGAAGCGCAATACCGAGCCAACCATCCCTTCTCTGCGAGCGATCTGCAACGGATTCGGCATCACTCTCGCTCAGTTTTTCGCGGAGGGTGACTTGGTTGAACTGACGCCTGAACAGCGCGACTTCTTCCTGCATTGGTCCGCGCTTACGCCGGAGCAAAAGAAAATGCTCATGAATCTCGTACAGTCCATGAAATAGATTTTGAAACCACCTGTTTTCAGCCCGCCATCGGCGGGTTTTACTTTTCCAAAAAAGAACTTGACATTTCAGGAATTGGTCTCTATAATCGCTTTACCATGCTAAATCACACATTGTAGCAAGGAGGCAAAGAATATGGAGATCACTTATACTCAAAAGGGGGACTACCTCTATCCCAACCTGGCCATCGACCCGGAAGATCAAGTGGATGTCGGGAAGTACGGTCAGATGCGAAGGAAATACTTGAAGGAACATCGACCCGGGCTTTATGGAGCGCTCTGGATCGAGGGCAAGCTGACACCGCACCTGGTGGAGATCAACGATACAGCCTTTACGCAAATCGACCTCATTGTCAGGCAGCTGCTGAAGGCATATCCCGCGCCGGACAGATCGGTGAACCATCTGGCCTACGTGGCGCATATGAATAGCCTGACTGCGATGGCGGAGGAAACCATTCTTCACGATTTGATCTTCGTTTGATATGATACTGACGGAAGCATACAACTTCCGTCAGTATTCTGTTACAGTTGTTTTTTGTAACGCTATGGTTGTAGACAATACTTCGTTTTCAAGCTGTTGTATTGATTGAAATCGATTATACCCTCTTTTTGTAGACGCCCCACAACAATACCAGGCGCAATTTCTATTGCTCGTGCAAAACTGAGAATAGATGCTTCCGAAATATTGTTTCTTTTTAAGAAAGCATTAAGCAAATCCGGTGGGATCAAGGTGTCAGCCGCAAATCTGTCAGCCAGATCCTCTTCGGCCTTACTCGTTCCTTCAGGTAATCCAATATGGCCAAGGAGAATGTGCCCTATTTCATGGAAAGCACTAAACCAAAACTTATCTGCATCTCGTCCTCTCACGGTTAAGCCCAGTACTATTTTTCGCCCGTCATAGAATGAAGCTCCGTGTAGAAAAGACCCCTTCATATGAGGGAGAAAAACCAAAGCAATACCGCAACTGGACAAGAGAGAAGTAAGGTTCGGGCAGAAAATCTCAGGATCTTCTACTGTCATTAGTCGTATTGTGTTAATGCTTTCCTGCAATTTCGCTAGATTAATACGTGCGGTTTCTCTGTTTGTCGCCTCTATTCTTGCTCGCTGGGCCCATGCAGCCAAAGTATAATTGCTTTTTATGCTGTTTTCCAGCCTTCTATATGCAATGCCTGGAATAATCAGGTTCTCCAATGCACCCAACGAGGCCACTTGAAAAAACCGTCTTAAGTGCATCACACGCTCCGTCGGTTTCCTTGTCTCCTCAATCCATCCATAACTGACCATCTCACTATAGGGGAAATGAGAAGCCATCTCTTGGTCAGCTTCCATAGCATTTTCTTCTTCTACACGAGCCAGCCTTTCCCGATAGCGAGATTCCAGATTGTTCCAGAACTCTGCAGGGACTCCCAATACACTTTCAAGTCTCAAGGCAACATCAGGTGTCAGACGTACCTCCCCATTAATCAATCTGCTGATATGCTTCTCACTCAAATCCATTCGAACGGCAAATTCTTTTTGCGTCATCCCACGATCTTCAAGCTGTTCTCTAATTGTTGCGCCTGGTGGTGTAGCAATCGTCTTCCGACTCCTCATGGCAGCAACCTCCTTACAATATCTAATGGTAATCGACTATTTCAAGTATCTCTACAGCAATAATCTTATCTTTTTTCTTTTCGAAGACCAATCGATATGGGTGGGTTAAGTCCATTGCATATTGGTTTTTTCTGTTCCCTGTTAATTGATGGCATCGACCGATACGATATTTTATCAGTGTTTCAACAGAATCTGCAGATTCAATTTCACCAATTCTTTGGTCTATCAATTCAGCCATTCTATCTCCATACTTTCGTGTAGCCTTTTCTGCATCTTCACACACCATTTGAAGTTGCCTCGTCTTATACGAAATCTGGATATGTCATCACCTCATTTACCTCTAAGGTAAATTCAGTATAACATCCAACTCCTACTTCGTCAATTAGTTTTTACCTCCAAGGTAAATTTAACATAAGTATATGTCGCAATCTGCCTTTTCATTCCATTACACAGCTTCCGTCAGCTCTTTTTTTGTATTTCCACAATACTCTCCACAAGCGATCAGATGGTTTTTCAGGATATCCAGGCTGTCCTCTTCCAACCGCCTTGCCCAGGATCGTTTCAAATGATAGCGTCGGGCAGTTTCGACTTCGCTGTGTTCCTGTCCATCGTCGAAGCCGAAGCGGTACATCAGGTATGCCCTGCCGCGCAGGCCGCACCTTTCGAGTCCTGCCTCCAGCGCTTCGCCGGTCTCCTTTTGCAGATAGATCTGCTCCGGCGTCATGGTATAAGGATCGTTCGGCATGCCGATGTGTCGCCAAGTCGTTTCCTCGGCTTCGGCGTCATATTCCATCCAGCGAAAATCAGGATTGGCCCAGAGGTATCTAAACTCAAACCGTTTCGCGTTTTCCCGCAGCCAGTCCTTCATAGCGTTTTTGACTGCAGACGAGGCATAGGTCAGGAACCGTGTCCCGCGGGATGGATCGAAGCTCTCCGCGGCAACGAGCAGCGCAATCAGCCCCTCCTGCTCCAGATCGTCCACGTCCGTCTCCGAAAGGGCAAATGCGGCCTTATGCGCCTTGTGAATGTCGTCTGCGCATAGGTAGATAAACCCCTGGTTCTGCGAGATCAGACGATCCTTCGCCCATGCTTTTCCCTCTGAAATCAACCGGCAGAGCTGCTCATTGGTATATTCGTCTCCCATTTTCCTTTCCCTGCAATGTCCCTGCTTATCAGCTGGATGATCGGTTCGCGGAAGTCATCCAGGCTGTGCGCGTCCACGTGCCACGCCCGCGTCACGGTTTCGAGAATCACATTCGCGATACTCTCAGGTGAAACCGGCTTTCCCTTCTTCCGCAGCGCGTAAATCTCTCGCTGCACGTCTCTCGCCACTTGGCTGTCCCGCTCCTGTAGGTCGGCATGTTCCGGCTCGCCCGTATCCTTTTTCATGCTCCGCAGCATCAGCTCCATGCGCATCACCAGCCGCTCCAGCGCCAGGCCGGAGGGCATCTTCATTGCGGAAAGCTCCATCTGCGCCGCCGGGAAGGGGCGCACCATATCCATGGCGGAGGCAATCATGTCATTCTGGATGCGCATGCCCGCCTCCAGGCTCCCGTCCAAATAAGAAGAGATGTTCCGGGAGATCGTCGGGAAGCACGGGTTCATCACCATGCGGTTCAGGACGCTCATTTCCACCTCGCCGGAATTCAACCGACGCGCGGCCTCCGGCGACAGGCCGAGCTGCCCGACCTCATAGTTCTTCCTGTCGGGATAGTCGGTGACGCCCAGCAGGAAGTCCGTGGACACGCGAAACACCTGCGCCAGCTTCACCACGATGTCGCTGCCGGGGCTTTCGATTTCGCCCTTTTCGATACGGCTTAATGTGCTCGCCGACGTGCCGATCCGCGCCGCCAATTCTCCCTGTGTCAGCTTGTCCCGCTCGCGCAGCTCCCGCACCCGGTCGCCCAGGCTGCCGGGCAAATGCTTCTCCTTCATATTCACTCCAGGTTCTTCAACACCCGCACCGCGATGCCCTGAATCTGGCATCGGTCGACGAGTATGTCTGCGTAATTCCGATTCTCTGGCTTCAACCTCACACGCTTCTTCTCCGGCTCGGGATAGTAGCGCTTCAACGTCGCGGCGTCCTCGTCGTCGATGAACGCCACCACGATCTGCCCGGTTTCGGCGGTTTCCTGCTGGCGCACCAGCACCAGGTCGCCGCTGTCGATGCCGGCATCGATCATGGAATCGCCCTCGGCCCGAAGCAGAAAATAACTGCCGGATTTCGCCAGGGCAGGGGAGATCGTATAGGTCTCCTCAATGTTTTCCTCGGCAAGGATCGGCTGGCCACAGGCAATGCGTCCCACCAGCGGCACGCGCATGGCGTCGCGCTGCCCGACCATTCGGATGTTCCGGTGGCCGCTATAATCCAGCCGCCCCTGCTCCTTCAGCTCCGCGAGGTAGCGCTGCACGGTACCTCTGGAGATGCCGGTCTCGGCGACGATCTCGCGGATTGACGGGGAATTTCCGAATTCGGCAGAATGTCGCTGGATTACCTCGATGATCCTTCTGAACTTTTCCTCATCCTTCGTGCGCACGGGATACCCCTCACTTTATATGTGACATTTGTCCCATTTATAATAACACACCCTGTCAAGCCTGTCAAGCGATCCCATTCAGAATTGCGTATCCGCAAATTACATCTTGTTCCGGCACGCAGAATTGCAGTCATGCCGGAAAAACCGGGGTTACATGCACAATCTCCGTATAATCTGACAGAAGCGCAAAACGGCTGGTGGAGCTGCCCCACCGTCCTGTCCCTTCTTCTGCTCTCGCGGATTGCCTGGCCGCGAGAAGGTGGGGACGGAAAGCCGGATTGCGCTTCAATCCATTGGAAAGGAGGTTTTGCCCGGCGAAAAAGGCACCCCGTCCCTCGTTCACCCCATCGACCCAAAAGAAAGGAAGGATAGAAACATTGTCCACAGTTCGTCACTACACTTTGGAAGAATTGCAGCAGAAGCAGGAGAAGGCCGCCCAGCGGCAGGCATGGCTGGCCGAGAACGCCAAGCGCGCCGCCGCTCGGGAACGCGCTTTGAAGAAGAAGATCGCCCGGCAGGAGGAGGAAGAGAAAAACCATCGCCTGCTCGCCCGCGGCGCGCTGCTGGAGGGACTCATTGAGAACGCCCCGCAGCTGACCGACGCACAGCTGGAGGAGATTCTGACCGTCGCCCTCCGGCAGGACGCCGTGAAGAAGGCGATTGCCCGGATGAGACCCGTTGTTCCTGTTGAACCCGCACCCAATCTGACCGGAAAGGAGGGAAAGCCCGATGAATGAGCCGCATGAACTGGAAAAACTGGACGGCGAGATCCATCGCAGGAAGGCGGAAATGGCGCGGCTGGAGGATCAGCAGAAGATCCTCGCCAAAGAGGCCACGCTGCTGAACCGTCGCCAGCGCACCCGGCGGCTCTGCATCCGCGGCGGCATGCTGGAGAGCTTTCTCGGTGTGCCGGAGCTTCTGAGCGACGAGCAGGTCATGACCCTGCTCAAGCTGGCGTTCAACACGTCCGTTGTGGTCAATCAGCTCAGCGTCTATCTGACCGAAGTGACCCCGTGATCGTGTCACATGCCGACGCGCCGGTCCTATGACCCGTAAGGGCGCAATTATACATAGGTCTCATGTCCCATGAGCCTCTATGCCATTGCGCTCTCCGAGGGGGTCAGCCTGCCTGCTGACGCAGGCAAGGTCGCCCAGCCTTACGGGTGGTCGACGGATGAAAAGAAGCGGCTTTGCCTGAGCCGCTTCTTTTCAATTCAAGGGACTTCGTCCCCTGCGCCGGCAAGCCGGCTACCCCTGTGAGAACCTTACGAAAGACGACCCGCAGTCATGCTGGTCGTCTTTCGCTTTTATCCTAAACACCAGGAGGTGATACCTTCTGCCCTGTCCCCATTTCAACATCAAGATCGTGCAGAGAAGTCGTGGCCAGTCCGCCGTAGCTGCAGCCGCCTACCAGAGCGGCGACCGCCTCTTCTGTGAGTACGATCAGAAGACCAAGCATTACCGCAACAAGAAGGAGGTGGTATTTTCGACCATCCTCACGCCACCTCACGCGCCGCCGGAGCTGGCCGACCGGAACGCGCTGTGGAACAGCGTGGAGAAAGCTGAGAACCGATACAATTCCCAGCTCGCCCGGCGCGTCGTCATGGCGCTGCCGAAGGAAATCCCCAAGGAGCAGCAGATTCTACTGGTACAGGAATACTGTCAGGAACAATTCGTATCCAAGGGCATGATCGCCGACATCGCCATTCACGACAAGGGCGATGGCAACCCCCACGTCCACATCCTGCTCACCATGCGGCCCGTGGACGAAAATGGAAACTGGGCTCCGAAGGGCCGGATGGTCTACGACCTGGATGAAAACGGACAAAAGCAGAAAACTGCGAAGGGCAACTGGAGGTGTCACAAGGAACCCACTGTCGATTGGAACGACCGGAAGTACGCCGAGATCTGGCGGCATGAGTGGGAAGGCCTCGTCAACCGGTACTACGCCGAGAACGGTTTGGAGGAACGGGTCGTCCTGCGCTCCTATGAGCGGCAGGGCATCGACACAGTTCCCACCGTGCACAGGGGACCTGCCATCACCCAGATGGAGAAGCGGGGCATGGTCACAATCGTCGGCACTCTGAACCGGGATATCAAGGAATATAACTCCGCGCGTCGCTCGCTGACCCGGAGCGTTCGGACGATCACCGCACAGCTGGAGGAGCTGAACCGTCGCCGCGATGACGCCGCCATTCAGGCCTTCCCCTTCGACCGCCCGCGCGATCTGATGGAACTGATCATCGCCTACTATGACATCCGCTCAAACGAGCGCCTGTCCTGGTCGCGGTACGCCCAGCGGAAGGGCACCGTGCGCGATCTGCAGGGTATGATCGATTGCTACACATGGCTCAAGAAAAACGGCATCGGGACAGTCGAGACCTTCAACGCCCGATTCGCTCAGCTGAGGGATGAAGTCAAGACCATCACCGGCGGCATCGATGCCATGGAGAAGGAGCGCCGTGGCCTGGAAGCCTGGCACAAGCACCTGACCAACCGAAAGAAGTACCGCCCCATCTTTGAGCAGTACGCCGGAAAGATGTTCAAGGCCAACAAGGAACGGTTCGCCGAAGAGCACAGAGAAGAACTGGACAAGTACCGCGCCGCCGTGCGCTATTTCAAAGCGCACCCGGATCGTGAGGACGCCAAGACTGCCGACTTGGTTAAGTGGCACAACGAACTGAAAGCTGCCATCGCCACGGAGAACGACAAGCTGGCCGATCTTAAAGCCCGGATGGAGCCCTTTGGCAGGATCTCATATTATGTCAGCCAGATCTACAAGCCCAGGCCGAACCTTGACGAACAAGGCGGCAGAACCGAAGCAAAGAAAAGTGAAATCACTACTCCCGAACCGCCGAAGAAGCGGCGCAGGAGCGATCCCAGTCTGTAATCAATACAACCCTCGAAAGCGCGGAGCCGACCTTGGCCCCGCGCTTTCCATTTTACGATGATAATAAGGAGGAAGATAATTCTCAATGACACATCTCACCCGGAAAAAGGGCATCCCTGCCCAGAAGAATAGTCTTGACGCACCCCATGAAAACCAATATACTGTAGATACAGCCGCGTCGCTGATCCGTGATGCGCTGGCGATCCTTGACAACTGCACAGGCACTTCAGCACAAACCACAAGCTGTAATCCTGCATCTTCGAAAGGAGATCAGGATATGGCTTTACACAGACAACGCGTTCGCGTTGGAACCAAAGAAGATGGCTCGCCCCAGGTCAAATGGACGCAGGGCAGGTCATTGGATGAACTGAACGACAATATCGTCCGCACTTATGTGGAGTACAATCTGCTGGACGGACTTCTGTCCGAGGAAGAGAAGAAGGCCCTCGGCAACCGTTTGTTGGGCAATGCTGAATCAGGTGTCAGCTCCGCTGACAATGACGCTGTCCCCAGCGAAGTAGAAAGTAGTTCTTACAAGGCAGCAGAGGAAGCCGACGCACCCCTGGAAACACCGGCAACCGGCAAGAGCGCCGTCACTGTTCGGGAATACGCAATTCCCTGGTTCAAGACCTACAAGGAGAACAAGCTGCGACCCACGACGCTGAGGGGGTATCGGAGCAACTTCCGAAAGCACATCTTCCCGGCGCTTGGCCATCTGCATTTTGATGAGATCACACCCGACGTGCTCCAGAAGTTCATGACGGACAGGCAATACCTCGCCCGGAACACGCTCCACTCCATGATGACACTGATCAGCGAAATGCTGGACTATGCCGTCGAGGACGGTTTGCTCCCCAAGAACCCGGCGGCCAGCAAGCGGCTGTTCAATCCTTCGACCAAGAAGGAGCGCCGGCGCGCACTGACGCTGGAAGAAATCCAAGACGTCATCAAACAGCTCTACGAGACCGACAACCTTGAACACCGCCGCATCCTGGCGCTGATGCTGTTCACCGGCATGCGGCGCGGGGAAGTGTTGGGCCTGAAGTGGGAGGACATCGACTTCGAGAAGGGCACAATCTCGGTCAACAAGGCCGTGTCTTACTCGTCGAATCAGCCGATTCTTTCCACGACCAAGACCCACAACGGCATCCGAACGATTCCCCTCAACCCGCAGCTGAAGGAACTGCTCAAGCCCTACGGCAAAGACGGCTTCATCATCGGCGGAGGCAAACCGCTGACGAAGATGGTCTACGACCGCATCTTCCGGGAGATCAGAAACAGCTTCGACCTGCACGGCGCGACGGCGCACGTCTTCCGCCACACCTACCTGAGCATGCTGAACCAGGCTGGCGTCGACCCCAAGACCATTCAGGCCATCGGCGGCCACGGCAACTTCATGCTGACCTACGAGCTTTACGTCCACTCCAACAACAATCAGATCATGGATGCGGGCGAAAAGGTCAACGAACTGCTCTCATCCTGATTGCAGGATTGACAAGGCCAGTATGCAAAATGGAAGAGGTTTTTCCCCACATTTTCCGCCCGCGAATCCCAATCCGCGCCGGATTTTGTGCAGAAAACAGCTCGAAAGAGGCGCTTGCACAGACGGTAACGCAAGCATAACGATTCGCCACGTGCTATTATGAATTTTGCATAAGAAAAACCACCAATCTCTTGGTGGTTTTGGCGCCTCAGGTAGGACTCGAACCTACAACCCTTCGGTTAACAGCCGAATGCTCTGCCATTGAGCTACTAAGGCATGTCGCTTACTCAACCGACAAGTGGTATTATAGCAAAGAAGGGCGGGGCTGTCAAGGGTTTTTTCCCATCGCGGTTGTTTTTTTCTCGTTAGCATGCGCTTCAGAATTCCGAGCGCGCGTTTTCGGCGGCTGAGGCGGCATTTCCGTGGGATTTCTGATTCTTCACGAAAAAACAAGGGATTTGTGATCTGCTGCGGAAAAACCGATTGAGGCGACATTTCCATGGGTTTTTCCAGTTCTTCGCGAAGAAGTGTGGGGTTTGTGATCCGTTGCGGAAAAACCGATTGAGACAGCATTTCCGTGGGATTTTCCGGCCCGTGCGCCGTACCCGTGTGCCCTCGGGGGTTGGCCTGTCCGCTCGAAGCGGTGCCTCCCCGGCTTTGGAAACACGCTTGGGGAGTCCCGGCGGCGGGCTTCGGGTTTTTCTTGATGAAACGGGCGGGATCTGCTATTATATCGAGAGGGGGGTGTGCACATGGAACTGGAGGCGCTGCCGCATGCGCTGTCGATTTGCAAGCTGGCGTCGCTGCGGGATTTCGACCCGGATGCGGGGTTTTATTTCATCGGAAAGACCGACGAGGAGCTGTCGCTCGTCTGCAGGACGGAGGACGCCCCGGCGGGCGCGCTGAACCGCGACGACGGCTGGCGGGGCTTCCGCATCCGGGGCGTGCTGGACTTCTCGCTGGTCGGCGTGCTGTCGAAGCTGTCCGCCGTGCTCGCCGCGAACGGGATCGGCATTTTCGCCGTATCGACCTACAACACGGACTATATCCTCGTGAAAGCGAGGGATCTGGACCGGGCGCTGGCCGCGCTGGCGTCGTCGGGTTACGCGGTGACCGGGGCAGGGGAGGGGAGCGGTTAATCCCCCTCCACGAGGATCCCCGTCAGCGCGGGCACGTTGAAGCGCTCCGTGAACAGGTCGCACTTGCAGAGCAGCGAATAGAAGACGTGCCGCCCCTGGTCGCAGAGGGATTCGTAGTTGCCCTGGCCCTTGGCGAGGATCACGTCCGCCCGGTCGAGCGCGTCCTTCGCGTCGTCGGACAGCATCGCGTACACCGTTCCGGCCACGGAGTTCCCGTTCGGGACGATCCTCGCGCAGTCGTCGATGTGCACGTACAGGGCGTCCTCCGCCGTCGCGTCGTTCAGCACTTCCCGCCCGCGCACCATCACGGAGAGCTCCAGCCCGGGGAAGGCCCTGTGCAACTGCTCCAGGAAGAGCTTGTCCAGCACGATTTCCCCGCAGTTGTCGGCGATCAGGAGGAACCGGCGGGCGGACGCGCACCGGCGGACGAAGGACCGGTAGACCGGCATGTCCCGCGCCTCGAGCCCGGCGCCGTCGAGGAGGGCCAGAAAGGTGTCGCGGTCGACGTTGTTCATGGCGCCGAAGTCGATGTAGTTCCCGGTCCGGGCAAACGCGAGGGACGCGGCGAGGGCGTCCGGGGCGGCCTCGATCCTGCGGCGGATGTCCGGCTCGAGGGCGAGCACGAAGTCGTTGTAGGCCCGCTTGACCTGCCGGTACGGCTCCGCCCGGCCGAAGTACTTCTCGTAGGCGAGGTTGAACAGGTAGACGAGGTACGGGGAGGTGTCCCCCTCGCGCCGGGTTTCGAGGATGCGCCTGACCTCGGCCAGGTACTCCGGGTGGTCCGTCTTGTGCATCTGCTTGTCCAGCAGGCATGCCGCGCAGCGCGCGTTTACTCTCACGATGTTTCCCTCCCATTCGCGCCGGTTCGGCGCCCGTCCGTACCGGCCGCCGCATCCCGTGCGGGCATCATTCTACCATATTTCATCCTGCGCGGCAACGCCTCCCTGCCGGGGCGGCCGCGCTTTTTGACCCCTTTGCGTCAGAATCAATCAGAATTTTACCCAGCCCGAGGCAGGAAATAGGAACCCCCCGTCGAAGTTTTGAATTTGGACTTTGTTGGTTTTTACTTCTAATATTGTCTTCACTAGTAGAGCTTGGAGGGAATGCAAATGAAAGTGGAACGCAATCTGCCCATCGTTCGCGAGCGCAAGCTGGCGATCCTGAAGGGTGACGCGGAGCTCTGCGAGCAGCAGAAGAAGGCCGGGAAGCTGCTGGCCCGGGAGCGCATCGCGCTGCTCCTGGACGCCGCCAGCTTCGTGGAGCTGGACGTGCTGAACGCGGACGCCGGCGTCGTGACGGGCTACGGCCTCGTCGACGGCAATCCCGTCTACGTCTATGCGCAGGACTTCACCGTCAAGGGCGGCTCCGTGGGCATGGACCACGCCCGCAAGGTGCAGAAGGTCATGGACCTGGCCGAGAAGACCGGCGCGCCCGTGGTGGCGCTGCTGGACACCGCCGGCGCGCGCCTGGACGAGGGCATCGACGCCATGAACGCCTACGCGCTGATGGCCGGCCGCGCCAGCAGCCTGTCCGGCGTGGTGCCGCAGATCGCGGTGGTGCTGGGCCAGTGCGGCGGCATCGCCTCCGCCATCGCCGGCATGAGCGACTTCACCATCATGAGCAAAAACGGCGCGCTGTTCGTGAACGGCCCCCAGGTGGTCTCCGCCGCCGCGGGCAAGGAGATCGACATGCAGGCGCTGGCCGCGGGCGAGGCTTCCATGAAGTCCGGCGTGGCCCAGCTCGTGGCCGATACCGACGAGGAGGCCATCGCGCTGGCCCGCAAGCTCGCCGGCATCCTGCCCGCCAACAACCTGGACGAGGTCATCGGCGAGAGCCTGGACGACGTGAACCGCGAGCTGACCGACCTGAACGCCATCGACGCCGTGGAGGACGTGCGGGGGATCCTGCGCGCCATCGCCGACGACAATGACATCGTGGAGCTCAGCGAGGGCTTCGCCGCCAGCATGGTCACCGCCCTGGGAAAGATCGGCGGCAGCACCGTGGGCTTTATCGCCAACCAGCCCGGCAAGGACGAGGGCCGCATCACCGTGTACGGCGCGAAGAAGGCCTCCCGCTTTGCCAGCTTCTGCGACGCCTTCTCCATCCCGGTGGTCACCGTGGTGGATTCCATGGGCATGAAGGTCTCTACCGCGCCCCAGGGCGAGCTGGCCCGCGCCGGTGCGCAGTTGATGTACGCCCTCACCGACGCCTCCAACGTGCGCATCGCGCTGATCGCTGGCAACGCCGTGGGCATGGCCTACGCCGCCATGGCCTCCCGCGCCTCCAGCGACATGGTGTACGCCTGGCCCGGCGCGGTCATCAGCGCCGTGACCCCGAAGATCGCCGTGCAGCTCAACTGCGCGGAGGAGCTGAAGGTGGCCGACGATCCCGCCGCCCGTCGCGCCGAGCTCGAGGAGCAGTACATGGCCGACGTGGCCGACGGCGTGAACGCCGCCAGGAAGGGCTACGTGGACGACGTCATCGAGCCCGCCCAGACCCGCCAGATCCTGGCCGCGGCCCTGGAGATGCTCTCCGGCAAGCGCGAGACCAAGCCCGCCAAGAAGCACGGCAACATGCCGCTGTAAGGAGGGGCCGAAATGGGTATTTTAAACGCACTGTCCTACGGTGGCATCACCGCCGTCATCGGCCTGTTCATCGTGTTCCTGGGCCTGACGATCCTGATCGTGGCCGTGAAGATCATGGGCGCCGTGTTCGCGGCGTTCACTTCCGGCAAGGCCGCGAAGGAAGCCGCCAAGGCCGCGCCCGCGCCGGCCCCCGCGCCCGCGCCCGCACCGGTGGAGGAGCCCGCCGAAGAGGTGACCGATCCCGAGCTGATCGCCGTCATCGCCGCCGCCATCGCGGCCTTCGACAGCTCCAACAAGTCCCTGGTGGTGCGCAAGGTGCGCCGCGTTTCCGGCTGGAAGCGCACCGCCCGCGCCGAGCAGGTCTATCGGTTCTAGCAAATCGCCGCCGGCAGCCAGCCACGAACCATTCGCCGGTTTGCCGGGAAACAAACATCCGCTTCCGCCCGCCGCTCAGCCGACGGCTGTACGGCCGGCGGAACCACAGTATGACGACATATCATTAGGGAGGAACAAATCATGCGCAAGTTTGCGATCACCGTCAATGGCCAGGCCTACGAAGTTGAAGTCGAAGAAATCGGCGGCGCGCCCACCTTTGCCGCCGCGCCCGTCGCCGCCCCCGCCGCCGCGCCCGTAGCCGCCGCGCCCGCCGCCCCCAAGGCCGCGCCCGCCCCGAAGGCTGCCCCCGCCGCCGCGCCCGCCGGCGCCAAGCCCGTGAACGCCCCCATGCCCGGCACCGTGCTGGACGTGAAGGTCGCCGTCGGCCAGGCCGTGAAGAACGGCCAGACCCTGCTGATCCTCGAGGCCATGAAGATGGAAAACGAGATCGCCGCGCCCTGCGACGGCACCGTCGCCTCCATCAACGTATCCAAGGGCGCCACCGTGAATACCGGCGACTTGATGATTTCCCTGAACTAATCGTCGGGAGGGTTCACGAATGTTCAAGATCAAGAAGAGCAGCGCGACGCGCGCCTTTGCGTGCCTGCTGATCCTGTTCATGCTGCTCGCGGGCTGGGCCATCGCGGAAACCGTAGCGAATACGGACGCCGCCGCCCCCGCGGAGACGGCGGAACAGGTCGAGGCGCCCGCCGAGGCCGCCGCGCCCGCTTCGGAGTACATGCTCAACGAGGTCGCCGACGCCGGCGAAGTGGCCGAGGCGGTGGCCGAGGCCAGCAAGGCCAGCGAGGACCCCGACATCTCCGTCGTCCAGGGCCTGAAGAACATCGCCTTGTCCACCGGCTTTGTCAAGGGCGAGTGGCGGCAGTACGCCATGATCGCCGTGGCCTGCCTGCTGCTGTACCTGGCGATCGTCAAGCAGTTCGAGCCTTTGCTGCTGCTGCCCATCGCCTTCGGCATGCTGCTGGCGAACCTGCCCGCCGCGGGCCTGATGAGCCACCCCACCTTCACCTTCTATGAAACGCTGAAGGATGCCGCCGTGGCCGCCAAGCGCCTGGGCAAGGACATGACCGACGTCACCTACCGCTTCAACGAGGCCACCGGCATGATGCAGTACAGCCTGCAGACGGCCAACGGCGGCCTGCTGTACTACCTGTACCACGGCGTCAAGTGGGGCATCTTCCCGCCCATCATCTTCATGGGCGTGGGCGCCATGACCGACTTCGCGCCGCTGATCGCCAACCCGAAGAGCCTGCTGCTGGGCGCCGCCGCGCAGCTGGGCATCTTCCTCACCTTCATCGGCGCGAAGGCCATGGGCTTCTCCGCCCGCGAGGCCGGCTCCATCGGCATCATCGGCGGCGCGGACGGCCCCACGGCCATCTTCGTCACCACCAAGCTGGCGCCCCACCTGCTGGGCCCCATCGCCGTAGCGGCCTACAGCTACATGGCGCTGGTGCCGGTCATCCAGCCGCCCATCATGCGCGCGCTGACCTCCGAGCGGGAGCGCAAGATCCGCATGGCGCAGCTTCGCCCGGTCAGCAAGACCGAGATCATCGTCTTCCCCATCGTGGTTACCATCATCGTGTCCCTGCTGCTGCCCGACGCGGCTTCGCTGGTGGGCATGCTGATGCTGGGCAACCTGATGCGCGTCTGCGGCGTGGTGGAGCGCATCTCCAAGACCGCCCAGAACGAGCTGATCAACATCGTGACCATCTTCCTGGGGCTGACCGTCGGCGCCACCACCCAGGGCAGCACCTTCCTGACGCTGTCCACCATCAAGATCGTGGTGCTGGGCGTCGTGGCGTTCGGCTTCGGCACCGCCGGCGGCGTGCTGCTGGCGAAGCTGATGAACGTGCTCTCCGGCGGCACCATCAACCCGCTCATCGGCTCGGCCGGCGTTTCCGCCGTGCCCATGGCGGCGCGCGTGTCCCAGAAGGAGGGCCAGCGGGCCGATCCCGGCAACTTCCTGCTGATGAACGCCATGGGTCCCAACGTGGCCGGCGTCATCGGTTCCGCAGTCGCCGCGGGCGTGTTCATCGCGCTGTTTGCGAAATAATCCGGCGAGGGAACGGGCCGCGGGAAACGGGATTTGCGCCCGCCTTCCCCGCTGTTCTCCGTTCCCCCGACCCTGGTTCCTGAAATTAGGAGGAGATTACCATGGCGAAGAAAGTTATGATCACCGAGACCATCCTCCGCGACGCGCACCAGTCCCAGGCCGCGACCCGCATGCGCCTGGAGGACATGCTGCCCGCCTGCGAGGTGCTGGACAAGGTCGGATACTATTCCCTGGAGTGCTGGGGCGGCGCCACGTTTGACAGCTGCCTGCGCTTCCTGAACGAGGATCCCTGGGAGCGGCTGCGCCAGCTGAAGAAGGCGCTGCCCAACACCAAGCTGCAGATGCTGTTCCGCGGCCAGAACATCCTGGGCTATCGCCACTACGCCGACGACGTGGTGGACGAGTTCACCCGCCTGTCCATCAAGAACGGCATCGACGTCATCCGCATCTTCGACGCCCTCAACGATACCCGCAACCTGGAGCCCGCCATCCGGGCCACCAAGAAGTACGGCGGCATCTGCGAAGTGGCGCTGAGCTACACCATCAGCCCCGTGCACACGGAGGAGTACTTCGTGAACCTGGCGCTGGAGCTGGAAAAGCTGGGCGCGGACAACATCTGCATCAAGGACATGGCCAACCTGCTGCTGCCCTACAAGGCCTACTCGCTGGTGAAGTCCCTGAAGGAAGCCCTGAAGCCCACCACGCTGGTGCACCTGCACACCCACAACACCGCGGGCATCGGCGACATGACCAACCTGAAGGCCATCGAGGCCGGCGTGGACATCGTGGACTGCGCGCTGTCCCCTCTGGGCAACGGCACCTCCCAGCCCGCCACCGAGCCGCTGGTCGCCACCCTGGCCGGCACCGAGTATGACACGGGCCTGGACCTGAACCTGATCACCCAGGCCACCGAGCACTTCCGCGGCGTCGCCCAGAAGCTGCAGGACCAGGGCATCCTCGATCCCAAGGTGCTGCGCGTGGACGTGAACACCCTGAAGTACCAGGTGCCGGGCGGCATGCTCTCCAACCTGATCAACCAGCTCAAGCAGGCGGGCAAGTCCGACCTGCTGTACGAGGTGCTGGCGGAGGTGCCGCGCGTGCGCGAGGACTTCGGCTATCCGCCGCTGGTCACCCCCACGTCCCAGATCGTCGGCACCCAGGCCGTCATGAACGTGCTCACCGGCCAGCGCTACAAGATGTGCCCCAAGGAGAGCCAGGGCCTGATGCGCGGCGAGTACGGCCGCCTGCCCGCCCCGGTGAACGAGGAAGTGCGCAAGCAGGTCATCGGCGACCAGAAGGTCATCACCTGCCGTCCCGTGGAGGACAAGAGCTACGGCGTGAAGCACCTGGACGAGTTCCGCAAGGAGATGGGCCAGTACTACACCCAGGAGGAGGACGTGCTCAGCTACGCCCTGTTCCCGCAGGTCGCCGAGAAGTTCTTCCAGAATCGCCAGGCCAAGCAGGTCGGGCTGGACAATTCCGTGCTGGACCGGAAAAACAACGCCATGCCGCTGTAAGCGGCCGGCAGTCCTGGACGCCCCGCGCCGCGGGGCGTCCAGAGCGTCGATAAAGGCCGCAACCGCGGAGATTCCCTGAACGATTGCTAACGCGGAGGGAATCTCCGCTTGCTGCGTCAGGCCGCCCTGCGGATTTGGTCACTTACGATTTGGTAAGCTCCCGCATCCGCAGGACGGCCTTTCTCGCCCCTCTGAGGCTTTTCGCCTTTCCGCCGCGCGGTCGCGAAAAGGCCTTGCGGGGGCCGGGGGAATGGAGTATAATGGAAATACAAAACTGCATGATTACGACGGAGGCCGATATGGGCGAGAGGATGCGGGCTCGGAGGAGCCTTTCGATGCTGGCGCTGCTGCTGGCGGCGCTGCTGGTGTGCGCGAGCCTGCCTGCGGCGGCGGAGTCCGATGCGGACCTGAGCTTTGACCTGGCTTCGGAGGAATCGTCCGAAGCGCCCGGCGTACAGGCGCAGATCGCCGGCGCGGACGCCTTCGCCCCCGCCGATGACGCGGACTTCGCGTTCTTCGACGACGACGCCGGCGCGGAGGATGCCGCCGACGCGGCGGCGGGCGACGACTTCTTCGCCCAGGACGAGGCGGAGGCGGCGGACGGCGCGGCGCAGGACGAAACGGCCGCCGACGCCGACGCGAACGACGCCGACGCCGAAGCGACGGACGCCGGTGCGGAAGCAGCGGCGGAGGACGAGACCGCGGGCACGGGCATATTTTCCGACGTCACCGCGCCCACCTATCCCGCGGAGATCACCATTACCGCCGTGGGCGACTGCACGCTGGGCGGCGCGCACCGCAACAAGACCGACAAGAAGTTCAGCCAGGCGGTCAAGAAGAAGGGCTACGACTACTTCTTCAGCAACTGGCGCTCCATCTTCGAGAAGGACGATTTGACCATCGTCAACCTGGAGGGCCCGCTGACCACCTCCAAGGACCGCAGGAAGGGCCAGTACTACGCCTTCAAGGGCAGCCCCGACTACGTGCAGATCCTGTCCGGCTCCAGCGTGGAGATCGCCAACGTGGCCAACAACCACGCCATGGACTACGGCGCGAAGGGCCTCAAACAGACACAGGAGGTGCTGGAGCAGGCGGGCATCGGCGTCAGCGGCTTCGACTACGCCTACAGCACCACCGTCAAGGGCGTGCGCGTGACCTCGCTGGGCTTCACCAAGTGGGACCACACCGCCTCGGACGTCAAAAAGGCCGTCACGCTGGCCCGGCGGGACTGCGACATACTGATCGTCAGCATCCACTGGGGCTGGGAGAAGAAGTTCAAGCCCGACAAGCAGCAGCGCAAGATGGGCTACGCGGCCATCGACGCCGGCGCGGACCTGGTCATCGGCACGCACACCCACGTATACGGCGCGCTGGAGAAGTACAAGGGCAAGTACATCGTGTACAGCCTGGGCAACTTCTGCTTCGGCGGCAACCCGTTCGGCAAGGACAAGCGCTGCCTGGTGTTCCAGCAGACGCTGCGCTATTCGCCCACCGAGGGCGTCAGCGACGCGGGCATCAACATCATCCCGGCCTATTATTCCTCCTCCGCCAAGAAGAACGACTACCAGCCCAAGCCCATGGGCGGGAAGGCGGGCGCGAAGCTGCTGAAGGCCGTGGCGAAGATCTCCCGGGGCATGAGCGCCGCCGACACGCTCTGGATGCCCGACAACTACCTGGTGTGGTCCGGCATCATGACGCAGGAGCAGCTCGACGCCGCCAACGCCGCGGTCACCGGCGCGCTGACGCCGACGGACCGCGCCGCCGCGGACGCCCTGTTCCAGGAGGACGAGGCGGAGACGCAGGTGGAGCTGGGCAGCCCCGACCTGGACGACGCCGGAGGCTTCGGCTTCGAGGAGCCCGCGCAGAACGAGAACACCGTGGGGTAATGTGCCCCCCGCATCCCCCCGATCAGGGGCGCCCGTTGGGCGCCCCTGATCGCCTTTTGGACGCCGGGAAGGCGCCCGGAGCGCGCCCTCTGCGCGGCGGGTTCGGGCGAATGTCGTCCGCTTTCGCGGCATGGCGGCGGCGCAGGTTGCGATTGTGTTGCGAACTGTTGCGATTCTGTTGAGCCAATCCAAAGAATGGGGTGATTTCAAGACTTTTTTTCGGCGTTGCGCTATACTATAATGGATTACGAATGTTACGGAGGCATCCCATGGCCAGGAGCAGATTCGCGAAGAAAACCCGCGGCATCCGGCGGAGCATCCGCCGCATGAAGCGCCGCTACGACGACTTCCGGGCCGCCGCGCACGAGGCCCTGTTCGGCAAGGTCTGGGTGCGCTGGGTGGTGCTGGCGGTGCTCACGGTGCTGACGGTCTCGTCGGTGTACGGCATGGCCTGCGTGAACGGCGCCGCGCGGCCGACCCGGGACATGAAGTGGTTCCTCCGCCAGAACGGCGTGGAGGTGGCCGCGCCGCCGTTGACCCCCGGCAGCTTTCAGGGCACCCTGATCGCCGTACCGGAGGAGGACGAGCCCACCGAAGAAACCGAGGCGTCCGCGCGCGGAGCAATGTCCGTCGCGGACGCCCTCGCTTTCCTGGGCTTCTCCGCCAGGGCGGAGGAGGCCATGGAGACCGTGCCGCCGCTGGAGACCCTGGCGCCCGACCCCAACCAGTTGGCGGGGGCCGAGACCACCGCCCCGGCGGCGGATGCGTTCGTGTTCGAGGGCGACGGCGCGGAGGACGCGCTCCCCGAGGACGACCTGGAGGAGGAGGGCGAGGAGACCTTCGAGGCCGTCGCGCCGGGGGACGACGCGCCGACGGACACGGCGATGATCACCATTTCCGCCGTGGGCGACTGCACGCTGGGCGGCGACGCGCCCCACGGCGGGGACGACGACTTCGACGCCTACGTGCGCAAGTACGGCTACGACTACTTCTTCTCCAAGGTGCGCCCGGTGTTCGAGGCCGACGACCTGACCATCGTGAACCTGGAGGGCCCGCTCACCAAGCGCACAAAGCCCCGAGTGCGCAAGATGTACACGTTCAAGGGCAAGCCCGGGTACGTGAAGATCCTGTCCGGCTCCAGCGTGGAGATCTGCAACGTGGCCAACAACCACGCGCTGGATTACGACGTGGAGGGGCTGAAGGAGACGGCCGACGTGCTGGAGAAGGCGGGCATCGGCGTCAGCGGCTTCGGCAAGGTCTACACCACCACGGTGCGGGGCGTGCGGATCTCCTCCATGGGCTTCACCCGCTGGCAGTACAGCGCCAGGCAGGTCTACGACGCGGTGAAGGCCGAGCGCGAGAACTGCGACCTGCTGATCGTGTGCATGCACTGGGGCGACGAGGGCGTGTACCGCGCCACCAAGCAGCAGCGCAAGCTGGGCCGCGCGGCCATCGAGGCCGGCGCGGACGTGGTGCTGGGCAGCCATCCCCACGTGTTCGGGGGCATCGAGAAGTACAAGGGCAAGTACATCGTGTACAGCCTGGGCAACTTCTGCTTCGGCGGCAACGGCAACCCCAGCGACAAGCGCACGCTGATCTTCCGCCAGCGCTTTGCCGTGTCCGCCTCGGGCGTGGAGGACATGGGCATCGACATCATCCCCACCGCCGTCACGCTGAAGCGGGGCGGCAACGACTTCCGGCCCGCCCTGCTGCCCCTGAGCCGCGCCAGGCTGCTGCTGAAGAACATCGCCAGGTATTCCAGGCTCAAGGCCGACGAGGTGAAGTGGATGGACGGCTCCTACCTGGTGGCGAAGGGGCTGGTGAAGGCGCAATAGGCGCCGACGGTCCCGGGACGGTCGCCGCGGTCCCCAAAATACGAAAGCCCCTCCGCCATGCGGAGGGGCTTTCGTCGTCTGCCCTTACAGCGCGTTGCCGGCGCGGTCGAACAGGGGGAGCTTTTCGAGGAAGATCAGATCGTCGCGGTCGGCGGCCTCGCCCTCGGCCAGGATCGCCATGCGGCCCACGATGTTGCCGCCGGCCTTGTCCACCAGCGTCTCCAGCGCCTGCAGCGATTCGCCGGTGCTGATCACGTCGTCCACGATCACGACGCGCTTGCCCTTCATGTACTCGGCGTCCGCGCCGTCCAGGTACAGCGTCTGCGGGTGGCCGGTGGTGATGGAGCGCACGTCGGCGGAGAACACGTTGCGCATGTAGAGCTTGGCGGACTTGCGGGCCAGCACGTAGCGCTCGTTGCCCGCCAGGCGCGCCATCTCGCACACCAGCGGGATGCCCTTGGACTCGGCGGTGATCAGCACGTCGTGCTCGGGGCAGCGCTTCAACAGTTCCGCCGCGCAGGCGGTGGTCAGCTCGGGGTCGCCGAAGATCACGAACGCGCCGATCATCAGCGTCTCGCTGATCGGGCAGAGCGGGAGCCTGCGCTCCAGGCCGGCGATGGTCATCTTGTAGTACATATCCTGCATGGTGATGCGCCTCGTTTGTTTAAAATTTGTGCCTTCATTCTATCACCGTCGGCGCGGTTTGTCAATCGCGCGGGGCGGGGGAGAAGTACAAATCCATCGCGCGGCCATGTTATCCGTAAATTGACAAATCCCCCTTCCGCCCTTATAATAATACCGGTGGCGGATTTCCCGCGAAAGCATCATCGAAAGGACGTGTACCCCATGTTGAAAGGCATTCCCAGCATCCTGACCCCCGAGCTTCTCAAGATCCTGATGGAGATGGGCCACGGCGACACCCTCTGCATCGGCGACGGCAACTTCCCGGCGGCGTCCATCGCCAAGAACTGCAAGCTGGTGCGCCTGGACGGCCACGGCGTGCCGGAGATCCTGGACGCCATACTGCAGCTCATGCCGCTCGATCCCTACGTGGAAAAGCCCGTGAACCTGATGGAAGTCGTGCCCGGCGACCCGGTGGAGACCCCCATCTGGGACGAGTACAAGCGGATCGTCGAGAAGCACGAGCCCGGCACCAAGGTGGGCAACATCGAGCGCTTCCAGTTCTACGAGGAGGCGAAGAAGGCCTACGCCATCATCGCCACCGGCGAGACCGCTCTGTACGCCAACATCATCCTGCAGAAGGGCGTCGTGAAGTAAGCCGCGACGGCCGGCGGAGGGGGAATCCCGCGAGGGGTTCCCCTTTGTCCTGCCGACGTTTAACCGGGCGGTCCATTTACACCCGCCCGGCGTTGTGCTATACTTGTGCGGAGGGGAAGAATCCATTACGGTTGAGGGGAAAACAACAGCATGGTGGAAGTGAGAGAGGTCAGGGGCCGCTCGGAGCTGCGCGCGTTCGTGGACTATCCGAACCGGCTCTACCGGGACGTGCCCCAGTACATCCCGCCGATGATCGGCGACGACCTGAGCGACTGGAACCCGAAGAAAAACCCCGCCTTCGCCTACTGCGAGGCGAAGTGCTGGCTGGCGTGGCGGGACGGGGAGATCGTGGGGCGCATCGGGGCCATACTGTCCCGGCGCGCCAACGAGAAGTGGCACACCAACCGCATGCGCTTCACGCAGGTGGACTTCATCGACGACCCGGAGGTGTCCGCGGCGCTGTTCCGCGCGGTGGAGGACTTCGCGCGGGAGAAGGGCTGCGACGAGGTCCACGGCCCGCTGGGGTTCACGGACCTGGACCGCGAGGGCATGCTGGTGGAGGGCTTCGACCGCAAGGGGATGTTCATTACCTACTACAACCATCCCTATTACGTCGAGCACCTGTCGCGCCTGGGCTACGCCAAGGACGTGGACTGGGTGGAGTACCTGATCGACATCCCCTACGACGCGCCCACCGTGGAGCGGCTCGAGAGGCTGGCCGGGCGCGTGCAGCGCAGCGCGGGCGTGGAGATCGTGCGGCTGCGCTCCCGCCGGGACTATCCGCCGCTGATCCGCAAGGTGTTCGACATGATCAACGTCTGCTACGCCGGGCTGTACGGCACGGTGGAGCTGGACGAGCGGCAGGTGCGGCGCTACGCCGACAAGTTCATACCGCTCATCAACCCGGAGCTGGCCTGCTTCCTGCTGGACAGGAAGGGCGAGCTGGCGGCGTTCGCGGTGTCCGCGCCCTCCATGGCGGCGGCGCTGAAGAAGAGCCGGGGCCGGCTGTTCCCGCTGGGCTGGCTGGGCGTGCTGCGGGCGCTGCGGGTGAACGACACGCTGGACCTGTTCCTGATCGCCGTGCGCCCGGACTTCCAGAACACCGGCATCAACGCCATCCTGCTGAACCACGTCCTGAAGGGCAGCCAGGCCATGGGGCTGAAGCGGGCCGAGAGCGGGCCGATGCTGGAGAGCAACGAGAAGGTCCTGAGCCAGTGGAAGCTGTTCCACACCGAGCAGCACAAGCGCCGGCGCTGCTTCATCAAGAAGCTGTAGCCGCGAAAACGTCCCGCCCGCGGGGCGTTTTTCATGCCCGCTTTCATACAATCGCGCTTTTTCGCGCCGGGGAATCGTGCTATAATGGCCTGGGCGACCGGCGCAACGGGCGGTCGGCCGAACCATCATGTCATCGTGGAGGCGGTAGCGTGCTGCTGACGGCGGAGGGGCTGAAGAAGGACTACGGCGGCAGGAAGCTGCTGGAGGACGTCACGCTGTACCTGAACGCGGGGGATCGCGTGGGGCTCATCGGCGTGAACGGCGCCGGGAAGAGCACGCTGCTCAAGGTGCTGGCGGGCGTGGAGGCGCCGGACGCGGGCCGGGTGAGCCGCGACCCCAACGTGCAGTTGGCCTACCTGCCCCAGACCCCGACGATGGACGACGACAACACCGTGCTGGAGCAGGTGTTCGCCGACTTTCCCCCGGAGTTCCGCGCCCTCAACGAGTACGAGGCGAAGACCATCCTGACGAAGCTGGGCATTACGGCGTTCGACCGGAAGGTGGGGGAACTCTCCGGCGGGCAGCGCAAGCGCGTGGCGCTGGCCTCGGTGTTCGTGCACCCGGCGGACGTGCTGGTGCTGGACGAGCCCACCAACCACCTGGACGGCGAGATGGTGGCCTGGCTGGAGCAGCGGCTGGCGCGCTTCACCGGCGGGCTGGTGATGGTCACGCACGACCGCTACTTCCTGGACCGCGTCACCACGCGCATCGCGGAGCTGTCCCACGGCAGCCTGTACCAGTACGACGCCCGGTACTCCGATTACCTGGAGCTCAAGGCTCAGCGCCTGGAGATGGCCCAGGCCGGCGAGCGCAAGCGCCAGGCGCTGCTGAAGAAGGAGCGCGAATGGATCATGCGGGGCTGCCGCGCGCGCTCCACCAAGAGCACCGAGCGCATCGCCCGCTACGAGGCGCTGAAGGAGCAGGCCGCGCCCGAGGAGGATCGGCAGGTGCGCATGGCCGCCGCAGCGTCGAGGCTGGGCAGGATGACCGTCGAGCTGTCGCACGTGTCGAAGGCCTACGGCGGGCAGCCCGTCATCGAGGACTTCTCCTACACCGTGCTGCGCGACGACCGCATCGGCATCGTGGGGAAAAACGGCGCGGGCAAGAGCACGCTGCTGAACCTGATCGCGGGGACGCTGCCGCCCGACGCCGGCACGGTGCGCTTCGGCGGCACGGTGCGGCTGGGGTACTTCACGCAGGAGGGGCGGGAGCTGGACCCCGCGCAGAAGCCGTGGGCGTACATCCACGGGATCGCGCCGTCGGTGCTGACCGACGAGGGCCGCATCTCCGCCAGCCAGATGCTGGAGCGCTTCCTGTTTACGCCGGACATGCAGCACACACCCATCGCCCGGCTGTCGGGCGGCGAGCGCCGGCGGCTGTACCTGTTGGGCATACTGATGGCCGCGCCGAACATACTGCTGCTGGACGAGCCCACCAACGATCTGGACATCGAGACGCTGACCATCCTTGAGGACTACCTGGACGCCTTCCCCGGCGCGGTCATCGCCGTGTCGCACGACCGCTGGTTCCTGGACAAGATGGCCGGCGCCATCTTCGAGGTCACCGGCGACGGCGCGGTGAACCGCTACGTGGGCAACCACCGCGACTACCTGGCCCAGCGCAGGGCGCCGGAGCGGGAGAAGCCCGCCGCCGCGAAAAAGCCCGCCGAGCCCCGGCGCGACGAGCGCCCGAAGAAACTGCGGTTCTCGTTCAGGGAACAGCGCGAGTACGAGACCATCGACGCCGACATCACCGCGCTGGAGGCGCAGATCGCGGCGTGCGATGCGGACATCGCCGCCCACGCCAGCGACTACGTCCGCCTCACGGAGCTGACCGGGGAGAAGCAGCGCCTGGAGGTCGAGCTGGACCGAAAGACCGAGCGCTGGGTGTACCTCAATGACCTCGCCGAGCGCATCGCGGCGCAGGACGCCGCCCGGTAGCCCGCCGTTTGCCATTCCCACATTCCCCCGGAGGCCTGCCATGAGCTTTACCATCACCCTCACCACCGTGGTCATCATGCTGCTGTACGCCGTGCCCGGCTGGCTCATGATGAAGACGCGACTCCTGAAGCCCGACGCCATCGCGCCGACGGTCACGCTGCTGCTGTACCTGTGCACGCCGTTCCAGACGCTGTACACCATGCAGAAGATCGAGTGCACGCCCACCATGCTGCGCTACCTGGGCGTGTGCACGCTGCTGGCGCTGGGGCTGATGGGGCTGATGCTCGGCGCGGTGTACTTCGCCCTCAGGAAAAAGCAGCAGATCGTCACCTACCGCATCTGCACCGCGGCGGCGGCCTGCGGCAACGTGGGCTTCATGGGCATCCCGCTGCTGGAGGCGCTGCTGCCCCACTACCCGCAGGCGGTGGCCTTTTCCTCGGTGTTCTCGCTGGCGATGAACATACTGATGTGGACGGTCGGCTCCTTCATCATCACCCGCGACCGGAAGTACATGAGCGTGCGGAAGATCTTCCTGAACCCCATGAGCCTGTCCATGGCGTTCGCGCTGGTGCTGTTCTTCGCGGACGTGCACCTCACGGGCCAGTTGGCGGACATGGTCGCGCTGCTGGGCAGGATGGCCACGCCCCTGTGCATGCTCATACTGGGCATGCGGCTGGCGCTGATGCGCTGGAAGCCCATGTTCACCCGGCCGATCCAGTACCTGGCCATCGGGTTGAAGATGATCGTGTTCCCGCTGGCGGCGCTGCTGGTGTGCCGGCTGCTGCCCGTGGAGCGCGACTTCGTGCGTAGCGTGTACATCCTTTGCTGCGTGCCCGTGGCCAGCGTGGTGCTGTCCTTCTCCGAAATGCTGGGCGAGGGGCAGGACACCGCCGCGAACGTCATGCTGCTCAGCACGCTGCTGAGCCTGGCGCTCATCCCGCTGATGATGCAGTTGCCCATATGACGCCGTCAATTTCCCATTTTGGCCTTGACATTTCGGGGCCGGATGTGTATAATATCAATGTCCATGCGGCCGTGGCGGAATAGGCATACGCGCACGTTTGAGGGGCGTGTGGGAGACCGTACGGGTTCAAGTCCCGTCGGCCGCACTGACAAGGGGCTGTTTCAAAGCGATTGACAGCAATCGTAAGAAACAGCCCCTCTTTTTTATTGGGCGAACGGCCACGGAATCGCGGAACGGCGAGCGAACGAGCGAAGCACGACCGGACCGGCGAGGAATGGCCGGCCAGATCATATCCGGCGTATTGACGGATGCGCATGGTATGGTGTAGTATTATTATATCAAGGCAGGGAAGAGACTTCGGAACTGCAAAAAAGATGGGGAGGAATCGGTATGAAGAGACAGACGAAGCTGCTGCTGGCGCTTGCGCTGGTGCTGACGCTGCTGGCGGGCCTGCTGCCCGCGGCGCTGGCGGAGGAGATCCCCGCGGAGGCAGCCGACGGCGGGGCGATCACCGTGGAAGCCGGTGAGATCGCGGGCGAGAACGCGGCCGTGGCCGACGAAGCGGCCGAGGAAGCGCCGGAGGAGATCGCGCTGGAGGCGGACGTGCAGGAGCCGGCGGCCGAGGCGAACGCCGCCGCCATCGTGGTGGAGAGCATCGCGAGCGCCTTCCCGGACGCCGCGCTGCAGAAGTACGTGCTGGAAAACTTCGACACCGACAAGGACGGCAAGCTGTCCTCGAAGGAGATCAAAAACGCGAAGTATCTCGTCCACTCCATCGACGATTACCCGAACGACATCATCGCCAGCCTGGAGGGCATCGAGTACCTGACGGAGCTGGACGTGCTGGTGTTCGGCGGCATGACCCTGAACGACGCCGACCGGGCGCGCGTCGAGGGATGTAAAAAGCTGACCGTGCTGGCCCTGGACAACAACGACAACCACCTCGGCTCGCTGGACCTCAGCGGCATGAAGAATCTGCAGTCGGCTTTCCTGAGCAACGCCGGGCTGGAAAGCCTGAACGTTTCCGGCCTCAAGAAGCTGAACACGCTGTTCTGCGACCAGAACCCCCTCAAGTCTCTGGACGTCAGCGGCCTGTCCAGCCTGGTCGAGCTGTATTGCCGCGACAACGGCATGGCGCAGTTGGTGCTGTCGGGCAACACCAGCCTGAAGCAACTGCACTGCTGGGGCAACGCGCTGACCAGCCTGGATGTCAGCGGGTGCCCGAACCTCATCGTGCTGGATCCCCAGGGCAACCCCAACTTGACCAGCCTGACCCTGGGGCGGCTGAACAAGCTGAACATCCTGACCCTCACCGGCACCCAGTTGGAGGCGCTGGACCTCTCCCACTGCGCGCTCTATGCCAAGAACGCCCAGGCGCTGGCGGCCAGCGCCCGCCCGTACGAGGACGAGGAGGGCGTGCACGAGAATTTCACGCAATACAGAGTGCCCGCCTGCACCCTGGTGGCGGAGAAGTTCACCGCGGTGGACTT
Source organism: uncultured Eubacteriales bacterium (assembly GCA_902793325.1). Classification (GTDB taxonomy): domain Bacteria; phylum Bacillota; class Clostridia; order Christensenellales; family Aristaeellaceae; genus UBA2862. The sequence continues at coordinate 46,985 of CADBCY010000014.1, forward strand.
CGGCCCGGAGACCCTGGCCTTCAACAAGAAGGGCAAGCGCACCATGTACGCGGGCGACCTGCTGCAACTGGTGGCGGACGCGGGCATCAAGACCTGCAAGTCCTCCAACAAGAAGGTGGCGGCGGTCACGAAGGGCGGCCTCATCACCGCGAAGAAGGCGGGCAAGGCCAAGATCACCGTGACGCTCAATAACAAGAAGAAGATCGTGCTGACGCTGACGGTCAAGAAGTAAGCGTATCCGATCCGAACCCCGGGAAGGCGCCGCCCTCCCGGGGTTTCTTGACACGGATGGTATAATTAACTGACGGGAGGTGGGCGCATGGAGCAGTTTGCGCGGCTGGAGCGGCTGATCGGCGCGGAAGGGCTGGAGAAGCTGTGGTCGAAGCGGGTGGCCGTGTTCGGCGTGGGCGGCGTGGGCGGCCATGCGGCGGAAGCCCTCGTGCGCAGCGGCATCGGCGCGCTGGAGGTGTTCGACGGCGACGTGGTGGCCCTGACCAACCTGAACCGCCAGATCATCGCCACCCACGATACCCTGGGCCACCCCAAGGCCGACGCCATGGCCGAGCGGCTGCGGGCCATCTCCCCGGAGGCCGAGATCGCCGGGCACGCGGTGTTCTACGTGCCCGAGAATGCCGACCGGGTGGACCTCGCGCGGTTTGACTACGTGGTGGACGCGGTGGACATGGTCGCCGCCAAGCTGGAGCTGGCCGTGCGCTGCGCGGCGCTGGGCGTGCCCATCGTCAGCGCCATGGGCGCGGGCAACAAGCTGGACCCCACGAAGCTGGCGGTGGCGGACATCTACGATACCTCCGCCTGCCCGCTGGCCCGGGTGATGCGCCGCGAGCTGCGCAAACGGGGCGTGGCGCGGCTGAAGGTGGTCTATTCCACCGAGCCGGCGCAGACGCCGCTGGACGTGCCCGACCCCGACGCCGGGCCGGGGGAGCGCCCCCGCCGCGCCGCCCCCGGCAGCACCGCCTTCGTGCCGCCCGCCATGGGCATGGTCATCGCCGCGGAAGTGGTGAAGGACCTGCTGCGATGCTGAAAGGGCAGAGCGCCGATAAAGGCCGCAACCGCAGGCCGGCCGTTCTTGCCACTTTGAAGCGCCCCGCCGCATGGCGGGGCGCTTATTTCGTTGACCGGTTGGAAATCACCGCCCCAGCCGTATCCTGCGGCGGGCTTCGGCGGCCTCGAACTCGGCGATTTCCTCCTCGCTGCGGGGCGTGAAGGGCTTCACGGGGATGGGCTGGTCCTCGTCGTCGATCGCCACGAACACCACGTAGGCCCGGTTCACCCGCCGGCGTGCGCCGTCGAGCTGCTCCACGTAGCTGTCCACGCGAACCTCCAGCGAGGTGCGGCCCGTCCAGGTGACGCGGGCCTCTTGCACGATGGTGTCGTTCAGGTAGGCGGCGCTGAGGAAGTTCAGGTTGTCCACGCACACCGTGGTCACGGCGCTCTGCGCGTAGCGGCGGGCCGCCACCGCGCCGACGACGTCGATCCACGCCATGATCTGCCCGCCGAACAGGCGCGGCTTGCGGTAGCCGTTGCAGTGCTGCGGCAGCACGATCTGCACGGCGGTGGTGACTTCGGACATGGGCGTACCCCCTTTTTACAATCCTTTAAGCTTCGTTTTAGCTTTCCCTGCTATACTGTGTCCGTCGACAGGGAAGCGCCTGTCGTTGACATAGATGTTTTTCATCCAAATCTCCCTCCTTCGCCGCGCCCCGACGGGATTGTTCCCGCCGGGGCGCGGTTCTGCAAGGGGATCAGCGGTCGTAGCCGCGCACCTCGAAGCGGCGTTCCCAGGGCACGGGATCGAGCTTCTCGATCTCCGCGCGGTCCACGCGGATGTGCGGCTGGCTCCGGAGCTGGGCCACCAGCCGCTGGAGCCGCAGCGGGCTGCCCTGCGCCTCCAATACCACCCGGCCGTCGGGCAGGTTGTCCACCCAGCCCGTCAGGTACAGGCCCCTGGCCAGGTAATAGGCGGTATAGCGAAAGCCCACGTGCTGCACCCGGCCGGAGAACAGCACGCGCCAGCGGGCGACGTTGGACGCCTCGCCCATGTCAGAAGTGCTCCCACAGGAACGCCTTCAGCTTCAGGGCGGCGGCGTCCTCGTCCTCGCCCTCCACGTCGATCCGGACGAGATCGCCCTGCTTCGCGCCCAGGCCCATCACGCCCAGGATGCGCTTGGCGTCCGTGGACTTGTCGCCCTTCGACAGCGTGACGTCGGACTTCCAGCGCTGGGCTTCCCGCACCAGCAGCCCCGCGTGGCGGGCGTGCATGCCCACCGGCGCCTTGATGGTATACATGAATGATCGCATGTGCGCCTCCCGGATGTCGTCTAGGGTGTGCCCGCGCGCGCGAGCCGCTCCTGCCGCAGCGCCCAGGCGCCGCGGACGGCCTCGTCCAGCCAGGCCAGTGATTCGGCCCGCAGCTCCTCCCGCCGCGCGTCCACGCGGGCCCAGTCGATGGGCGCGGCGTCCGGTGCGGCATCCCGGCAGAAGCGGCCCTCGAGGCCCAGCTTGCCGCAAAGGTCCTCGTACTTCCGCCCGCCGCCCTCGATGCCGAAGGCGAAGAACTCCCGGTGGAACAGTATCGACAGGCAGGTGCCGTGGAGCGAGTTGCAGAACACCGCCTCGGCGTTGCGCACCAGGGCGAGGAAAGTCTCGATCCGCGCGGCGGTAAACGTCTTGCGGCGCAGCGAGTTCTGCACGTAGGCGGAGACCTCCACCACCCGGAACCCGCGCGCCTTCGCGTAGCGTTCGGCGGCCTTCGTCAGCGCCTCGTTGGGGTAGACGGGGTTGTAGATCAGCACGTACCGCCCCCGCACCGGGCATTTGCCGGTGATCTCGTCGAAGTCCGAGGGATCGGCCAGCAGCACCGGGTCGATCACGTCCGCCACGGGCTTGTCCGTCTGCCCGCGCACGATCTCGGCGGCGTAGCGCTCCCGCATGGAGATGTAATCCGGGAACTTCAACAGCGCCCGCAGCTCGCCGTAGTTGGCCTCGGTCAGGTAGGCGTTGCCCATGCTGGCGGAGTAGGCGACGCGGCCCATGTCCCGCATGCTGTCCAGCGCGCCGAAGTACACCGGGTCGAATTTGCCGCCGTTGTACTCGGGGGACCAGATGACGTCGCTTTCGAAGAACAGGATGTCGTAGGGCAGGTCGGCCTTCTCCAGCTCGGCGCGGGTGTAGCGGCCCTGGCTGATCTTCAGGTGCTCGCGGTAGAAGCGGTAGAAGCGGTCGCAGCGGCACATGAACGTGGGCGTCAGTATGAGGCCCTTCACGAACTCCGACGGCTTGACCTTTGCCCGGCGGCGGATGTAGTGCAGCTTGGGGTTCAGGTGTTCGCGGAAGCGGGGCACGTAGTCCACGATGTCGCAGCAGGACACGTCGTCGCGCCGCAGCATCAGCTTCTGAAAGAACCAGCTGTGCAGCACCGCGCCGTAGTTCATCCTGCGCGTGTAGAGGTTGATGCTGAGTATGGCTGTCTTCATGGGTGGGTCGCCTTTCGTGGGATGGGGTCGGGGATCAGGGGATGTAGCGGTCCTCCTCGGACAGCCGGTGCACGACGCGGAAGGTGACCAGGAACATCGCGGCCACGAACAGCACGAACACCCAGGCGGACACGCGGCCGGTCATGTCGGCCAGGAAGTCGTAGGCGCCGTGCAGCAGCGCGGGCAGCAGCAGCGCCATGATGCGGCGGGTCCGGCTGCCGGGCTCGTCGCCGCGGCGGAAGCGGTCGTAGGCCTCGCCGTACCAGCAGCCCATGTACACGCCGAAGCAGGCGTGGCCCGGCACCGCGGTGATGGCGCGGATCATGGCCGTGCCCAGGCCGTAGCTGAACACGTAGCCCACGTTCTCCCACAGCGCGAAGCCCAGCGACACGAACACCGCGTACACCACGCCGTCGAAGCGGAAGTTGAAGTTCGGGTGGTTCCAGGTGCGGCGCTTGAGCAGCGCGTACTTCGCGCCCTCCTCGGCGAAGGCCACCACGCCGAAGTACAGCAGCGCCGAGAACAGCACCGTGCCCTCCCGCGCGACCAGGGACACGAGGGACAGCCCCGCGCGCTCGAGGATCTTGGCGATGACGGTGGCGAATATGCCCTGCAATACCAGGGACAGCAGCAACTGCGGCGGTTCCTTTTCGACCTTGTCCTGCCGGTACACGTAGCTCAGCAGGTACAGCGCGGGGATCACCGCGGCGGCAAAGAGTATGATGTTGGGGCTCAACAGCAGGAACATGGGCATCCTTTCCCTTCGATGGACGTTCTGTTTCCATTATATTGCCCCCGCGGCCCGCTGTCAACGCGGAAAATGTCACGGCCCGTATTGACAAACCGATTCCGGGCAAGGATAATAGGGTATAAACCATAGATTTACACAGGAGGTTTGTCGATGAAACGTCTGCTTGCCCTGTTGCTGGCCCTGTGCGTGCTCGCGACGCTCGCGCCCGCCGCCCTGGCGGAAGCCGAGTCCGTCGACGCCCCCGCCGAAGCGGCGGAAACCGTAGAGACCGACCAAGCCGCCGAAGGCGAAGCCCCCGCCGAAGCGGAGGAGCCCGCCGAAGCGGAGGAACCCGCCGAAGCGGAAGAACCCACCGAAGCGGAGAAACCCGCCGAAGCGGAGGAACCCGCCGAAGCGGAAGAGCCCGCCGAAGCGGAAGAGCCCGCCGAAGCGGAAGAACCCGCCGAAGCGGAGGAATCCGAGGAAACGGAGGAACCCGCCGAAGCGGAAGAACCCGAGGCCGAGGAACCCGTCGAGGCCGAGGAACCCGAGGCGGCGCCCGGCGCACTGCCGCAGGTCGGCGAAGTCGTGAACGGCTTTGAGGTCGTGGAGCTGCGCGACTATCCGCGGTTGGACGCCGTGATCGTGCGCTTCGAGCATCAGAAGACCGGCGCGGAGCTGTTCTACATCGCCAACGACGACATCAACCGCGCCTTCGACCTGACGTTCTTCACCGATAAGCTCGACAACACAGGTCTGCCCCACGTGTTCGAGCACGCCACCACCGCGGGGTCGGAGAAGTACCCGTCGTCGGCGCTGTGGTTCAACCTGGAGAACCAGACCTACAACACCTTCTGGAACGCCATGACCAGCAGTCTGTTTACGAGCTATCCCTGCGCCAGCCTGTCGGAGGCGCAGCTGCTGAAGTACGCGGATTACTTCGCCGACAGCTGCTTCAACCCCACGCTGATGGAGAACGAGCAGGTGTACCGCACCGAAGCATGGCGCTATCGCCTGGACGACGCCGACGCGCCGCTGACCATCGAGGGCACCGTGTATTCCGAGATGCAGGGCGTGTGGACGCTGCAACGCCTGGCCGGCCTCAACATGCTGCGGACCGCGTTCCCGGGCTCCATCATCGGCAACGATTTCGGCGGCGACCCGGAGCACATCCCCGAGCTGACCTGGCAGGCGCTGAAGGACTACCATGACCAGTACTACCATCCCTCCAACTGCGCCGCCTACCTGTACGGCCAGTTTGAGGACTACGCCGCGTTCCTGGAGCTGCTGGACGGCTACTTCTCCGCCTATGAGAAGCGCGCGTTCGTTCACAGCGACGACGGCTATGCGCCCATCACCGAGCCCGTGGTCCGGTCGCTGCCCTTCCCTGTGGAGGCCGGCTCCGAAACCGAACACACCTCGTATGTCTATTACTGCGTCGTCTGCCCCGGCCTGCACGACGATCCGACGCAGGAGCTGGTGATGAACATGCTGACCAAACTGCTGTCGGACGGCGCTTCGAATTTCCAGCAGTCGCTGCAACAGGCCCTGCCCTACGGCAACTTCAGCGCCTATATCGAGATGGAAAGCCCGGAGGACGCCATCGTGTTCGTCGCCGCCAACGTCGACCCGGAGGACGCGGAGACGTTCAGGGCGACCGTGGACGCGGCCCTGGAGGACGTGGTCGCCAACGGCTTCCCCCAGGACCAGGTGGACGGCGCGATGGCCTCGCTGAAGATCTCCCAGATGCTGCTTCGGGAAGGCAGCAATCCCGTGTATAACGTCATCGTCCCGATGGTCAGCGACTACGCGGCCACCGGCAATCCCTGGAGCCGCGTGGATTACCAGGACAGCCTGTCCAGGATGGACGAATGGAACGCCGAGGGCCTGTACGCCGAGGGCGTGGCGGACTGGCTGATCGGCAGCCGGACCACGGCGCTGGTGACCACCTATCCCGAGCCCGGCGGGAAGGAGGCCGCGGACGCCGCGCTGGCGGAGAAGCTGGCCGGCGTCAAGGCGGGCATGTCGGAGGAGGAGATCGAGGCCATCGTCGCCGCCTCCAACACCGAGCTCGAGAAGGAGGACGCCTCCGAATACGTGGACGAGATCCAGGCCGTGACGGTGGAATCGCTGCCGGAGGAGTGGAAGCTGTACGACGTGACCGACGAAACCGGCGACGACGGCGTGCGCCGCATCGACGTCGTGGCGGGCGTGGACGGCATCGGCGAGGTCGACATCTTCCTGGATGCCGCGGGCCTGGCGCAGGAGGACGTCCACTGGCTGAACCTCTACACGGATCTGCTGTATAAACTCGACACCGCCGCCCACACCAAGGCGGAGCTGGCGAAGTTGACCAGCCGCACCCTGTACAACGACAGCATCTACCTGGGCATATCGCTGGAAGGAGAGGACGGCTGGCATCCCTACCTGCACCTGAGATGGATCGCCCTGGACGACGACCTGGACGAGGGCTACGAGCTGATGCGGGAGATCCTGTTCGACACAAAGGTGGACGACCCCGGGAAGCTGCTGGAGCAGGTGATGGCCCTCCGGGCCGGCTTCAAGAGCAGCGTGACCGGAGATCCCTACAGCCTGATGATGCGGAGGGCGCTGGCGGTCGACGACGAAATGTACCGCTACAGCACCTACGCCTACGACCTCGACTACTACGATTTCCTGAGCCGCGCGGAGGAGCTCCTCGAGCGCGACCCCGACGCCGCGGTGGCGAAGCTTCGGGGGATCCAGGCATTCTTCAATAACCGGACCGGCACCGTGGCCATGTTTGCCGGAAATGCGGACAGCATCGCGCTGAACCGGGCGCTGGCGGATCGGTTCCTGGGCGCGATGGACGCAAGGAGCGTCGAGCGGGTCGAATACGACCTGCCCGTGCCCGCGCGGTCCGAGGCGCTGGTGATCGACAGCGGCGTGCAGTACAACCTGCTGGCGGCGGGCGTCGACGCCCTGGGCCTGGAGGACTACAGCGGCGATTTGGCGGCGGTGACCAATGTGATCACCGACGTCTACCTGTTCCCGCTGCTGCGTGACCAGTACGGCGTGTATACGCCCATGCACGACGCGCTGACCATCGGGAGCGTATACATCTACGCCTACAGCGACCCGAACATCGCCCGGACCTTCGAGGTGCTCGACGCGCTGCCCGGCCTGGTGGCCGACCTGGAGATCGATCAGGAGACGCTGGACGGCTACATCATGAGCGCCTATTCCAATTTCGCCATGCCCTTGGGCGAGCTTTCCGGCGCGATAAACGCCGCGCTGAGCACGCTGCAGGGCATACCCCAGGACGAGGCGCTGACCTGGATGCGCCAGTTGAAGGCGCTGACGCCCGAGGCGATGAAGGATTACGCCGGGATGTACGCGAAGCTGGCCGAGGTCGGCATCAGGCGCACCGCCGGCGGCGCGGCGGCCATCAACGCCGACGCCGAACTGTTCGACGCGATCCTCAATCCCTTCGGCGCGGCGGACGCCTCCCGGGCGGACTTCGACGACGCACAGCAGGCCGTGCAGGACGCGGCGTAGCGGAAACGCGGCGGGGGCCGGTTTGTGCGGCAGGCCGGCCCCTTCATATATACTTCACACATTCGTGCTATAATAACCGAGACTGTGCGCGGCGCGGGCCGCGGGAATGGAGACGTTCGGATATGCAGAACAACCAGGGGGAAAACCGGGGCTCGAAGCGGGTGACGCGGGCCGTCGCCGCGGTGCTGACCGTGGCGTTTCTGGGCCTGATCGGCACCGCCTGCGGCGCGATGATGGTCAACAACGGCGCGGAGATCTGGGATTCCGCCCGGCTGATGACGCAGTTGAAGCCCTACCTGCCGGAGAAGTGGAACCGCCTGGACCTGCTGGCCGCCCGCGTGACTTCCTTTACCGCGAAGATCGCCGAGGTGATGTGGGGCAAGACGGAGATGGGCTACGTCAACTCCGCCTTCCAGTACGCGCTGGGCAAGCGCGTGGTGAACACCGGCGCGCAGAACATGATCCGGCTGAACACCGGGCACTTCTATGACTTCATCGAGTACAAGGACCTGGCGCCCAACGCCGGGGAGATCGTGGCGCTGCGCAACACCACGCTGAAGGACATCCCCTTCCTGTTCGTGTACGAGCACCCCACCCTCTACGATCCCGAGGGCATGATGCCCGCGGGCTACGAGGCGCTGGACCACTCCGCCGTGATGGCCGCCGAGGCGCTGGACGCCCTCCGGGCCGGGGGCGTGGAGACGCTGGACAGCCGCGACGTGCTGAACAACAGCGGCGTGCCACTGGCGGAGCTGCTGATGGTCACCGACCAGCACTGGTCCACGAAGGCCGCCATGCTGATGGCGAAGGCCGTCGCCGAGCGGCTGAACGATATCGCCGGCGCGAACCTGGACGCGAGCCTGCTGGATCTGGACAACTTCGACACCGTCACCCATGAAAAGCGCTTCCTGGGCAAGTACGGCCAGCGCGTGGGCACCTGGTTCGCCACGCCCGACGACCTGGTCGAGTACAATCCCCGCTACGACACCCACCTGATTCGCGACACGCTGCGCGTGACCACCGTGGAGCACGAGGAGGGGAGCTTTCCCGAGGTCGCCGTGCGCCGGGACCGCCTGGAGCCCGACCCCGGCAAGACCTACAACCTGCTGGGCTACACCTACTACGGCCAGGTGGAGACCTACAACAACTTCGTCAACACCCTCGGCCCGGACTTTACCGTGCTGGTGCTGAAGGATTCCTACAGCGCGCCCGTGGCCACGTTCCTGTCGCTGGTGGCGGGGAAGGTGATCTCCGTGGACCTGCGCCGCGACGTGGACCCGCTGGAGGTCTGGCTGGAGAAGTACCGGCCCGACGCCGTGGTGATGGCCTACAGCCTGCAAATGCTGCGGGACGACGACTACCAGTTCGGCGCGTGACGCGCGCTTGAGGGGAGGACGCCATGAAGCACATCCTTCGCGCGGCGGCGGCGTGGCTGACGGCGGCGCTGCTGCTGGGCGGCTGCGCGGGCGCGGCGGACGCCGGGGACGCGGTGGAGCTGTTCGCCGTGAATGTGGGCAAGGGCGACGCGCTGTTGGTGCGGGCCGGGGATTACGCCTGCCTCATCGACGCCGGGAAGCCCTGGGCCATGGGCCGCGTGCGCTGCGCCATGGAGCGCCTGGGCGTCGACGCGCTGGACGCGGTGTTCCTCACCCATCCCGACGACGACCACGCAGGCGGGCTCGCCTGGCTGGCGGAGAGCGACATCCCCGTGGGCGCCTGGTACGCCTCCGGCGCGTTCATCGAGGTCAAGCCGAAGAAGCACCCCATCGCGAAGGCCGCGGCGGCCCGCGATCAGGAGCCGGTGTGGCTCATGCGCGGGGATCGGATCCCGCTGGGGGACAGCGGCGCGGCGTTCACGGTGCTGGCGCCGTTCGAGACCTTTCCCGACAAGGACGACAACAACTCGCTGGTGATGCTGCTGGAGAGCCCGCAGGGCCGGATGCTGTTCGCCGGCGACATGGAGCTGCCCCTGGAGGCGGCGCTGCTGCAAAAGGGCGACGATTTGTCCTGCGCGGTGCTGAAGGTGCCCAACCATGCCGACGACGATACCGTCAGCGCGGCCTTCGCCCGGGCCTGCGCCGCCCGGCTGGCGGTGATCTCCACCAGCACGGAGGAGAAGCCGGAGACCCCCGACCCCGGGGTCGTCGCCCGGCTGGAGGCCGCCGGGACCCGCTGCGCCGTGACCCAGGAGGCGGAGATCGGCCTGCTGGTCGCGCTGCGGGACGGCGAACCGTCGCTCGAGCGCGTGGACGCCCCGGATGGCGCGGCCCTCGAGGGCGTGTCCGTCGCGTCCGTCGAGGCGGGCGTGATCACGCTGGCGAACGACGGCGCGGACGTCGATCTGACCGGCTGCAGCCTGTACTCCGCGCGCAGCGACGCGCTGTTTCCCTTCCCGGACGGCACGGTCCTGCCCGCGGGCGGCGCGCTGAGCGTCGGCACACCGTCCGCCGACGGCGACTTCGACCTGCTGTGGGATGCGAAGAAGGTGCTGAACAAGTCCAAGGCGGACGAGATCGCCCTTTACGACCGCTGCGGCCGGCAGGTGGACGCGCGCGAAACGCCGTGACCGCCGCGCCGCGGAAAGCATATGCCCAAAAACCGCCCGGAACGCGACATCGCGTTCCGGGCGGTTTTCTGATGAGCCGGGCCGGCGGGGGTTATTTCCCGAAGGGCTCCTTGCCGGGGCGGTGGAGGCGGATCTCATCCACGACGGCGTTGCCGCGGTGCTCCACCAGGAAGGCGATCTGCTCGGCGATCTCCTCGGGCTGGATCATGTCCGCGCCGTCCAGGTCGGGGCGGGCGATGCGGATCATGTCGGTCATCACCCCGCCGGGGGAGATCATGTGCACGCGGATGCCCTCGGCCGCGACCTCCTTCGCCAGCGACTTGGTCATGCCCAGCAACGCGTGCTTGCTGGCGGCGTAGGCTGCCTGGAGGGGATAGCCGTCGTGCGCCACCACGGAGCCGATGTTGACGATGGTGGGGCAGTCGCTGCGGCGCAGCAGCGGCAGCGCCTGCTGGCACAGCAGGAAGGGCACCTTGGCGTTGATGGCCATGATCTGGTCGTACTGGGCCTCGGTGATCTCCTCGAACGGGCAGCTCAGCGCCATGCCCGCGTTGTTCACCAGCAGGTCCAGCTTCTTGAAGTGGCCGGTCAGGATGTGCATGACGTCCCGGCGGCCCTTCTCGGTGGTCAGGTCGGCGGGCAGGCACAGCATGTCCAGCGGGCGGCCCGTGAGCGCCGCGGTCTTCATCAGCTTCGCCGGGTCGCGGCCCGAGAGCGCCAGCTTCATGCCCGCTTCCGCCAGGCGGATGGCCGTCGCCCGCCCGATGCCGCCGCCCGCGCCGGTGATCAGCGCGAGCTTGCCGTTGAGATCGATCCTGTTCAGCATGGGACACCTCGCGTGTATTCAGTCTGAATTGGAAGCCGGGGCCCGGCGCGCCTCGAGGGCGCCGCCGAGGCCGGGGAGGAAGGGGAGCACCTCGATGCCGAGCTCCGCCAGCTCCGAGAGCGCCTGGTCGTAGAGGCCGCGGCGGGCGATCTGGTGCGTCTGGTGGGCGTCGAGCCCCAGTATGGCCTTGATCCTGTATCCGGACGCGATCTCCCAGAACTGCCGGGCGGGGTAGCCCACGCCGCCCTGGGCGCGGAACCGGTCCAGCAGGTGCAGCCCCAGCAGGTTGTACTCCAGGGGGATGTCCAGCGCCTCCGCCGCGGCGCACAGGTCGCGGGCCACGGCCGCGCAGTCGGCGTCGAACGCGGGGTAGGCGTGGCAGTACAGGTCGGGATGGGCCACGTAGTCGTACACGCCCGTCTGCATGCCCGCCACGGTCAGCCGGCCGTAGGCGCGCACCTGCGCCGCGCACAGGCAGGTGCCGAAGTACATGCCGCCGGTCTCGTCGTTGGTGTCGTAGTGGTTGCCCAGCAGCACGTAATCCAGCTTCTCGGCCTTCAGATCGCGCAGCCATTCCGTGTATTCCGGGAACGCCTCGCACTCCAGCCCCACGGGCACGAACAGCCGGTCGCGGTACTTGTCCGCCAGCGCGCGGATGGTGCCGAGGTAGTCGTCCAACTGGTCGAGGCGCATGCGCATGCGGGACACGAAGCCGCTGCGGTAGGGCCAGGGCGTGTGGTCCGCGAAGCCCAGCACCGCGTACCCGGCGTCCACGGCCGCGCGCACGTAGTCCTCCTCCGTGCCTGCGGCGTGTTGGCAGCGCCAGGTGTGGCTGTGGTAGTTCACCAGTGGGCGAAGGGCGTCGGCGGGCATGGAGGTCACCTCGTTGCAATGTTGAAGCTTTCAGTTTTCATCATTATACCATGATTGTCGCCGTGCTCGCTCCGCGGCCCGGCGACCCGGCCAACGCCCCTGCGGGGCCGTTGCCTAATCATTATACCATGATTGTCGGCGCGCTGCGCAACTCGCTCCGCTCCCTTGCGCGCCGACCCGGAAAACCTTTGGTTTTCCTAATCATTATACTCTGATTGTCGCCGTGCTCGCTCCGCGGCCCAGCGACCCGGCCAACCGCCCTTCGGGCCGGTTGCCTAATCATTATAGCTTGATTGTCGCCGTGCTCGCTCCGCGGCCCGGCGACCCGGCCAACATTGTCGCCGTGCTCGCTCCGCGGCCCGGCGACCCGGCCAACGCCCCTGCGGGCCGGTTGCCTAATCATTATACCATCTTCTCCGCGGGCGCGGCGTGACTTTCCTGTTATTTTTTGCCGCGGAAGGGGGAAAGGGCGGTTTCGGGGGGCTTTCCGGGGCGCGGGACGGTTGACATTTAACACGCCCGGGCATTATAATGGCACAAGAAGCGATGAGGGAGAGAGTACCCGATTCCGAAGTCCGCAGAGAGCCGGGGCAGGTGCGAGCCGGCGACGGAGGGATGGGGGAACATGGCTCCGGAGCTCCGGGGGTGAACGGCGCGAATACGCCCTGAGCCTTCGGCGCAGGCACAGCCGCCGCCGCGTTACCGGCAAGCAAGGCGCAGGGGGTTTCCCTGCGTGAACAGGGTTGGTACCGCGCAGTCGCGCCCCTCGGGGACGCGATTTTGTTTTTGGAAGCGATAACGATAGGGGGAGGAATTCAACCATGGCAAAGCCCACCTTTTACCTGACCACGCCCATCTACTATCCCAGCGGGAACATGCACATCGGCCACACCTACACCACCGTGGCCGCCGACACCATGACCCGCTTCAAGAAGCAGACGGGCTACGACGCCTACTTCCTGACCGGCACCGACGAGCACGGCCAGAAGATCGAGCGCAAGGCCGCCGAGGCCGGCGTGACGCCCAAGCAGTTCGTGGACAAGATCGTGGCCGAGACGAAGGAATTGTGGAAGCTGATGAACATCGAGTACGACGACTTCATCCGCACCACCGACGAGCGCCACGAGAAGATCGTGCAGAAGATCTTCCGGCAGTTCTACGACCAGGGCGACATCTACAAGAGCGAGTACGAGGGCCTGTACTGCACGCCCTGCGAGTCCTTCTGGACGCCCACGCAGGTGAAGAACGGCTGCTGCCCCGACTGCGGCCGCCCCGTGGAGCCCATGAAGGAGGAGAGCTACTTCTTCCGCATGAGCAAGTACCAGGACTGGATGATCCGGTACATCGAGGACCACCCGGACTTCATCCAGCCGCCGTCGCGCGCCAACGAGATGCTGAACAACTTCCTGCGCCCGGGCCTCCAGGACCTGTGCGTCAGCCGCACGTCGTTCAAGTGGGGCGTGCCGGTGGACTTCGACCCCGGCCACGTGGTGTACGTGTGGATCGACGCGCTGTCGAACTACATCACCGCGCTGGGCTACGGCACCGACCACGACGAGCTGTTCAAGAAGTACTGGCCCGCGGACGTGCACCTCGTGGGCAAGGAGATCGTGCGCTTCCACACCATCTACTGGCCCATCATGCTGCACGCGCTGGGGCTGCCGCTGCCCAAGCAGGTGTTCGGCCACGGCTGGCTGCTGTTCGGCGACGACAAGATGTCGAAGTCCAAGGGCAACATCGTCTACCCCGGCCCCATCGTGGCGCGCTACGGCGTGGACCCGCTGCGCTACTACCTGATGCGCGAGATGCCCTTCGGCGCGGACGGCAACTACACCAACGAGTCCTTCCTGACCCGCATGAACGCCGACCTGGTGAACGATTTGGGCAACCTCTTGAGCCGCACCGTGGCCATGATCCAGAAGTACTTCGGCGGCGTGGTGCCCGCCCCGGGCGCGTATGAGGAGCCCGACAGGGCCCTGATCGCCACCTTCGAGGCGCTGCCCGCCGTCGTGGAAGAACAGATGAACAAGCTGCAGTTCTCCGTGGCGCTTGCGGAGATCTGGAAGCTGATCGGCGAGTGCAACAAGTACATCGACATCACCCAGCCCTGGGTGTTGGGCAAGACCGAGGAGGGCCGGCCCCGCCTGGCGACGGTGATGTACGTGCTGGCGGAGTGCATCCGCGCCATCGCGGTGTACATCTATCCCACCATGCCCTCCACGCCCGCGCGCATCTATGAGCAGCTCGGCGTGACGGACGAGGCGCTCAAGACCTGGGATTCCGTAAAGACCTTCGGCCGGCTCAGGCCCGGCACCGTGGTGAAGAAGGGCGAGGCCCTGTTCCCGCGCGTGGACATCAAAAAGGAGCTGGAGGCCATGGCCGCCGATTCCGCCAAGGCGGAAAAGAAGGAGGCCAAGGCGGAAAAGAAGGAAGAGAAGAAGGACGACAAGAAGGCCGCGAAGCCGGCGGACGGCCTGGCGAGCTTCGACGACTTCATGAAGATCAAGCTCGTCGCCGCGAAGGTGATCGCCTGCGAGCGCGTGGAGAAGAGCGAGAAGCTGCTGAAGGAAACGCTGGACATCGGCGGCGGCCAGACCAAGACCGTCTGCTCCGGCATCGCCAAATACTACGCCCCTGAGGACATGGTGGGCAAGACCGTGGTACTGGTGAACAACTTCGCGCCGCGCAAGATGGCGGGCCAGGTGTCCGAGGGCATGCTGCTGTGCGCCGAGAACCCGGACGGCAGCCTGCGGCTCCTGACCGTGGACGGCGACGTGGCGCCGGGAAGCGAGATCGGCTGACCGCGCGCGGGCGGGGGAGCGACATCCCCCGCCCGGCCCCGGCGGGACAGGCGGACGAGGAGGGATTACCCGATGGATAAAATCTGGCAAACGCTGTATGACGCCGCCGCGGCGGTGCGCGCGGAGCGGACCATCTCCGACTACGTGACCGCGGGCGAGGTGTCGGCGGCGATCGAGTCGGCGTCGGGGCGCATCTACACCGGCGTGTGCGTGGACACCTGCTCCACGCTGGGCATCTGCGCCGAGCGCAACGCCATCTTCAACATGATTACCAACGGCGAGCACGAGATCCGCCGGGTGCTGGCGATCCTGCCCGACGGGCGCACCGGCGCGCCCTGCGGCGCCTGCCGCGAGCTGATGACGCAGTTGATGCCGGGCCGGTACCGGGATATCGAGATCATGCTGGACTACGAACAGGGCAGGACCGTCACGCTGGGCGAGCTCACGCCGGAGTGGTGGATCCCGTGACCGATGCGCTGACGGAGGGATTATGAAAGACACGCCGCCTTCCGCGGGCCGCCTCGCCCCGCAACGGGACATCCGGGAGTACTTTACCCATCAGCGGCAGATGTCCGAAGCCTTCTTCCTGAACGCGGTGCTGGCGCTCAGCGGCGGTTTCCAGGACGCATACACCTACATGGTGCGCGACCACGTGTACGCCAACGCGCAGACCGGCAACGTGGTGCTGATGAGCACCAACCTCATCCAGGGCGAATGGGCGACGGCGCTTCGGTACCTGCTGCCGCTGCTGTCCTTTGCGGCGGGGGTGCTGCTGGCGGAGTATATGCACATCCTCTTTTTGAACCGGGGGAAGCTGCACTGGCGCCAGGAAGTGGTGGCGGTGGAGTGCGCCATCATGGTGGCGGTGGGCTTTATGGGCCAGCGTATGAACATGCTGGCCAACTGCCTGGTTTCGCTGGCGTGCGCCATGCAGGTGCAGTCCTTCCGGACCGTGCACGGCTATGGCTACGCCTCCACCATGTGCATCGGCAATTTGCGCAGTTGCATGTCCGCGCTGGCGATGTTCCTGCACGACCGCGACGTCATCTGCCTCACCAAGGTGAAATACTACCTCGGCGTGATCCTGGCCTTCGCCATGGGCGCGGGCGTCGGCGGCAACCTCTCCCCGCTGTGGGGGGAGCGCGCCATCTGGGTCTGCGCCGCGCTGCTGGCGTTCGCTTTTTGGCTGCTGGGCTGGAAGGGAAGGCAGAACCAATCCGCGTGAAGGACCGACCGCATATCCCCGGGAGGATTGTATCATGAACCAGGGAATCCAGATCCTGACCACGGTGCTGCCCGTGGTGCTGACCATCGCCATCGGCATGCTGTGTCGGCGGACGAAGCTGCTGAGCCGCGAGGGCGTGGCCGCGCTGAAGAGCGTGGTGGTGAACATCACCCTGCCCGCGGTGATGCTGAACGCCTTTGCCTCGCTCAGCTACACGGGGAAGAACCTGCTGCTTACGCTGCTGATGTTCTGCGTGTGCCTGGCGGCGTGGCTGCTGGGGCGCGCGCTGCAGGGGCTTTTGAAGCTGCCGAGCCGCTTCGTGCCCTTCCTGACCACCGGCTTCGAGGCGGGCATGCTGGGCTACGCGCTGTTCATGCTGCTTTACGGCGCCGAGCGGGTGTCGGATTTCGCCTGCGTGGATCTGGGACAGGTGCTGTTCGTGTTCACGCTGTACAAGGTGCTGCTGGGCCTGAACGGCGGCGAGAAGGTGACCGCCGGCCGCCTGCTGGACGAGATGCGCCGCTCCCCCACGGTGATCGCCATACTGGCGGGCGTGCTGCTGGGGGCCACCGGCCTCTACCGCGCCATGGCGCCCTCGGGCCTGCAGGGCGTGCTGAACGCCTGCACCGACTTCGTCAGCGCCCCCACCAGCGCCGTCATACTGCTGACCATCGGCTACGACCTGGTGCCGTCGGAGATCCCCTGGCGGAACGTGGGCCGCACGCTGGCGCTGCGCGCGGGCATCATGCTGGCGCTGCGGCTGGCGGCGGGCCTGGCGGTGCGGGCCATGGGCCTGGACGGCCTCGGCCCGGCGCTGAACATCATGTTCATACTGCCCGCGCCCTACGTGCTGCCGGTGTTCGCGGACGACGAGGGCGAGCGCGCCGCGGTGTCCTCGACCCTCTCCGCCATGACGCTGCTCACCGTCGTCGCCTTCGTGATCCTCGCCGCGATCGCGTAGGCCGATTCAATCGCGAAAACCAGTTTCGGGAGGACTGCCCATGCGCCTGTTCGACACCCACTGCCACATCGCAGACCCGCGCTTTGACGAGGACCGGGACGACGTCATCCGGCGCTTCCGGGAGGCGGGCGTCGCCCGGGCGCTGGTCGTGGCCGATCCGCGGGAGGAGGAGCCCAACCAGGAGCGGGTGTTCGCCCTGGCGGAGGCGCACGACTTCCTGTACGCCGCCATCGGCGTGCACCCCCACAACGCGTCGGGCTGGGACGACGACGCCGAGGCCACGCTGCGGGCGTACCTCGCGCATCCGCGGTGCCGGCTGCTGGGGGAGATCGGCCTGGACTACCACTACGACCTCTCGCCCCGGCAGACCCAGCGGGAGGTGTTCGACCGGCAGCTCGAGCTGGCCTTCGGGCTGGGCATGCCCGTGCAACTGCACATCCGCGAGGCCCACGGCGACTGCACGGAGCTGCTGCGCGCGCGCTGGCGGGCGGGGCGCCTGCCGGGCGGCATCATGCACTGTTACACCGGCAGCTGGGAGAGCGCGAAGGTCTACCTGGACATGGGGCTGTACATCTCCCTGTCCGGCGCGGTGACCTTCAAGAACGCGCCCAAGCTCGCCGAAGTGGCGGCGAAGCTGCCCGCGGACCGCGTGCTGATCGAGACGGACTGCCCCTACATGGCCCCGGTGCCCCTGCGCGGGCGGCGCAACGAGCCGGCCTTCCTCGTGCATACCCTGGCGAAGGTGGCCCAGCTTCGCGGCGAAGCACCCGACGCCCTCGCGGAACAGCTCTGGCGGAACGCCTGCCGGGCGCTCGGCGTTCCGGAATGAGCGCGAGGGCAAAAGACTAGCTCTTCACGGAAAGTTGTGGGATTCCAGCCAGGCAACCGGCAGAGCGAGGTAACGAATGAGGGTGAAGAAGTACTCGTCATCCCTGTAGCCGTAA
>CADBCY010000015.1 GCA_902793325.1 uncultured Eubacteriales bacterium
CAATATCATACAAACGCTGCCAGGTCTGCGCAAGACCTGGCATTACTTTTTTCGTGTCCCATTATAAAGAGGCTGCCTCGTTTTGAGACAGCCCCTTTGCTCTGCCTTGGGGCGGCATGGGGCAGCTTATTACTTACTCTCTATAGGGAAGAATACAGAGGTTATATATAAAGCTGCCCCAATCTGCCCTGCATGGATGCGCAGGATCCGGCGCTATCGCGACACGGCCTCCTTCGCGTTGGGCGAAAGGTCCATGAACCAGGTGTACTCGCCCTTCCAGCCCAGCTTCACGGTGCCGAGGGCGCCGTTGCGCTGCTTGGCGATGATGAGCTCCGCCATGTTCTTGTCGGGGGTCTCGGGGTCGTAATACTCCTCGCGGTGAATGAACATCACCACGTCCGCGTCCTGCTCGATGGCGCCCGACTCGCGGATGTCCGACAGCAGCGGCCGGTGGTTGGATCGGCCCGCGGGGGCGCGCGAGAGCTGTTGCAGCGCGATGACCGGCACGTTCAGCTCCATCGCCAGGCCCTTCAGCGTGCGGGAGATCTGGGAAACCTCCTCCTGTCGGCTGCCCGTCTGGCCCGTGGCGGACATCAGGGACAGGTAATCCACCAGCACCACGTCCAGGCCGTGGTCCATTTGCAGCCTGCGGGCCTTGGAACGCATCTCCGGCACGGTGATGCCCGGCGTACAGTCGATGAAGATCGCCGCGGAGCCGATGGTCACCAGCGCGTCCGCCAGGCGTTCCCATTCGTCCTGCTGCAGGTCGCCCCGGCGCACGTGCTGCATGTCCACCCTCGCCTCGGTGCACAGCATGCGCATGGCCAACTGCTCGGCGGGCATTTCCAGCGAGAACACCGCCGCCTTCTTGCCCGCGCGGATGGCCGCGTTTTCGATGAAGTTCATGCCGATGGCCGTCTTGCCCATGGCGGGTCGCCCGGCCACCAGGATCATCTCGCCGCCGTGCAGGCCCGTGAGCAGTTCGTCCAGCGCCGCGTAGCCGGTGGGCACGCCCTCGATCCGACCGTGGTTCTTGTACAGCTCCTCGATCTTCATGAAGGTGTTCACCAGCACGGGCTGGATCTCCTGCAGCTCCTCGCCCGCCTTGCGCATGGTGATGTCGTAGACGGCCTTCTCGGCGCTCTCCAGGATGTCCGCGTTGTCGCGGGCGCCGGAGTAGCAGTCCTCCTGGATGCGCTCCGTCGCGGCGATCAGGCGCCTGAGCGTGGCCTTGTCCTCCACGATCTGTATGTACGCGGGCATGCTGACCGGCGAGGGCACGCCCTCGCGCATCAGTTCCGCCAGGTATTGCACGCCGCCCACGGCCTCCAGCTTGCCCCGGCGGGAGAGCACCTCGTCCAGGGTGCCCACCTCGATGGGCCTGGAGGTCGCCGCCATGTGCTGCATGGCGGAGAAGATTTCGCGGTTCGCCGGGTCGTAGAAGTCCTCCGGCGTCAGCTTCTCGATGCCCTGCAGCGCCGATTCGCGGGAGCGCAGCATGCCGCCCAGCACCGCGCGCTCCGAGGCCACGTGGCTCGGCGGCGTGCGCGGAGCGGTCGAATCCGGGATGTACTGTTCCATATTCGCCTACTTCGTCTGGATCTTGACGTTCACGATCATCCGCGTGGAGATGCCGGGGTACAGCTTCAACGTCACGAAGGACTGGCCCGCCGAGCGGATCGGCTCCTCCTGCTCCAGCTTGCGCTTGTCCACCTCGATGTTGTGCTGCGCCTTCAGCGCCGCGGCGATCTGATCGTTGGTGACGGAGCCGTACAGCTTGCCGTTCTCGCCGCCCTTCACCTCGAGCTGGATCACCTTCCCCTTCAGCTCGCGGGCGCGGACCTCCGCCTGCTGCTTGCGCACCTCTTCGCGGTGCTTGTCCGCGCTCTGGGACTTGGTCAGGGAATTGACCGCCTCCGCCGTAGCCTCCTTCGCCATCTTGCGGGGAATCAGGTAGTTGCGGGCATAGCCGTCGGAGATCTCCAGGATCTGATCCTTCTTGCCCGTGCCCTTGATGTCCTGAAGCAGGATAACCTTCATCGCGTTCTACCTCCTATGTGTCTGGGTCGTCCGGACCCGAATCACCCTTGCCGCCGTCGTTCCTGGCCATCAGCCTGCGCATCGTGCCGCGCCGGCCGAACAGCGCCGAGCAGATGCCCACGATCATCAGGACCGTGGCGAGGTCCCGGAATACGAGGGATGCGCACAGCGTAAAGCCGATCAGGAACCTGCGCCACTTGAAGCTCATGCCCCGGTCCAGGTAGCGGCGGTCCATCGCCGACAGCGCCTGGAACAGGAACGTGAAGCTGGCCAGTTGGTGCACGGTGGCGTACACCGCGCCGCCGGAAGAGATGCCTCCCTGCGCCAGCGCGTAGCTGACCACCCACAACACCAGCATGCCCAGCGTCACGTGGGCCGGCAGGAACCACCCCGTCATGCCCACGAAGCTGCGCGTGGTGGCGATGCCGCGCATCGCCATGCGCCAGTTGCCCCAGAGCACCGTCAGCACCGCGGACACCAGCGCGCCGGAGAGCAGCGCCCCGGGGAGCATCTGGCCGTAGGTCTGCTGCATCAAGTCCAGCACGCCCATCAGGCTCGCGCGGTAGTCGGAGATGCTGATGCCGCTGAACGCCTGGCTGCCCTCCATGGACAGCGCGGAGTTGACCGCCTCCACGAACGGCGAGAGCGCGGCGTCCGGGATGTATCTGAACTGCTGGCGCATCACGTCCATGAAGCGCTGGATCATGCTGCCGCCGAAGCTCGCGTAAGCGATGACTACCGCGCCCACCATGCCCCCGAAGTAGAGCAGCAGCGAGGCGCGCATCTGGTCGAAGAAGGGGCGCGTGCCCCGGATGCCGGGGATCAGCAGCACCGCGGGCAATACGGCGGCGGCGAGGTCCATGGCCATCAGCGTGGGGCCGAAGAACCACCCCGTGGCCCCGAGCTGCACGGCGACGAAAGCGCCCGCCGGCACCCAGCCCGCGGCGCTGTAGAAAAACACCGTCATGATGCCGCCCAGCATCAACACCGGGCACAGCGACATGACCTGGACCACGGTGACGACCGGCAGCATCAGTCCGATAACCGCGGCCAGCACCGTCATTCCGATCACGCGCCCCACGGGCGGGCGGTTGCTCTGGTCAAAGTTCAAATCATTTCCTCCGATTGTTTTCAGAAACGCGGCGCGGGGAGGATGAGTCCTCCACCATTTTTATCTTGATTGTCGGCACGCTGCGCAACTCGCTTCACCTAATCATTATATCCTTGATTGTCGCCGTGCGCTTCGCGGCCCGGCGACCCGGCCGACGGCCCTTCGGGCCCGTCGCCTAATCATTATTTCCTTGATTGTCGCCGTGCGCTTCGCGGCCCGGCGACCCGGCCAACCGCGCTTCGCGCCGGTTGCCTAATCATTATACCACGCTTTTCTTTCATTGTCGATAATCGGAAAGAAAAAAACGAGCGGATCAGCCGCTCGTCTTTGCCGTGGGCATGGCGTAATGGGGCATGATGATGCCCTCCTTGTCGAAGCGGGCCTTCACGCGGGTGCGGATCTCGCGCTCGATGCGCCAGTTTTCGCCCACCGGGCACTCCACCGCCACGCGCACCACCACGGCGTCGGTTTCAAAGGACAGTATGCTCATGACCTCCGGGGTGGCGTTGATGCCGTTGATCTCCTTCCCCGCCAGCACCATCTCTTCCTCGATCATCTTCACCAGCCTCGCCTGGTCCTCCTCGTAGGGGCAGCGAATGTCGACGATGGCGCGCTTGAAGCCGCGGCTCATGTTGGTGATGGTGCGGATGTCGCCGTTGGGGATGGTGAACAGGTTGCCGTTGTAGTTGCGCAGGGTGGTGGTGCGGATGGCGATGGCCTCGACCACGCCGTCCATGCCGTTGATGCTGACGATGTCGCCCACGGCGATGCTGCCCTCCACCCAGATGAACAGGCCGGAGATCACGTCCTTCACCAGCGTCTGCGCGCCGAAGGCGATGGCGACGCCGCCCACCCCGGCCACGGCCAGCAGCGAGCTGACGTTCACACCGAAGAGGCTCAGCACCACGGTGGCCATGACGAAATATAGGATATAGTTGAACACGCTGGTGATCAGCGAGCGCAGCGTATCGACCTGCTGGGCCGTGCGCGCGCCCTTGCTGCCGCGCTTGCGCACCAGGGAAGCGATCATCCTGTGCCCGATGCGCAGCACAATGCAGCCGATGAATACGATCAGCGCCGCCATCAGCAGCCGCACGGCGAACGCCGGGAGCCCCGTGAGTATGGTGCCCGCCTTGCTGCCCGCGGTTTCGATCAGGTCGCCGACCTGTTCCACCACTTCCTGGCCTGCCGTCGCCTCCGCCAGGCGGAGGGAATGTGTCCAGAATGTCATGTGCACGTCCTTTCCGGTCGCTTCAGATATAGAACAAAAGAGACGAACGCTCCGTTCGTCTCTCCCAATGGTACACCATCAGGGGCTCGAACCCTGGACACCCTGATTAAGAGTCAGGTGCTCTACCAACTGAGCTAATGGTGCATGTCCAACCGACAAATGGTATTATACCTGCTTCGGCGCAGAATGTCAATAGATTCCCATGAAAAGAAATCCGTCAAATCGTATTATGTTTTTGTTGAGATTCGCGGTGTGCGGCGGGGAGCGCCCGGGGCGATTGCCTCGGGCGCCTGCCGGTTATTTCGGCTTGTAGATGGCCAGCCGCCCGTTGTTGCCGGCGAAGTACATCGGGTACTGCACGCCCACGCCCCAGTACCAGCTCTTGTTCCGGTATCCGGGGATGTTCGCGGTCACGCTCTTCTCCGCGTAGTCGAACAGCTCGTTCACGGTGATCACGCCGTCCTTGGCGCTGACGTTCCGCGTGGAGTCGGCCAGCATGTAGCCGGGCGCGCTGCCGCGGGAGTACTTGTCGCTCTGGATGTAGTAGTGTCCGCGCGCGTCGTAGCCGGTGCCCAGCAGCAGGAAGAAGGTGAAGAAGTCCACCGCCTGGTTGGGATTGGCGACGTTGTAGAAGCTGGCGCGCGTGTTGCTCGCCGCCGTCAGCACGGAGATGTTGCCCTTCACCGACAGCCTGTCGCGCACGTCGTTGATGAAGCAGCCGCTGTAGCAGGAATCCAGGATCAGCACCACCCTGCCGCTGCCGCCGCTGATGGCGCTGTAGAGCTCGTTGCTGGTCACCCGCTCGTAGGCCGTGCCCTTGCCGGAGGACGGCGACAGCGACAGGTAGTAGCCCTGCGTGTTCGCTATGTCGTTGCTATGGCCGTGGGTACAGAGGTAGATCAGCGACACGTCGTTCTCCCCCGCGCCGTTCACATAGGCGGTCAGGCGGCTCAGCAGCGCGGCCTTGCTCGGGTTCTGGAGGTTCGCGTAGGAGGTATAGCCGAGCCCGCTGTTCATGAACACCTTGTACACGCCGAGGGCATTGTTCCGGGTAAAGGCCAGCTTCCCGGCGCCCGCGTACTTGTTCATATCGTAGCTATAGGCCGTGAAGAGGCGGTACCTCAGCGGCTCCTCGCGCACGACGAGCTTGCACTCGGCCGTCCTGCCGGTATCCGACCGGGCGGTGATCCGCGCTTTGCCGGGGCTGACGAACGTCACGTAGCCCTTCGCGTCGACCGTCGCAACGCCTTCGTCGCTGGAGGTAAAGGTCACAGAGCCGCTCTCGCCGCTGCCGAAGGTGACGTTCAACTGCACGCCGCCGTCGCTCACCCGGCCCTGGCACTCCGCGGGCGACAGCACGACCCTCGTGACCGGCGCGTACACGCTGACGAGCATCGTGACGGAAGCGCCCCGGTACGTCGCCGTGATGATCGCCTCGCCGGGGGCGACGGCGCGGATGGTGTCGCCGCTCGCGGTCGCGACGGCTGGATCGCTGCTCTCGAGCTGCGCGCCGGTGACGACGGTGCTGTCGTTCTGGTCGAGGATCTCGGGCCGGCGGGTCGTGCCCGTCCTGAGCCGCAAGGCGGTCTCCGTGAAGCGAATCCGCGTGCCGTCGTCCCCCGGCGTGATCGTGGGCGTGTGGCTGGGCTGCTCCTCCGACGGAGCGCTGCCCAGCACGTATACGGTGCACTCGGCCTGCGCGCCGCCGGTGGCGGTGACGGTGATCCTGGTCACGCCCGGCTGCTTCGCGGAGATCATGCCCACGCCGTTCACGGTGGCCACGGCTTCGTCGCTGGACGTGTAGCTCGTGACGCTGCCCTGAGCGGGGTATTCCATGGCGCCCTTCAGCTGGAACGTCTCGCCCACCTTGATCGTCTTCCAGTAGAACGTGCTGTAGCGCCCGTCGCCGGCTTCCTCGATCCGGCTGCTCACGTTGGTGAGGCGTATGTATTCCGGCGCGGGGCCGACGGTGATCGACGCCACGGCCTTGACCTTGCGGACGTACGTCTGCACGATGATCTTCGTCGTGCCCGTCGAGAGCGCCGTTACCAGGCCGCCCGCGCTCACGGTGGCGACCTCGGGGTTGGTGCTGGTGAAGGTGTACGCGCCGGCCGCGCCCTTGCTCAGGGACACCTTGAGCGCCATGGTCTGTTCGATGCCCATGACGGCCTTGCCGGGCGATACGGTCACCTTCTTGGGCGCGCTTCGCACGGTGATCTTCCGCATCGCCTTCACGCCGTTGAAGGCGGTGAAGGTGATGGTGGCGGTGCCGACCTTCTTGCCCCTGACCACGCCCGTGGGCGATACCGACGCCACGTTCGGCTTGTCGCAGGTCACCGTGTACGCGCCCTCAACTTCCACGTCGTCCTCGTCCATGAGGTGCGGGTCCGTCACGATGTACTCGCCCACGCCGATGGTCGTCCGCGTGCCGCCGAAGGCGATGGCGCGCGGCCCCTTGACCACGGTGACGGGGCACTCGGCGGTAAACACCTCGGCGTCCGTTCGATGCGCGCTGGTGGCGCTCACGCGGATGATCGCTTCGCCGTCCTCCAGGCCCTGTACCGCGCCGGTCGCGGGATCCACGGTGATCCTGCCGGTGCCGTCCTCCCAGGTATAGCTGAACTTTGCCTTCGTGACGGCGTCGACGGCGTCGTAGGCCGTGGCTTCGATCGCCGCGGTCTGGAGCTCCGCAATGGTGAAGCGCTCGGGCAGCGTCACCCGCGCCACGGGGGCCATGACGGTCAGCCTGAAGGTCGCGGTCTTGCCGTTGTAGGCGCGCACGGTAACGGTCGCCGTACCGCTGGCCTTCGCGGTCACGAGGCCGTCGGCGCTGACATCCGCGACGCTGCCGCCGCCCGAATACGTGAACGCGGAGGCGGCGCCGCTGTTGACGCGCGGCTGGATCTGTAGCCTGTCGCCCAGGTTGTACAGCGTCCCCGTGGCGGTAAACAGGGTGACCTTCTTGGGCGCGTCGACGACGCGCACGGCGCAGGTGGCGGTCTTGCCGTTCTGCGTGGTCGCCGTGATCTTCGCGCTGCCCTTCTTGAGTCCGGTCATCGCGCCGGTGGCGGCGTTCACGCGAACCACCTTGGGGTTGCTGGACTTCCACGTGACCGACGCCGCGCTCTTCTCGGGCTCCAGCGTGTAGTCGAGCGCGGCGCGGGTCTCCCGCAGGCCGATGGACAGGTTCACGCGCCTGAGCGCGATGTGCTCCGGCCCGAGCACCACGCTGACTGCGCAGGGCTCCGAGGACACGATGCCCCCGTCAGACCGGGCGTAGAGGCGGGCCTTGCCCTCCTTTACGCCGGTGATTGTCCTGCCGTCCGCGCTCACGGACACGCACTCCGCGTCCTCGCTCTCGTCCTGCGCGGACGCGACGAAGAAGGTCGCCGTGCCGGGGGTCGCGTCGCCGTCCCGGTCCACCACGGAGGCAGCGGGCACGATTTTCTGCCCGGCGTAGAGCCTGAGCTCCGCCGTTTCGAACCGAACGCCGGCGGCCCTGCCGTACACGGACAGGCGGAAACTGGCCTTCTTGCCGTTGTAGGACTGCACGGTGATGAGCGTCGTGCCCTTTCCGACGGGGGTAATCAGGCCGGAATCGGTGACCGTCGCCACGGCCTTGTCGCTGCTGTCGCAGGTGAAGGTGGCGCACGCCTCGGCCGAGCCGACGGTCGGCTTCGGAAGCTGATAGGGCTGGTCGCCCAGGTAGAGCATGCTGATGCCGAGCTTGAGGGTCAGCCTGGTCGGCGCGTCGGCGACCTTCACCTTGCAGGTCGCGCGCACCGTCCCGGCGGAAACGGCGACGGTCGCGGTGCCCTTCGCCACGCCGTAGATCGCGCCGCTGTTCTTGTCCACGCGAACGATCTTGCTGTCGCTGGAGGACCAGGTGAGCGTCGTTTCCGCGTCTGCGGGCGACACCGTAGCCACGAGCGCCCGGCAGGTTTCCTTGAGGCCGATGGAGAGGCTGGAATAGTTGAGGCTGACGCCCGTCGGCGCGTCGTTGATGTCGGCTTCTTCGACAGGCAGTATGGTTTCGTCCTGATTCGGGATGTCGTCGCTCTCCGTGGTTTCGCCCGGGAATTCGCACGCCAGGCGCGGCAACAGCAGGTCGAGGTCGTCCTCGTAGCACGCGACCGGCACCTCCGAGCGCACGAGCGCGTCGAGCGCATCTTCAAGCGCCCCGGCTTCGAGCGCCGCGAGCGCATCCTCCGGCACGTAGCCGCGCTGCTCGCCGCGGTCGGAGTCAAAGGCGACCTGCATGATGCCGCCGTCCTTGGCCACCGCCAGCACGATGTCGCCTGCGCGCAGCCACAGCAGCGCTTCGGTCATGGCCGCGTCGCGGTAGACGGGCACGCGCGCGCCTTCCTCCCCGGCGATGGCGGCATAGTCGGGCAGCGCGGGTGTCTCCGCGGGCGCCCCGGCGGGATCCTCCGCGGGTTCCCCTTCCGGGGTTTCCGCCTCCGACACATCGTTCGCCATCGCTTCGACGTCCCCCAGGAAGAACTCCAGCTCCTCGGGCGCTTCCTCCGCGTCCGGAATGCTGTCGACCTCCGCGATGAGCTCGCCTTCCGCGGCGACCGTTTCCTCCGACGCCGCGTTTTCCGCAGCCACAATTTCAGGCGCGTCCGCTTCGGCACAGGCGTTCAGGCAGGACGAGCAGAGCAGCGCCGCGACCAGTATGGCGCATAACCATTTCTTCATAGGGCGAACCTCACTTCGCGAAAGCAAAAATCTTTCAGTAATCCTATTATATTTTAATACAATCTTGATATCGTGTCAATATTTGGAAACATTCTTCCGCGGCTTTTCTGTGACATTTTGAATGCCGGGCGCGCGTCGTCACTCGCCCTTCCGGCGCTTCCTGCGCACGGCGATGAGCAGCGGCGGGCTGTTCGACTGGTTCAGATACGCGCGCAGCATGGCGTCGTACAGGCGCTCGTCGAGCGCGGCGGCCCAGTTCATCAGCGCCTCCCGCTCGCGCGCGCCCTCCTCGTGGCCCGGGTAGACGCACAGCGTCAGGATGCCGTCCGGCTTCAAAAGCCGCAGCGCCGCCTCCGCCGCCCGCAGCGTGGTCTCCGTGCGGGTGGTCACCTCGTGCGCCGCGCCGGGCAGCCAGCCGAGGTTGAACACCACCGCGTCCACCGGCTCCGGCACGTGCGCCTCCATGTGCTCATGGCCGTCGCACACGAGCGCGGCCCGCTGCTCCATGCCCGCCTCGCGAAGGCGCGCGCGGGTGCGCTCCACCGCCTCCGGCTGCACGTCGAAGCCGTATACGCGCCCCTCGCTCCCGACGCGCTCGCACAGCCACAGCGTATCGCGGCCGTTCCCGAGCGTGGCGTCCACGACCTTCGATCCCGGACCCAGCGCCGGCGAGAGCAACTCCGCCGCCCAGTAGCGCGCGGAGCGGAAATCGTTCGCCATGTCTTTCCGCCTCCTCCTCTGTTTCATCCATTCTGATTCCATTATACCGTCACAGCGCCGGCCCGGAAAGGCATCTTCCCAAAACTTTTCTTTGTGTTTGTTGAATGCGCGTGGAAACTGTGATACGATGAACGGGATCCCATGTATACCCTGGAGGAAGCCTCATGCAGCGTGATCTTCGCCGCCTTGATCTCCGCTCGGTGCTGTTCGGCGACCGGGCGTTCTACCGCATGGTGCTGGCGGTCCTGATTCCCATTATCGTCCAGAACGCCATCACCAACTTCGTCAACCTGCTGGACAACATCATGGTGGGCCAGGTGGGCACGGAGCAGATGTCCGGCGTGGCCATCGCCAACCAGTTGATGTTCGTGTTCAACCTGTGCATATTCGGCGGCCTGGCCGGCGCGGGCATCTTTTCCGCGCAGTTTTCCGGCGCGGGCAACCGGAAGGGCGTGCAGAACTGCTTCCGGTTCAAGCTGTACCTGTGCGCCGCGCTGCTGATCGGCGCGACCGGCGTGTTCCTGCTGGGCGGCGAGGCGCTGGTCTCCCGCTTTCTGCACGACGAAAACGCCACAGGGCGCATCGAGGCCACCCTGGGCTACGGCATGCAGTACCTGCACATCATGCTTTGGGCACTTATCCCCTTCTCGCTGACGCAGGCTTACGCCAGCACGCTGCGCGAGTGCGGCGAGACGCGCCTTCCCATGCTGGCGGGCATCGCGGCGATGCTCGTCAACCTGTTCTTCAACTACCTGCTCATCTTCGGACACGCGGGCCTGCCCCGCATGGGCGTGGCCGGCGCGGCGGTCGCCACGGTCATATCGCGCTATGTTGAGCTCTTCATCGTAGCCTTCTTCACCCACCGCAACCCCGACCGCTACGACTTCGTGCCGGGGCTGTACGGTACGCTGCGCATCCCCGCAAGGCTGGTGCGGGACATCATGGTCAGGGGCCTTCCGCTGCTGGTCAACGAGGCGGTGTGGTCCGTCGGCATGACCAAGCTGAACCAGTGCTATTCGGTGCGCGGGCTGGACGTGGTGGCCGCCATGAACATCTCCAGCACCGTGTCGAACCTGTTCTCGGTCACCGTGTTCTCGATGGGCGTGGCCACCTCGGTCATACTGGGCCAGACGCTGGGCGCAAACGACCTGGAGGGCGCGCGCCGGCAGGCCTGGCGGCTGGCGGTGTTCGGGTTGATGATTACGCTGGGCACAGAGCTCGTCATGCTGCCCACCGCGCCGCTGATCCCCGCCATCTACCGGACCAGCGCGGAAGTCCGCGCGCTCGCCACCCGCTTCCTGACGATCTTCGCCCTGTGCATGCCGTTGTTCTCCTACTCCAACAGCAGCTACTTCATACTGCGCTCCGGCGGCAAGACGATGATTACCTTCCTGTTCGACGGCGTGTTCACGTGGGTCGTGTGCGTGCCCATCGCCTGGTGCCTGGTGCACCTGACGCACGTGCACGTGACGGTGATCTACCTGTGCGTGCTGCTCGCGGACATCATCAAGTGTGCGCTCGGCCATGTCCTGATCTCCAGGGGCGTGTGGCTCAACAACATCGTCGCCGGGAAATAGCATGCGCGGCCCGGCGGAGGGTTCTGTCCGCCGGGCCTGTGCATGGGCTCAACGTCCGAACAACTGTACCCAGTGGGTGACGCCGCCGGAGATGTAAGCGCAGACGCCGATGCTGCCGTAGCTCGCCTTCAGGATGTTGTCGCGATGGCTCTTCGAGGTCAGCCAGGCCGCCATGACCTTGTCCGCGGTCTTCTGGCCCCGCGCGATGTTCTCGCCGTAGGCGCTCGCGCTGACTGTGGACCAGGAGCCGCCGTCCGGCCGCGTATGGCTGAACACCCGGGCGATCTCCCGCGCCCGCACCGCCGCCGCGCGGTTCAGCTCGTCGTCCTCCCTGAGCGGGCTCAGCCCCTGCTTCTGGCGCTCCGCGTTCACCTGCGCGATCACCTCCGCCGCGAGCCCCGGCCTTTCCTCGCCCTTCGGCGCCTGCGTGGAGGCGGGCTTCGTCGCGGTCGGCTTCGTCTGGGTCGGCTTCGCGGTCTGCGCCGGCTTTGGTTTCCCGGCAGCCGCGCCGGTTGCGTCGCAGGCCAGCGTGCCCCTCGGGGTCTGCAGCCGCGCGCTGATCCGCCCGCTGGCGTCGCCCAACGCGATCGTCGCGCCGCCGGCGTTGCCGTTCACGTTCAGCGTCAGCACCGGCCAGCCGTTTCGATAGACCGTCAGCATGCAGCTTTCCCCCGCGCCCGCGGGCCATGTGATGTACAGCGTGCCGCCCTCCAGGCGTGCGGTCATGCCTTCCGCGGCAGCCGCGCTCAAAAGCAGGCACAGGCATAGCGACAACAGGATCAATCCGAAGCGTTTCTTCATGGGAATCCGTCCTTTCGTAATGAATTTGAAATATATTTCACGTGTAGTTTATATAATTTCTCCAATTTTGTCAATATTGTTTTGGCGATATTCCACAAATTCCCAGCGTTGCACAGGATTGGAAAAGCGTTATCCGCCGCGATAGGAACGGCAAATCGACGGGAAGCGAGGGATCGGCATGAACGATGATCTCCGGCGGGTGGACCTCGCGCTGGTCGCGCTGGGCCTCGCGCCGAGCCGGGAGCGCGCGCAGCGCCTGATCGCCGCCGGGCTGGTGCGCGTCAACGGCAGCGCCGTGAAAAAGCCCTCCGAGAAGGTGCGCGAGGACGACGCGCTGACCGTGCTGGGGCAGGACATCCCCTACGTGAGCCGCGGCGGCCTGAAGCTGGAAAGGGCGCTGGACGCCTTCGGCGTCGACCCCGCGGGCAGGGTGTGCCTGGACATCGGCGCGTCCACCGGCGGCTTCACGGACGTGCTGCTGCGCCGCGGCGCGTCGCGAATCTATGCCGTCGACGTGGGCGTCGGGCAGCTCGATCCCGCCCTCGCCGCCGACCCAAGGGTCGTCAGCATGGAGCGCGTCAACGCCCGCGCGCTGTCTGCGTCGATGTTCCCCGAACCGCCCACGCTCGCCGTGATGGACGTGTCCTTCATCTCCATACGGCTCATACTCCCCGCCGCGCTGCCGATCCTCGGCGCACGGGGGCGCATGCTGACGCTGGTGAAGCCCCAGTTTGAAGCCGGGCGGCAAAACATCGGCAAGCGGGGCATCGTGTCGAGCGCCGCCGCCCACGAGGACGTGTTGCGCGGCCTGGTCGGCTTTGTCCCCGCGCTCGGCTGGCGGGTGCGGGCGCTGGAGTGCTCGCCCATCACCGGCGGCGACGGCAACATCGAATTCCTGGCCGACCTCGTCCCCGAAGCGGCGTGTGCGGAGGAAATCGGCGCCGACGCCATCAAGGCGCTGGTGCGCCGCGCGCACGCCACCCATAAATGATCCGGCACTGACAGAACCGCGCCGCGGGATCAATCACTCGTCTCAAAGGGCGATTTTCCCCGTCTCGCCGCGCTTCCCGGCACAGGAAAGCAGGGCGCACGGGCGGCTCGCCGCGCTTCACGGCACAGGAAAGCAGGGCAATTTCCCCGTCTCGCCGCGCTTCCCGGCACAGGAAAGCAGGGCGATTTCCCCACTTCTCCGCGCTTCCCGGCACAGGAAAGCAGGGCGATTTTCCCGTCTCGCCGCGCTTCACGGCACAGGAAAGCAGGACGCACGGGCGGCTCGCGCCAAGTCATTCCCATATAAGCGCGTCGGCGCGTGCGATGCGGCGGCCACCGTGCAAGGCAAAACAAAAACCGAACGAAGTCTGTTTTATACATTCAATAACAGACTGCGTTCGGTTTTTTGTATGTCGATTCAGGTTCAGATTTTCACGAATTTCTCCCGGTATTCCCGGCCTGCCCTGCGCAGTTCCGGCTCGTCGTGGAGCAGGGCCCAGGCGTCCGTGGCGCGGCATTCCAGCTCAAAGCAGGAATCGCCCTTCAGCTCGGCGGCCGAGGACAGCAAAGGCAAGCTCGAGCGCCGGCTCAGCTCGCGGAGCAGCGCCTCCGCCCCGGTGCGAAGCCCCAGCAGCCGCGCGTATCCCGGCGACGCGCAGACGTCGAGGTCCTCCTGCCGAATCCCGATCAGCGCGTGGGCCAGCATTCGGCTCAGCCGCGCGCGGGTGTATCGGCGGCATTTCAGCGCCTCGAGGAGCGCCTCGCGCCCGGGCATTTCCCGGCACAGTCGATAGAGGCGGTGCTCCAGACCCTCGCCCATGCCGGGGAGCGCGCGGAGTTCCTCTTCCGTCATCGCCCTCAGCCGAAGCAGCAGCATGTCGTCCATGGCGTGCATGGCGTCCGGCTTCGCCCATGGGCGCGCGGCCTCCGGGATGGCCGAGAGCGCCGCGTCCCCGTCGCCCCGGGCAAAGGCCGCCCGCAGCGCCGCCGCGGAGGCAAATTCGCCCAGGCGATCGTCGTGGTAGCCGCCCCGCCGCTCGATGGCCGCGGCCTCCATGCCGGGGAAGCGCCGCATGGCCCGCAGGTATTCCGCCGCCAGCGTCAGGTTGGGCTGGTTCACGGCCTCCGGCGGCACGCCAAGCCATTCCCCCGCGGCCTCGCCCCAGGCCCGGGCGTGCGCCATGCCCGCGTCCAGCTTCGAGTGCACCATTTCGGAAAACGCCGACGGCTCATCCTCCCGAAGCTCCGCCAGTCGCCGCAGCAGCGCGAGATCCGCCGTTTCGCTGCCGAAACTGAGCACGTCCGCGCCCAGCCCGCCCAGCACGCCCACGCCGCCGCGTGCAAAGGCATCCGCGGGCCGCACGGCGAACAGCGCGGGGAGCTCGAATACGGCGTCCACGCCGCAGGACAGCGCCATCCTCGCGCGGTCCCACTTGGACAGGATCGCCGGCTCGCCCCGCTGGGTGAAGTGCCCCGCCATGCAGACGATCACATAATCGCAGCCCGTCGCGGCGCGCGTCTGCGCGATATGATAGGCGTGCCCCCTGTGAAAGGGGTTGTACTCCGCCACGATGCCCGCGATGCGCATGCCACTCCTCCTTTTCCGCCAATACCATGTCGACGTCGGTTTTATTTCACGTATAACAGACCATCGTCTGTTTTCTCCGATGTCCCTTCCCGACACCATTGTACCGCTTCGACGTCGATTTGGCAAGGATTTAACCTTGTCCGGCAGGAAGAAACCCGTCCGGCGACGAATTATCGGTGGAACAAATCACAACGCGACGGAGGGCGACAGACCGACATGGCAAAGCTGTACTTCCGCTACGGCGCGATGGGCTCGTCCAAGACGGCCAACGCCATCATGGTGCAATACAACTACCAGGAGCGCGGGCAGAACGCGCTGATGCTCAAGCCGCGCCTGGACACCCGGGACGGCGAGCGCAGCGTCGCCTCCCGCTCGGGGCTGAGCGCGCCCTGCGCCTACGTGGAGGAGCTGGGCAGCCTGGACCTCTCGCTCTACGACTGCGTGATCGTGGACGAGGCCCAGTTCATGAGCAAGGCGCAGGTGCAGCAGTTGGTGGATATCGTCGACGAGCGCAACATCCCCGTCATCTGCTACGGCCTGCGCGCCGACTTCCGGGGCGAGCTCTTCGAGGGCAGCCAGTGGCTGATGGCCTGGGCGGACACCATCGAGGAGATCAAGACCGTGTGCTGGTGCGGGCGAAAGGCCACCTTCAACGCCCGCCTGATGGACGGCAAGGTGGTCAAATCCGGCGCACAGATCGTGCTGGGCGGCAACGAGAGCTACGTGGCGCTGTGCCGCAGGCACTGGGCCACGGGCGACCTGGCGCCGATGGAGATCCGCCGGATCAGCGCCGGAAAGCGCGCCTACCTGCCCCTGCTGCTGGAAGCCGACCCCAGCGAGGCGATGATCGACCGCTACCTGGAATCGGGCGAGATGTACGTGCTGTCCGTCGACGGAAAGGCCGCCGGCGTC
The DNA here is from genome assembly GCA_902793325.1 of uncultured Eubacteriales bacterium. Lineage (GTDB taxonomy): Bacteria > Bacillota > Clostridia > Christensenellales > Aristaeellaceae > UBA2862. The sequence continues at coordinate 15,672 of CADBCY010000015.1, forward strand.
ATGGTGATCGTGCGCCGGGCGGACGGCGCGTTTGAGGTGAAGAACCTGGCCGTCGCGCCGGATCAGCGCGGCAAGGGCTATGGCAGCCGCCTGATGCGGCACGCGCTCAAGCTGCTGGCGGCCCGCGGCGGCGCGGTGTACGTGGGCACGGACCGCAGCAACGTCGGCTTCTACGAGCGCTTCGGCTTTGCCGAGGCCTACGTGGCGGAGGGCTTCTTCTCTGACAACTACGACCCGCCCATTGTAAACGAGGACGGCACGGTGCTCCGGGACATGATCTACCTCTCCCGAAGGGCATAGCGGCGCGCGAAGCCCGGCCGTCCGCGCCCCGTCCTGCCCGAAATCCCGGAAACGCGCCGTTTCATGCGCGGCGCACGAAACGACTTTCAACCCTCCGGCGGTCTCAAGCGGCGTTTGAAAGAGCGGCACGTGAAGTATTTCATCACCGCCAGCCGGAAAAAACAGCCACGTGCCGATGGTGCCGACGGCGAAAACATCGTTTTTTTCCACCACGCGGTAGCGAGCATGCCGCAGGGCGACCCGGCGCACCCGCGGAGATTCCCCTCCGCGTCAGCGGTCTTTCGTAAAATCTCCGCGGTTGCGGCCTTTATCGACGCTTTGAACCGGGGGCGGTTGCCCCCGGTTTCGTTCTATTCCTCCGCCCAGAAGCGGCGCAGCTCGGCGTTCAGCCGGCTGAGCTTGCCCACGTCCTCCACGTCCCAGTGGGGCGGCATCAGCTCCCGGTACTTCTCCTGCCGGTAGCGGGCGTCCAGCAAGAGCACCACGCCCCGGTCCGTCTCGGTGCGGATCACGCGCCCGGCAGCCTGCAGCACGCGGATGAGCCCGGGATAGGTATAGGCCGCGTCCTGCCCGCCGTCGGCGGCGTCGTCCATCAATTCCCGCAACTGTTCGCGCTCGAAGGAGAGCTGCGGCATGCCGGTGGTGACGATGGCCGCGCCGAGGAGCCGGTCGTCCGGCAGGTCCACGCCCTCCGCGAACACCCCTCCAAGCACGATAAAGGCCACCATGCTGCGCGCCGGGGCCGGCTGAAAGCGCGCAATGAATTCCCGCCGCTGGGGTTCGGTCATGCGGCTCTCCTGGCAGGCGACGTCCTCGTAGGGCCACAGGAGCCGGTAGCGCCGGTAGGCCAGCGAAAGGTAGGCGTAGGAGGGAAAGCAGGCCAGGTAGTTGCCGGGCCGTGCCTCCGCCATGGCGTGGATCACCTGGCACACGGCGTTCAGCGTGCGCTCGCGGTCCTTCATGCCCACCATTACCGGGAGGCGCAGCACCTTCAGGTTTTCCCGCGGGAAGGGCGACTCCAGCCGCAGCGCCGCGTCCTTTGCCCCGTCCACGCCCAGCAGGCGGGCGTAATACGCCATCGGCGCGAGCGTCGCGGAGAACAGCGCCGCGCCGCCGACCCGCTCCAGCGCGCGGCGGAGGTGCCGGGAGGGATCAAAGCACCACAGCTTGACGGTCAGGTACTTCTCCTCCGGCAGGATCAGCGCCCGGTAGTGTTCCTCTTCAAACTGCTTCGCGACGCGCACGAACCACTGGCAGTCGTACACGAACTCCGCGACCTCCGGGTCGGCGGGCTCCAGCTCCATGGCCACCTCCGAGAACCTGCGCGCGGCCTCCAGGATCTCCTCCGGCGGCGCGGCGAGGCTCTCCGGCTCCCGGTCCCGGCCGTTCAGCGCCGCGAGCAGCTCGCCCATCAGCCGGACCATCGGGCTGTCCTTCCCCTCGAACCGGGCCGTCCGGCCGCGCAGCGCTGCGAGGCGACGGCCGGAGAGCGTCGCGGACAGCATCTCCCGCGCGCGGTCGGCCAGGTTGTGCGCCTCGTCCACCAGCAGCCCCGCGCGGGACCTGCCGTCGAAGTAGCGCTTCAGGCGCACCCTGGGGTCGAAGGCGTAGTTGTAGTCGCAGATCACCACGTCGGCGTTCTCGGAGATGTCCAGCGACAGCTCGAACGGGCACAGCTCGTGCTCCTGCGCCAGCTCGCGGACGGCCTCCGCGTCCAGCTTCTGGATCGACAGCGCCCGCTTGAGCGCATCCCGCCGGCGGTCGAAGTAGCCCGCGGCGCAGGGGCAGCCCATGCAGTCGCGCCGCTCCAGCAGGCACGCCTTCTCCTTGGCGGTGATGGTCACGCTGCGGATCTTCAGCCCCTGCGCGCGCATGCGGTCCAGCGCGTCCTCGGCGGCGGCGCGGCCCGTGGTGCGGGCGGTCAGGTAGAAGATGGCCGTGACGTGTCCCTTTCCCAGGGCCTTGAGCGCCCCGTACAGCGCCGCCGCGGTCTTGCCGATGCCCGTAGGCGCCTCGATCAGCGCGCCCGTGCCGGTGCGCATGGCGCGAAACACGCGCTTCGCCATCTCGAGCTGGCCGTCGCGGTAGTTCTCGTAGGGAAAGCGCAGCGCGCCCAGCGTGGGCAGCGCGGCGTCCCGCCAGTCGTCCACGCGGCTGATCCAGTCCAGATACGGCCCGGCGTAGGCCACGAGCCGCTCCTCCAGCTCGGCGGCCTCGTACTCCTCGGCGTACTCGCGCTTCGCGCCGTCGAGCCGCGCGTACACCAGCCGCACCTCCGCGCGCGGCAGGCGCTCGTTCAGGCAGCACAGGCAGGCGTAGATCTCCCCCTGCGCCCAGTGGACGGGGTAATCATACTTCATGATGCCCCGCGGGTCCTTCGCCGTCGTCTTGATCTCCAGCACGCGGGCGTATTCCCCATCCAGGCTCAGCGCGTCCGCCCGTCCGTGCACGCGCAGCACGCGGCCGCCGATCTCAATATCCCTGGACACGGGCGCTTCCGGCCGCCAACTGGGCGGCAGCAGCGCCTGCAGCGCCTGGTGGCCGCGCACGCCGTCGCGCATCCTGGCCGCGGCGCGGGCAAAGCTCGTCAGGTCGCCCCGCTCGAAGGCGAATTCCGCCAGCGCGCGCACGCTGACCGAGTGAATCCTGCCCACTGCCCCGCCCCCTTTCGCGCCGTCGCCCTTGACAGTTTCCCGTGAACATGGTACATTTAAATGGGTCTGTGTGGAAATCCCACACGCCCAACTCCATCAGTATAAACCACACAATCTGCTTTTTCAAGAAGGAGGATGTGAAACCATGCAGGTTTATCCGCTTTTGATGGCGCCCAACTTCCGCCACGGCGAGGACACGCCCTGGGGCGGTACGATGCTGCGGGATCTGTTCCTCAAGGACGCCCCGAACGGCCCCGTGGGCGAGAGCCTGGAGGTCTCCGCCCTGCCCGGGCAGGAGAGCCTCGTAGGCAACGGCGTGCACGCCGGAAAGCCGCTCTCCCGCATGGCCGAGCTGTGGGGCGAGGCGCTGACCGGCAGCGCGGAGGCGCGCTTCCCGCTGCTGCTCAAGCTGCTGGACACGGAATCCCCGCTGTCGGTGCAGGTACATCCGGGCGGCGCGTCCGGCAAGAGCAAGGCATGGGTCATCCTGAACGCCGAACCCGGCGCAAAGGTCGTGTACGGCCTTACCGCGCCCGTCGACGCGCTGCGCGGCGCGGCGTCCGAGGGCCGCGTCGAGGAATGTCTGCGCTGGGAGAACGTCCGCCCCGGCGACGTGTTCTACATCCCCGCCGGGACCGTGCACGCGCTGGGCGGCGGCATACAGTGCTATGAGATCGAGGATTCCGCGGAGGCGGCCTTTCGGCTGTGGGACTGGAACCGCGTGAACGCCGCGGGCGAGGGCCGTGAGCTGCACGTGGAGCAGGCGCTCGACGCCATCGTCGACTGCCCGCACGCCAAGCAGGAGGGCACCACCGTGCTCTGCAAGGGCGGCAGCCGCACCTATTACATCTCCGAGCCCAGGTTCGAGCTGTGCCGGCTGAACGTGTCAGGGCGGATGCCGCTGGAATCCGGCCGCATGCGCTTCCTGACGCCGCTGGCGCCCTGCCTGCTGCGCTGGGGCGACGAATCGCTGGAGCTCGAGCCGTTCCAGACCGTGCTCGTGCCCGCCGCGATGGAGGGCCTCGTCGTCGAGGGCGAGGTCAAGCTGCTGATGGCCGGCCCCTCCGACCGCCCCGCCCTCATCGAAGCCCTCGGCTACCGCGCGGAGAACGTGGCTGGCCTGCTGGACTGATCTTGCATATCCCATCCCCAAAGGAGCGTGAATGTCCGTAATGGACGGCAATGGTACGATAATCCTCTCCCTGATCGTCCTGGTGGCGCTGTCCGGCTTCTTCTCCGCCTCGGAAACGGCCTTCACCGGCCTGAACCGCGTGCGCGTGAAGGGCCTCGCCAACGACGGCAACCGCCGCGCGGCGAAGGTGCTGGCGCTGGCGGAGCGCTACGACGCGCTGCTCTCCGGCATACTGGTCGGGAACAACATCGTCAATATCCTCTCCGCCTCCCTGGCCACGGTGCTGTTCACCCGGCTGATCGGCGGCCGCGGCGTGTCGGTGTCCACGGCGGTGATGACCGTGGTGGTGCTGATGTTCGGCGAGATCGCGCCCAAGAGCATCGCCCGGGAACACCCCGAGGCGGTGGCCTTCGCCTTCTATCCGCTGCTCCGCGCCATACTGTGGCTGCTGACGCCCGTCATATTCCTCACCGGCTGCTGGCAGAAGCTGGTCTACCGCATCTTCAAGCCCTCCGACGACCCGGCCATCACGGAGGACGACCTCATCACCATCGTGGAGGAGGCCGAGAGCGACGGCGAGATCGACGAGCACGAGAGCGAGCTGATCCGCTCCGCCATCGAGTTCAACGACCTGACCGCCGAGGACATCCTCACCCCGCGCGTGGACGTGATCGCCGTGGAAGCCGGGGACAGCCTGGACGACGTGGCCCGAACCTTCGAGGAGCACGGCTACTCCCGCCTGCCGGTGTACGAGGACAGCATCGACAGCATCGTGGGCATCCTCCACGAAAAGGATTTCTACAGCCAGCGCGGCAGCCGCGGCCTGCGGGAAATGATGACCCCGCCGCTGTGCGTCACCCCCACCACCGGCCTGTCCGACCTGCTGAAGCTCTTGCAGCGCACCAAGAACCACATGGCCGTCGTGATGGACGAGTACGGCGGCGTGTCCGGCATCGTCACGATGGAGGACGTGCTGGAGGAGCTGGTGGGCGATATCTGGGACGAGCACGACGAGGTGGTGGAGGACATTGCGGAGCTTCCGGACGGCGCGCTGCGCGTATCCGGCGGCGCGAGCCTGGACGACCTGCGGGAGCGCATGGACATTCCCGACGACTACGATTCCGTCACCGTGAACGGCTGGGTCACCGAGCTGCTCGGTCGCTTTCCCCAGCACGGCGACCGCCTTGAATTCGGCGGCCACGTCATCGAGGTCGAGCGCGTGGGCAAGCGCCGCGTGGAACAGGTCCGCATCGCGCCCGCGCCGGTCGAAGAAGGCAAATGACCGCGCCGCGTCCGAACGGCATCCTCTGAAACAAATCATGACCACCGGTAAAGCCGGTGGTCATGATTTTACGTCCGCGATGATCGCCGTCAGCGCCTCAGCGCCTTGCGCTGGCTGCGGCTCTTGAAGTAGTGCTCCAGTATGGGCACGTAGAGGAAGCACACAATGCCCGCGGTGAAGCCGCCGTTGTAGAGGTTGAAGCCGCCGTGGATGATGGGCACGCTGGTCACCAGGCAGTAGTGGATCATGCCGCCGATGATGCCCGCGAGCACGCCGTACTCGCCCGTGATGGGTGCAAGGCCGCTGGCGAAGCACAGGCCCACCACGATGGCCTGGGCGTTCACGGCGAAGGCGGTGATGCCCGCCCGGTTCAAAAGACCCATGATCACGTAGCCGATCATGATCGGGAACACGTTCCAGGGCGTCGCGCCGTTGCAGCAGCAGCACAGCATGCAGAACACCGCGCCCATGGTGGTGCCGGTGAAGGTGGCGCCCACCAGGTTGTAGTACAGCAGGATGAACAGGCCGTACACGCCGATGTTCATCACGCACAGCCCGGGCGCGTACTTGGCGGTGAAGTCGCTCTTGTAGCCGGAGTCCATAAACAGCTGGCCATAGCCCTTCACGCCGCCGTTGATGGCGATGCCGCACACCACGCACAGCGCGAACAGTATGATGCAGAACACGTTCACGAAGGCCCGGTTGCCCTCGCCCAGGGTCGCCGTGATGGCGGGCGCTTCCACGCCGGCGGTCTTGTACAGGATCGCGAAGATGATGAAGCACAGGAAGCCCGCGGCGGGGCCTGCGTTGTACAGGTCATAGCCCTTGTGGAACCCGGGGGAATGGGCGCACAGCGCGGGCATGGCGCAGCCCGTGACCACGCCGATCACCAGCGCCAGCACCACGCCCAGCAGGGTCAGGTGCGGCTCCTCCCCCACGGTGGGATAGTAGAACAGCACCTGGGTGATGATGGGCGCGATGGCTGTGGCGAACATGAAGAAGTTCAGGTTCTTGCCAAAGCTCTGGCGCTTGATGAGGCAATACACCGCCACGCCCAGCATCAGCGGGATGATGTTCAGGATGGTCATGCCGTAGGAACAGAAGCCGATGGTCAAAAAGTAGGCCAGCACCGTGCCGCCGGTCACCTTCGCCCCCGGCAGGAACATCAGCGCGCAGCACACCGCGCCCACCAGGAAGTAGTTCAGCATGCTGCCCGAGATGCTGCCGATCTCCGGCTTGAAGTAGTCCTTGGTCAGCTGCGCGGGCAGCAGGCAGATGCGCTTCAGCCCGCTGAAAATCTCCGACAAATCCGGTGCGAACAGCGCGGCGATCAGAAACGCCGCGGTAAACGCGCACATCACGGCGCGCAGGATGCTTCCCGCGTCCTGCTTGCGAATGCGATCCATACTCATTTTCCAACACTCTCCCCAGCTTCATGCAAACGTGGCGTGGAGCTTGTCAATCGTAGAAAACCCGCCCACAGGGCCGTGGGCGGGTCGTGGGTTCCTTACTTTGCCAGCCTGCGCTCCGCCGCCTCGACCACATGGCCGATCAGCACGCTGGTGGTGACGCTGCCCACGCCGCCGGGCACGGGCGTGATGGCGTCCACGATGGGCTCCACCTCGTCGAACACGGCGTCGCCGGCGATGGCGCCCTTGCCGCCCTTCGAGTTGATCTTCTCGGGGTCCCAGTTGATGGACACGTCGATGACCACCTGGCCGGGGCGGACGTAGTCCTTTGTCAGGCTCTTCAGCACGCCGGCGGAGGACACGAGGATGTCCGCCTCGCGCGCTTCCTTCGGCACGTCCACGGTGCGGGTATGGCACACGGTGACGGTGGCGTTCTTGCCCATCAGCATCATCGCCGCGGGCTTGCCGACCACCAGGCTGCGGCCGATCACGACGGCCTTCTTGCCCTTGCAGTCGATGCCGTAGTAGTCCAGGATCTCCATGCAGGCCTGCGGCGTGCAGGGCGGGAAGCCCAGGTCCTTGCGGCCCTCGAACACGCCCGCGTTCGAAAGGTCGGTCATGCAGTCCACGTCCTTGGCGGGGTCGAGCGCGTTGCAGATCTCGTCCTGGTCCGCCTTCAGGTGCTTGGGCAACGGGCGGAACATCAGCACGCCGTGGATGCTTTCGTCGGCGTTGATGGCCTTGATCTGCCCGATCAGCGCTTCCTTCGTCACGTCCTCCGGCAGCACGAACTTCTCGACGGCCACGCCGATCAGCTCCGCGCGCGCGGTCGCGCCCTTCTCATAGGACAGGTCGGAGGGGTTCTCGCCGCAGCGGATGATGCCCAGCTTCGGGGCGATGCCCTTCTCCTTCAGCGCCTCCACCCGCGCCTGCAGCTTCGCGTTCAGCGCGGCGGTGACTTCCTTGCCCAGTAACAGCTTTGCCATATTGTCTACCTCCGTGTAGCGGGTGCGGCGAACCGCGCGCGGGAACGTCGATTCCCAATCGCCGGTTCACCGTCCCGGGTCGTCGCTCAGAAAAAGCTTTTCCGCACCCCGGCGAAGATGTCGTCCGCCATGGCGCAGTACTTGTCCAGCATGCCGTTGGCCTTCGCGTTCAGCGCTTCGGCCGCCTCGCGGTTCTTGAGGGACTTGGTGTTGATGAACACGTTCAGGCTCGCCGCCTGCATCGCCGCCTTGCAGCACACCGCGCCGCAGCCCGCGTCGCTGACCGCCAGGCGGGAGCCCTTCGCGGCGAACACGGCGATGGCCTCGATGGCCTCGCAGCACAGCTCCATGATCTTCATCGGCACCTTGCAGGCCACGAGGGTGGCCTCCTCCAGCACCTGGTCGCGCGTGGGGTCGTCCTTCGGGATGCCGTAGGCCTTCGCCAGCGGCTCAAAGCCCTCGGCGTCGGCGGGCACCTGATCCAGCAGGTCCTTCTGGAGCGCGTCGCACTTCGCCTTCAGGGCGATGATCTCGTCCTGCACGTCGGCGTACTTCTTCTTGCCCACGGTGAGGGAACCCACCATGTTGCCCAGCGCCGTGCCGATGGCGCCCACCAGCGCCGCCGCGCCGCCGCCGCCCGGAACCGGGGCGTTGGAGGCCAGCACCTCAACGAATTCCCGACAGGAATTCTGGGTGAAATCCACTGCCATATCGTTCGCTCCTTTACTTGAAAGATGGGTGACATCGCTGCCACCCATTTCGTATGATCTTGTCTATACAGGCATCAGAACAGGCCGCTGACCTTGCCGGTCTCGACGTCCACATCCACGCGGCGATAGGCCGGGTCGGACGCGGTGCCGGGCATCATGGAGATGCTGCCGGCCATCGGGCACAGGAACTTCGCTCCGCCGTACTCCAGGATATCGCGGATGGGCAGGCGCCAGCCCTTCGGCACGCCCTTCAGGGTCGGGTCGTGGGACAGGGACAGGTGCGTCTTTACCATCATGGTGCAGTAGTCGGCGTACTTCGGATCGCTCTCGAAGCGCTTGGCCTTTTCGATGGCCAGGGGCGCCCAATCCACGCCGTCCGCGCCGTAGACTTCCTTGGCGATGCGCTCCACGCGCTCGCGCAGGGGCATCTCAAGGTCGTAGAGGAACTTGATCTCGGGCTTCTGCTCGCAGGCTTCCACCACGACCTGGGCCAGCTCCACCGCGCCCTCGCCGCCGTAGCGCCAGTGGTTGGACTGGGCGCAGCGCACGCCGCGCTCGGCGCACAGGCGCTTGATCAGGGCGATCTCGTTGTCGGTGTCGGTGTAGAACTGGTTGATGCACACCACGGGCACGATGCCGGACTTCAGCACGGTATTCACGTGATGGAACAGGTTCTCGCAGCCCTTTTCGACCAGCTCCAGGTTCTCCTCCGTGTACTCCACGGGCAGCGGACGGCCGGGCGCGACCTTGGGCCCGCCGCCGTGCATCTTCAGCGCGCGAACGGTGGCCACGATGACGGAGACGTTCGGGGTCAGGCCGGACAGGCGGGTCTTGACGTTCCAGAACTTCTCAAAGCCGATGTCCGCGGCGAAGCCGGACTCGGTGACGTGGTAGTCGAACAGCTTGAGCGCCAGGCGATCGGCGATGACGGAGGACTGGCCGATGGCGATGTTGGCGAAGGGGCCGGCGTGGATCAGCACGGGCTGATGCTCGACGGTATAGCACATGGTGGGGTTGATGGTGTTGCGCATCCAGGCGGTCATGGCGCCGGCCACCTGCAGATCCTCGCAGGTCACGGGCTCGCTGCTGCGGCTGTAGGCCACAACGATCTTGCCGATGCGCTCGCGCAGGTCCTTCAGATCGCGGGCCACGGCCAGGATGGCCATCAGCTCGGAACCCACGGCGATGCCGAACTTGCTCTCCATCAGATAGCCGTCCTTGGGGCCGCCGATGCCCATGATGATGTTGCGCAGGCCCTGGGCGCAGAAGTCCACCACCCAGCCCATCTCGATGCGCTTGGGGTCGATGTCCAGGCGACGGCCCATGTTGTGCTTGGCCATCTCTTCGTCGGTGTAGTTGCGCTCGTGCTGCATGCGGGCGTTCAGCGCCACCATGGCCAGGTTGTGGGCGTTCATGATGTCGTTGATGTCGCCGGTCAGGCCGAGGGAGAACTCGGTCATGGGCATCAGCAGCGCGTTGCCGCCGCCGGCAGCGGTGCCCTTGACGTTCATGGTCGGGCCGCCGGAAGGCTGGCGCAGGGCGCCGCCGACGTTCTTGCCGATCTTCGCCAGACCCTCGATCAGGCCCAGGGAGACGGTAGACTTGCCCTCGCCCAGGGGGGTGGGGGTGATGGCGGTGACCTCGATGAACTTGCCGTCGGGCTTGTCCTTCAGGCGGTTCATGATCTTGATGAAGTCAAGCTTCGGGGTCTTGCCGTAGGGGATGATCTCCTCGGGCAGCAGGCCCAGCTTCTCGCGGAAGTATTCCACGGGGGGAAGGTTCTTCTCGGCTTCCTCAGCGATTTGCCAGTCTTTGTAGATGGTCGGATCAAGCATGAAACAATTCCTCCTTCAAATGATCAAGTGCCGCCGCAACGGCCCCGTCGGCAGCCCTCCCGGACCCGGGAAACGCGCCTCGGTACGCCGCGCCTTAACGCTGCGGGTATTATAGCAAAATCATTCAACAATGTCAATAAATAGCGTGTTATTTATTAAACAAGTGTCGTTGAATTCACGCGCGCATTCCGCGGGATTCTGCCGCGTCCCACGGCGCTTCCGCGGCCGTCCGGGCGGATCTGCCGATCCGAAGGAAGCGCCGCCGGAATTTGCGGGAAATCATCGCCGCGCATTGATTTTCCCACCGCTTGTATGCTATAATCGAAGCAGTAGTTGTCCCGGATGGCGTACACTACGCTTCCCCGCCCCGGCGGGCGGATCGATAAAGGAGGTTGAACACCGTGCATTGCGTAAAGCAGATTACCAACGACATGTTCTGGGTGGGCGGCAGCGACCGTCGGCTGGCCCTGTTTGAGAACGTGTACCCCATCCCCAACGGCGTGTCCTACAACGCCTACGTGGTGCTGGACGAGCAGACCGTGCTGCTGGACACCGTGGACAGGAGCGTCAGCGAGCGCTTCTTCGAGAACCTGGCCTGCGCGCTGAACGGCCGTCCCCTGGACTGGCTGATCTGCAACCACATGGAGCCCGACCACGCCGCCACCATGCAGGAGCTGGTGCTCCGCTACCCCGACGTGAAGATCGTGTGCAATGCCAAGACGCTGAACATGATCCGCAACTACTTCACCTTCGACGTCGAGAACCGCGTGCGCCTGGTGAAGGAGATGGAGACGCTGAACACCGGCCGCCACACCTTCGCCTTCGTCATGGCGCCCATGGTGCACTGGCCGGAGGTCATGGTGACCTATGACACCACCGACAAAATCCTCTACTCCGCCGACGCCTTCGGCACCTTCGGCGCGCTGAACGGCAACATCTTCGCCGACGAGGTGAACTTCCAGACCGAGTACCTGGACGACGCGCGCCGCTACTACACCAACATCGTCGGCAAGTACGGCCCGCAGGTGCAGGCGCTGCTGAAAAAGGCCGCGACCATCGACATCCAGATGATCTGCCCCCTGCACGGCCCCGTCTGGCGCAAGGACCTGGGCTGGTTCATCGAGAAGTACCAGAAGTGGAGCACCTACGAGCCCGAGGAGCCCTCGGTCATGGTGGCCTACGCCTCCGTGTACGGGCACACCGAGAACGTGGCCGACATCATCGCCAGCAAGCTGGCCGACGCGGGCGTGCGGAACGTGAAGATGTACGACGTGTCCGTCACGCATCCCTCCTACATCGTGTCCGAGGCGTTCCGCGTGAGCCACATCGTGTTCTGCTCCACGACCTACAACGCGGGCATCTTCGTGAACATGGAGAACGCGCTGCACGACATCGTGGCCCACAACCTGCAGAAGCGCACCATCGCCATCGTGGAGAACGGCAGTTGGGCGCCCACCGCGGGCGGGCTGATGCGCGAGCTGCTCGGCAAGCTCAAGAACACCACCATCCTCGACAACACGCTGACCGTCAAATCCGCGCTGAAGGAATCGCAGATGGACGAGGTGGACGAGCTGGTCAAGGCCATCCTCGACACCATGCCGCAGCCCGAGGTCATCGAGCACACGCCCGCCGAAACCGTGGAGATGGGCGCGATGTTCAAGCTGTCCTACGGCCTGTTCGTGCTCACCGCCAAGGACGGCAAGAAGGACAACGGCTGCATCATCAACACGGCTGCGCAGTTGACCAGCACGCCCAACCGCATCAGCATCGCCGTGAACAAGAACAACTTCACCCACGACATGATCGCCCGGACCGGGGAATTCAACGTGAACATCCTGAACACCGACGCCACGTTCGACATCTTCAAGTGGTACGGCTTCCAGACGGGCCGCGACACCGAGAAGATCCAGGGCGAGAAGTTGCCCCGCAGCCGCAACGGCATCGTGTACCTCGAGGGCTGCACCAACGCCTTCATCTCCGGCAAGGTGGTGGAGATGCACGACTACGGCACCCACACGCTGTTCGTGGCCGACGTGACCGAGGCGCGGGTGTTCAACAACGTGCCCTCCGTGACCTACGCCTACTACTTCGACCACATCAAGCCCAAGCCCCAGAAGCCCGCCGAGAAGAAGGTCGGCTGGGTGTGCAAGATCTGCGGCTATGTGTACGAGGGCGAGGACCTGCCCGCGGACTTCATCTGCCCCCTGTGCAAGCACGGCGCGGCGGATTTCGAGAAGCTCAAATAGGATCGCACATGACAGGCCCCCGAATGCGCGGTGCATTCGGGGGCTGTTCTATTGGGATTATACAGGATTAGGCAACCGACCACAGGGATTCGCCGGAGATCGTTATACCTCTCCCGTCGCCGCGCACCGGCCGGCCAGCGCGCCGGTGGACCAGGCGATTTGCAGGTTGAACCCGCCGGTGGCGGCGTCCAGGTCCAACAGCTCCCCGGCGAAGTACAGGCCGGGCAGCCGCTTCGACGCCATCGTAGAGGGATTGACGTCCTTCACCGACACGCCGCCGCGGGTGATGATGGCCTCGTTGAACCCCCGCAGGCCGCGGGGCGTCAGCGGCACGTCCTTGAGGACATGCAGTATGCGCGCGCGCTGCTCGGCGGTCACGCCGTTCACCGGCGCGCTCGGGGAAAGCTGCGCGAGCCGCAGCAGTTGCTCGGCGAGGCTGTGCGGCGCGAGGCCGTCCATCACGCTGATGAGTTGCTTCCGGGACTGCTCCCGGAAATCGCGCAGCAGCCGTGCGTCCAGCGTCTGCGCGTCCAGCGCGGGCTTCAGGTCGATCGACAGCCGCACGCCGGACATGTCCTCCGGCAGCAGGCTCGACAGCGTGAGCGCCAGCGGCCCGGAGATGCCGAAGTGCGTGAACAACATCTCCCCCAGCTCGGAATAAAGCTTCTTTTCCTTCCTGCCGTTGCTGACCCACGCGGTCAGGCGCACGTTCTTCAGGCTCAGGCCCATCAGCGCCGCGGGCCAGCTCTCCTTCGTCTCGATGGGCGACAGCGCGGGCAGGCAATCCCTCACGTCGTGGCCCGACTCCCGCGCCATGGCGTGGCCGTCGCCGGTGGAGCCTGTGGTGGGATAGCTCAGGCCGCCGGTGGCCAACACCACCGCGTCGGCCTCAAGCTGTTCGCCGTCCTCCAGCATCGCGCCGACGCAGGCGCCGCCCGCCAGGCGCAGCGCCGCGACCCGGGCATTCAGCCGGATCTCCACCCCCGCGCGCTCCAGCCCGCGGCGCAGCGCCGCGGTGACGTCGCTGGCCTTGTCGGAAACCGGGAACACGCGCTCCCCGCGCTCCACCTTCAGCGGCACGCCCAGCGCCTCCAGCCGGTTCATCACGGCCCGGTTGTCCAGGTTTGCATAGGCCGCGTACAGGAAGCGCGGGTTCCGGAACACGTGCCGAAGGAACTGCTCGCGGTCCTCCACGGCGTTGGTCACGTTGCAGCGTCCCTTGCCGGTGATGTACAGCTTCTTGCCCAGCTTTTCGTTGCGCTCCGCCAGCGTGACGCGCGCGCCCTGTTCAGCGGCAGACAGCGCGGCCATCATCCCGGCCGCGCCGCCCCCGATCACCAGTATCCTTCTTTGAATCATAAGCCCATTTCGCCTCAGCCCTCGTTCGTGCGGGCGAGGTACACGTCGTATTTGCCCCAGATTTCCTCCATCTCCGCGAAGTACTGGCTCACCTCGTGCCGCCTGCGCTGGCCCAGCGCCACGATCAGCGCGTTGATCAGCGACAGCGGCGCGGCGAAGGAATCCACGAAGGAGGACATGTCGCTCTTGGCCATCAGGCACGTGTCCGCCGTGGCGTGCAGCGGCGAGAGCGGACCGTCGGTAATGGCGATGAGGGACGCCTTTCGGGTGGCTGCGAACTCCATGGCCTCGATGGAGCGCGCGGTGTAGCGCGGGAAGGAGATGCCGATGAGCAGGTCGCCCTCGCCGATGCGCGCGAGCTGCTCGAACACGTCGCTGACGCCGGAGGTGACCACGGTGACGTTGGAGAAGATGAAGCGCAGGTAGTGCGCGAAGAACTCTGCGATGGGCGCGGAGGCGCGCAGGCCGAGGATGTAGATGTTGCGCGCGGAGATGATCTTTTCGATGGCCTCCTCGAAGGCGTTGATGTCCAGCTCGTCCAGCGTGGAGCGGATGTTCTGGATGTCCGCCTTGAGCACCTTATTCAGCACCTGCGCGTGATCCATGTCCGACGTCATCTCAAAGCGCTGGGAGGCGGTCAGGCGGTGGCGGATCAGCTCCTGCAGGGCCTTCTGGAGGTGCGGGTAGCCGTCGTAGCCCAGCGCCGCCGCGAACCGCACCACGGTGGACTCCGACACGCCGACGTACTCGCCCAGCTTGGACGCCGTCATGAACACGACCTTATCGTAATGGGTGACGATGCACTCGGCGATGCGCCGGTGGCTCTTTGACAGCTTTTTTCCGCTATGATTCAGTCTTTGGATGAGGTCTTGCGTATTATCCATTTCCGTTCCTCCATAGAGCTGCAAATCCCGCATGTAATTGCTTCAATTATACCCGATATACCCGCCATATGCAAGTTAAATATGCAAAGCATTTCATCCCAACTTGCATTTTTCGCATTTTTCGCCCGCGTCGTCCCGCCGCTTCCGAAGGAAGTCCCTCGGAATTCATGAATATTTCACGTCGGCTTATTGCATTATTATGTTTCCCCGCCCCGCATGACGCGCCGTCCGACGGCATAGAATGTCATGAAGCGCACGAGGAGGTGACCCCCATGGTTCGATTCAAGGTGATTCGTGCCTCCAGACTGCTGCTGGCGGCCGCCATCGGTTTATTCCTGCTGGTCGGCGCGGCGCTGGTGCTGAGGTACGTGCTCAACTCCCCCGGCACGGCGCCGGCAGCGAACGCCAGCCTGGTACGCGCGGACGAAGCGCAAGAGGCAAAGACCGCCGTGGTCTTTGCCTCTTCCAGTGGGGTGACCGCGCTCGCGGGCGCGGAGGCTCCGCGCGTGCTGATCTACCATACCCATACCCACGAAGCCTACGAGCAGGTGTCGGACGACCCCTACGACGCGGTGGAGGCCTGGCGCACCACGGACGCCGACCACAGCGTGGTCCGGGTCGGCTCGGAGCTGGCGCGCCGGCTGCGCGGCTTTGGCTTCCGGGTGGTGCACGACACGACCGATCACGAGGGTCAAGAGCTCTCCACGGCCTACGATCGCTCGCTGCAAACGCTGCAAGGCTACCGGGAGCGCTTTGACCTGTACATCGACCTGCACCGCGACGCCGTAGAGCCGGGCGAAAGCGTCGATCAGGCGCGGCTGATGCTGCTCGTCGGCAACGGCGTCGGCTTTGATGAGAAGCCGTTCTACACCCAAAACCTCGCCTTCGCCAAGGCGTTGAGCGAGGAGATCAACGCCATTCGACCCGGCGCCTGCAAGGGCGTTCTGGTGAAGGACGGGCGGTACAACCAGCACGTCGGCGTGTTCTCCGTGCTGGTGGAGGTTGGGCACAACCGCAATACCCTCGCCCAGGCGCTGGACGCCGTGCCGCCGCTCGCGGAGGGGATTCGGCGGCTTTTGATCGACGCGCCCCGCCCCGAGCTCACCGCCATGCGGCGCGCCTGGGCCGGGTTAAGCGATCAATAAGCGCTTAATCTATACCATAGGTTGTATTTGTACCACTATCTTCAGCATTATGCCGTTGGTTTGTCGAAAGTCGATAATTGACAATTCACAGGACGGGTGATAATATACTTATAGAGCATATAGTAATACCTATGGTAATGATTGAGAGGGAGCGACTTGGCCATTCGCCTGTTTATCGCGGATACTGATCCGACCTTCATCGCCAATGTTGTCGGCTGTGTTTCCGCTGCCCGGGGCATTGAAGTGGCGGGCTACGCCACGGACGGCGCGCAGGCGCTCGCGCAGATTGCGCGGCTGCACCCCAACGTGCTCCTGACCGACCTGCAGCTTCCCTCGCTGGACGGCTTCTCCCTCATCGAGCGCATCCAGAAGATGCGCCATCCCGCAGCGTGCATCGCCTGCACGCGCTTCTACTCGGACTTCATGCAGATCGGCGCGCGGGAGAGCGGCGCGTGCATGTTCCTCTACAAGCCCATCCACCTGGACGGGCTGCCCCGGATCATCGCGGGCTGCTGGGAGGAGAGCCGCAAGCGCGACACCGCCGTCGGCGCGGTCGCCGGGGCGGTTACAAAGCAGGATGCGATTCGCCTGCGCGCGCTGATGTCTCGCCTGGGCTTCCCGCCCTGGCTGAACGGGAGCCTGTACCTGACGGAGGCGGTGTTCCATCTGCGCGGGAACGCATCGCTTATCAACAATCTCTCCAAGGGACTCTACGCCGAGCTCGCGTCGCAGTTGAGCACCTCGCCCGCGCGCATCGAACGATCGCTGCGAAGCGCCATCGACAACGCCTACAGGAACGGCGCGCTGCGGGACTACTTCCCGGCCCGCCCCTCGAACCGCGCGTTCATACGCTTTCTGCTGAACCAGTTGGACGCATGAGGCGATTTGTACCGTAATTTTGTATTGTAATCTTCCGGTGTGTGTGGTAAACTTGTCGTAAGGGACAACGCGCGACCCGCGATCCGCCGGTCGCGCCGGGAAAACGGGAGGTTGCCACATGCTGATCATCGGAATCTGCGGCGCCAGCGGCAGCGGTAAGTCCACGCTGGCAAAAGCGCTGACCGCGCGCCTGGAGAAGCCCTGCATCTACATCAAGCAGGATTCCTACTACCGGGATCACCCCGATCTTTCCTTCGAGGAGCGGGCGCGGTTGAACTACGACGAACCCGAAATCTTCGAGCATGACATCCTGCGGGAGGACCTGATGCGCCTGCGCGAGGGCATGCCCATCACCACCAAGGAGTACGACTACACCCAGTACCGCCGGTGCGACCCCGATACGCTCATCCAGCCCGCGGACGTGGTGCTGATCGAAGGCATCCACGTGTTCTACGACCCGCTGGTCCGGGAGCTGATGGACTTCAAGATCTACGTGCAGGTGGACCCCGACGTATGCCTGCTCCGCCGCGTGAAGCGCGACATCCGGGACCGCGGCCGCACCATCGAGAGCATCTACCGCCAGTACCTGGAGACCGTAAAGCCCATGTACGAGAAGCACATCCGCAACTACGTGGAGTACGCCGATCTGATCGTCGCCCGCGGCGGCAAGAACGCCCGCATCGTGGATATCCTCGCCCACTACATCAACTCCGGCATGATCGAGCCGAAGCAGGAATGGTGACCCCATCGTAACCATAAACGACAACATGAGCCGGCGCGCTTGGCGTCGGCTCATGTCGTTTGCGGCTATTGCAGGCGCTTGCGCGTCTCCTCGGCATCGCGCAGCATGTGGGTCGCGTGGCTCAGGCTGCTCTCGCTGTCCTCTGCGCCGCCCACCAGGCGAGAGAGCTCGCGCACGCGCCCGTCCCAGTCCAGCGCGCGCACCACGGTGTCGGTGCGGTCGTCCCCCACCACCTTTTCCACCAGGTAGTGGGCGTTGCCCAGCGCGGCGATCTGCGGCAGGTGGGTGATGCACAGCACCTGGCGGCTGCGGGCGATCATGCACATCTTTTCCCCCACTACCTGCGCCATGCGCCCGGACACGCCGGTGTCGATCTCGTCGAAGATCATGCTGTCCACGCCCTCGGCGTCCATGGAGATGACCTTGAGCGCCAGCATCACGCGGGAGATCTCGCCGCCGGAGGCGATGCTCGCCAGCGGGCGCAGCGGTTCGCCGGGATTGGGCGAGATCATGAATTCGATGCGGTCCATGCCCGTGGCCGTGGGCTTTTCCTCCGGCTCCACCCGCACCTCGAAGCGGGTGCGGCCCATGCCGAGGTCCCGGAGCTGCTCGCAAATCCTCTCCGCCAGCTCCGCCGCCGCGGCCTTTCGCTTCTCGGTCAGCTCCGCGCACGCCGCGCGCAGCTTCGCGTCGGCCTCGCGGTACGCCTTCTTCAGGGCGGCGATGCGCTCCTCGCTGCTGCCGAGCTGCGAGAGCTGCTCGTTCACGGATTGCCCGTAGGCGATGACCTCCTCCACCGTAGCGCCGTACTTGCGCTCCAGGCGGCGGATGAGGTCGAGCCTGCCCGCCAGCTTCTCCAGTTGGCCGGGCTCGAAGTCCAGCTCGTCCACGATGCCCTGCAGTTCGTAGCCGACGTCCTGCGCGGCGTAGTAGATCTCCCGCAGCCGTCCGGCGAGCGCGGCGTACTTCTCGTTGATCGGCGCGATGCGGTCCATGGCCTCCGCCGAGCGCAGCAGCGCCTCCTGGGCGCTGGCGCTTCGTCCGTCGCCCTGGTACACCAGCGTGTACGCCGTCTCCACGCCGTCGCGGATCTTCTCCGCGTTCTCCAGGATGGCCAGCTTCCGCTCCAGCCTGTCCTCCTCGCCGGGCTTGAGCCGCGCGGCCGCGATCTCCTGCGCCTGGAAGGTCAGCGCGTCGGTAAGCCGTTCCTTCTCGGAAGCGTCCTTCATCAGCTTTTTCAGGTCCGAGGCGATCCTTCCCCGCTCGGCGTGGCGCGCGGCCACCGCTTCGCGGAGCGCGCAAATGGCCTCGCCGCCGAAGTCGTCCAGGAAATCCATGTGCCGGGCGGGATTCATCAGCGCCTGGTGCTCGTGCTGGCCGTGGACATCCATCAGCAGGCCGGTGAGCTGCTTCAGCGTGTTCAGCGGCACCACCACGTCCGCCACCCGGCAGAGGTTCCTGCCGCTGCGGCTCAGCTCGCGCCGCACGGCGATCAGCCCGTCCTCCGCGTCGATGCCCTGCTCCCGGGCAAACGCCAGCGCGCGCGGGTTTTCCGAAATGTCGAACACCGCCTGCACCATGCCCTTCTCCGCGCCGGTGCGGATCATATCCCGGTCCGCGCGGCCGCCCAGGGCCAGGTTCACGCTGTCCACCACGATGGACTTGCCCGCGCCCGTCTCGCCCGTAAGCACATTGAATCCCTGCGCGAATTCCAGGCGCAGCGATTCAATGAGGGCGATGTTTTTAATTGTCAGTTCCAGCAGCATGTTTGCCTAACTCCGTTCACCCGTGCAACAGTGTGTTGAGCTTTGCGACCAGCGCCTCCGCCGCCTCGTCGGAGCGCGCGATGATCAGCAGCGTGTTGTCGCCGGCAATCGTGCCCATGACCTCGCTCCACTTCATGGAGTCGATTGCCTCGCCCGCGGCGTTGGCGCTGGCGCTGAGCGTGTTGACGACGATCAGGTTGTTCACGTACTCCATGTTCACGATGGATTCGGCGAGGATGCGGGCAAAGCGGTCGTTCATGCCCTTCTCCGCGCGTTCCACGGTGGCGTATTTGTAGCCGCCGCGCTCCGACAGCACCTTCAACAGGCGCAGCTCCTTGATGTCGCGGGACACCGTGGCCTGCGTCACCCGGACGCCGCGGTTCTTCAGCTCTTCCGCCAGCTCTTCCTGGGTCTCGATGTCCTTGCTCTCTATGATCTCCAAAATCAGGTTGTGGCGCGCGCTCTTCATTTCCCCATTGCCCCCGATCGCGTTGCTCTATATATAAAGTGTGCGTTGTCCGTCCAAGGATTCGTGGTCGTTCAGTGCGTCCATTCCGACAGCTTGCTGCGCAGCAGGCCGAAGTAGTTCCGATCCTCCAGGTGCACGAATCGCGCCTGGTACGCGGACCTGCAAATGGTGATTTCCGGCTTCTCCCGGGTCAGCGGCACGGCACGGCGCCCGTCGAGCACGGCCTGCGCGGCCACGCGGTCGTCGAGCACGCGCACCGTGATGCGCTCGTCCGCGGACACCACCACGGGCCTCGCGTTCAGCGTGTGCGGGCTCACCGGCGTGAGCAGCATACAGTCCAGCCCGGGCAGCACGATGGGCCCGCCGGCGGACAGCGAATAGGCGGTGGAGCCTGTGGCCGTGGCGACGATGAGCCCGTCGCCGGAGATGCAGTCCACCAGCGCGCCGTTTGCACGGTATTCCAGGGACAACGCGCGAACCGCCGCGGTGGATCGCGCAATGACGATGTCGTTCAGCGCAAACAGCTTCGCCGGATCGCGCCCTTCCAGTTGCAGAGTCGTGCGAACGTCCACGCCGAAGTCCTCCGCCAGCAGGCGGTCAACCAGGGCCTCGTTCAGCTCGCCGGTCTCTATTTGGGTCAAAAAACCAAGGCGACCGAGATTGACGCCCAGAATGGGAATGCCGTATGGAATTGCCCGGTCCAGCCCGGTGAGTATGGTTCCGTCTCCCCCGAGGACGATCAGCAGCCGGCAGCGGTCAAAGGCCTCCACCAGCAGTCCGGGATCCCCGAGTTCCGCGTCCAGCTCGTCGTTGACGCAGATTTCCGCGCCGCGGCGGCGAAGCATGTCGATGAGTCTGCGGGCGACCTCCACGCCGTTTCGCTTGGTAGAATTCCAGTGGATTCCCACGCAACGAACCGCCATGTCAATCCCCCCATATATACACTATACCAAAGATCAGTTGAGTTACAATACCCTATTGGTCAATATAAAAAAATTGTCATATGCGCGGTCTATTGTGACATCGACGGAGATTTCCCGTCCATTCGCCGTCACATTTTCCCCGCGCACGATGTCGAGCAGGAATTCGATGTTTCCCTCCGGCCCGCGGATGGGCGAATAATCCAGCCCGTTGACCCGCCAGCCCAGGGTGGACACGAACGCGCAGATCTCCCGCAGCACCTTTTCGTGCACGGCGCGGTCGCGGACGACGCCCTTTTCCCCCACCTCGTGCTTTTCCGCCTCGAACTGCGGCTTGACCAGCGCCACGAATTCGGCGTCCTGGCCCTCCAGCGCCGAGAGCGCCGCGGGCAGCACGGCGCGGAGCGATATGAACGACACGTCCGTCGCGCCGAAGTCCGGCCGCGGATCGAAGTCGTCCGGTTTCAGGAAGCGGGCGTTGGTGCGCTCCATGCAGCACACGCGCGCATCGCTGCGCAGCCGGTAGTCGAGCAGGTTGTAGCCCACGTCCACGGCGTACACCTTCGCCGCGCCGGCGCGGAGCATCACGTCCGTAAACCCGCCGGTGCTGGCGCCCACGTCCACGCAGACGCGGCCCTTCAAGTCGATGTCAAAGGCGTCCAGCGCCTTCTTCAGCTTGTGCGCCCCGCGGCTGACGTAGGCATCCAGCGCCCCCTTCACCCGCAGCGCGTCGCCGGGCTTCAGCGTCTCGCTGGCGCGGAGGATCTTCCGGTCGCCCGCCATCACGCGGCCCTCCATGATGAGCGCCCGCGCCAGCTCCAGGCTGGGCAGGTTCAAATCCTCGTACAGGGCCTCGTCGGCGCGTCGCTTTGTCATCGGTCAAGCCTCTTTCGCAATCGATTGGAACCGCTCCAGCACCCGCGTGGCGATGGCGTTCGCGCTCAGGCCGCTGGCTTCAAGCTGCTGCTGCACGGTGCCGTGGGCGATGAAGCGGTCCGGCACGCCGAGCGTCATCACTGGTACGGATACGCCCTCGCGCGCGAGGACCTCCAGCACGCCCTCGCCGAAGCCGCCCGCCACGGCGTTTTCCTCCAGCGTCACCACCAGCTTCGCGGAGCGCGCCTGGCGAAGCAGCATCTCCTCGTCCATGGGCTTCACGAACCTGGCGTCCGCGACGCCCGCCGCCACGCGCTTCCCCAGCAGCTCGATGGCCGCCTGCATCGCCAGGGGCACCATGCGCCCCACGGCGAACATCATCACGTCCTCGCCTGCGCTCAGAAGCTCCCACTTGCCCAGCCGGATCTCGCCCTGCGTCTGGATGCCCGGGCCCATGTCGTCGCCGTTCTTGGGGTAGCGAATGGCCATCGGCGCGTCCACCGTGCGGCTGAGGGCGATCAGCTTCTTGAGATCCCGCACGTCCCGCGGCGCGGCCACGATCATGTTCGGCAACTGGCGCAGGTAGCTCAGGTCCAGCACGCCCTGGTGGGTCGCGCCGTCCGCGCCGACCAGCCCCGCGCGGTCGATGAGAAACGTCACCGGCAGCGCGTTGCGGCACACGTCCATAGCGATCTGGTCGTAGGCGCGCTGGAGGAACGTGGAGTAGATGGCCACGTAGGGCTTCATGCCCTGGGCCGCCATGCCCGCCGCCATGGTGACGGCATGCTCCTCCGCGATGCCCACGTCGAAGAAGCGCTCGGGATGGGCCTGCTCGAACACCTCCAGCCCCGTGCCGCCGGACATCGCGGCCGTGACGGCGCAGATGCGCACGTCCGTGTCCGCCATGTCCGAAAGTTGCGCGGCGGCGATCCTGCCGTTCAGCGCGTGCTTCTCCTTGCGGCTCTCGCCGGATTCCACCTCAAACGGCGCCACGCCGTGGTACTGGTCGGGGTGAACCTCCGCGGGCCGGTAGCCCTTGCCCTTCAACGTGACCACGTGGATGAGCACCGGCTCGTTGTCCTCCCTGGCGCGCTTCAGCACGCGGATCAGGTGCTTGATGTCGTGGCCGTCGATCGGCCCGATGTAGCGGAAGCCCAGCGTCTCGAAGAACTTGCCGTCCACGAACAGCGACTTCACGGCGTCGCGCAGCTTTTCGAGGAAGCCGAACACCGGCATGCCGACGCCGGGGATCTTCTCCAGCCCGCGCCGGACGCCCCGCTTGAACGCGCGGTAGGACCTGCTCTGCCGGAGCCCCGTGAGGTACTTGCTGACCGCGCCCACGTTCCGGGAGATGGACATGGCGTTGTCGTTCAGCACGACGATCATCCGCGTGTTGCTGCGGCCTGCGTCGTTCAGCGCCTCGTAGCACATGCCGCCGCTCAGCGCGCCGTCGCCCACCACGGCCACCACGTCGTAATCGTCGTTCATGATCTCCCGCGCGCGCACCATGCCGAGCGCCGCCGAAATAGCCGTGGAAGCGTGCCCGGCGGTAAAGCAGTCGTATTCGCTCTCCTCCGCCTGGGGGAAGCCGCTCGCGCCGCCCCGCTGGCGCAGCCGCCTGAACGCCGTGCGCCGCCCGGTGAGGAGCTTGTGCGCGTAGCACTGGTGCCCCACGTCGAACACGAGCTTGTCGTCCGGGGCGTCGAACACGTAGTGCAGCGCCAGCGTCAGTTCCACCATGCCCAGGTTGGAGGACAGGTGGCCGCCGCGGTCGGAGACCACCTGGATGATCTCGTCGCGCAGTTCAGCCGCCAGCTGCTTCAGCTGGCGGACGTTCAGTTTTTTCAGATCAGAGGGTTCGCGTATCTGTTCCAGCATTCGTCTACTCCGTCGGTCGTTTGCCCGGCTCCCGGGCGGGAATCACTTCGTCCGCCCCACCATGTCGTCCGCGAGGGCGCGGAAGAAGTCGGCGTCCGGGCCGAAGCTGTCCAGCGCCCGGACGGCCTCGGCGTGCAGCCGTTCGACCAGCGCCCGCGTGCCGTCGACGCCGTAGGCGGAGATGCAGGTCAGCTTGCCGCTCCGGGCGTCCTTGCCCAGCGTCTTGCCCATGTCCTCCACCGTGCCCACCACGTCCAGCAGGTCGTCGGTGGCCTGGAACAGCAGCCCGAAGGCGCGACCATAGGCGGTCAGCGCCTCCATCTGCGCCTCCGTGGCGCGGCACAGCCGCCCCGCCGCGCGCAGCGGATAGATGAACATGCAGGCGGTCTTGCCGTACTGTATGCACTCAAGCTCCGCCTCGCCGCCGGTCTTTTCGCGCTCGCACCATAGGTCCAGCACCTGCCCGGCGATCATGCCCGTGACGCCGCTGCCCGTGGCGATCTCCCGCATGGCGAGCAGGGAATCCGCCGCGCGGTCCAGCCGGCAGGATGCCTGCGCGAGCATCGTCTCGAACGCGCAGTTCAGCAGCCCGTCCCCCGCCAGGATGGCCTGCCCTTCGCCGAACACCACGTGGTTGGTGGGGCGGCCGCGGCGCAGGGTGTCGTCGTCCATGCCCGGCAGGTCGTCGTGGATCAGCGAATAGGTGTGGATCATCTCCACCGCGCAGGCGAAATCCAGCGCGTCCTCCACGCTGCCGCCCAGCAGCTCCACCGCCGCCAACAGCATGCAGGGCCGGAGCCGCTTGCCGCCCGCCGACAGGCTGTAGCGCATCGACGCGCTCAGCAGGCCGGGCAGCTTGCCGATGCCGGCGCTGCCCTCGGGGGTGATCTCCGGGATCTGCGCCAACCGGTCGTTGACGATCCGCGCGTACTCCTGCAACGTCCTCATGCCTGCTCCCCTCCGGCGAGTTCGCGCTCGCCGCTCGCCGTCAGCACGCGGATCCTGCGGTCGCTCTCGTCCAGCAGCGCGCCCAGCGCGTCCTTCAACGCGACGGCGCGCTCGTAGGCCGCGAACGATTCCTCCAGCGACATCTGCCCGGATTCAAGGCGCTGCACCAGCGCCTCCAGCTCCTGCATGCCTTCCTCAAAGACGATCTTATTCTCCATGCGTTTGATCCTCGTTCAGCGTGATCGTGTCGACGTGTGCCGTCAGCGTGCCGTCCGACAGGCGGACGCCGATGGCGTCGCCCGGCTTCGCGCCCTTCGCGGAGGTCAGCAGCGCGCCGCCCGGCCCGGTCACGATGGCATAGCCCCGCGCCAGCACTGCCTCAGGGTTCATGGCCCGCAGCGACGCCGTTATGGCGTCCAGCTTTCGCCTGCGGCCGTCCAGCATCGCGCCGCCCGCGGCCGCAAGCCGCGCCCCGAGCGCGTCCAGCGCGGCGCGGCGCGGTTCCAGCAGCACCTGATCGGGCGCCGCGAGCGCCCGGGACGCGCACAGCCTCTCCCAGCGCATGCGCCGCACCCTCTGGCCGTTCTCCAGCGAAGCGGACAGCCGCCGAAGCAGCGCGGCGAGCGACACACGGAGCTGCTCGCGCTCCGGCACGGCCAGCTCCGCCGCCATGGACGGCGTCGCCGCCCGGACATCCGCGACGAAGTCGGCGATGGTAAAGTCCACCTCGTGCCCGACGCAACTGATCACGGGGATCCTCGACGCTGCGATGGCCCGCGCCACCGGCTCCTCGTTGAAGGCCCAGAGGTCCTCGATGCTGCCGCCGCCGCGGCCCACCAGTATGACGTCGCTGCGCCCGTCCGCGTTGAGCCTGCGGATGGCTTCGACGATCTCCCCCGCCGCCGCCGCGCCCTGCACCGCGCAGGGAGCCACGATCACGCCCACGTTCGGGTCGCGCCGGCGCGCCACGCGCAGTATGTCCCGCAGCGCCGCGCCGGTCTCGGAGGTCGCGACACCGATGACCTTTGGCAGGAGCGGCAGCGGGCGCTTGCGCGCGGGATCGAACAGGCCCTCCGCCATCAGCCTGCGCTTCAACTGCTCAAAGCGCATCAGCAGGTCGCCCTGCCCCGCCCTGCGCATGACCCGGACGTACAACTGGTAGCTGCCGTCGCGCACGAACAGCGACGCCGCGCCGCGCACGGTCACCTGCATGCCGTCCTCGGGCCGGAAATCGAGCGCCATCGCGTGCTCGCGGAACATGACGCACTGCACCCGCGAGGCCTCGTCCTTCAGAGAAAAGTACCTGTGGCCGCTGCTGTGGTGCTTGTAGCCGGAGATTTCCCCGGTGACCTCCAGGTTCCTGAGCAGCGGATCGCCCGCCATCAGACGGCGCGCGTACTCGTTGAGCTCCGTTACGCTGAGCGCCGCGCCGGTTCCCGCCTCGATCACGCCTGCCCGTCCCCCAGGCCGCGCGCCAGGCTGCCCAGCACGCCGTTGATGAACGCGCCGGCCTTGTCCGTGGAATACTGGTTGGCCAGCTCCACGGCCTCGTTGATGACGATGCGCTCGTTGGTCTTGCCCTGCGTCAGCTCGTAGGCCGCGATGCGCAGGATCGCCAGGTCCACGCGGGTGACGCGCTCCAGCGACCAGCCGCGGACGTAGGCGGACAGCCGCTCGTCCAGCGCCGCGGCGTTCTGCTTGACGCCCTCCACAAGGCCGTTCATGAAGTCGAATTCCTTCTCGCCCGGGGTGACCTCCAGCAGGTTCTCAAAGGTCGCCTCGCCGCCTTCGCCGCCCATTTCCCACTCGTAGACCAGCTTCATGGCCTGCGCGCGCGCTGTTTTCCTATCCATGCATGCCTCAACTTTCAGACGTTCATAGGGTGTCTAACACGCAAGTATTGCGGTGGCACGGTTGTGCCGCCGCAATACGCACGGTCGTTCGGTGTTGGTGCCCGTCAACGGGTCAGTCCTCTTCGGAAGACAGGTCGATGTCCCCCTCGATCTTGATTTCCTCCTCGGCGGGCGCGTCGCCCTGCGCTTCGGGCTCGCTGTCCGCGCTGCCTGCGGCGCTGTCCCAGGGCGCGATGGGCGCGGCTTCCGGGGCAGGCGCGCTGTCTGCGGCGCTGTCCCACGGCGCTGTCGGCGCGGGGGCGGGTTCCACGGCGGGGGCGGGTTCCACGGCGGGCTCGGGCTCCGCGGCCGGGGGATTCTCCACAACCGGCGCGGCCGCGATGACCGCGTCCTTGTCCTTGCGGCGGCCGAAGCGCTTGTCCTCGCCGGGCGCGGTGACGGACTTAATGCTGATCGGCACCGCGTGCACCGCCACGCCGCAGTTCATCTCCACGAACTGGCGGATGGCCCGCTGCATGTTCAGCGTGATGGTGGGCACGTGGCCGCCGTTGACGATGGAGGCGTTGACGCCGATGTCGATGGCGTCGTCCGCGTTCTCGATCTTGATGCGCATTTCGGAGATGCCGTCGATGTTCGTCACCGACTGGCGCACCATCTGCTCAATGGCGGACACCGCGATGCGCACCCGCCCGGCATCGCTTGAATCCATCACGATAAAGCCGCGGTCGGAGCGCTTGCGGCGCTTGAAAATGAGAATCAACTGCAGTATGGCCAGGATTGCGTACAGCGCCAGCGCCGCGACGGCGATGATTTTCAGCTGCGTGAGGCTGAGCACGGCCTTCGCCCTGCGCCACAGGTCCATGGCCAGGGGACGCTTTACCACGAGCAGCACCAGCGCCGCGCAGATCAGCAGCGAGGCGAGCCAGTGCAGGAACATCAGTACTCTCTTTCCGGCATTCAGCTTCATCGTAATCTCCCCTCTTGTCTGGGTTCACTCGCCGGCCGGGAGAATTATTCCTCCGCCTCCGGCGCTTCTTCGGTTTCCTCTGTTGCTTCGGGTTCGGGTTCCGGGGCGACCATCTCGACCTCCAGGATCTCCTCCTCGCCTTCCTCCTCCGGCTCCTCGTCCTCGACGGGTTCCGGTTCGGGCTCGTCGACGGGTTCTTCGGCCGCGCGGCCCTCCTCCGCCTTCTCGAGCATCTTGCGCTGCTGCTCGTCCAGCTCGGCGTTCACGCGCTGCTCGCGCTCGAAGCTGATGCCGGAGACGTGGATGTCCACCGCGTGCACCTCGAGCCCGGCCATGGTCTCGATGGCCTTCTTGACGTTCTCCTGGATGTTGCGGGCCACGTCCGGCACGGGCGAGCCGTAATCCACCACGATCGTGATGTCCACGGTGACCTGGTTGCCGTTGAGATCTATGCGAACGCCCTTGGTGAAATTGCGGTTGTTCTTCCGGGCGAACATCTCGGCAAAGCCGGAGGCCTGGGAGCTCATACTCGCGACGCCGTCCACCTCCGTCGCGGCCAGGCCGGCGATGGTCGCGATCACCTCAGTGGCGAAGGAAACGGTGCCATTCTGGGTGTCGTTCAGCTTGACATCGGAACGGTTGTTCTCACTCATGACGCATAACCTCCTTTTCCAAACCCATTATAGCAGAAAATGCGGCGCAGCGCAAATACTTTCGCTTAATTTATGGGAATGATTTTGACATTTCCGCCGGTGATGCCCGTTTCGCGCAGCACGAGCTCCAGAATCACCGCCGTTTCCCGGCGGTTGAGCCCTTCCGAGCGCACGAGGATGTTCGCCGCGCCGTTGCGCGCGCTGACCACGGCGCCGTCGAAGCCGCGGGCGCGCAGTATGCCCTGCAGCGTCTCCTCGCGCTGTTCGGCCTCCATATCCTCCAGGAGCTGCCGCCGCGCCTCGCGCAGCGATTCCTCGTCGGTCGCGTCGTCGTGAATGAGCTCGTTCAACTGGGCGCGCTGCCTGGCGCGGAGCTGCTGCCGGCGCGTTTCAAACGCCTGCAGGGGGTCTTCCGCCGCCGCGGCGGTAGGCGCGACGACGGCCTGCGCGCGCAAACGGTTCGCGCCCTTCCCCGCCCCGTACACGCGCTTGTCCACCGCGTGGGTCGCGCTGGCCGCCAACAGCATCATCAGCGCCATCGCGCCCACGTGCCACCGCTTCATCCAACCGGACATATGCTCCATCCCCCTTACAGACTGACGCCCGAACCGATGACGCTCACCTGCTCCGCCTCGACGCCCAGCAGCGTCCGCGCGGCCCGCTGCAGCTCCAGCGCCGTGCCCACGTCCTCGAGCCCGGCGGCCACGATCACCGCGCCCTCGACCGCGTCGCCCTCTCCCTGGGTGACCATGGCGCTGACCCGGCCGCCGTCGTAGATTTCAGACAGTATGCGCTCCAGGCGCAGCTCCAGGGCGGAGCGCTCGGCGCCGACCGTTCCCCCGCCGCGGTTCAGCGCCAGCAGCAGCGCGAGGGCCAGCAGCGCCGCCCCCGCCGCGAGCCAGGCCCGCCCGCCCCGGAACCGTGCCCATACCGCCTCCATGCCTATCCTCCCAGCCGCGTCGCCGCCCGGAGCAGGCTGAGCAGCGCCGCCAGCCGGCACGCCCCGCCGAAGCCGAAGCCGTCGCCGTCCGCCAGCAGCTCCGCGAGGGCCGCCGCGGCGCAGATGCCCACCAGTTCCGTGAGAAAGCCGTTCAGCGCGATCATGGCCAACCCTCCTTCCGCCGCCCGTCAATTCCTGCCCAGCGACAGGATGCCCCCGGCCAGCAGCAGCACCAGCAGCACCGCCGCCACGCACACCGCCGCCAGCATATCCATGGCCTCGCTGAAGCGCCCCGCCATGCGCGCGACGCGGTGCTCCCCGGCGAGGTCCGCCGCCGCGCCCGCCAGCTTTGCCGACAGCGACGCGGCGACGATGGTCGCCATAGGCTCCGCGCAGGCCAGCGCCACCGCGGTCATCCCCGTGACGCCCACGGCGCTCCTCACGAGCCGCGCGCTCGCGAGCAGGGCGTCCATCGCCTCGGAGACCTCCCCGCCGATCAGCGGCACCAGGCTCTCCAGCGCGTAGTGGGCCGTCCGCGCCGCCGCGCCGCCCCTGCCCGAGGACAGCAACCCTTCCATCGTCATGAGCCCCATGAACGCCGCCACCACGCCGCCGCACAGCCACAGCGCCGCGCCCTTTCCCAGCGCAAACAGCCGGTCCGGGCGCATGCCCTCCGAGAGCCCGCCCGCGGCGGCCAGCACCGCCGCGACCGCGCACAGCCACAGCCCCGCGCCGCGCAGCAGGTTTTCGATGGCGGAGGCGCACAGCGCCGACGCCGGGGTAAAGCCCGCCGCCGCCGGCCCGGCGCCGGTGAGCGCGGCCGCGGAGATCAGCGTCGGCGCGAGGACGTTCGCCGCCCGGGCCGTGAAGTCCAGCAGCTTCGCCGCGCCGTCCCGCGCCGCCTCAAAGCGCTCCGCCAGCAGCCCCGCGCACGCCGCGCTGCCGATCAGCCGGAGCGCGGGCGCGACCCTGCTCGCCCGGCCGAGGACGCTGCCCATCACGCCGCACAGCAGCGCAGGCGCGGCCAGCAGCGCCACGCCGCGAAGCACCCCCGCCTTTTCGGACGCCCATCGCTCGCGGAGCCACCCGCCGAGGTCAACCGCCTCCGTCAGCGATTCGCCGGCGACGAGTCGCCGCGCCAGCCGCCCCAGGTCGAATCCGCCCGCGCCGTCCCCGAGCGCTTCGATCTCATCGAGCCCGGCGCGCTCCAGCAGCGCCTCCGTCACGTCCTCCGCACGGGCAACCGCGAAGAGACAAAGGAACAGCATCGCGAACAGGGATAGGATCAGGCAGCGCTTCAATGTCGCGCGGCGCTTCCGCGGCGGTGTCGGCGTCACCAGGACAAAAGCCCGGTGATGCGCTCCAGCGCCTCGGCGAGCATCGGCGCGCACACGCCCAGTATCGCCACCCGCGCCGCCAGGGCCACCCGCCCCGCCAGCGCGCTCTCGCCCGCGTCCGCACATAGCTGCGCCCCCAGTTCCGCGATGATCGCAATGCCCGCCGCCTTCAGGAGGGCGGTCAGCATCTGCCCGTCGCGGTCGAACAACTGCCGAAGCCCTTCCAGCCGCTCCAGCGCCGGGGCCAGCTCCGACGCCAGCAGCGCCAGCACGCCGACCCCCACCGCCAGCGACAGCGCCGTCGCCTGTTCCGGATGGCGCAGGCGCAGCACGGCGCAGATCATCGCCGCCGCCACGCACAGCGCCGTCACCCGCAGCACCGTCGCGTCCATCAGAACGCCAGCAGGCTCCGCACGCTGCTGAAAAAGTCCGACACCATGTTTACCACCATCACCAGCACCACGATGAGGCCGGACAGCGTCGCCAGCATGGCGATGTCGTCCCGGCCCGCCCGGGTCAGCACCTGGGCGATCACCGTGACGATGATGCCGATGCCCGCGATGCGAAACAGTATGTCCACGCTCATGCAATGTCCCTCATATCACGATCACCGCCAGCAGCAGCCCCACCAGCAGGCCCAGCGTCACGTAGAGCCGCTCCGCGGCGCCGGCCTTCTCCCTGGCCGCCGCCTCCAGCCGTTCGAGCTGCTCCGCCGTCCCGCTGAGCAGCACCTCCTGGCTCTCCCGCCCGCTCTCGCCGAGCTTGCCGAACAGCCTGTCCAGCGCCTCCCGGTCCTCGCGCAGCAGAACATTCCCCGGTCCCGCGCGGAAGCTCCGGCCGCGCCGCACTTGCGCCCAGGCCTCGCCGGCGCTCAGGCCGCCGCGCATGCCCTCGCCCACCTGCCGAAGGAGGGGCGATTCCGCCCGCGCAAGGCTGTCCGGCACCGGTTCGAACATGCTCACCATGTGGACGCGAAGCCGCTTTACGTCCTCCACCAGCGTGCCGAGCGCGCTCGCCCGCTGCCGCGCGGCGTCGGACAGCGCCTTGCCGCACAGCGTCGCGCCGACCACGACTACGCCCGCCAGGATGATTCTAAGCCCCATGCCGTCCCGCCCTCCTCCCGGCAATACACCGCCCGCACCCTGCCGGGGGCGTCCCCCAGCAGCGCCACGGCGTCGAACAGACCG
The DNA here is from genome assembly GCA_902793325.1 of uncultured Eubacteriales bacterium. Lineage (GTDB taxonomy): Bacteria > Bacillota > Clostridia > Christensenellales > Aristaeellaceae > UBA2862. The sequence goes on from CADBCY010000015.1 coordinate 47,029, forward strand.
TCCCGGAGCATCTCCGACACGTGCCTCCTGTGCAGGAGCGCCGCCATGTCCCCGGCGTGGGCGGACGCGATCACCGCCGCGCCGCAGCGCCGGGCATCCGAAAGCGCCCCGGCGTCCTCGTCCCCGCCGATCTCGTCGGTCACGATCGCCCCCGGCGCCATGCTGCGCAGCAGCATCCGGATCGCCGCCGCCTTCGGCCCGCCGTCCATCACGTCCGCGCGCGGCCCGAGATCCGCCGAGGGCACGCCGCCGATGCACGCGGCCAGCTCGTGGCGCTCGTCGGCCACGCCCACGCTCACCCCGGACAGGGAGAGCTGCCGCGCGATGTCCCGAAGCAGCGTCGTCTTGCCCATGCCCGGCGGGGCGGCCAGCAGCAGCGAGCGCGGCCCCATGAACCAGGGCCGAAGCGCGTCGGCGCAGCCGGGGATCGGCCTTGCGATGCGCACGCACAGCGAACCGACGCACCGCAGCGCCAGCACCCTGCCCTCCCCGGCGACCAGTTGCCCGCACACGCCCACCCTGCAGCCGTCCCGCAGGGTGAAAAACCCCTGCCGCAGCTCCTCCTCGCGCGCATGGAGGCTGTAGTCCATGAGCGCCGCCAGGATGTGCTGCAGCCGCTCCGCCTCCAGATTTCCGCCCGCGGGGATTTCTTCCGCGCCGGCGCACAGCCGGACCGGCTGGCCCGCCCGAAGGCGCACCTCCCGCAGGCTCTCCCTGCGCGCCCGCAGCGCCTCCGCCGCCTCCGGCAGCAGCGCCGCGAGCCGATCCAGCGTCGCCTCCATGCGCCTCCCTCCCGGCTGGATATTTGTATGCCCCCGCCCCCTTCGGCATGACGGCAAATCAAAGCGCCGTCCCGCGGCAGGCTAAACGAGCGCGGGGGCGGCCAATGGCCGCCCCCGCGGAGGTGAAGGTTTCGTTTCGCTTGTCCTGAACCTGTGTCCGATTCTAAGGTTACTTCTCGCGCTCGCGCTCCCGGTACTCGGTGGGCGTGGCGCCCATGTAGCGCCGGAACGCCCAACTGAAATAGTGGGGATCGTTATAGCCCACCCGGGCGGCGATTTGCGCGATCTTGTCCTGCGTCTCCCGCAGCAGCGCGCAGGCCCGCTCGATGCGCAGCCGCGTGACGTACTCGGTGAACGTGCAGCCGAGCTCGCGCGCGAACAGCGTGGAGAAGCGGCTGTTGGACATGCCCGCCTCGCCCGCGGTGTCCTTCAGCATGAGGCCGGCATCGGCATAGTGGCGATCCAGGTAGTAGCGCGCGCGGGCGATGCCGGGGTTTCCCGTGCGGCCGTTGTAGCGGCTGCGGTATTCGAGCGCCGTCTTGAGCTGGCCAAAACTCCAGGCGCAGCACTGGGCAAAGCCGTCCTCCATGGCGTCGAAGCGCGGGCAATCCACGCTCTCCAGTACCGCGTCCTCGCCGCAGCCGCTGTCCTGCATCAGCATCGACACCGCCAGCAGCGTCTCCACCTGCATGAAGGAAGCGGCCACCGGGCCGGGCAGGCCCATGGTCTCGAGCGCGGCGATGTACACGTTCAGCGCCTGGAAGAGCTCCTCCGGTTCGCAGCGCTGCACGTGGTCATACAGGCTTTCCATGAAAGGCGCCCGCCGGATGCGGAAGCTCTCGGGGCGTCGCCTTCCCGCTCTGGGATTCGTCTTCAAGCCCGTCTCCTTTCATCGTCGGTCGAGCAAGGGCGAGTATGGGCCAATTACGATCAATTATATGCATTCACTAGGAGATTTGTCAATACTTATCCGATGTGAAATTTGCATAAATATACATGGAAACGAAAGCCAAATAATCTTGCTCAGGGGGGTGTCTTTTTTCCGTAATTGTGTTATAATGGGATTATCAGCCGTCCGGAAAGCGCGTTTGTTGCCGGCGGCGCCGCAATACGACCAGGAGGTGCCGTTCATGAAGAAGGCTCCCAGGAAGAAGCAATACAAGATCATCTCCATCGATCCCTTTTTGAAGCCCTACTACAACGACATCGCCCTGCGCATGGATCGCAACAGCGTGACCCGCAAGGCGCTGCTGGGCAAGAAGGCGGACCTGTCCTCCTTCGCCAACGGCTACATGTACTACGGCTTTAACCGCACCGAAACGGGCTGGGTGTACCGCGAGTGGGCGCCCGGCGCGGATTCCGTCCACCTGATCGGCGATTTCAACGACTGGAACCGCAAGTCCCACCCGCTGAAGAAGCTGGAGGACGGCACGTGGGAGATCTACCTGGAGGGCGAGAACGCGCTGCAGCACAAGCAGAAGGTCAAGATCCAGGTCACCCGCGACGGAAACACCTTCGACCGCGTGCCGGCGTACATCCGCCGCGTGGTGCAGAACAAGGACACCAACCTGTTCGACGGCCAGATCTGGGCGCCGCCGCAGCCCTTCCCCTGGACGGACGGCGGCTACGGCAAGCGCAAGATCGCCCCGCCGTTCATCTACGAGGCGCACATCGGCATGGCCCAGGAAAAGGAAGGCGTGGGCACCTACCGGGAGTTCGCGGACTTCAACCTGGAGTACATCCACGACCTCGGCTACAACACCGTGCAGTTGATGGCCATACAGGAGCACCCCTACTACGCCTCCTTCGGCTACCAGGTGTCCAACTTCTTCGCGGCCTCCTCGTGGTACGGCGAGCCGGAGGATCTGAAGTACCTCATCAACAAGGCCCACGAGCTGGGCATGTACGTGCTGCTGGACCTGGTGCACTCCCACGCCGCGCCGAACGCCGACGACGGCCTCAACATGCTCGACGGCACCGACGACCAGTACTTCCTCTACGGCGGCCGCGGCTGGCATCCCGCCTGGCACACCCGCCTGTTCGACTACAGCAAGTACGAGGTGCTGCACTTCCTGCTGTCCAACCTGAAGTTCTGGCTGGAGGAGTACCACTTCGACGGCTTCCGCTTCGACGGCGTCACCTCCATGATCTACCAGGACCACGGCCTGGGCTCCGCCTTTACGGACTACTCCCAGTACTTCAGCCTGAACACCAACGTGGACGCCATCACCTACCTGCAACTGGCGAACGAGCTGATCCACGCCGTGAACCCCTTCGCCATCACCATAGCCGAGGATATGAGTGGCATGCCCGGCATGTGCATCCCGGTGCGCAGCGGCGGCATCGGCTTCGACTACCGCCTCTCGATGGGCGTGCCGGACTACTGGGTCCGGGAGCTGAAGGAACACACGGACGACGACTGGGACATGTACAAGATGTGGTACGAGCTCACCACCCGCCGTCCGCAGGAGAAGACCGTGGCCTACTGCGAATCCCACGACCAGGCGCTGGTCGGCGACAAGACGCTGATCTTCCGCATGGCGGACGCCGAGATGTACGTGGGCATGGACAAAATCTACCACACGCCGGTGATCGACCGCGCCATCGCGCTGCACAAGATGATCCGCTTCATCACGCTGGTGCTGGGCGGCGAGGGGTATCTCAACTTCATGGGCAATGAGTTCGGCCACCCCGAGTGGATCGACTTCCCCCGCGAGGGCAACGGCTGGAGCTACAAGTACGCGCGCCGCCAGTGGTCGCTCGCCACCAACGGCTACCTCAAGTACCAGTGGCTGGGCGCCTTCGACAAGGCCATGCTCAAGTTCGCCCGCAAGTACCGCGTGCTGAACAAGACCGACACCGTGAACCTGTGGATCGACCAGCCGGGCAAGATCATCGCCTTCTCGAAGGGCGAGCTGGTGTACGTGTTCAACTTCGACCCGCAGAAGTCCTCCACCGACTTCTTCCTGCCGGTGCACACCGTGGGCGCGGGCCGGTACCGGGTGATCTTCTCCACCGACGACATCGAGTTCGGCGGCATGGACCGCATCAGCAAGGAATACGTGTACCACACCAAGGAGCTCAAGGAACACGGGCTGGGCTTCCAGATCTACGTCCCCTGCCGCACGGCCATCGTGTTCAAGAAGATGGACTGATCCCAGGATAAATCAAAGGGACCCGCCTCAACGACGGGTCCATTTTTTGTCCGTTCAGTGTTCGATCAGTGCACGATCAGGCTCTCGCCGGTCATCTCCGGGGGCTGCGGCAGGCCCATCAAATCCAACATGGTCGGGCACAGGTCGCACAGCTTGCCGGTCTTGCGGAGCTCCTGCTTGGGGTGCTCGGGGTCGATCACGAACACCGGCACCGGGTTCGTGGTGTGCGCGGTGAACGGACCGCCGCTGACGGGGTCGATCATCATGTCCGCGTTGCCGTGGTCGGCGGTGATGACCACCTTGCCGCCCTGGGCGACGAGCGCGTCCACGATCTTACCGACGCACTCGTCCACGGTGCGCACCGCCTTCTTCGCCGCCTCCATGACGCCGGTGTGGCCCACCATGTCGCAGTTGGCGAAGTTGAGGATGATGACGTCGTACTTCCGCGCTTCGATGGCCTTCAGCACCGCCTCGGTCACTTCATAGGCGCTCATCTCCGGCTTCAGGTCGAAGGTGGGCACCTCCTCCGCGGACGGGGACGGGATCAGTATGCGATCCTCGCCGGGGAACACGCGCTCCTCGCCGCCGTTGAAGAAGAAGGTCACGTGGGCGTACTTCTGCGTCTCCGCGATGCGCAGCTGCTTCAGGCCCAGCTTGGAAAGGTACTCACCCATGGTCATGTGCAGGCTCTCCGGCGGGTAGGCGATCTGCACGTTGGGCATGGTCGCGTCGTACTGGGTCATGCACACGTAGGTCAGCGGGAAGAAGCCGTGCTTGCGCTCGAAGCCCTTGAATTCGGGATCGACGTAGGCGCGGGTGATCTCGCGGGCCCGGTCGGGGCGGAAGTTGAAGAAGATCACGGAGTCATTGGCCTTGATGGTTCCCTCGGGATCGATGACGGTGGGCAGCATGAACTCGTCGGTGAGGTGCTTGCCGGTCTCGTCCACCACCTTGTAGGAATCGAGGATGGCCTGCACGGGATCGTCGGCGTGGATGCCCTCGCCGCAGACCATGGCGTTATAGGCGCGCTCGACGCGCTCCCAGGCGAAGTCGCGGTCCATGGCGTAGAGGCGGCCCATGACGGTCGCGACCTTGCCGACGCCGATCTCCTTCATCTTCTCCACCAGGTTCTTGACGTACTCCCAGCCGGAATCCGGCGGCACGTCGCGGCCGTCGAGCAGGCAGTGCACGTAGACCTTGTCCAGTCCGTTGCGCTTCGCCATTTCGATGATGCCGTACAGGTGCTCGGTGTGGGAGTGCACGCCGCCGGGGGAAACCAGGCCGATCAGGTGCAGCGCGGAGTCGTTCTTCCTGCAATTCTCCATGGCGGACAGCAGCGCCTTGTTCTTGAAGAACACGCCGTCCTGGATGTCCTTGGTGATCTTCACCAGCATCTGGTAGACCACGCGGCCCGCGCCGATGTTGGTGTGTCCCACCTCGGAATTGCCCATCTGGCCGTCCGGCAGGCCGACGTCCAGGCCGGAAGCGCCGATCTGCGTGGTGGAGTATTCCGCCCTCAGGCGGTCGAGGACCGGAGTCCCCGCCGCCACGATGGCATTCGACCTGGGATCGTTTTCGCCGATCCCGAAGCCGTCCATGATAATCAGTGCCGTAGTGCTCATCAGAAGTTCACCACCTGGGCGAAGTCCGCCGCCTTCAGGGACGCGCCGCCGATCAGGCCGCCGTCGATCTCGGGCTGGGACATCAGGCCCTTCACGTTGGAGCCCTTCATGCTTCCGCCGTACTGGATGCGGATGTGCTCGGCGGCGTAGCGGCCGAACTTGGCGGCGATGGCCTTGCGGATCACGCCGATGGTCTCGTTCGCCTGCTCGTCGGTGGCGGTCAGGCCGGTGCCGATGGCCCACACGGGCTCGTAGGCGATCACGACGTTCTCCAGGTCGTTGGCGGTCAGGCCGTGCAGCGCCATCTGGGTCTGATAGGTGACGATCATGTCGGTATAGCCCGCTTCGCGCTCGTCCTTCATCTCGCCCACGCACACGATGGCCTTCAGGCCGGCCTTCACGGCGGCGAGGGTGCGCAGGTTGACGGTCACGTCGGTCTCGCCGAAGTACTGGCGGCGCTCGGAGTGGCCGATGATGACGTACTCACAGCCCGCGGCCTTGAGCATGGCGGCGCTCAGCTCGCCGGTGTAGGCGCCGGACTCCTTGAAGTGCACGTTCTGCGCGCCGAGGTGGATGTTGGTGCCGGCGATGATGGGCTTGATGGCCGCGAAGTCCACCGCGGGGGTGCACACGACCACGTCGCACTTGGCGTTCTTCACCAGCGGAATCAGGTCGGTCACGAGCTGCGCGGCCTCTTCGGGGGTCTTGTTCATCTTCCAGTTGCCGGCGATGATGGGCGTGCGCTTGGGGATCTCGCGGTCCTTCAGGCACACGACGCCGGGCAACTGCTTGCCCTCGAGGAACTCCAGGGACGCGCCGCCGCCGGTGGAGATGTGGCTCATGCGGTCCGCCAGGCCCATCTGGGTCACGGCCGCCGCGCTGTCGCCGCCGCCGATGATGGTGGTGGCGTGGGACTCCGCCAGCGCCTTGGCGATGGCCAGGGTGCCCACGGCGAAGTTGGGCATCTCGAACACGCCCATGGGGCCGTTCCAGACCACGGTGCGGGCCTTGGCAATCTCCGCGGAGAACAGCTTCACGGTCTCCGGGCCGATGTCCATGCCCTCGAAGTTATCGGGAATGTTGCGGGAATGCGCGGTGATGCGCTCGCAATCGTTGGAGAAGCTGTCGCCGCAGACGTTGTCGACGGGCAGCAGCATCTTGACGCCCTTCTGCTCCGCCAGCTCCAGCAGCTCCTTGGCCAGGCCAATGCGCTCCTCGTCCAGCAGGGAACGGCCGACCTTGCCGCCCAGGGCGACCTGGAAGGTGTAGCTCATGCCGCCGCCGATGAGCAGCACGTCGACCTTGTCCAGCAGGTTCTTGATGACGCCGATCTTGTCCTTCACCTTCGCGCCGCCCAGGATGGCGACGAAGGGACGCACGGGGTTCTCCACGGCGTTGCCCAGGAACTGCAGCTCCTTGCCGATCAGGAAGCCGGCCACGGCGGGCAGATACTGCGCGACGCCGACGGTGGAGGCGTGCGCGCGATGCACGGTGCCGAAGGCGTCGGAGACGTACAGCTCGGCCATGCTGGCCAGCTCCTTGGCGAAGGCGGGATCGTTCTTCTCCTCCTCGGCGTGGAAGCGGACGTTCTCCAGCAGGATGGCCTTGCCGGGCTCCACCTCGGCGGCCAGCTTCTTGGCGGAGGGGCCGATGACGTCCTTAGCCAGCTTCACCTCGAAGCCCAGCTTCTCGGAGAGGCGCTTGGCGACGGGCGCCAGGGAGAACTCCATGTTGAACTGCCCCTTCGGGCGGCCCAGGTGGCTGCACAGGATGACGGCGGCGCCGTTGTCCAGCAGGTACTTGATGGTCGGCAGCGCGGCGTTGATGCGGGTCTCGTCGGTGATATTCTTCTCGGCGTCCAGCGGTACGTTGAAGTCACAACGCACGAGGACCTTCTTGCCCCTGACCTGGACGTCTTCAATGGTCATCTTATTCAGATTCATGATAATCAACCTCCATACATAGTGGTGCTTTTATTCTAACACATTGCACCGCAAAATAAAAGGGGCTTTCGACATTTGCTTCTTATAAAATTTGCGTTGAATGTGACAAATTCCGCCCCGGGCCGTCCGAAACACGGATTTCTCTTAACGATCGCGTGCTATAATGGTTGAATCGTATGAAGCGCGGCGTTTTGCCGCTTATTCCCGGAGGTTTCCTTCCATGAGCAACCCCATCATCGAGGCGCACAATGTGTGCTTTCAATACGAGGACGCCGCCGCGCCCGCGGTGAAGGACGTGTCCCTGACCGTGGAGGCGGGCGAATTCGTCGCCATCCTCGGGCGCAACGGCAGCGGCAAGTCCACCTTCGCCAAGCTCCTGAACGCGCTCCTGCTCCCCACGGGCGGCACGCTGCGCGTGAACGGGCTGGAGGCCAGGACCGAGGACGACTGCTACGAGGTGCGCCGCTCCTGCGGCATGGTGTTCCAGAACCCGGACAACCAGATCGTCGCCACCATCGTGGAGGAGGACTGCGCCTTCGGCCTGGAGAACCTGGGCACGCCGCCGGAGGAGATCCGCCGGCGCGTGGACGAGGCCCTCCTGGACGTGGGCATGGCGGAGCAGGCGGGCGCGTCGCCGTCGATGCTCTCCGGCGGCCAGAAGCAGCGGGTGGCCGTGGCGGGCGTGCTGGCGATGCGGCCGAGGATCATCGTGTTCGACGAGTCCACCGCCATGCTGGACCCTGTGGGCCGCCGCGACGTGTTCGAACTGGCCCGCAGGCTGAACCGCGAGGAGGGCATCACCATCGTGTGGATCACCCACTTCATGGAGGAGGCCGCGCTGGCGGACCGGCTGCTGGTGATGGACCGCGGGCGCGTGGCGCTGGCCGGCGCGCCGAGGGAGGTCTTTGCCCAGGTGGACCGGATCATGAAGCTCGGGCTGGACGTCCCCGAGATGATGAAGCTGGCCGCGCGGCTGCGCAGGGCCGGCGTGAAGCTGCCCGAAGGCATAATGACGGTGGATGAAATGGCGGTGGAGCTATGCCGATTGAAGTAAAGAACCTGGTGCACGTTTACATGCCCGGCACGCCCTTCGAGGCGCACGCGCTGAAGGGCGTGAGCCTCGCCGTGCGGGACGGCGAATTCGTGGGCATCATCGGCCATACCGGCAGCGGCAAGTCCACGCTGATCTCCCACCTGAACGGGCTGGAGAAGTCCGAGCCCGGCGCGGTGTTCGTCAACGGCATGGACCTGGGCGACAAGGGCGCCGATCTCATCGCCGTGCGCCGCGCGGTGGGCCTGGTGTTCCAGTACCCGGAGTACCAGCTCTTCGAGGAGACCGTGGCCAAGGACGTCGCCTTCGGGCCGTCCAACCTCAAGCTCCCGGCGGAGGAGATCGAGCGCCGCGTGTCCGAGGCCATACTGCGCGTCGGGCTCGACCCGTCGGTGTCGGACAAGTCCCCCTTCGAGCTCTCCGGCGGCCAGAAGCGCCGCGTGGCCATCGCGGGCGTGCTGGCCATGCAGCCCTCGATCCTGATTCTGGACGAGCCCGCCGCGGGCCTGGATCCCGCGGGCCGGCGGGAGATGCTCTCGCTCATCCGGAACATCCACGATTCCGGCACCACCGTGGTCATGGTCTCCCACTCGATGGACGACGTCGGCCGCTGCTGCGACCGGCTGTTCGTGCTGAACAGGGGCGAGATCGCGTTCTCCGGCACCCCGGCGGAGGTATTCCTCCACGACGAGGCGCTGCACGGGATGGGCCTGGACGTGCCCGAGTGCGCCAAGCTCGCCAATCGCCTGCGCCGCGAGGGCTTTGACATCCCCGAGGGCCTGTTCCGCGAGGAGGAGGTTTGCGCGGCCATACTGAATCACCTGGGCAAGGGAGGGAAGCAGCCATGCTGAAGGGCGTGACCATCGGGCAGTTCTTTCCCGGCGATTCGCTGATTCACCGGCTCGACCCCCGCACCAAGCTGCTGGCGACCATCGCGCTGATCGCCATCGTGTTCGTGTCGCAGGGCTTCGCGGGTTTCCTGCTCATCGCCGCCTTTGTGCTGGCCTGCTGCGCCAGCACGGGCATCCACCTGAAGTTCCTGTTTCGCGGGTTGAAGCCCATACTGTTCATCGTGCTGTTCACCTTCGCGCTGAACCTGTTCTTCCAGTCCGGAACCACCGTGCTGCTGCAGCTCGGCCCGGTGAAGATCACCGCCGAGGGCCTGCGCATGGCCAGCTTCATGGCGGTTCGGCTCATCCTGCTGGTGGTGTCCAGCCAGCTTTTGACGCTCACCACCTCCCCCATCGCCCTCACCGACGGCCTGGAGAGTCTGTTCCGGCCGCTGGAGGTCGTGAAGTTCCCCGCGCACGAGATCGCCATGATGATGTCCATTGCGCTGCGCTTCATCCCCACGCTGATGGACGAGGCAGACAAGATCATGAAGGCCCAGAAGGCGCGCGGCGCGGACTTCGAGACCGGCAACCTGCTCCAGCGCGCGAAGGCCATGGTGCCGCTGCTGGTGCCGCTGTTCGTCGGCGCCTTCCGGCGGGCGGAGGAGCTCGCCCTCGCCATGGACGCCCGCTGTTACCGCGGCGGCGCGGGCCGCACGCGCATGCACCAGCTCAGGTTCAAGGGCATCGACGCCCTGGCCGCGCTGGCGGTGCTGGCGCTGCTGGCGGCGGTGATCGCGCTGAACGCCTTCCATGTGTGGTAGCGCCATGCGCAGGATCCATCTCACGCTGGAGTACGACGGCACGAACTACGCCGGCTGGCAGCGGCAGGCCAACGCGCTGGCCGTGCAGCAGGTGCTGGAGGAAGCGCTGCAAAGGCTGACGGGCGAGCCGATCACGGTCACCGGTTCCAGCCGCACGGACGCGGGCGTGCACGCGCTGGGCCAGTCCGTCCACTTCGACACCGAAAGCCGCATCCCCGCGGACAAGTTCAGCTTTGCGCTCAACACCCTGCTGCCCCACGACATCCGCGTGCGCGCCTCCGAGGCGGTCTCCCCGGACTTCCACGCCCGCTTTTCCACGAAGGGCAAGCGCTACCGTTACCTGTTCTACGACGCGCCCCACGCCGGGGCGCTGAACCGCTTTACGCACGCCCACAGCATCTACCCGCTGGACGACGCGAGGATGGCGGCCGAAGCCCGGGCGCTGCTGGGCACGCACGACTTCGCCGCCTTCGCCGCCAGCGGCTCGGTGGTCCGGGATACGGTGCGCACGATCTGGCGCGCGGACGTCACCCGGCACGAGCGCGACGTGGAGATCCTCGTCGAGGGCAGCGGCTTTCTGTACAACATGGTGCGCATCATCGCCGGGACGCTCCAGGGCGTCGGTTCCGGCAAGCTGGAGCCGGGCTGCCTGCGCCGGGCCATCGAAACCGGCGACCGGCTGGACCTGGGCGTCACCGCGCCGGCCCACGGGCTGACGCTGATGGAGGTGTTCTACGCCCTGCCGGACACCTGCCCCTACCCCGAAGAGGAGATACGAAAAAAATGACCATCACCAACGCCATGCGCCTATTGAAGCAGGCGGGCATCGAATTTGACACCTCGGAGTACGAGGTGGACGAGAGCGACCTGAGCGGCGTGCACGCCGCCGAAATGCTGGGCATCGACCCGGACTGCATGTTCAAGACGCTGGTGGCGCGCGGCGACAGGAAGGGCCTGTCGGTGTTCTGCATCCCCGTGGCGGAGGAGCTGGACCTCAAGAAGTGCGCCGCCGTCACCGGGGACAAGAAGATCGAAATGATCCACGTGAAGGAGCTGCTCGGCCTCACCGGCTACGTGCGCGGCGGCTGCTCGCCCGTCGGCATGAAGAAGAAGTACCCCACCTGGATCGACGAGACCGCCACGCTGTTCGACCGCATCTATGTCAGCGCGGGCCAGCGCGGCCAGCAGTTGATCCTGAGCCCCGACGACCTCGCCCGCTACACCGACGCGGCGTTTGCAGACCTCACCAGGCTATAGCATGACAAACATTATTTTTGACTTCAACGGCACGCTGTTCCAGGATACGCAGATGCACCGCGAGGCCTGGGGCAGGTTCATGGCGCGACACGGCGTCGAACTGACCGACGACGACTTCTACAAATATATGTGCGGCCCGCCCAACGACGCCATACTCCGCCGCTTCCTCCGCCCGGACCTGACCGACGACGAAGTCGTCGCGCTGGCCGCGGAAAAGGAGGCGTTCTACCACGCGACGGTGCTGTCCGACCCCGCGCTGCAGCAGCTCACCGACGGCGCGCCGGAGCTGCTGGACCGCCTCCGGGCCAGGGGCATCCCCTTCGCCATCGCCACCGGCTCGGCCAAGGACAACGTGGACTTCTACATGGACACGCTGCACATCGACCGCTGGTTCGACTACGACCACGTGTTCTACGCCGAGCGGCACCTGCCCGGCAAGCCGGACCCGACCATCTACCGCCTCGCTATGGAGAAGCTGGGCTTCCGCCCGGAGGATACCCTCGTGGTGGAGGACGCGCTGGCCGGCATACGGTCCGCCGTCGGCGCGGGCGTGCGGCGCGTCGTGGCCATCGACACCACGCTCGGCCCGGACGCCTTCGGCGGCATCCCCGAGGTCGTGGGCGTCATCCACGATTTCACGGACTTCGACCGCTTCCTTCCATGACGTTCGGGCAAAACAAACCCCGGCCGGTACGTAACCGGCCGGGGTTTAGCATGTTGACAAAGTCAACATGCTGCAGAGCGTAGAGAAAGGCCGGCGCAAAGCTTCGAATTTCAATTCGAACCTTTGCGGTTTTCAGCTTCGCTGAAAACTGGAAATCCCTTCGGGATTTCCACCTCGCTTACCATGACGTAAGTGACCAAATCCGCAGAGCGGCCTGACGCAGCAAGCGGTGATTCCTACCGCTTTAGCGGTCTTTCAGGGAATCTCCGCGGTTGCGGCCTTTATCGGCGCTCTGAACCCCGGCCGGTACGTAACCGGTCGGGGTCGTTTTATGCGGGGAGATTACTTCTGGGCTTCTTCCACGGCCACGGCCACGGCGACGGTCGCGCCGACCATGGGGTTGTTGCCCATGCCCAGGAAGCCCATCATCTCCACGTGCGCGGGCACGGAGGAGGAGCCGGCGAACTGGGCGTCGGAGTGCATGCGGCCCATGGTGTCGGTCATGCCGTAGGAGGCGGGGCCGGCGGCCATGTTATCGGGATGCAGCGTGCGGCCGGTGCCGCCGCCGGAGGCCACGGAGAAGTACTTCTTGCCGGCTTCCCAGCGTTCCTTCTTGTAGGTGCCCGCCACGGGGTGCTGGAAGCGGGTGGGGTTGGTGGAGTTGCCTGTGATGGACACGTCGGCGTTCTCATGCCACATGATGGCCACGCCCTCGCGCACGTCGTCCGCGCCGTAGCAGTTGACCTTCGCGCGGTCGCCGGTGGAATAGGGGGTCTTGCTGACGATGGTCAGCGCGTGGTCTTCCTTCACGTCCGCAGACAGGTAGTCGTACTTGGTCTGCACGTAGGTGAAGCCGTTGATGCGGCTGATGATCATGGCGGCGTCCTTGCCCAGGCCGTTCAGGATGACGCGCAGGGGCTTGGTGCGC
>CADBCY010000016.1 GCA_902793325.1 uncultured Eubacteriales bacterium
GCAGATGGCAACCTTACGGATGAGTTCATCGAAAACCTTATGCCCTGGAACGAGGCCGTCATGGCTGAGTGTAAACGCGGCTATATTTGACGCTTACGATGGACCATGGTAATACCTCCTGATTGTCCGATTTATCGGGAGGATTATACCATAACCGCACCCGCTATACAACAAGAAAACCTCTCTTGCCTTGGTAGACAAAAGAGGTTTTTTGTTGGCGGAGAAGGAGGGATTCGAATTTTAAGATTTAGTTATTCTTTGTACTAATTGCACACATTATCGCATAACATATTAGTGCATATTATACCAATTTCAGGTGCCCGATGCAACGCCGACCAACCTCGATAAATCGTATTTGGGGTACGATTTGGGGTATGAATCGTGGTGAATATCCTGTGAATCCTGTTCCAGATTACTCCCTTACGGATTCTCACTCGCCTGTTTGAGCGCCATTGCCTTGACAGTTTCATCCACATAGAAGCCGTTTTTGCACAGATCTTCAATGAGTGATGCGATTTCCTCAACCAGCCCCATCCTCTTTGCTCTCAAAAGCACGCCCAGCGTTCCTGTCACATGAAGCCCCAGGAACTTGGCTGTCTTCTTGGCGGCATTGTCATCGATGATCAACAAGTCAGCGGTCGGCGGCTCCTGGGCAAGTATCATCACCTCGACCTCTCCATCGTGCAGCTTGGCCCGATACATTTGCTTCTGGGAGTTGTCTGAAATCTGTTTAACCTCAATCCAGTCCGGGCGCTGTTTGATCTGGCGGCAGGCCGAATCGTCCTTTTCCGTCACCTCGTCAAAGACCGCTTGAGGGATCACGATTCTGCCATATACCTTCTGGAGCAAGTCCAGTCTGCCTATGTTGCACAGCGCGATCAGCGGTGTGGAGTTGACGATCACTCTAAGCATTCTTCATTTCCTCCAAAAACTCCGCCTCATCATCGAAGTGGAATATGGAGACGTGATTCTCGCCCAGATATTTGATAAAGTCTTCTTCCGTCATACCCGCGATCTGTGCGCAATACCCTATGGAAACGCCATTCTGTGTATAATAACCCAACGCTATCGCCCGCTTGGCAAAGGACAGCGCTTGTTCCTTCGTCATCCGCGTATCGTAAAGCACCGCATCCGGTATCTTTATCGCCAGTTCACACACAGTTTCCACCTCCCATTGCAGCCAACGTTTTCTACAATTGTATCCGGCCTTCGTCTACAGAATACCACATGAAAGCGGGGAATGCAAGATTCCCGCACGCTATTCATCATCCTTTTCAGTCCTGTCCGCCATGTCATCAATGAGATTGGTCACAACTGAATTGAGCTTCGCGGCATTTTTTGAAGTGATGACCGGCTGCCCTGTTCTGGCCTCGATCTCTTTGCGGGCATTCCCAGCAATTCCCCCGCCCTCGCGGGCAACTGATTGATTCTGTGTCAGTCCCTGTGGGTTCTGGGTTCGGGTCAGCTCTGTCGTGGTGGCCTCAGCCAGCATGTTCAGGGCAAGCTCAAGCGTGCTCATGTTGTCGCGGAGGTTTTCTTTCTTGAGTCCCTTCAGATCCTTATATCGCCGCGTCGTCATGCCGGACCTGGCCTTCGTGACTTCGTCGGTCAGTATGGCATATTCCCGGCCTTCCTGGACGCCGTGCGCCTTCCACTCGTCCGTCAATTCCTTTCGGGCACGAATGGTCTGGAGCCTCTGATTGATCCACTCCGGCGAATAACCCAGGCGGGCATAGGTCTCCAGAGCGCGGTCGATGGTCAGCTCCGGGTCGATGGTCTCGTCGATGCGCTCGCGTCCCACCTCCGCCAGCCACATCTTGAAAGGCTCCGCTTTGGGTGACGGAATGGACTGGATCAGCCGGAGAAGCTGCTCCGTCGTGGCGACGTCGGTAGCCCTCTGCTTTCCATCGTGCGCGCGCATTTTCAAAGCGTGACAATTTGTCACGGTTTGATTGCCCTCTTCCCTGAGACGCTGCTTCAACTTGCGCCAATAAGCGTTCGGATCTTTGCTCTCAGTCAGGGCCCGAACCACATCCATGAAGGAGAAATACCATTCCTCATTCTCATTGTCCCATGCCGTTCGGATGGGCTGATCTTCAAATAGCTGGAGTGTACTGTTCATATTCGGCCTCTATAAATCTATTCCAAGAATAAAGCTACGTATTTCCAAATAAGCCAGATCATCGAAATCAGGGTAAGATTCAAGAACCTCATTTACCCAACGAGGGCCGTGATTTCCAATAGTTTTTACAAAGCATTCCAATTCTCCGACAGGTACGAGATGAATGCCATTATCCTTTAATATCGTGTTCAATCGGTCAAACGCTGCTCTTGAATCACCTGCTGGGATCGCAGAAATCCCCATTTTCTTAATGTTTTCCCATTTTGATGTAGTCTTAAGCGTTTCCTGTAGCTTTTTCAATTCGTCCTTACTAAGTATAGTGTCCGTTGACTCATCAAGAATGCTTATGATGGACGATTTAGCATCCTCACGCTTAATTGTATCCCTGGGGCTATGCAAATGCGAAACGAATATCTTATAATCATCCTTGATTTCATCCCATGCGATTCCGAAGGATTCAACAATGGCTCTAAATACTCCTTCATCGTTTAGTACATCCATGTCTGGAATAAGTTTCACATCAACATTCAATGAGCGAAGAGCGGTAACAACCTTGGCCATACGCTGTTTGCCGCCACAGTGAATAAACAGCGTTTCGGAGTATTTACCCTGCTTCTGTTTAAGATGATTATCGATAATCGAATACATCTGACAATCCGAATCGCTCTCACAGAGTACCACGTTTTTATGAAAGAGGCTTGACAGAATATTCGAGTGCCTGAGTAGCGGATCACCCCACACTTTTACTATA
Source organism: uncultured Eubacteriales bacterium (assembly GCA_902793325.1). GTDB lineage: Bacteria > Bacillota > Clostridia > Christensenellales > Aristaeellaceae > UBA2862. Next base: position 2,874 of record CADBCY010000016.1, read on the forward strand.
TCCGCATTGCTCAAAATAGAAAAATAATTAATGTCATCTTCTCTGGTAATACGTATTATTTTCAATCGATCCGGGCATGTCTCGAATAATCCTTTAATGATTTCATCGCTATGCGTAGAAATGAAAGCTTGCTGTTGTCCAGAAAGGGTTTCACCGATTATTTGTCCCAGGATTCTTGCCTGCGGCGGATGCAAAAATGCTTCAGGTTCATCAATAAGGTATGTACAATAATGCTTCATCATTAGGTATAGTATTATTCCAGTAAAGCTTTTTATCCCGTCACCCTGATTGTGGACTTGTTTATACTGAGCAAGTATATTAGCATAAGCCTCTTGACGTTCTTGCTCATCGCCAAATTCTTGATTAAGCTTTACAGGCTCACCGATACATAGAGGTATTGAACCTCCAAATTGTGTATTTGGTATTAGCTCCGACCCAAAGGCCTTTTTAAAGCATTTTGATAGCCATTTTCTATAAGTTGGTTCAAATGCAGCATATTGAATTGGATGATCTCTTTTTGAATCTCTGGGAATATTATTAGGGGGAAAACAAGCTAATAATCGTTGCGAAGCATTGAGATTAGCAACGAATAAGTTCCTATATCTTCCGTATACATCTTCCCTCTGAAAAGCCATATCTGATCCTTTGTCCACAGCTATGTCAAGGTCAAGAAATGAGTACGATAAATAGGTTCTGTCACGGTTCCTTTTAGCAACTTTTTCTAATAGGGAAAGCACACTTCCCTCATGCTTCAGTATTTCCACATCTCTTATAACAATTCCATTAGGCTTTCTTTCACACAATCTGTATATATCATCCAAAGACTGGCTTTTTCCAGCGTTGTTGGGGCCAACAAAAAGAATTATATCGTTTTGAGTAATATCAACTGTCTGCCCGTTATTGAATACTATCTTTGAGATGTATCCTCCTACGTTTGCATTGCTCATGGATAGTCCTCCTCATGTTTACGGTTCTCATAAGTGCATCATGCTTTCCACACCGTCTCATCGCCACATATATTGCGGATTTTTAGGCGGAAGGGTGGTTTGTCGGTGCGGATTTTGCCGTCCCAGAATTGTTTGGTTTTGGTGCCATTGAGGATGACGTAGCCGTTCTTATCGATTTTGATTTCGGCGTCGGAGTGCCACTCGCCCTCGGCGGCGGTACAATCGAGGCTGAGGAACTCGATCAGCTCCAGGCCCTCCTCGCTGATCTCGATGGGCTTATAGGGCTTTTTCGCGGTGGCGTTCAGGGCGGCGGTGCGGTTGAACTCGTCGATTTTGCGGAGGACGCGGTCGCTGACAAAGGTGTCGATGGCGACGGCCCAGCCGCCGAGGAGATCATCGTGGGCTTCCTCCACATGGAAGGTGGCGTAATCGCCGATGACCACATCGTCCAGGATGGCCTTGAGGTCGCGCAGTTCGATCTCCACCGTGGTGCTGTCATCGTCTTTGATGAATTGGCGGATTTCCGTCTCGTCGGTGATGTCGATATAATAGACGATCACCTTTTTGACGGAGCCGTCCAGGTCGGGGATGGCCTGGTGGATGATTCGGTTCATCATCACCACATCCAGCAGCTTGGAGGAACTGTCCATGAGGTTCGGAACGTATACCGGCACCATGCCCAGCCTGCTGTCGGAGATCGCGCCTTCCCAAAAGGCATCCAAAGCGTCCTCATTCTTCAAGCCGGGAATGAGGGATTTGATCTTATCCATGGTCTGGACGGGATTCCGGTAAAGCTGGACGCCGTCCTTTATCTCATATACATCAAACGTGGCTTTATCGGTAATAAGTCTATCTCTAACAGTTTGAATAGAATTCAAACCAATATCACCATGTACAAATCTTCGGCCAAGTCGGTTTGCCACTGCCGCTGTTACACCGCTACCACCAAAGAAGTCTGCAACTATCATTTGGGGATTAGATGACGTATTTATGATTCGTTCCAACAGTGCTTCCGGTTTCTGTGTTGTATAATTCATTGCTTCGGCTGAGCGACCAGCAACATAAGCAATATCATTCCAATTATCATTAAGAGGGACTCCAGGCAACTCATCCATAAACACTATACGGCATCGCTTTATAGGTTTCCCATTTTTGCCAAGTCTGATCCGTCCGTGACTATTTGGAACCTCGGTCTGCGGAGCATTCCACAATTGTTCAAATTTCTCCGGAGATGTTCTCCACCTTGCCACCGTTCCGTGAAAATCATATGCTGCCATTTTTCCCTGTGGATCAAGCATATTCTCAAATTTATAATAACGACCGGACGGTGCCTGTGTCCACTCATCTGCGATATAATCTTCCGTATACGGTGTGTACTGTATATTGAATGGATATACATCGGATATCGAATAGAAGAAAATACTATCTTTCACCCTGCTATAGTTTTGAACGCTATCATTATGAGAGGCCGTCCTGACCCATGTGATCTCATTCCTGAAATTATCCTCGCCGAACACTTCATCCAGAAGTATTTTGACATAGTGACCGATATGCCAATCCAAGTGTACATATATCGAAGCCTCGGCGCTCATGACGCTCTTGATCGCCATGAGATTCTCATACATCCAGTTCAGATATTTCTCCTTATCCCAAACGTCGCCGTACATCTTCTCCTCGAAGGATTTGAGGTCCTCGAAATCGAGTTCCTGCTCGGCCTGGGCGATGGCCTCGGCTACCTTGGGGTTCCGGCGGATAAACACCTTTTTCGCATAGTCCGCGCCACTGGCGAAGGGCGGGTCTATGTAGACCAGGTCTACCTGGATGCCCTGATCTTTCAGCCAGGCGCAGGCGGAGACGCACTCGCCGCGAATCACCATATTGCCGTCGGCATTGTCGCCCACGGTTTCCACCTTTTCCATCTCATACAGGGGCATGCCGCGCTGCAAGACCATGGAAGCATCGTCAGCGCCCTTATAGCGGAGGATTCTGTTGAAATTGCCCAGCACCGCCTGTCCCTCAATTGGTTCCGGTATAAATGGCACGTATTTGATCGGCATAAAGACAACCTCCGCTGTTTATTTGAAGAAGGTAACGATCTTTTGATGTACGGCATTGATGCGCTCTGTGTCTGACAGCGTATCCTCAAGATAGAGGTACTCGAAGCGTTCATAGCCAAACGCCGCATTGTTGCCGCGCAGGAATTCCGTTTCCATGAAGGCGCGCTTATCCTTGAAGGCGGGATCGTTTGCATAGATGCCGCCCTTGGTCTCTACGATAATCGCCTTGTGGATTTTACCCTCCCGGCGCTGAATAATCAGGAAGTCGGGCGTATACATGCCCACATACTGCCAGCCTCGTTCCGCATGCTTAAAGCAGCAGATTTTGAATTCCGTCATGGCCCGGTCGCCGTTGTAGTACACCTCCAGGCCGAGGGATTCCATCTCTTGCAGCTTCAACGCTTCATCCAGGAATTTCTTTTCCAAATCACTGTCCGTTTTATATGGCAGGTAGTGGAAGGAGCGATCCTTTCCAATCGGCAAGCCGATCCTTTGATAAAGGTATCGCAAGAACTCTCTGTCACTCTGCCTCTTTGCCAAATCAAGCTGTTGCTCAATATCCTTGCTGACCTTCAGCTTTCCGGCATCGTCCTGGACAATTCGCTCTACCATATCCTGAGAGGGGTAATATTTCTCCAGTTGCGTGGTCTGGATGGTAGGCGTGAAGTTGGCAATGTTCAGCAGGCTGGCCTCGGCGGGTATGATCTCCTCCGTCGTGTTGAAGCTTCGCTTCGCGCTGAACGCCTTTCGGACATTGGCTTCGACAGCGGCCTGATCGATCCTGGAGCTGTAATAGCGAACACCGTCGCGTTCGTAGGTCACGTTCATATATACTTTATACAAAGCATCGCGGCAGGCGCCCAATTCCTGCGGGGTAATCATGCCGAAGCTGCCCTTGACGATGCGATGCAGCCACGTCGGGAAGGTCGCGTGTACCGTGCCATATTCCGCATCATCGACGCTGATCCCGGATATCTTCATCGTGAAATCAGTGGTTTTGATGATGGGGGCAAGCGTCCGCGCATCGTCGGCAGCCTTCGGGATTGCCCTCTGAGGATCAGCTGCCTCAACGATGAGGGTTTCGTAATTGACCTTCAACTGGTAGAAGTCCACCTTGGGCAGTTTCAGGTAAGCCGTCCGGTCATACCGATTCAGGGTGAATGTCGGATTGTCTGCCTCGGCAAATTCCTTCAGGGAGATATGGTGCGCCTGTTGCAGCTGGGCGTTGAGCTTCTCGGCGTTGCTGTCGTTCAGATAGATCAGGGCCGTTTCGGGCGCGTCCTTATCCACCTGGCGCAGGCATCGGCACGAGGTTTGCAGCACCATGTTTTTCGGGCAATCGCCCTCCTGGGAGAGGATGATGCCGGTGAGGCTGCGGCAATCCCAGCCCTCCTTGCCGATTTGAACCAAAAGAACGATGCGAATGCGAGAGAAGGGTTTGTCCAGGGAATCAAATTGCAGCTGGCTATCCGTTGGCTGTGGATAGCGCTTGTTCCCCTTATGGAACCTGAGTATGGCATCAGAACCATAGCCATACTCGGCGGCGATGGAGGACACGAGAGGATAGACCATCTCCTCCAGCTTCTCTATCGTCCCGCAGTAGATGCCCAGCTTGGCGACGGTGCCGTCCTGGTAAACGGTGTCCTTATAGGTATCCAGGAATTCCCGCACACCCTTTTCGATGATGACCGGGCTTTCCGCCACTTCCGCGATCTTCACCCGAGGCCGTTTCAGGAAGTTGCCGATGCCGTCGATCAGCGGATAGTAGTATACAATGTTCGTGATCTCCGCTGTGGCCACCGACAGCTTGTCCGCAACGGTGATCTTTTCCGCTTTCTCCAAATAGGGCGTGCCGGAGAAGCCGATTACGGCATTGATGCGCTGGCCCTGGCTCCATCGCGTAACCACAGCACGCAGCTTGATGTCATTGCTGACGGCGTGGTGGACTTCGTCTATGAATATGGAAAGGGCGGGCAGTTTGCCGATGAGATTACGCAGTTCGTGGGGATCGTCCTCGTCATCAAACATGCCTATCTGCCAATCCCTGTCTGGCAGGCGATCCAGGATCACCTTCTCGGCATTTGTCACGGCCACCAGCCCAAACAGGTCAGATAAAGGCTGATGGCTGGCGATCTTCTGGACGTTGGGATTCTTGGTTCGGTTGGATTTATTGGAGGATTTCGCCTGATCCAGCACCTCGAAGATGATGACACGCTTGAGCTCGCTGGCGGCAGGCTCCGGGATCACCCATGAGGGATCAAAGTTCTGGATGGTTTTCAGACTGGGTACCACCGAGGATTTCAGGCCGGACGGCGCAAAGATAATGAAGTTGTGGGCAAACGCCGGGTTGGCCGGTTCATTCATGGCGAAATACAGATCAATGTATATAAAGGCCGCCATGAGATAGGTCTTCCCGGCACCCATGGGAAGGCTGAACAGATAGTCGGTGTAGGATAGCTTATAGAAGGCATCGTGGAAAAACTGGTGGTAGTCTATGGATTCAGGCGCTGCCTTGATCTGTTTTTCCAGCTTTTCCGATACCTGTTCACCACGATCATTCCGGAGCGTGGCGTATTCATACAGCGCAGCGGCAGCCGGGTTGCTCTTGAGGATGTCGCGCACCTTGGCAGAGAGTTCGGCTTCATCAAGATTCAGGGTATTAAAAGCGCCTCGGTTGAAAAGGGTGGCGAGAGGCTGGGCTCCACAGGCGATCTTGAGGAAAAGATAGGTCTTTATGGCTTCGACCTGGGCATCGCGCATCTGGCCCTTTTTCTCGATGTACGCAATCAATTCCTTGACGGTGCATTCATCGGTTTGTAGCCATAAATCCCGCTTGGCCTCGATCATCTTGTAGAACATCCAATTGCCCTCTTATGTACATACTAAAATCTCATAATACATTATATCATGTTTTTGCCTGAAAGTAAAACAAAAGTATATGCCCATAGCCTTGTCTACTGCGTATGCTTTCCTGATGACGCTATACTTCTACTTCGCATTGATGAATCGTGAACAATTCTCACAAAGATCCTTACATTCCTGCATCTCGAACAGATCAGGAGAACGGGTGATACCAGCATAAGGAATTCCCTTCCGCTTGCAGATGTCGATAATCTCCTTCCTTCTATTCGGAGGCATCCGGTTTCCCAGATAGACCTTTGTGATCGGGAAAAACTTCTTCGTGAAGCCACTCTTCCCATGCTCCTGTGGTGGCAACAGCAAACGCCACTCGTTCTGATAAAGCCAATCAATGCTTTTCCGAAGCACTCCATTGAGATAAATATCACTGAGGGCTTCCATGCTCAGATTATGATCATAGCTCTCCAATAGCGCTTGTGTTACAGGATGACGTGCCTTGCAATAAATCACAGGACGGATGTTTTGTAGAATATCCTCGTATTCTTTATCTTCTTTCACAGTGTACTCAAGACAAAATCCATTGTGCTCGTTCGCATAGCCACCCCACATGAGTTGGGATGTAGGCGTTGTTGTGAAACAGGCAACTCGGAACATTTGCTGCAAATCATTTGAAAACCGATTATATTCCTCTGTCAACACATTCCTCAATGCGATCCCCCAATCGTTCACAGCCATCATCTCACGCAACATTCTATTTGAAAAAAGAGAGACTTGAAGCTTGACCAATTCTTCATGCCCTTCCGTGAAAAACACACTTTCTATAGTGCCACCGTTTTGAACTGCATTATATATGTGCATGAGAAAAGCATTTGCTGTACCTCGACGTTGATAAGCTCGAAGCGGTGAAGCTCATCGCCAACGACTTTGGTATTCCCATTGAAGACCAGCCACTTTCAAAATCATCATCTCCGTCCATAAAAGACAAATCACCGCCCACGCCAGTGCAGCGCCATGAATGGCGCGTTCAGAAGACCCAGCGGCAGTTTGAACAGTGGCGGACACGCAGCATAGACCTGCTCAACAGTTATTATGCAAACCTGGATGAGCAGGAGCGGGTGTGTATACGGCAGAGGCTGGAAGCCTCGGACCGCAATGTCCTCGACAGGATCACGGAAAAGAAAGCGATCATCCAATTCTACCTGAACACCCTGCAATCAGGTACACTGGATGATCAGATCGACCTGTATCTCTACGGAAGGGAGGTCATCACGCGAATTGAACGGCGATTGGAAAAACATCAGCAAGGAGAAGCTGGACAGGCTGTCTGCGGAGATGGTGCCGGTGGACTACGTCCGAGAGCAGCTGCATCGGAATGAGAAGGGAAAGGTCACGCAGACCATTGAGAACTGCATGCTGGCGGTTCGGGAGGATACTTTCCTGCGCGGACTGGTTCGGCTGAACCTGCTCAGCTGCCGGATGGTGATCTGCAAGGAAGTTCCCTGGAGACGCAGCGGTGCGGCGCTGACCGACAACGATATGGACAACATCCTCAGCTACATGGCGCAGAATTATGATCTTCGAAATGACAGCCTGTGCAGGAGGGCGGTCTCCATGGCGGCGAATAACGACAGCTTCCATCCCATCCGGGATTACCTGAACAGCCTGAAATGGGATGGACAGCAGCGGCTCCGGCACGCCCTGCGCCATTTCCTCGGCGCGCCGGAGGATGAACTGACCTACCTCTGCCTCAAGACCTACATGATGGGCGCGCTCCAGAGGGTGTTCTGGCCGGGATGCAAGTGTGAGTATGTTTTGACGCTGATCGGTGGGCAGGGCGTTGGCAAATCGACCTTCTTCCGTTTCCTGGCGATCAAGGACGACTGGTTTACCGACGATTTGGTGGACTTCAAGAGCAGCCGAATCTATGAGAAGATCAACGGGCACTGGATCATAGAGATGCCTGAGATGCTCGCCATGATGAACGGTAAGCGTGCGGAGGAGACGAAGGCATTTGTCTCCCGGCAGTCCGATGTGTACCGCGATCCCTACGCGGTCTATCCCGCCGACCGTCCCCGGCAGTGCGTGTTTGGCGCGACCACCAACAGGCAGAAGTGTCTGCCCTTCGACCATACTGGCAACCGCAGATTCCTGCCGGTTACGGTGGACCTGGACAACGCGGAGGTGCACATCCTGGAGGATGAAGCGACATCCCGGGAGTACATCAATCAGATGTGGGCGGAAGCCATGGACATCTTCAAACGGAAGGACTACACCATGGCCTTCCCGCCCGAAGTCACGCGACAGCTCGACCAACTCCGGCAGGAATTCATGCCTGAGGACACCAACGCGGGTCTCATTCAGGCATATCTGGATGAATACGAAGGTGACTATGTCTGCACTACCCAGTTGTACCGGGAAGCGCTGAGAAACTTCGGTGAGCCCACTCGCATCGAGAGCAGCGAGATCGGCGAAATCATGCGCTACAGCATTCAAGGCTGGAAGGTTGGCCCGCAGCACCGTTTCCCGATCTACGGACAGCAGCGGTCATGGATACGGGATGAGGATTGTAAACAAGAACGTAAACGAGACCATCCAAACCCTGAAAAGCAGCTGTCCATGCTGGAGCAGGGCTTTGTCCCGGTCACGGATACTTCGGACGTGCCGTTCCTGGAGGCGCATGAGCCATCATAATCGAGATCGACCTATGAAAGAAGGAGGATACAAGAATCAACATGAACAATGAGGATGTTATCCAGCAAATCACCGACATCGTTTGCAATCGCTTTGAGGATATGATAAAATCTATGGTGTCGGCGAACCTTGAAAACGGAATAGGATCACAGGATTATTCACCACTTGTAGAAGCGATCACTGTCGATGAACTGGCCAGCCTGCTAAAGGTTTCCAAACCGGTCGCCTATGAGCTTGCCAACAGCAAAGGCTTCCCATCCTTCCGGATCGGGAAGAACATTCGCGTCGACAAGCGTGGGCTTTCCGATTGGATGTCGAAACAGACGGCGGTTCGGAAAGGAACACAGCAGACATGACGAAGCATACAAATGGTGGATCCAATAAGAAATCCCGGAAGAACACGAGAACCTCGAACAATACGGGCTCCATCCGTCAGCGTCCCAACGGGCTCTGGGAGGCCCGGGTCGTGATCGGAACTGACCCCGCGACCGGCAAGCAGGTGCGCAAGTCGGTCTATGGGGAGAAGGAGAAGGACGTCCGGCGCAAGGTAACGGAGATTCAGAACGCGCTGGATAACGGTACTTATCAGGAGCCCAGCAGGATGAAGGTCAGCGAGTGGCTGGAGGAATGGTTGAACACGTTTTGCGCGCACAAGCTGAAGCCTTATACGATCGTGGCCTATTGCGGGATCATCAAGAATCATCTGAACCCCGCCATCGGCGCAATGAAGCTCCAGGAGGTTCGCGGGCTGCACATTCAGCGAATCTATAACCGGATGATTGCCGACGGCGCATCCCCCAAGACCGTCAAGAACATCGGAGCCGTGGCGCACAAGGCCTTCAATGTGGCGATCAAGCAGGGATTGATCTCAGTCAATCCCTGCGACGCCGCAGAGTTTCCAAAGATGGAGCACCACGAGATCAAGCCCCTCACGGACGCGGAGATTCCCATCTTCCTCAACGCCATCAAGGGCGACCCCATGGAAAACGCCTACGCGCTCTGCCTGTTCGCAGGGCTGCGCGAAGGCGAGTGCCTGGGATTGTCGTGGAATCAGGTGGACTTCGAAAAGCAGACGCTGGTCATCAGCCAGCAGCTCCAGCGAGGCAAGACCAAGGGCGGTCAGTACTACATCGCCTCGTCCACGAAGTCCGGCAGGTCCCGCACGATCAAGCCTCCGCCGATCGCATTTGAATACCTCAAGAGCGAGAAGCGGCGACAGCTCGTCAACCAGTTTGCAGCCGGTACGGAATGGAATAATGAACACAACCTCGTATTTACTACGGACAAGGGTAAGAACTGCGCCGTGTCCACCTTCTACAAGGGCTTCAAGCGACTGTTGAAGGAAATGGGGCGGCCGGACGCTCGCCCGCACGACCTGCGCCATACCGCCGCGACTGTCGCCATTGCCAGCGGAGCGGACATCAAATCCGTGCAAAGCCTGCTGGGGCACGCCACGGCAAGCTTCACGCTGAACGTCTACGCGCACACTTCGGAAAAGATGATGGAAGACACAGCCGCCCGCGTTCAGAACTATTACGATCAGTTGAAGACTACGTTATGAGCATTTAAATGGAGTATACTGTGGGGTACGGACATTGTTAAGATTGTTAAATGCCTTGAAAACTCAGGGTTTTCAAGGCATTTGATTGGCGGAGAAGGAGGGATTCGAACCCTCGAGACGCTTTTGACGCCTACGCGATTTCCAGTCGCGCGCCCTCGACCAAGCTAGGCGACTTCTCCACGGATATTCGGTTTTGCACCGCTGGCGGGTCGGGCCATCGGCAACTCAACGGATGAAATTATAACACAACTCAACCCCAAATGCAATACCTATTTTGCGGAAAGTTTCCGTAAACCAGGGCGGGGGGGGCCCTGCGGGTGCGCGGGCTTGAAAATCGCCGGATGGATGGGCTGCGGCAATACCAGTTTTGCGGTAAGTTTCCGTAAATCGGGGCGGGAGGGCCCTGCGGGTCGCGCGGGCTTGGAAAATCGCCGGAAGAATGGGTTGCAGGAATGGAAATGGCATGTTATAATAGCCTATGGTGGGGCTTTTCCTGCCCTTGGAGAACGGTAAACATCAGTATTGCCCGCGCGTCGCTCGTCGACGGGGAGGAGAGCGCGGGTTCGGGCGCCGCGACGGTCGGAATGCGTCGGCGCCGCGCTCCGGGACGCGCGTCCCGGGGCTTCAGGAAAGGGGAATGGAAATGAGCGACTACATCATCATGACGGATTCATCCTGCGACCTGCCAGCAAAGCTGGCCGACGAGCTCGAGCTCACGGTGCTGCCGCTGACGGTGTACGTGGACGACGTGAAGTACGTCAACTACCTCGACGAGCGGGAGATCGCCTTCAGCGAGATCTATGCGAAGCTGCGCACCAAGTGCCCGGCCAAGACCTCCGCGGTGAACATGCAGGACTTCCTGGAGCCCATGGAGGCCCACCTGAAGGCGGGAGAGGACGTGCTGTACCTGGGGTTCTCCTCGGGCCTGAGCAGCACCTACAACGCCGGCGCGGCGGCTGCGGCGGAGCTCGCGAAGAAGTATCCCGAGCGCAGGATCTACGCCGTGGACACCCTCTGCGCCAGCATGGGCCAGGGGCTTTTGGTGTACCTCGCCGTCCTGGAGAAGCGCAAGGGCAAGACCATCGAACAGGTGCGGGATTACGTCGAGGACACCAAGCTGCACCTGTGCCACTGGTTCACCATCGAGGATCTGATGTTCCTCAAGCGCGGCGGTCGCGTGTCGGCGGCCACGGCCATCGTGGGCAGCATGCTGAGCATCAAGCCCGTGATGCACGTGGACGACGAGGGCCACCTCATCAAGGTGGACACCGCGCGCGGCAGGAAGGCGTCCATCCGCGCGCTGGCGGACGAGGCGGAAAAGCGCGGCGTCGACCTCCAGCACCAGACCGTGTTCATTTCCCACGGCGACTGCATCGATGACGCCAACTACCTGGCGGACATCATGCGCGAGCGCTTCCACGTGAAGGAAGTCGTGATCAGCTACGTCGGCCCCGTCATCGGCGCGCACTCCGGCCCGGGCACCGTGGCGCTGTTCTTCCTGGGCACGTCGCGCTGACGCCATGCGGCAGATCGAGCCCATCGCCCGCATTCATACGGACTTCACCTCCAAGTTCGGCATCCCGCGCCAGGCGGGCATCATCGACGCGCTGAAGGGCACGGTGGTGTTCGAGCCGAAGTACCGGGACGCCAACGCCCTCAAGGGCCTGGAGGGCTTCTCCCGGCTGTGGCTGATCTGGGAATTCTCGGAATCGGTGCTGGCGGAATGGTCGCCCACGGTGAAGCCGCCCCGGCTGGGCGGCAACACCCGCATGGGCGTGTTCGCCACCCGCTCGCCCTTTCGCCCCAACCCGCTGGGGCTGTCCTGCGTGAAGCTGGAGGGCATCGAGCCCGGCACGCCCGAGGGCCCCGTGCTGCACGTGGCCGGCGCGGACATGATGGACGGCACGCCCATCTACGACATCAAGCCCTACCTTCCCTATGCGGACAGCTTTCCCGACGCCCGGGGCGGCTTCACCGACGGCATGGTGATCGAGACCCTGGACGTGGACTTCCCCGACGCGCTGCTGGCGCAATTCCCGGCAGACAGGCGGGCGGCGCTCGTCGAGGTGCTGCGCCAGGACCCGCGGCCCGGCTACCGCCACGGCGACGACGGGCGCCGCTACGGCGTGGAGTTCGCCGGGTTCGACGTGCGCTTTACCGTGCGCGGGGGCGTGCTGCGCGTGACGGATGTCGTGCCGCTGGCGGAGCGGCGCTGACGAAAGCAAAATCCCGGTCCGGCAGTCCGGACGCATCGAGGACAAGACAAACCAAACGGCCCGGTACGACGTCGAAGTTCGTCGTACCGGGCCGTTTGGCGCGTCGCGCTCAGCCCAGCTTTAGCAGGATCGCGCGCAGCGCCTCTGGCCGCACGCGGCGGGGGCTGCCCAGGGCGCACAGTGTGGCGTTGTCCGGGGTGAACACGGCGCGAAACAGCCCGCGCAGCGCCTCCGGCTCCACGGCGGCGAAGGCGTCCAGGCGCTCCCGCGCGTCTTGCCAGCCGCAGTTCAGGATGCCGTTCTCAAAGCCCCAGTCGCAGGCCATCCCCGCGGGGTCGTCCATGCGCTGGCGCTCCAGGGAGAGCATGCCCCGGCGCAGGGCGAGCAGCTCCGCGTCGGGCAGCGACTTGGCCGCGTTCAGCGCGGCGACCACGGCGGCGACGCCCTCTTCTATGCGCGCGGGCTCCACGCCGAAGTCGAAGCTCAGGCCGGCGACGCCGCCGCAGTACTGGAGGTAGCCGTCGATGCCGTAGGCCAGGCCGGTGTCCTCGGAGAGCGCCATGTACAGCGCGCCGTTGTCGCCGAGCAGGTAGTCCTGCGCCAGCGCGAGGGCCGCGGGCGGGAAGGACGCGGCGTCCACGTCGAAGCAGAAGCAGAGGTGGGACGCGCGCTGGGCGTCCGCGTGCACGGCGGCGTCCCGGCGGAAGAACGCCTCCGGGAGCGCGGGCACGGCCGCGGGACAGGGCGCGCCGGGCTCGATGGCCGCCAGCCGCGCCCTCAGCGCCTCCGGATCGGGCACGTTGCCCGCGGCGGAGAAGAAGAAGCCGCCCCGCCCCCGCCAGCGCCCGTGCAACTGCGCCAGGCGCTCGAAGCTCACCCGGTTCGCGGCGTTCACCGTGCCCTCGATGGTTCGCGCCAGCGGCGTGTCCCGCCATACCCTGGCGCGGGCGAACTGGTCGTAGGAGTTCTCGGCGTCGTTCTCGCGGATCTCCGCCTGGACGCGCAGCCGTTCCCGCTGCAGGCCCTCCACGGACAGCGCGGGCGGCTCCAGCACCCGGAGCAGGATGTCCAGCCCCAGGTCGAAGGATTCCGTCGGCCCGTTCATCTCGAAGCGCACATAGGCGTCGGAGGTGGTGGCGTCGAAGTCCAGGCCGTGCTCGTAGAGATCCGCGTACAGTCGTCCGCCCATGCGCTCGCTGATCGCGCGGAACACGGCGTGCTCCAGAAAGTGGGCCAGGCCCGCCTCTTCCGGGGCGTCGTGCATCGCGCCGCGGCGGATCCACAGGTTCAGGCTGAACGTGGAAAGGCGCGGGTTCAGACAGGTGTACAGCCCCGCGCCGTTGGAAAGGATGCCGTTGAAGTTCGTCATGGCGATCATTGTGGGGGTTCCGCAGGCCGCCGGCCCGGAATCCCCGTCCCCTTACTTTTTCGCGTACCCGAGCGTCTCCAGGAACCGCAGCACGCCGGCGTCGCCCTCGGGGGTATGCTTGTACACGCCCGCGTCCGCCAGCACCCGCGCGCACTTCATGGCCACGGCCCGGTGCAGCGCGGCCTCGGCCTGGGCGTCGGTGAGGTTCGCGCCGGTCTCGGCGGCGATGTCCAGCAGCCAGTCCCAGTGCCGGCGCAGCGGGCTGTCCGCATCGGGGACGTCGGAGAGCGGCTTGCGGCCCGTCAGGTACTCCGAAAGGCCCTTCAGCTCGCCCAGCAGTCGCCCGGGCAGTATGAACAGGCCCATCACCTCGATCAGGCCGATGTTCTCCTTCTTGATGTGGTGCAGATCCGCGTGGGGGTGGAAGATGCCCAGCGGGTGCTCGGCGCTGGTGCGGTTGTTGCGCAGCACCAGGTACAGCTTGTAGCGCCCGTCGGCCTCCCTGCGCGCTACCGGGGTGATGGTGTTGTGCGGCGCGTCGGTCTCGGCCAGGATGTCGCAGGCGGGGTCGGAGTAGCGCCGCCAGGCGACCAGCATGCGGTCTGCCAGCTCCACCAGCGCCGCCCGGTCCGCGCCGCGCAGCACGACGCAGGTCATGGGCCAGTCCGCGACCCAGGCCTCCACGCCCGCGGCGGGCGCGGCCAGCGGGATGCGCACCGGGGAGGCGTCCATGGGGAAGTCGTGCCGCCCGCCCTGGAAGTGGTCGTGGGAGAGTATGGAGCCGCCCACGATGGGCAGGTCGGCGTTGGAGCCCAGGAAGTAATGCGGGAACTGGTCCACGAAGTCGAACAACCGCTCGAAGGTGCCCCGGCTGATGCTCATGGGGACGTGCTCCTGGTTGAATACGATACAGTGCTCGTTGTAGTAGAGGTACGGCGAGTATTGCAGGTACCACGGCTTTCCGCCGAGCGTCAGCGGGATCACGCGGTGGTTCTGCCGCGCGGGGAAGCCGATGCGCCCCGCGTAGCCGGGGTTCTCCGCGCACAGCATGCACCGGGGATAGGCGCGCTGCACGGCGTTGCGGGCGGCGGCGATGTCCCGCGGGTCCTTCTCGGGCTTGGAGAGGTTGATGGTGATTTCCAGCCTTCCCGCGGGGGTGTCCTCGAAGAAGCGGGCGTTTTTGGCGATGCGGTCCACGCGGATGTAGTCCACGTCGCGGCACAGCTTGTAGAAGTACCTCGTGGCGGCCTGCGGACCGGCCTGCTGCCGCAGCAGCGCGAAGCGCTCGCGCACCATGGCGGGGTGGGGCGTGACGGCGCCCATCAGCTTCGCAGAGAACAGGTCGCGGCGCTCGCCGCTGTCCTGCAGGATGCCCCGCTCCACGGCGATGTCGCACAGCCGTTCCAGCCAGGCGGTGGCGGTTTCCGGCGCGGGGGCGGGCGCGTAATCCACGTCCTCCGGCGCGTCCTGCGCCATGATCTCCAGCAGGCGGTTGACGGTATAGCTGCGGTCGATGGGCGCGACGAGGCCGTTCTCCACGGCGAAGTCGGCCAGGCGGTAGATGCATTCGGTGGCGGTGGGCTTCATGCAAAACACCTCTCGTATGGGTCGTGGTCGATGCGGCGAAAACCTTCCATGACAGTATTATCGGAGAAAAGACCGCCCGTGTCAATCCGTTATTTGCGTTAAACTCCGGTCATTTCCGGGGAAAGCGCAAAAAGCGCTTGCAGAATCGGGGCATATGGGGTAAAATACACTCAGTCTACTATGCCCGTTGACCATCGACAAGGAGGAGATCGCACATGGACGTCAGGAGCCTGCTGGAGAAAAACGCCGCGCGCATGAACGCGCTCTACGCCGGGGAGGACCAGACTGCGCGCTACGCCGCGCTGGCCGACGCCTTCCGCGCCAGGTTTGAAAGGGAGCCGGAGCTGTTCGTCTCCGCGCCCGGCCGCACCGAGGTGGTGGGCAACCACACCGACCACCAGAACGGCTGGGTGCTGGCCGCGTCGGTGAACCTGGATACCGTGGCCGCCGTCGCGCCGAGGGCGGACAGCACCGTCACGCTGTACTCCGAGGGCTACGACGCGCCCTTCATTGTGGACGTGTCCGATACCGCCGCCCGCGAAGCGGAAAAGGAGACGACGCTGTCGCTGATCCGCGGCGTGGCCGCGCGGCTCGCCGCGCTGGGCTACAGGGTGGGCGGCTTCGACGCCTGCGTCACCAGCACCGTGTTCAAGGGAAGCGGCCTCTCCTCCTCCGCGGCCTTCGAGGTCATGCTGGTCGGCGTCTTTGACGCGCTGTACAACGGCTGGAGCATCGATCCCAAGCTGAACGCGCAGATCTCCCAGTACGCCGAAAACGTGTACTTCGGCAAGCCCAGCGGCCTGATGGACCAGATGGCCAGCGCCGTGGGCGGGCTGTCCATCCAGAACTTCGGCGTGAGCCCCGCTGGCGTGGAGGCCATACGCTACGACTTCGGCGCGAAGGGCTACGCGGTGTGCGTGGTGTCCGCCGGCGGCGAGCACGGCAACCTGACCGGCGCCTACGCGGCCATTCCCGCGGAGATGCGCCAGGTGGCCGCCGCGCTGGGACAGGAGATCCTGCAGCACGTCACCCCCGAACAGTTGGAGGCCGCCCTGCCCGGGCTGAAGGGCAAGGTGAGCGACCGCGCCATACTGCGCGCCTTCCACTACGTGGACGAAACCCGCCGCGCCGTGGAGGCCGCCGACGCCCTGAAGCGCGACGACCTCGACGCCTTCCTGGACTGCGTGATCCGCTCCGGCGACAGCAGTTGGGAGCTGCTGCAAAACCTGCACGTGGACGGCAGCGACAACCAGGAGATTCCCCTGGCGGTGGAGATGAGCCGGCGGATGCTCCGGGGCCGGGGCGCGTGGCGCATCCACGGCGGCGGCTTCGCGGGCACCATACTGGCCTTCGTGCCCTTCGACACCGTGGACAGGTACCGCGCCGCCATGGACGCCGTGTTCGGCGACGGGGCCACCACGGTGCTGGCCATCCGGCCTGAGGGCGTGGTGTGCATCCGGTAATCGGGCGCCGGAATGCGAAATCAGGAAACGGGAAGCGGGAATGAGGGGCGGACCGTTCGCCCCTCGTCGGGAAAACGATGGTAAGAGAATTCAGGACGACTTCCGAAGCCGATACCCTGGCCTTTGCCGCGCGGCTGGCGCCGATGCTGGCGGCCGGGGACGCGGTGCTGCTCCACGGCGACCTGGGCGCGGGCAAGTCCGTGCTGGCGCGGGGCATCGCCCGCGGCATGGGCGTGACCGGCCCCATGCCCAGCCCTACCTTCACGCTGCTCATCCCCTATGCGTGCGGCGGGCGGAAGCTCTACCACTTCGACCTCTACCGCCTGTCCGACCCGGACGAGTACTACGCCGCGGGGCTGGACGAGTTCGTGGGCGGCGACGGCGTGGCCGTGGTGGAGTGGCCGGAGATGGCGGAGCTGGACCCCGAGCCCGCGCTGGACGTGCATATCCGGCGGGGCGAGGGCGACGACGAGCGGCGGATTGCCGTTGAAAACCGCGGCGTGGCGGGCTATGCCCCGGCCGCGCTGTCGGACTGGAGCGTGACGGACCATGGCGAATGATATCAACATCCTGGCGCTGGATACCTCCGGCCCCGTGGCGGGCTGCGCGGTGATGCGGCGCGGGGAGATCGCCCACGTGGTCGCTATGCGCCAGGGGCTCACGCATTCGGAGACGATCATGCCCGCGGTGGACGAGGCGCTGGCCTCCGCCGGGCTCAGCTGCGCGGACATCGACGTGTTCGCCGCGGTGGCCGGGCCGGGCAGCTTCACCGGCGTGCGCATCGGCGTGTGCGCGGCGAAGGGGCTGGCCCACGCCGCCGGCAGGCCCTGCTGCGCCGTGGACGCGCTGGAGACGCTGGCGATGAACGCCTACGGCTTCGACGGCCTGTGCTGCCCCATGCTGGACGCGCGGCGCGGGCAGGTGTACTGCGCCGCCTTCGACATGAAGGACGGCATGCCCGAGCGAGTGCTCCCCGGCGACGCGATGAAGCTGGAGGATTTCCTCGCGAGGCTGCCGGAGGGGCGCAGGCTGATCTTCGTGGGCGACGGCGTGCCGGCATACGGCGACAGGGTGCGGGCGGCGCTGGGCGAACGGGCCCTGATCGCGCCGCCGAACCTGCGGGACCTGCGCGCCGACGCGGCCTGCGCATTGGCGGCGTCCCGCCCGGAGACCTGGGTGGAGGCGCGGCTGCTCCGGCCCATCTACCTGCGCGCGCCGCAGGCGGAGCGGGAGCGCAAGGCGCGGGAGGCGAGGGCATGAGCGAAATCACCCTGGGGCTCATGACCCCGGAGGACGTGGACGCGGTACACGCCATCGAGGTGGCCTGCTTCACCACGCCCTGGTCCCGGGAGAGCTTCCTGCGCGAAGTCACCGAAAACGCCTGCGCGCGCTACGTGGTGCTGCGCGAGGACGGCGTGCCGGTGGCCTATGCCGGGGTATGGTTCGTGCTGGACGAGGGGCACATCACCAACATCGCCGTGCGGCCCGACCGGCGCGGCCTGGGCTATGGCGAACGGGTGACGCGGGCCATGATCCAGTTGGCCGCCGACAGCGGCATGAACTGGATGACGCTGGAGGTGCGCCGGTCCAACGCCGCGGCGCAGAACCTCTACCACAAGCTGGGCTTCATCGACGTGGGCTACCGCAAGCGCTACTATGAGAACCGCGAGGACGCCCTCATCATGGCCCTGGAGCAACTGCCCGAGGGCAACCCCGACAACGATCCATTCTTGGTCAGGGAGTAGGTATGTTGTTTAAGCTGATCCAAATTCTGGTGGTGTCGCTGGCCTGCGTGGCGGCGTCGGTGGAGCACCTGCACGCGCTGCAGGCGGAGCGCTACCAGTTGCCCGCCTTCCGGCTGTGGCTGTCCCGCGGACACGAGCGCCTGCTGAAGGAGAACGTGCTGTGGGCCTTCGTGCTGGCGCTGCTGAGCGTATACCTGCCGGTGCTGCTGTCGATGTTCATGTCGGTGGCGGAGGTTCGCGTGAACCTGTCGAACTGGCTGCTGCTGGCGGTGTTCGCGCTGCTCATGGCGCGCATCGCCTGGCGCGACTACACCGCGCCCAGCCGCAAGCCCTTCGTGGTCACGCGGCGCATCCTGCGGCTGTCGCTGGTGCTGTGGCTGCTGTGCTTCGCCGTCACGGCGCTGGGCGCGCTGCTGCTGCACATCCCGGCCTACTTCCTGTTCGCGGGCATGCCCTACCTGGTGCTGCTGGCGGCGCGGATCATCGAGCCCTACGAGCTGCGGCTCAACGAGAAGTACTTCAAGCGCGCCAAGCGCAAGATCCGCAAGTGCAAGGACCTCATCACCATCGGCATCACCGGCAGCTTTGGCAAGACCCAGACCAAGTTCATCCTGCGGGACATCCTGTCCGCGAAGTACAGCGTGCTCGCGACGCCCGCCAGCTTCAACACGCCCATGGGCCTCTCGCGGGTCATCAACGACGACCTCGAGCCCGGGCACCGGGTGTTCATCGCCGAGATGGGCGCGCAGCACGTGGGCGACATCCGCAAGCTGGTGGAACTGGTGCGCCCGAGCCGGGGCATCCTGACGGGCATCGGCGCGCAGCACCTGGATACCTTCGGCAGCATGGAGAACATCGCCGGCACCAAGTACGAGCTGATGCGCGGCCTCCCGAAGGACGGCTTCGCGGTGTTCGGCTCCGGGGACGACTACATCGACCGCCTCTTCGCCCGCTGTACCCGCGAGAAGTGCCGGGTGAGCCTGGAGAAGGAAGAAGACAGCACCCTGTGGGCCGAGCGCATCGAGTACAGCGGAAAGGGCACCAGCTTCATGCTGTGGCACCGGGACGGCGCGTGTATACCGTGCCGCACGAAGCTGTTGGGGCGCTACGCCGTGAAGGACATCCTGCTGGCGGCGGCCATGGCGCTGAACCTGGGCATGACGCTGGAGGAGATCGCCGCGGCGCTGCCGAACGTCGAGCCCCGCGAGCACCGGCTGCAGCTCCTGCCGGAGGGCGAGGACGGGCTGGTGATGATCGACGACACGCTGAACGAGGACGCGGAGACCGCCTACGAGGCGGCGCGCGTGCTGGCCCGCATGCCGGGGCGGCGCATCGCGGTCACCCCCGGCGTGGGCGAGCAGGCGGGCAACGAGAAGGACGTGAACTACGCCCTGGGCACAGAGCTGGCCGACGGCGCCGACACCGTGATCCTGGTGGGGCATCGCTCCTTCAGCCGCAGCCTGGTGCGCGGGCTGATGGAGGCGGGGTTCTCGGCGTCCAGCCTCCATACGGTGGACGACTCCGAAGCCGCGGACGAGCTGCTCCGGGAGCTCTCCGAGCCGGGCGACACCGTGCTGTTCGAGAGCAGCATCCCGGACTACGAGGCGGAAGAGGAGTAGCGGGTTCCGGGACGACCAAAGGCAAGCAAAGATCCTTCGCATCGCATCGGATGGCGGACAGGCCATCCGGGGCGATGCGAAGGATCCGGTTTTTTATGGGGCGGCGCGGGGATGCGTCCGGCGCGGTCAGTCGGCCGCCTCCTGCGCAGGCGCGACCTCCTGCGGCGGCGTTTCCTCGGCCTGGAGCTGCCCGGGCAGGTGGCCGTTCAGCAGCTCGAAGTAGTGGTCGTGCGCCTGCTCGTACTCCTGGTTGAAGGCGGCGTCCTGGCCGGCGTGCAGGCGGGACACGTAGTCGTGGATCTGGTGCTTGAGCTCGGGCTGGATGCGGGCGATGGTGGCCACGCCCACGTTGGAGCAGATGTCCGAGATGCGCTCGATGTCCGAGAGCATGTTCAGGAACTCGGTGCCCGCCAGCACGGAGCACTGGCGCAGGCGCAGGCGCTCCAGGTGGTTCTGCTTGAGGGCGTTCACCACGTCGTCCACGACCTCCTCCAGCGGCTCGATGTGCCGCGCGGCGGCGATGTCGCAGCGCTTGAACGCCTCGCCGGTGAAGTACAGCACCTGCTGGATCAGGTTGTGCACCACGTCGAGCTCATGCAGGGCGTACTCGGAGAACGAGGTTCCCCCCGTGTGCAGCTCCTCGGCGTAGTCGGCGATGTTCATGGCGTGGTCGCCGAGGCGCTCGAATTCGGAGATGGCGGCGTAGTAGTGGTTCATGATCTCCACGTGGTTCTCCGACGTGATGTGGGCGGAGAGCTGGACCAGGTAGTTGCTCACGCGGTCCGCCAGGGTGTCGATGATCTCCTCGCGGGCGCGGATCTTGGCGATCTTGTTCTCGTCGTAGACGGCGACCACCTTGAAGGCGCGCTCGATGTTCTTCCTCGACAGCCGGAACATCTCCAGCAGCGCGTCGTAGCAGGTGTTCAGCGCCAGGCCCGGGGCGCTCAGGAACACGGGGTTCAGCGCGTCCAGCTTCTTGAGGGCCTTGGGGGTATCGGCGACATCGAGGTCGATCTCGTCCTTCACCAGCCGGCGGGAAAGCTTCTCATATACGCCCAGCATGGGCAGCATCAGCACGGCGCAGGACAGGTTGAACACGGTGTTGGTGTTGGCGATGCCGCCGGAGTAGACCACACTGTTCCACAGCCCGTCCAGCCAGCCGAGCCGGTGCGCCAGGTTCACGCCCACGAGGATCAGCACCGTCTTGGAGAGGTTGAACAGTATGTTCACCAGGCCCACACGCTTGGAATCGGGCTTGGCGCCGATGTTGCACACGATGGCGGTGGTCACGCAGTCGCCCAGGTAGATGCCCACCAGCACCGCGTAGATGGCGCTGAAGGTGAGCTGGCCGGAGGTGGAAAACGCCTGCAGGATGCCGATGCTGGCCGAGGAGCTCTGGAGCACGAAGGCCACGCCCGCGCCGATGGTGTAGCCGATCAGCGGGTTTCCGCTCAGGCGGGAGAACAGGTTCTCGATGATGCCCGACTCGGTCAGCGTGCTCACGGCGTCCGTCATGTTGAGCAGGCCCGAGAACAGTATGCCAAAGCCGATGATGACCTTGCCGATCTTGTCGGAATTCCTGAAGCGCTTGCCTGCGCCCATGAGGAGCAGTATGCCCGCGATCAGCGCCAGCGGCGCGAGGGTGGAGGGCTTGAAGAACTGCAACACCGGCGCGCCGGCGGCGTTCAGGTCCAGCAGGCGGATGATCTGGCCGGTGACCGTGGTGCCCACGTTCGCGCCGATGATGATGCCCAGCGACTTGTGCAGCGACAGTATGCCCGCGCCGACCAGGCCGGAGGTGATGACGATGGTGGCCGTGGAGGACTGGATGACCGCCGTCATGACCAGGCCCAGCAGGAATGCCTTCACCGGCGTGCCGGTCAGCTTTTCCATCACGTGCTTCAGCGATCCGGAGGAGCTCTCCTTCAGGCCGTCGCCCATCATGCGCATGCCGTAGAGGAACATGGCCAGGCCGCCGAAGAGGGTGATGATGTTGAATACGTTCATAAATACCTCGCGAAAGCATAATAATTTGTTTCATCGGTACAAGCATATCTTATCGCGATGCGGCGGTGAATACAACAAAGATACTGTTATATTTCCATATCATATCCTTATGGTTGACTGCGGGAACGATTAGGCGATGGCACAGTGGCATCAAACCCCATGGCAACGCCCCGCTCCGAAGGCTTCGGGGCGGGGCGGGACAGGGGGTTTTACCGCGATAAATACGCCATCGCGATGGCGCTGTGCAGCGCGACGAGGGGCAGGAGCGCGGCTTCATCCGGCGTGAAGCGCGGGCTGTGCAGCGGTTCGCCGCTGCCGGGCGCGTCGCTCCGCACGCCCAGATGCCAGAAGCAGCCCGGCGCGACGCGCAGGAATTCGCCGAAGTCCTCGGTGCCCATGGTGGGCGCGCCGATCACGGACACGCGGTCCCGGCCCAGCAGCCGCGCGGCGACGTCGCGGGCGAAGTCCACGCTGGGATCGTCGTTCACCACGCCGGGGTAGCTCTCGCGCAGCTCGATCTCCGCCCTTGCGCCCGTCGCGGCGCAGACGCCCTCGACCGCCTCGCGGAACCAGCGGCGCACGTTCGCGCGGGACTCCGGCCCCAGCGTGCGCAGGATGCCCTTCAGCTCCGCGGTCTCGGCGATCACGTTTCCGGCGTCGCCCCCGTGGAAGGCACCCACGGTGACCACGGCGGCGTCCGTCGGCGCGACCCTGCGGCTGACGATGCTCTGCAGCGCGCAGACCATCTGCGCTCCCGCCGCGACGGCGTCCACGCCCTCGTGCGGGGAGGCCCCGTGGCAGCCGCGGCCCAGCACGCGCACGGTGAACATGTCCGACGCGGCGTAGGCCTTGCCGTAGCGGAAGCCCACGCTGCCCGCGGGCAGGTCCGGGGTGACGTGCGCGCCGAACACGGCGTCCACGTGCGGGTTCTCCATGCAGCCGGCGTCGATCATCCGCCGCGCGCCGCCGTCGCCCTCCTCGTCGGGCTGGAAGAGCAGCTTGACGCAGCCGTGCAGCGCCTCCCGGTGATCGGCCAGCACCATGGCCGCGCCCAGCAGCCCGGCGGTGTGCATATCGTGGCCGCAGGCGTGCATGACGCCGGGGACGCGGCTGGCGCAGGGGAGGCCGGTGGCTTCCTCCACGGGCAGGGCGTCCATGTCCGCGCGCAGCGCGACGGTCTTTCCGGGCGAGCCGCCGCGCAGCAGCCCGACCACGGCGGTGCCGACCGGGCGGGAGACCTCAAAGCCCAGGCGTTCCAGCGTGCGCGCCGCCAGCGCGGCGGTCTCAATCTCGCAGTTTCCCCGCTCGGGATGGGCGTGAATGGTACGCCGCAGCAGCGCGGCCTGCTCCGCCGCGGCTCTGGCCTCGGTCAGTATGACATCGGGGTTCATGACGCCACCTCCAGGATCTATGCTGCCAGCATACACCATTTTTGCCCGTCTGTAAACCGCTTTTGCGCAAAGAACCGAAAATGCGCCGGAGTATTGACAAACCGGGGCTTCTATAGCAAAATAGAGGCAGGCGCGGTGCGCGCCCCTGAACGGCGATCTGAAGCGGGAGGAAACACGCGATGAAGACGGGCATCCTGAGCATCAACCTGCACACGAGCAGGCTGAACTACGGCGCGGCGCTGCATAGCTGGGTCTTTCAGAAGCTGATGCTTCGGCGGCCGGACATCGACTGCTGCGACGTCGTGAACTACCTCCCGCCGTCCCGGGAGAACGTGAACCCGCGCACCCACTTCCTGCGCAAGCGCGGCCGCAATCCCGTACAGTTGGCCGCCTCGCTGCTGATGACGCCGTGGTTCTCGCTGCGCTACCGCCGCTTCTGGGCATTCTTCGACGCGCGGATGAAGCTGTCCGAAAAGCAGTACACCCGCTCGATGCTGGAGCGGGAGGAGCTGCCCTACGACGCGCTGTTCTTCGAGAGCGACGTCATCTGGTCGCCCGGCTACTTCGGCGGCAGCTTTGACCCCGTGTACTTCGGGGCGATGGCGCCTATGCGGAACAAGAAGAAGATCGTCTATTCCGCCAGCATGAGCGAGGCCAAGCTGAAGGAGCGCCACTACGACGAGCTGCGCGCGCTGCTGGCGTACCCGGACCGCATCTCGATGCGCGAGCGCTACGCCTCGGAGATCATTCGCAGGCTGACGGACAAGCCGGTGGCGGACGTGATCGACCCGGTGCTGCTGGCCGATCCGGCGGACTTCGACGAGATCACCGCGCCGCGGCGGGTGCGGAAGCCCTACCTGCTGATGTATTTTCCCGTGAGGCCCGACGCCTCCGTGCGCCGGGACGCCGCGAAATACGCGCGCGCCCGCGGGCTGAAGCTGGTGGAGGTCTCCGCGTTTGCCTGGCACAAGCTGTACAACAAGACCTTCAGCGCGGCGGGCATCGAGGATTTCGTCTCGCTGGTTCGAAACGCCGACGCGGTGTTCTGCAATTCGCTGCACGGCACTTGCCTGTCGCTGCTGTTCCACCGGGATTTCTACGCCTTCGACCACGGCGGCGGGGGCGGGCGCAAGTACCTGGACCTGTGCGGCAAGTTCGGCCTGGAGGACCGGTTCGTCCGCGAGGGCAGCTTCCGCGAGGCCGCGCCGATCGACTGGTCGGCGGTGGACCGCACCCGGGAGGCGCTGCGCGCGGAATCGCTGGCCTGGCTGGACGAAGCCATCACCTGGGCGCAGGGCGGGTGAGCGACGCCGTTCCCCTCGCGCGGCGAAGGCGCATTTTTACCGGCCGATGACGCATCGCGGAATCGGCCGGTTTTTTTGTGGCGTTCTCCCGTCGCGGGCGCCTCCGGGCATTCAGCCGCCGAGCGCAAAGCGGCCGCAATCCCCGTCGTCTATCGGTATTTCGCCTCCATGGCCAGTACCGTCCTGTACAGTTCCTCGTTGACCGGCACGGCCAGCCCGTGTTTCGCCGCCAGCCTGCACACCGTGCCGGCGAACAGCTCCACCTCGCTCCTGCGATGCGCGAGTCCGTCCTGCCGCATGGAGGGCATGCCCTCGGGCGACAGCGTGTCCAGCAGGCGGACGTAGTATTCCAGGTCCTCCTCCGTCACGGGAACGCCCTCCAGCCGCGACAGCGGGATGACCTCCCGCATGGCGGCGATCATCTGGTCGCGCGCGGGCCCCGGCCTCTGGATCGTGCCGTAGTTGCCCTCGTGCACCATCACCACCTGGTTCACGCCCACATTGAGCATGAATTTGCTCCACAGCCGGTGGAGGATGTCGGGATCGACCTCGTAGGGTACGCCCGCCGCGTCGAAGGCGGCGCAGAGCGCGTCGAGGTCGGGCGAGCGCCTGCCCCCGGGCAGGCCGACGCACAGCTTTCCGCAGCGCGTGTAGCGGAGGCTGCGCCCCTCCCGGACCGCGTCCATGCCCTGTGCGGTGCAGTAGACGATGTGCTCAAAGCCGAAGCGCCGCCCGAGGATCTCTTCGCTGGTGATACCGTTCAGCAGCGATACAATGACGGTGTCGGGGCCGACATGGCCCGCCGCGTCCTCGATCGCCCGGTCCAGCGCGGTTCCCTTGACGGCGAAGATGAGCAGGTCGGCGGGGGACGACGCCCCGGCGTCCAGCAGGCGGAAGCGTTTTTCCGCGCCGTTGACGGTGATTGTCTGGCTGGCATACACGGCTTTCCGCTGCGGATCGACGATGAACCCCACGTCAAGCGCGGATTGCAGCATGTCGCCGAACAGCAGCCCCAGCGCGCCCATGCCGATGATGGCGATGTTTCTCATATAATGTCCTCCGATTGCAAGAGAAGTCAGGACCCGTTTCCCCGATCCGCGAAGCGCGCGCCCGCGGAATTTCGCCCCGAACGGCCGACGCATCCGCCGGACAGGGCATTGCGCGGCGTGCCGCTTACAGGGTGACCATGGCTTCCAACTGCCCGTGATGCTCGCATTCCAGATTAAAGTGGTTTCCGAGGCGCCGGTTCATATCGCCGACATAAGCTCCCGCATCCGCAGGCCGGCCTTTCTCCCCGCTCTGCAGCATGTTGGCTTTGTCAACATGCTGAGGCGGCGGACCATTGGGTTCGCCGCCTTCCGTTCGTTCCGCTCGCGCAGGACACACCTGCGCCGCGGATGTTCGCTTTAGGACGGAGCCTCGCGTTACTTCTCCACCAGCTGCGTCAGCAGCGCGTTGGAGCGGCGGAGGAACTCCACCATGCGGTCGGCGACCAGCGGCTGGCGCGCCATCTCGGCGAGGTCGGCCACCTGGGCGCACACGGCCTCGGTGCGCTCGCCGTCCTCGGCGGTCTTCAGCCACGCCACCAGCGGGTGCCGGTCGTTCAGCACCAGCGTGCGCTTCTCGGGCAGCTTCATGTCCATGCCGCCCCAGCGGCTCGACATCTCCGCGAAGCGGCGGCTCTGCTCGTCCACGGTGATCATGGCGATCATGCCCTCGTCCTTGAAGGGCTTGAGCTGCACGTCCACGGTGTCGTCGCCCATGGCCTTGCGGAATTCGCCCTCCAGCTTCAGCCGCGCGGTCTCGTCCACCTCGGATTCCTCCGTGAGGCTGTCGGCGGCGGCGTCCACGCGCTTGAAGGTGACCTTGCTGTCCCGGTCGGCGTACTCCAGAAAGCTGATGAAGTTGTTGTCGATCAGCGTGTTCAGCAGTATGACGTCCTTGCCCTGGTCGGTGTACAGCTTGATCATCTGCGCCTGGCGCTTGTCGTCGCTGGCGTAGTAGACCACCTTGTCGCCCTCCTCGGGGCAGTTGGCGTTCAGGTATTCCTCCAGCGTGACGTACTTGCCGCCGGTGGTCTTGTAGATCAGCGCCTTCTTCACGCGCTCGTAGAACTTCTCGTCCTTGATGCAGCCGTACTTCACGAAGGGATGGATGTCGTCCCAGTAGCCCTGGTAGGTCTCGCGGTTGTTGTTGAACTCGCTCACCAGCCGGTCCGCCACCTTGCGGGTGATGTAAGCGGCCATCTTCTTCACGTAGCCGTCGTTCTGCAGGAAGGAACGGGACACGTTCAGCGGCAGGTCCGGGCAGTCGATGACGCCCTTGAGCAGCAGCAGGAACTCGGGAATGACTTCCTTGATGTTGTCTGCCACGAACACCTGGTTGTTGTACAGCTTGATGACGCCCTCGCTGGCGGTGAACTCATTCTTGATGCGGGGGAAGTACAGGATGCCCTTCAGGTTGAAGGGGTACTCCGCGTTCAGGTGGATCCAGAACAGCGGCTCCTCATAGTCGTTGAACACCTTGCGGTAGAAGCTCTTGTACTCCTCGTCGGTGCAGTCGCTGGGCTTCTTCATCCACAGCGGATGGGTGTCGTTGACCTGCTTCGGCTCCTCGGGCGCCTTGGGTTCCTCGCCCTCCTTCGGCGGCTCCTCGGGCTTGACCTCGCTCAGGTAGATGGGCACGGGCATGAACGCACAGTGCTTCTCCAGCGTGGAGCGCACCGTCCACAGGTTCAGGAAGTCCTTGTCCTCCTCGTCGATGTGCAGCGTGATGGCGGTGCCGCGCTGGGTCCTGTCGGAGGGCTCCAGCTCGTACTCCATGCCGTCCTCGCTGGTCCAGCGCACGGCGGGCGCGCCGGTGACGGACTTGGTGTCGATGACGACCCTGTCGGACACCATGAAGGCGCTGTAGAAGCCCAGGCCGAAGTGGCCGATGATGTCCGCGCTCTCCTGTCCCTCCGCGTAGCGCGAGACGAAGTCCGTCGCGCCGGAGAAGGCCACCTGGGCGATGTACTTCACGACCTCTTCCTCGGTCATGCCGATGCCGTTGTCGATGAAGGTGAGCGTGCCTTCCTCTTTATTCACGATCACGTCGATGCGGTCGGGCGCGTCGTCGCCCTCCGCCTGGCCGTTGCTGACCAGCCAGTGGTACTTGCTGATGGCGTCGCAGCCGTTGCTGATCAGCTCGCGCACGAAGATATCCTTGTCGGAATACAGCCACTGTTTGATGACGGGCATGATATTCTCGGCATTGATGGAAACGGTTCCCTTGGACATGTCTATTTCCTCCATTCAGTTGGCGATTCTATGCCGTTTCGCCGGGCGGGCCCGGCGCGTACACTCCAAACAACCCTATTATAGCGCTTTCTGATGGAAAGTCAAGTATTTTTTAGCACTCAAATAAAAAGAGTGCTAACAGAATACCGGGGCTTCAACTCGGATTCTAATGAATTCTACCATGAGTTGCTTGCAACTGAAAGGCGATATGTGTTATATTGAGGCTGCGCCGGGGGACGCTCCGGCGGAAAACAGAATGCATACGACCCCCGCAGGAGGCGAATAAAATGATTGACAACATCGAAGTGGGAAAGACCATCGCAAAGCTCCGGCAGAACCGGGGCATGACCCAGCAGCAACTGGCCGCGGCGCTGAACGTGTCGCACCAGGCGGTCTCCAAGTGGGAGAACGGCGCGGCGCTGCCGGACGTGCAGACGCTGCTGAACCTGACCGGGCTGTTCGGCGTGACCGTGGAGCAGCTCTTGAACGGCGAGGTGCCCGAGGACCGCAACGCGCCGGAGGGCCGCTCGCCGCTGGAGGATACGCTGCAGAGCGTGGGCAACGCCGTGAACAGCTTCGTCACGGGCCTGTTCGCCGGGGCGAAGCGGGAGGAGGCAGCGCCCGAAGAAGCGCCCGGGGCCGAAACGCAGGCCGGGGCGGACGAAGCGCCCGCGGAGGCGGAGGAGCCCGCCGAAGAGCCCGCCGAAGAACCCGCCGAAGCGGCCGGGGAAGCGGCGGAGGAAACCGGGGAGGCGCAGGAGGAGCGCTTCGACCTCGGGAACCTGCTGCGCATGGCGCCGTTTATGACCAAGCAGGCCGTGGGCGAATTGCTGCTGGAGCACCGCGACGAGCTGAGCAGCAACGACATCGCCAGGTTCGCGCCGTTCATCACCCGGGAATGCCTGGAGGAGCTCATCCAGAAGTCGGAGAGCGAGATCAGCTGGGAGACCCTGCGCCGCGTGGCGCCCTTCCTGAAGCGCGAGATGGTGGACCGGCTCGCCTGGGTAGCCGCGAAGGGCGGGAAGTTCGCCCGCGAGGCCGCCGATCAGGTGTGCAGGAACCCGGAGGAGCTGGGCCGCAGCCTGGGCGAGGTGTCGCAGCGCATCGGCGCGGGCATGGAAAAGGCCCTGCGCCATGCCGCGAAGCTGGGTGGCGACGCCGTGAACGAGGCCGGCAAGGCGCTGAACGACATCTTCGAGGGCCTGAAGGCGCGGGAGGATCGCGCCGCGACCCTGCGCCGCGCGGCCGTGGAGCGGGCCGTCCAGGACGGGAAGTGGGACTGGATCGCCGCGCACCTGGACGAGCTCGACGAGGAGACGAAGCGAGCCGTCGCCCGCAAGGCCAACGAGGCGGGCATGCACGACTGGGTGGTGGAGCACCTGGAGGACTACCTTGACGCCGACGCCGTGGACGCCGCCATGGAGCGCGGCGACTGGGGCTGGCTGGGCGAGCACGCCTGGCAGCTCGACGCGGAGCTGCAACAGCGCGTGGCGCTGGCAGCGGCGAATGACGGCAACTGGCTGTGGCTGACCGGCTACGCGGAGCTGCTGGACCTCGGCGACGTCGCCGGGCAGGTGGCCTGCGCCGCCTACGAGGCGGGGGAGAAGGCGCTGGCGCTGACCCTCGCGGAGGGCATGGCGGCCGACCAGCGGGAGATCCTCGCCAACGCCGTGCTGGCCGCCGGGGACGACGATACCCTGGAGAAGCTCATCGAAGCGCTGGACGGCGACTTCGCGGACCGGCTCTGCCTGGCGCGCGCGCAGGCGGGCAACTGGGACGGCGCGCTGCGCTTCATCGACCGGGCCGGCGTCGGCGCCGTGGAACAGCTCATGGAGCTGGCCATCGCCGAGGGCAACTTCGACGCCATCGACCGCCTGAACCCGCGCCTGTAACGCGAGACTGAAACCAAAGATCCTTCGCCTGCCCGTCGATTCGGGCATGGCGAAGGATCTTTTCGTTGTATGGGGATCTGGCGCGCCGGGGCGGTTCGGTCACTCCGCGTCCAGCGACGCCATCAGCGCCTGCATCCTGTCGATCACCCCGGGGCCGCCGGAGGTCTGGTACTCGATGCTGCCGGGGGTGTCGTCGGAGCAGAGCCCGCCGCGTTGCAGCAGGTCCTTCAGCCGCAGCACCGTGCCCTCGCGGCCGTCGAAGATCTGCGCGTCCGGGAACAGGGCCGCGATGGGGCGGCGCAGGAAGGGGTAGTGGGTGCAGCCGAGCACCACGGCGTCGATTTGTTCCGACCGGTACGGCGCGAGCAGCCGCGCGATGTGCTCGGCGGTCTCGGGGGCGTCGGCCTGTCCGGCCTCCACGCGCTCCACCAGGCCCGTGCCCACCACGGAGATCACGTCCGCGCCGTAGCGCGCCTTGAGCTTTTCGTACTTCTCCAGCGAGAGCGTCGCCTTGGTGGCCAGCACCAGCACCTTGCCGCCGTGGCGCGCGAAGTGGGCGGGCTTCAGCGCGGGCTCCATGCCCACGATGGGCAGCTCCGGGTGCGCCTGGCGCAGGATCTTCGCATAGGCGGAGGTGGCGGTGTTGCAGGCGATGACGATGGCCTTCACGTCCCGCGCCAGCAGGCGATCGATGCCCGCGGCGCACAGCGCGCGGATCTCCGCCAGCGGGCGGGGACCGTAGGGGGCGTTGCCGTTGTCGCCGAAGAACAGGAAGTGTTCGTTGGGCAGTATGCGCCGCGCCTCGTGCAGCACGCTGACGCCGCCCATGCCGGAATCAAAAAAGCCGATCAGATCGTTCATATGTGTTTCTCCTGAATGTCCGCGCACAAAGCGTGCGCCGGGAAGCTCACTGATTATAGTATAGCTTTTCCGGCGCAAAATTGCAAGGCATATCGCGCGGCGCGGGTCACACCAGGTTCCGCACCGGCTGCATCGCCAGGCCGAGCAGGCGCAGCAGCGTCTCCCGGCCCAGGGTCAGCGGCGGGAAGCGCAGCCCGTCGGGCACCGCGGCGGTGCCGTCCGGCAGGCGCTCCTGGCAGTCCGCGTGCAGGGCGGCCATGTGCCCGCGCAGCGTCGCGTTCAGCTCCGGGCTGCGGATCACCAGCATCAGCTCCGTGTCCACGTAGGTGCTGCGCAGGTCCAGGTTGAAGGAGCCGATGACGGACAGCGCGTCGTCGATCACCATGGACTTCCCGTGGTAGGAATCGCCCCCGGCGTACTCGAGCACCCGCATGCCGGTGGAGAGCACCTCGTCCCGGTGCAGCAGGTAGTCGCCGCTGGCCACCACGTTCTGGCCGTTCTCCACGGCGTTGATCATCAGCGTGACGGGTACCCTGGCGGCGATCTCCGAGAGTGTCGCCCGGCTGTCCTCGTTCAGCACCGCGTAGGGGGAGTGGACGATGATCTCCTCCCGCGCCCGCGCCATCAGCCCGGTGAGCTGCGCGAAGGCCTCCGGCTCCTTGGCGTAGATGGTCGTGGGGTTGTGGATGAGCCAGACGCCGCGGGTCGCCACGGTGACCGCGCCGTAGTCGGCGGGCGCGAACAGCTCGGGCTTTTCCGCGCGCAGCCCCTCCCGGCGCGCGTCGAGCGCCGCGTACTCGGCCGCCCGCTTGTCGTCGGAGACGCGGGGGCGGAAGGGCGTGGCGTCGCCGCCGTCCCAGACGCCCTCGAAGTAGCCCAGCACCTCGAAGAGCGAGCTGTCCGCGCTGCCCGCGGCGTTGTACACCAGCGCCTCCCGGTCGAGGCTGTGCGTGGGCGCGGGGTACTCGCCCAGGAAGTAGTCGAAGGTGTTCCTGCCGCCCAGGATGTAGGCCGTGTCGTCGGCGATCAGGTACTTGTCGTGCATGCGCCCCATGTGCTTCCACGCCTGCCAGTAGGTGAACAGGTTGTAGAACCGCACCTCGACGTTGGGGTGCGCCGCCACGGCGCGGAACATGCCGTTGTGCATCAGGTGGAAGCGCCCGGCGATGCCGTCGATCAGCATGCGCACGCGCACGCCCGCCTCCGCCCGGGCCAGCACCGCGCACAGTATGTCGCGCGTGCTCTCGCCATCCCGGCAGTCGTAGGTGGTGATGACGAGCGACGACTTCGCCTGGTTGATGAGCCGGATGCGCTCGTCCAGGGCCTCGGTGCGCGTCTCCAGTATGGCGGCGCGGTCGCCGGTCGAAACGTCGTGGGACATCTCCTCCACCCGCGCCTCCACCCGCGCGCGCGCGTCGTCGGACAGCTTCGGCGCCCTGGAAAAGGGCATGTAGCCCACGACGACGCTGTAGACGACGCCGAGCAGCACGAGCAGTACGAGCGCCCGCAGCAGCCTGCGGACGGGATGCCTTCTTCTTCGCTTTGTCATGGTCTTCCCCCGGTCCTTGCTTTCCATGGCGGTCAGGGATTTGGACGCGCTTCCCCGTCGCCCAGTTCCCCGAGCAGGCCGTTGAGCTCGGCCTCGGTCAGGTCGCGCCACTGGCCGGGGCGTAGGTTCCCGAGCCGCAGGTTCATGATGCGCACGCGCCGGAGCCGGACGACGTTCGCGCCCAGCGCCTCGCACATGCGGCGGATCTGGCGGTTCAGCCCCTGCACCAGCACGATGTTGAAGCTGTGCGCCCCGGTTCGGCGCAGCTTGCAGGGCAGCGTGACGGTGTCCAGTATGGGCACGCCCGCCATCATCTTCGCCGCGAATTCCGGGGTGACGGGGCGGTCGATCTCAACCTCATACTCCCGCTCGTGGCCGCCGGCGGCGCGCAGCAGGCGGTTGACGATCTCGCCGTCGCTGGTCATCAGCAGCAAGCCCTCGCTGTCCTTGTCCAGCCGCCCCACGGGGAAGATGCGCGCGGGATGGCCCACGTAGTCCACCACGTTCATCGGCTCCCGGGGGTCGGCGGTGCACACGATGCCCCGCGGCTTGTTCAGCACGATGTACACCCTGTCGCCCGTCCCGGAGAGGGGCTTGCCGTCCACGGTGACGCGCATGCCCGGCAGCACGCGATCGCCCAGCGCGCCCGTCCGGCCGTCCACGCGCACGCGGCCCTCCCCGATGAGCCGGTCGGCCTCGCGGCGGGAACAGTAGCCGCTGTCCGCGATGAACTTGTTGAGGCGCTTGCCTTCGCTCCGATTCTCCATGTCCGACGCTCCCCGTGCTGTCCGGTGTGCTGCTTTCAAACATTCAACATTCTATCACATTTTCCGGGGATGGACAAGTTTACACAGGCATGATATGATGAAAATATCGTTATACCGACAAAATGCCCGCGCCTGGCGCGGGGGATGGGGGAGCGCATGGCAAAGGTTACGCTTCGCAAGACGCGGGAGACGCGCGTTCGCGGTGGGCACCCGTGGATCTACGCCTCGGAGATCGAGCGGGTCGAGGGGGATTTCGAGAACGGCGACATCGTGGACGTGCTGGACTTCAGGGGAAAGTTCATCGGCCGGGGGTTCTACAACCCGCAGAGCCAGATTTCCCTGCGCATACTGACCCGCAACGACGAGCCCTGCGACCGGGCGTTCTTTACCCGGCGGGTCCGGGACGCCTGGGCGTACCGCAAGCTGCTGTGCGACCCGCAGAGCTGCCGCCTGATCTACTCCGAGTCGGACTTCCTGCCCGGCCTGGTGGTGGACAAGTTCGGCGGGATACTGGTGCTGCAATCGCTGTCGCTGGGCATCGAGCGCATCAAGGACATGCTGTGCGATATCCTGATGGAGGTCGTCGCGCCCGAGGGCATCTGGGAGCGCAGCGACGTGCCGGTGCGCCGCCTGGAGGGCATGGAGCAGACCACGGGCTTGCTGCGGGGCGAGGTGCCGGACCGGGTGGAGATGGTCGAAAACGGCATCCGCTTCCTGGTGGACGTGAAGCATGGCCAGAAGACCGGCTTCTTCCTGGACCAGAAGCAGAACCGCGCCGCCATGGCCCCCTTCTGCCGGGGCGCGCGGGTGCTGGACTGCTTCTGCCACAACGGCTCCTTTTCGCTGCACGCGGCGAAGTACGGCGCCGCGAGCGTGCTGGGCGTGGACATCTCCGAGGAGGCGCTGGAGGTGGCCCGCGAGAACGCCCGGCTGAACGGCCTGGACAACGTGACCTTCGAGGCGCACAACTGCTTCGACCTGCTCCGCGAGCTCACGGACCGGGGCGAGCAGTACGACCTGGTGATCCTGGATCCGCCCGCCTTCACCAAGAACAAGGCGGCGGTGCAGGCGGCGGTGCGCGGCTACAAGGAGATCAACCTGCGCGGCCTCAGGCTGGTGCGGCCCGGCGGCTTCCTGGTGACCTGCTCCTGCTCGCAGCACGTGATGCCGGAGATGTTCCAGGACATCCTCAACCAGGCGGCGCGGGACGCGAAGAAGCGCGTCCGCATGGTCGAATACCGCACGCAGGGCTACGACCACCCCATACTGCCGCAGTCGGTGGAGACGAAGTACCTGAAATGCGTGTTCCTCCAGGTGATGGAGTAAGAAAGAATGAATACAATGGCGTCCCTGCTTCCCATCGGAAACAGGGACGCCATATGTTTATACCCGGCTTCAGTCGATGACGACGCCGGCCTTTTCCAGGATGGTGGGGACGTTTTTCTCCGCGCCGATGGCCATGATGTGCACGCCGTCGCAGATGCCCTCGGCCTTGATCTTGGCGATCAGCTCCGCGGCCATCTCGATGCCCAGCTTCATGGGCAGGCCCTTCACGCCCTTCTCCTTGCCCTCGGCGGCGGCCGCGGCCAGGCGGTCGATCATGGGCTGGGGCACGGCGATGCCGGGCACGTTCTCGTTCATGTACTTCGCCATGCCGGCGGCCTTCAGCGGGATGATGCCCGCCATGATGTGGGTCTTGATGCCGGCCTTGTCCACGGCGTCCATGAAGCGCTTCAGCTCGTCGATGTCGAAGATGCCCTGGGTCTGGATGTACTTCGCGCCCGCGTCCACCTTCTGGCGCAGCTTGTTGATCTGCAGGATCTGCGGCTCGTACACGGGGGTGACCGCCGCGCCCTTGTAGAAATTCGGCGTGGAGGCGAGGTCGTTGCCGCCGCAGTCCTTGCCGGTGGCTTCCATGGTGCTGAGCATGCGCAGGATGCCCACGGAATCCAGGTCGTACACGGGCTTCGAGGCCTTGCAGTCGCCCACCATGGTGTGGTCGCCGGTGAGCGCCAGCATGGTGTCGATGCCGAAGGACGCCGCCGCCAGCATGTCGCCCATGATGGCCATGCGGCTGCGGTCGCGGCCCGTCATCTGGATGATGGGGTCCAGCCCGGCCTGCTTCAGCTTGATGCAGAGGCCGATGGAGGACGCCTTCAGGCTCGCGGACTGCATGTCGGTGACGTTGACGGAGTGCACCTTGCCGCGCAGCAGCTCGGCAGCCTCCATTTGCTCGGTGAAATCATAACCCTTCGGGGGAGCCATCTCGGCGGTGACGCCAAACTTGCCGCTCTCCAGCGCGATCTGCAGGTTGCTCATTTCTTCTCCCCCCTGATGTTGATGGTCCTGGGATAGGCCACCTTATCGTAGCCCTTGTCCTCGCGGGTGATGCCGATTTTGTCCTCCTGGCCGAGGGACACGAGCTTGTTGTAAATCTCGATCCAGGCGCAGGGGTTCTCGGGGTTCACCTCGCACTTGCCGTTGCGGGAGCCGCCGCAGGGGCCGTTCACCAGGGACTTGGCGCAGCGGGAGATGGGACAGATGCCGCCGGTCTTGCCGAGCATGCAGTCGCCGCACATGTGGCACGCTTCCTCGAACAGGCCCAGCTTCACGCTCTCGCCCAGGAACATGGTGTTGTTGCTGGGGTACACGGGGCACTGGCAGTACTGGGCGATGACCTGCACGCCGTCGCCGCAGGACATGGCCACCACGGCGTCGGGCTTGGCGGCGTTCACGGGCTTGAGGATGGTGCGGGTCTTCAGGTGCATGCAGCAGTAGTCGGACATGGCGGTGGCCACGACCTTGATGCCGTGCTGCGCGAGCACCTGGGTCAGCTCGGCGATTTCCTTCTCGCCGCCGGTGGCGCAGGCGGTGGCGCAACTGCCGCAGCCCACGAGCGCGACGGTCTTGGCGCCTGCCAGCATGCCCAGCAGCTCTTCCAGGGGCTTCTTCTGAGTGATGATCATGGGTGTTTCTCCTTCGATGTGTCCTGCCCGTTGCGGGCGGAATGGCGCGGGGAAACGGCTTCCCCGGCGCGGTCAGAAACAATTATATCCCCGCGCGGGGGATAAATCAATACGGTTTATGCGATGTTGTTCCAACATCAATCGCATTTTAACATAGGCCGGAGCCTGAAAACCCCGGCGGGGCTCAGTGGTCCTTCTCCGAGCCGATGAATATGGTGCCGTTGCCCCGGATGAGCCCGGCCAGGTTGTCCCGGATGGCCCGGGGGAACAGGTTGCGGCGCTGGATCTGCCGCAGGTCCACCCAGTCGTAGCCGATCTGGAACCGGTCGGTCTCCGTGGGCGCCTTGCGCGGCTCCTCCGCCAGGCGGCACAGGAAGATGAAGTAGATCTTGTGGCTGTTGCCGTCCCGCCGCCCCTCGGTCACGCGCTCGTAGATGCCCGCCAGGCGCAGGGGCACCACGCTGTAGCCGGTCTCCTCCAGCAGCTCCCGCCGCACGGCGTCCGCCAGCAGTTCCCCGGTGTGCTGCCCGCCGCCGGGAAGGGCATAGTATTCGCCGAAGCGGGAGACGCACCGGTTGACCAGGATCTTTCCCCCGTGCAGTACGATGGCCTTGGCCGAGTTACGTGCGGACAAGCTGCTCAGTCCTTCCATTGCCAGTTGCCTATATTATACGATTATTGAACGAAAATAGCAATACCGGCCGGGAAGTTTCCGCACCGCGCGACGCGGCCGCGCTTTGCCGGCGCAATTTGACTTTCCGTGGCGGCGGAATCGCCAATGTGATAAGAAACAAATGTTAAATTTGGTAAATTTGACGTGAATATGGTGTTGTTTCGTTGAATGTTGCGGCGGAGACTGATACAATAGATGTAACCAGGCACGCGCGTGCCTGCCGACGAACCTACTATAGCGCAGGGAGGAATTACTCTTATGGCCGTAGCTGTCATCATGCCCCGTCAGGGCAACACCGTGGAAAGCTGCATCATTACCAGCTGGAACAAGAAAGTTGGCGACAAGGTAAATGTGGGCGACATCCTGTTCGCCTATGAGACCGACAAGGCTGCCTTCGAAGAGGAAGCCAAGGTTGCGGGCACGCTGCTGAAGGTGCTCTACGAAGAGGGCGACGACGTGCCCTGCCTGGAGAACGTCTGCGTGATCGGCGAGCCCGGCGAGGATCCCGACGCCGCGCTGGCGGGCGGTTCCGCCGCTCCCGCGGCCGCGGGCGCCGCGCCTGCCGCCGCCGCTGCGCCCGCCGCGCAGCCCGCCGGGAACTGCACCCCCGTCATCATGCCCCGCCAGGGCAACACCGTGGAGAGCTGCGTCATCACCGAGTGGCACAAGGCCGTGGGCGACACCGTGGCCGTGGGCGATCAGCTCTTCAGCTATGAGACCGACAAGGCCGCCTTCGACTGCGAGGCCGAGGTCGCCGGCACGCTGCTGGCCATCTTCTACGAGGAGGGCTCCGACGTGCCCTGCCTGGACAACGTGTGCGTGATCGGCGAGCCCGGCGCGAACCCCGATGCGTTCCGCCCCGGCGCCGAGCAGCCCGCGCCCGTCGTCGCGCCCGAAGCCCCCGCCGCCGCGCCCGCGCCCGCCGAGGAGCTGGCCGAGGCCCCGGTGACGATCGGCGATCTGAAGATCTCCCCGCGCGCCCGGAAGCTGGCGGAGGAGAAGAAGGCCGACCTCTCCAAGGTCGTGCCCACCGGCCCCGACGGCCGCGTGATCGAGCGCGACGTCCAGGCCCTGATCGACGCCGGCAAGGTGATCGGCGCCGCCGCCGCGACCGAGGTCGCCGCGCCCGCGGCCGCCGTGGCGCTGGGCGTGCCCTGCGACGACAGCTACACCGAGCCCATGAGCAACATCCGCAAGGTCATCGCCCGCAGCATGGTGGCGAGCCTGTCCACCATGGCGCAGCTGACCCACAACATCAGCTACGACGCCACCGAGGTGAAGAACGCGCGCGCCATGTTCAAGGCCAAGGGCGAGCCCTTCGGCATGGACAAGATCAGCATCAACGACATCGTGATGTACGTGGTCGCCCGCACGCTGATGCAGCCCGAGCACCGCGCCATGAACGCCAACCTCATCGACGACGGCAAGACCATGAAGTACTTCCGCGGCGTCAACCTGGGCATGGCGGTGGATACCGACCGCGGCCTGATGGTGCCCACCATCTTCAACGCCGACAAGATGTCCCTCAAGCAGCTGTCCGACACCGCCAAGCAGCTCGCCAGGGACTGCAAGGAGGGCAAGATCAGCCCCGACTACCTGCAGGGCGCTTCCTTCACCGTGTCGAACATCGGCTCGCTGGGCATCGAGAGCTTTACCCCCGTGGTGAACCCGCCGCAGACCGGCATCCTGGGCGTGTGCGCCATGAAGGACGCCTTCCGCATGGTGAACGGCCAGATCGAGGTCTATCCCAGCATGAACCTGAGCCTGTCCTACGACCACCGCGCCATGGACGGCACCCCCGCCAGCAAGTTCCTCCGCGACCTGAAGAACAACCTCGAGAACTTCACGCTGATGCTGGCCAAGGGCTGATGAAATGCGCGGGCTGCGCCCGGTCCGAACAGAGGCGCATCCCTTCGACAGAGCGATAATAAAGGAGTGTATGCATCATGTCCAAACAGTTGTTTGTTGATCCGAATGAGCGCCGCGCGTCCGGCTACATTCACTTCGAAGACATTCCGGTCAACCAGTACAAAAAGACCGTCAAGGATGAGGTCGGCAACTTCACCAAGGAGCAGCTCGTCAACATCTATCGCGATATGCTGACCCTGCGCGAGTTCGAAACGATGATCAACCTCATCAAAAAGACCGGCGAGTACAACGGCGTGGCCTACAACCATCCCGGCCCGGCGCACCTGTCCATGGGCCAGGAGGCGGCCGCCGTCGGCGAGGCGTTCCACCTGGACGTGAACGACTTCATCTTCGGCTCCCACCGCGCCCACTCCGACATCCTGGCCAAGGGCCTGTCCGCCATCGAGAAGCTGTCCGACGAGGAGCTGTTGGACATCATGAAGAACTTCCTCGACGGCAAGACCTACGAGGTCATCAAGGACGAGCCGCACGAGAGCGTGAAGGACATCGCCATCAACTTCCTGCTCTACGGCGCGATGGCTGAGATCTTTGCCCGCGAGACCGGCTTCAACCGCGGCTTGGGCGGATCCATGCACACCTTCTTTACCCCCTTCGGCATCTATCCCAACAACGCCATCGTGGGCGGCAGCGGCACCATCGCCATGGGCGCTGCGCTGTACAAGCGCGTGAACCGCAAGCCCGGCATCGTCATCGCCAACATCGGCGACGGCTCCCTGGGCCGCGGCCCCGTGCTCGAGGCGCTGAACATGGCCGGCATGGGCCAGCTGACCAAGCTGTGGGAAGATGACATGAAGGGTGGCCTGCCCGTCATGTTCAACATCGTCAACAACCAGTACGGCATGGGCGGCCAGACCGTGGGCGAGACCATGGGCTACGACATGCCCGCCCGCATGGGCGCGGGCTTCAACCCGAACCAGATGCTGGCCGAGCGCGTGGACGGCTTCAACCCCCTGGCCGTGATCGAGGCCTACGGCCGCAAGAAGAAGCTGCTGCTGGAGGGCAAGGGCCCGGCGCTCCTGGACGTGGTCACCTACCGCTTCGCCGGCCACAGCCCGTCGGACAGCTCCTCCTACCGCACCAAGGAAGAGATCGCCGCCTGGGAAGCCCAGGATCCGATTCCCGAGTATCGTCGCCAGCTCATCGAGGCCGGCGTGGCCACCGAGGCAGAGTGCGACGCCATCGTGGAGAAGGTCAACGCCTCCATCTTCCGCAACTTCAAGCTGGCCATCGACGAGAAGATCTCCCCGCGCATGGACCTGGCCGCCAATCCCGACGCCATCGCCGATTTGATGTTCACCAACGGCCACGTGGAGTCCTTCGGCGCGCCCGGCCAGAAGTGCGACGTCAACATGACGATCGAGGAGAACCCCCGCGTGCAGGCCATCGCCAAGAAGGAGCGCTGGGGCTTTGAGAAGGACGGCAAGCTGGTCAGCAAGAACAAGGTCTACCAGCTGCGCGACGGCCTGTTCGAAGCCATCATCGACCGCTTCTACAAGGATCCCACGCTGGTGTCCTACGGCGAGGACGTGCGCGACTGGGGCGGCGCGTTCGCGGTGTACCGCGGCCTGACCGAGGCCCTGCCGTACCATCGCCTGTTCAACAGCCCGATCTCCGAGTCCGCCATCGTCGGCAGCGCCGTGGGCTACGCCATGGCCGGCGGCCGCGCGCTGGTGGAGCTGATGTACTGCGACTTCCTGGGCTGCGCGGGCGACGAGGTGTTCAACCAGATGTCCAAGTGGCAGGCCATGTCCGCCGACATCATCAAGATGCCCGTGACGCTGCGCGTTTCCGTGGGCAGCAAGTACGGCGCCCAGCACTCTCAGGACTGGACGAGCCTGACCGCCCACATCCCGGGCCTGAAGATCGCTTTCCCCGCCACGCCCTACGACGCCAAGGGCCTGATGGCCGCGTCGCTGGCGGGCACCGACCCCGTGGTGTTCTTCGAGAGCCAGCGCATCTACGACGTCGGCGAGCAGTTCCACGAGGGCGGCGTCCCCGCGGACTACTACGAGATCCCCTTCGGCAAGGCCGACGTGAAGCGCCCCGGCAAGGACGTCACCATCCTGACCTTCGGCGCGGTGCTGTACCGCGCGCTGAAGGCCGCCGACGAGCTGAAGGACAAGTACGGCCTGGAGGCCGAGGTCATCGACGCCCGCACGCTGGTGCCCTTCGACTATGACTGCGTGATCGAGTCCGTGAAGAAGACCGGCCGCCTGGTGATCGTCACCGACGCCTGCGAGCGCGGCTCCTTCGCCTCCGAGGTGGCCCGCCAGGTCACCGAGATGGCCTTCGATTACCTGGACGCCCCGCCGGTGGTGGTCGCGTCCCGCAACTGGATCACCCCCGCGCACGAGCTGGAGGAGGCCTTCTTCCCGCAGCCGAGCTGGATCATCGACGCCATCAACGCCAAGATCCTGCCCATCCCCGGCTACGAGAACACCACCGACCAGTCCCTGGCCAAGAAGCTCTCCAACGAGAGCAAGGGCGTGTAATCCGCGCCATCACAGAGCCTGCCCATCCGCGAGGATGGGCAGGTTTCTATTGACAAATTGTCTGAATCAGGATATACTTATTATGGTAAAGAAGTTCATTGATGAAATGTCGTGCTCCGGATCGTCGATGCGACAGGGGAGAGCATGAGGTGTGACCCAATACTCAAACGACATACCAGCCGCCGTAGCAATTGAAGGACCTCCACGGCCGCGCGGAATGGGGGAACGGAGGAAGTCTTTTGAAATTGATCAGGAAATGGCTGCTGTACGCTGGGCTGGACAAGGCGCAGTTTGATTCTTTGAAGGGGTACACCGCCGGGGAGAACCTGACCAGCCTCAAGTGGTACTCGGTATTTGCCACGATCTTCTTTGCGCTGCTGTTTGTCGTGGACCCGCTGACGGGCGCCGTGTCCACCGCCAACATGGGCTATTACGGGGGCATGACCCTGTTCAACGCCCTGCTGTTTTTATATGTGCGCAGGGCGGGACAGGCGGTTCAGCGCCAGGTGCTGCCGCTGGGGTACGCCTTTGTGATGGTGCTCTACGCGGTCTCCATCGGGCTGACCCTGCTGCATCCCGAGTGGCCCGCGGTGACCTTCGTCGTGTCGCTGATGGTGACGCCGTTTTTGTTCATCGACAAGCCGGCGCACATCATCCTGCTGAATCTGCTGGCAACGCTGTCGCTGTGCCTGCTGTCCCTGCGCATCAAGGAGCGCCGGATCGCGCTGGACGACTGCTGGAACGCCGCCACCTTCTGCCTGGTCTCCATCGGCGCGGCGATCAAGCAGAACCAGCTGCGCTTCCGCGCGCTGGCCCAGGAGTCGCGCATCCGGGAACTCAGCGAGACGGATCTGCTCACCGGCACCCGGAACCGCAACATGTTCGAGCAGCGCTCAACGGAATCCCCGTCGCTGTGCAGGGAATCGCTGACCTGCGTGTTCGCCGATGTGAATGGCCTGCACGACCTGAACGACCGGGAGGGCCACAAGGCCGGCGACCTGATGCTGCAGACGGTGGCGCGGGCCTTGCTGGAGCGCTTCGACCGGGACAGCGTGTACCGCATCGGCGGCGACGAGTTCGTCGTGCTGGCCCGGGACATCCCGGAGCAGGATGTGATCCGAAGCATGCGGGACGCCAGCCGGGAGCTGTCCGCCCGGAACTACAACATCTCCGTGGGCGTCTCCTTCGCCCCCAAGGGGGAGATCGACGTGCAGCGCCAGCTGGGCGAGGCGGAGAAGGAGATGTACCGGGAAAAGCAGCTTTACTACCAACATCCCGGACGCGAACGCCGCAGGCGATGAGCCGCGGCGTTTTGTTCTGCCTGAGCGAAGGATCTTTCAAATGCGAATCGGTAATGATTATATATACTTCTTCATCGTCTGCAGCGCCGCCTTTTCCAGCCGCGATACCTGGGCCTGGGAGATGCCGATTTCCTCGGCGACCTCCATCTGCGTGCGGCCCTGGAAGTAGCGGCGGCGGATGATCTTCTTCTCCCGGGGCTGGAGCCTGTCCATCGCCTGCTGGATGGACAGGTCGCGCACCCAGTCCTCCTCGCTCACGCGCTTGTCCTGCACCTGGTCCATCACGTAGATGGTGTCGCCGCCGTTCTGGTAGACCGGGTCGAACAGCGAGACCGGGTCCTGGATGGCCTCCAGCGCCAGCACCACGTCCTCCTCCGACAGCCCCAGCTCCCCGGCGATCTCCGCGGGCGTTGGGTCGCGGCCCAGCCGGCAGGACAGCGCGTCCCGCGCCTTCAGCGCCTTGTAGGCCGTGTCGCGCATGGAGCGGGACACGCGGATGGCGTTGTTGTCCCGCAGGTAGCGGCGGATCTCGCCGATGATCATGGGCACGCAGTAGGTGCTCAGCCGCACGTTCAGCCGCGTGTCGAAGTTGTCCAGCGCCTTGATGAGGCCGATGCAGCCCACCTGGAACAGGTCGTCCATGTTTTCCCGGCGGTTGTAGAAGCGCTGGATGACGCTGAGCACCAGCCGGAGGTTGGCCTGGATCAGCTCGCGCCGCGCCTCGCCGTCCCCGGCGTGCGCCTGACGCATCAGCGCCTGCATGCGCTCGTGCTCCAGCGTGGGCAGCGAGGCGGTGTCCACGCCGCAGATTTCGACCTTGTTGCCGGCCATGTGCATCCCTCCAACAAGGGAGAGTATGGCCGGTCGGGGCGAAAAGTATACGATTCAGGCGCGCGCGAAAACGGCGGCCGCCGCCCGGTGCGCAGGGCGACGGCCGCCGTCAGGGCGGGAAACCGGATTACTTGTGGTACAGCCGCTTGG
This sequence comes from uncultured Eubacteriales bacterium, assembly GCA_902793325.1. GTDB lineage: Bacteria > Bacillota > Clostridia > Christensenellales > Aristaeellaceae > UBA2862. The sequence goes on from CADBCY010000016.1 coordinate 46,379, forward strand.
TCTGGTAGACGGGCTCGCAGGTCAGGTTGACGCCCAGTTTGTTGAACACGCCCTCGTCCACCTGGGAGAGGATCACCGTGGAGTGGGCCTCGCAGCCCTTCAGGTTGCTGAGCTGCTCCATGGCCTTCTCCGCGTTCTCGTCCGTCACGGCGCAGATCGTCAGCGCGATCAGCACCTCGTCCGTGTGCAGGCGGGGGTTGCGGTTGCCCATGTGCTCCACCTTCAGGTGCTGGATGGGCTCGATGACGTTGCGGGAGATCAGCTTGATCTCGTCCGGGATGCTCGCCAGCTCCTTGAGCGCGTTCAGCAGCGCGGCGGCGGCGGCGCCCAGCAGGTCGGAGGTCTTACCGGTGATGCGGCGGCCGTCGTTCAGCTCGATGCAGATGGCCGGCTCGCCGGTCTCCTCCGCCAGCGCCAGCGCGGGGGACACGGGCGCGCGGTCCGCGGCCTTCAGGTTCAGCGTGTGCATCAGCAGCTCGATCTTCTGCACCTCTTCGGGCTGTGCGCGGCCCTGCTTCACGGCGCAGGCGGCCTTGTAGTAGCGGCGGATGATCTCCTGGCAGGAGGCCTCGCAGCACGCCGCGTCGTCTATGATGGAGTAGCCCGCCATGTTAACGCCCATGTCCGTGGGGCTCTTGTAGGGGCACTCGCCGTAGATGCGCTCGAAGATGGCCTGCAGCACGGGAAAGATCTCGATGTCGCGGTTGTAGTTGACGGCCTTCTCGCCGTAAGCGTCCATGTGGTAGGGGTCGAGCATGTTCACGTCGTTCAGGTCGGCGGTGGCGGCCTCGTAGGCCACGTTCACCGGGTGCTTGAGCGGCAGGTTCCAGATGGGGAAGGTCTCGAACTTGGCGTAGCCCGCCTGCACGCCGCGGCGATGCTCATGATAGAGCTGGGAGAGGCAGGTGGCCATCTTGCCGCTGCCGGGGCCGGGCGCGGTGACCACCACCAGGGAGCGGGAGGTCTCGATGTACTCGTTGCGGCCGTAGCCCTCGTCGCTGACGATGCCGGAGACGTTGGCGGGGTAGTCGGGGATGCGGTACAGCCGGTACACCCGCACGCCCATGGCCTCCAGCCTGCGCTTGAAGGCGTCCGCCGCGGCCTGGCCGGTGTACTGAGTGATGGCGACGCTGCCCACGTAGAGGCCGAAGTCGCGGAACACGTCGATCAGGCGCACCACGTCGGCGTCGTAGGTGATGCCCAGGTCGCCGCGCAGCTTGTTCTTCTCGATGTCGTTGGCGTTGATGGCGACCACGATCTCCGCCTGCTCCTTCAGCTCCAGCAGCATGCGGATCTTGTTGTCCGGGGCGAAGCCGGGCAGCACGCGGGAGGCGTGGTAGTCGTCGAACAGCTTGCCGCCGAACTCCAGGTAGAGCTTGCCGCCGAAGTTGCCGATGCGCTCCCGAATCTTGGCCGACTGGAGCCGGATGTACTTCTGGCTGTCAAAACCAATCCTCTTCATAGGGTTCCCCTCCGAAAAGCTGATTTTCCGTGGACGCCTGTGATTCCACATACGAATCATTATAGCAAACCCGGGGCCGGTTTGGCATTATGGAACGATTAAGAATCCGCGGCTCAAAAGGCGTTTCCGGGCTTGCAGGGATGCAAAGAATGTGTTATGATATAAACGAAGGGATCTGCGAAGGAGGTCGTAGCATGGCGAAGAAAAAGGTGGGAGATCTCATTCGGGAGGCGCGCACGAACGCGGGCCTGACCCAGGAACAGCTCGCCCGGAGCGTCGAGGGCGTGAGCGCGTCGGACATCGGCAGGGCGGAGCGCGGCGAGAAGGCGCTGACCCAGGCGGCGCTCAAGCAGATCGCCAAGGCCACGGGCGTCACCCAGAAGTCCCTGCTGGAAGCCCCCGCGGGCTCCGGCGCCGCCGACCGAAAGGCCGCCGCGGCGAAGAAGGAAACCGCGACCGCCGCGAAGAAGCCCGCGACGACCGCGAAGAAGGAAACCGCAACGACGGCGAAGAAGCCCGCGACGACCGCAAAGAAGGAAACCGCGACCACCGCGAAGAAGCCCGCGACGACCGCAAAGAAGCCGGCCTCGGGCGGCGCGTCCGTGAAGCTGACGGCCGCGGAGAAGCGCATCGTGGAGCTCTACCGCAAGGCGGACGCCGACACGAAGAAGGAAGTGGAGGCGCTGCTGAAGGGCGAGAAGGACGACGGCGGCCTCGTCGAATCCCTGCTGGGCGGCGCGGTGGACCTGCTGTCGAGCCTGGGCAAGTAACGCGGGAACATGCCGCGAACGGAAAGGATCGGGCACACGTGCCCACCAGGATGGAGGGATGGATATGAAGAAATGGCTGGCGCTGCTGCTGGCCGCGCTGCTGGCGCTCGGAACCTGCGCGCTGGCGGAGGAATCGCAACCCGTTGAGGCGGAGATCGGGGAGGACTGCGCGATCGTCGAGGACCTGCCCGCGGACGAGGTCGAGGCCGGAACCCCCGTCGCCCCGGAGGAGGTCGAGCCGGACGCGCTGTGGACCGAGGACATGGAGGCCGCCGACGATCCGGCGGAGGCGAACATGCTGTCCTGGACCGACAGCGACGGCTTCTCCTACGAGGTGATCGACGGCGTCAACAATAAGGTCTGCGTGACGGGCTACAGCGGCGCGCTCAAGGTGCTGAGCATTCCCTCGAAGACCGGGGAGTTCACCGTGGCGGCCATCGCGGACAATGCCTTCAGCGGGAGCAACATCACCGAAATCACCCTGCCGAACACGCTGGAGGAGATCGGGGACGACGCCTTCTACGGGGCGGCGCTGCAGAAGGTCAACCTGGGCAAGGGCGTCAGGACGATCGGGGACGGCGCGTTCGGCGAGACGAAGCTGACCTCCGTCAGCCTCCCGGACAGCCTGACCAAGCTGGAGGACCGCGCCTTTGAGATCTGCGAATCGCTGGCGAGCGTGAGCTTCGGCAAGGGAATCTCGACCATCGAAAGATATGCTTTCTTTGAGTGTACCGCGCTGACCTCGGTCACGATCCCCGGCAACGTGCAGACGATCGAAGACGGCGCGTTCATCGGCTGCACGGCGCTGAAGACCGCGACGCTGAAGAACGGCGTCAAGACCATTGAGGACTATGCGTTCGGCTCCTGCGACGCGCTGGAGAAGGTCATCCTGCCTTCCTCCGTCAGCAAGATCGAGGACGGCGCGTTCTACGTATACGTCAGGGGCGTCAACTTCACCAACCCGAAGACGCGCTTCGAGTGTTCCGCCGGCAGCTACGCGGCCCAGTGGGTCAAGGACAACACGCTGTACGAAGGCGCGTCCGTGAACCTGGAGCAGTCGGACTGCTACATTGAGCTCGCGAACCAGACCTACACCGGCAAGGCCATCAAGCCCGATCCCGTGATCGTCTGCCGGAACCGCATGCTGGTCAGGGACGTCGACTACAGCGTTACCTACAAGAACAACCGAAAGATCGGCAAGTGCACCGCCACCGTCACGGCCATCGGCCCGAACACCGGCGCCCGGACGCTCGAGTTTCTGATCGTGCCCAAGGGTACGAAGTACACCCGCGTGACCCCGGGCAAGGGGCAGCTCACGCTCAAGTGGAAGAAGCAGAACCGGCAGACGACGGGCTACCAGCTCGAGATCGTCAACAATTCCACGGAGCTGTCGAAGACGTACACCGTCAAGAGCCCGAACACCACCAAGAAGGTGATCCGCAAGCTGGATCGGAACGCATACTACGACATCTACATCCGTACCTACAAGAAGATCGGCGGGAAGTATTATTACTCCGAATGGAGCGAAGTCGAATACGTCACCACGAAATAGCGGCGGCGGGGGACCCGGGGAAACTCGCGGTCCCCGCCCTTCCCGAACGATGCGGAATCCTCGCCCCAGCGGACGGCAAGCGCGCCCGACCCGCCGCCGGGGTGAAGATTCTTTTATTTTGGTCAAAATGTTCGATTCCATTGTTACTTGCAATCTGCATGAGTATGATATATAATAATTGTATAATGTGGAGAATTTCGGATGATCGGGCGACGGTCGGCGGTTTTCTCCCAGCCGATCGGCACAGGGGGAGGAAGAGAACTTGAGCATATTCCTGCAAGCGTGCGTGAACGGCCTGCTGATGGGGGGATTCTATTCCCTCATGGGCATGGGCCAGAACGTGATCTTCGGCGTGATGAAGATCGTCAACTTCTGTCACGGCGAGATGCTGATGGTGGGCATGTACCTGACGTTCCTGCTGTCCACGAACCTGGGGCTCGACCCCTACGCCTGCGTGCCGCTGGTGGCCATCCTCATGTTCCTGTTCGGCGCGCTGATCCAGCACACGCTGATCACGCCCTCCCTGGGCACCAAGAGCTTCACCAACCTGCTGTTTCTGACGGTGGGCCTGGGGCTGCTGCTCTCAAACGGCGCGCTCGTGCTGTTCGGCTCGGAGTACCGCACCATACCGACCTCCTACGCCCAGACCTACATCGCCCTCGGCCCCGTGAACCTGGCGCTGCCGAGGCTCATCAGCTTCGGCGTGCTGATCGTCATATCCGTCGCGCTGTTCGCGTTCCTCAAATATACCACCACCGGCAAGCAGATTCGCGCCGTATCCCAGAACCCCGTCGGCGCCGAGGTGGTGGGCATCAACGCCAGGCGCATCTACATCCTGACCTACGGCATCGGCACGGCGCTTGCGGGCGTGGCGGGGTCGCTGCTCACCGGCTTCTACACCATCTTTCCCACGGCCGGCGCGTCCTTCGGCTTCAGGGCGCTGATCGTCGTGGTAGTGGGCGGCCTGGGCTCCATTCCCGGCGCGTTCTTCGCGGGCATCTTCCTGGGCGTGCTGGAGACGATGGTGGCCCTGTTCATCAGCCCGTCCTACAGCGACCTGATCGTGTTCATCACCTTCATCGTGATCCTGGTCGTCCGACAGCTCATCATCATCAGGAGGAAGTAACGATGAACGAGAATGTGAAAGCGGTTCGTGCGTATCGCAGGAATCTGTGCATCGCGCTGGGGCTGATCCTGCTGGTGTTCGTGCTGATCCCGGTGTTCGTGAAGTCCCCCTACGTGCTGAACGTATTCGTGCTGGTATTCTACATGTCCACGCTGTCCATGGCGTGGAACCTGCTGGGCGGCATGACCGGCCAGAACTCCCTGGGCCACGCGGCCTACATGGGCCTGGGCGCCTACGCCTCCTGCCTGCTGATCACCAAGGCGGGGGCGAACCCCTGGCTGTCGGCCGTGTTTGGCATGGTGGTGGTGGGCCTGGTGGCGGGCGTGATCTTCTACCCCTGCTTCATCCTCCGCGGCCCCTACTTCACGCTGGTGTCCATCGCCTTCGGCGAGGCGATGCGGCAGTTCATCATCAACTCCACCTTTTTCGGCCGCGCCAGCGGCGTGGGCCTGCCCTTCGGCAAGGATTCCTGGCTCGACTTCCGCTTCATGAGCAAGGTGCCGTACTACTACGTGGGGCTGGTCATGGTCATACTCATCTACCTTCTGATGAAGAAGATCGAGCGCTCCCGCATGGGCTACGCGCTGCGCACCATCCGCGAGGACGAGGACGCCGCCGCGGCCATCGGCATCAACCCCACGAAGTACAAGATCATGGCGGTCGTGGTGTCGGCCATGGTGGCGGCGCTGGTCGGCTTCTTCTACGCCAGCTACATCCGCTACATCGACCCCGATCTCATGGTGCAGGCCAAGTCCACCGAGTCGGTGCTGCCCGCGGTGGTGGGCGGCGCGGCCTACGTGGAGGGCCCGCTGGTGGGCGGCCTCATCATGATCCCGCTGTCGGAGTTCCTGCGCGCGCGCTTCAGCGCCATGCTGCCCGGCATCAACATGCTGCTGTACGCGGTGGCGCTGCTGGCGGTCATCCGCTTCCGCCCGACGGGCATCCTGGGCTGGTACATGCACAGCCGCTTCAAGCGCTTCGTGGACGAGAAGCTGCTGCGCAAGCCGCCGGTGGAGGTCTTCGAGGCGGTCGAAATGGAAAAGCATCGCGGGAAGGAGGCGTGAGCATGGATAAGGCGCCCATCATCGAAGTCAAGAACATCACCAAGCGCTTCAAGGGCCTGACCGCGGTCAAGGACGTGTCCTTCTCCATCCGCGAGGGCGGGATCACCGGCATGATCGGCCCCAACGGCGCGGGCAAGTCCACCACCTTCAACATGATCTGCGGCTACTATCCGCCCACGGAGGGCCGGATCTTCTACCGCGGCGAGGACATCACCAACAAGAAGGCCTACGAGTACACCAACATGAAGATCGCCCGCACGTTCCAGATCATGAAGCCGCTGAAGAACCTGAGCGTGCTGGAGAACGTGGTGGCGTCCTGCTACTTCGGGCACGCGGCGGCGAAGAGCGAGCGCGAGGCCCGGGAGCGCGCCATGGAGGTGCTCCACTTCACGGGGCTGTACGACAAGCGGCACATCCTCTCCAAGGACATGGGCACCCCCGACCAGAAGCGCCTGGAGATGGCTCGCGCGCTGGCGACCAAGCCGGAGCTGCTGTTCCTGGACGAGAACATGGCGGGCCTGAACCCGGCGGAGACGGAGGCGGCCATCGAGCTGATCCGTGAGATCAACCGCTCGGGCGTCACCATCTTCCTGATCGAGCACATCATGCAGGCCGTGGTCAGCCTGTGCGAGAGCGTCATCGTGCTCCACCACGGCGAGAAGATCGCCGAGGGCACGCCGGAGCAGGTCATGAACGACCCCATGGTCATGGAGGTCTATCTGGGCACGAAGGGAGGCGCGGCGCATGCTTAAGGTCGAGGGACTGCGGGCCGGCTACGGTTCGATCAACATCCTGTGGGACCTGTCCTTCGAGGTCAACGCCGGCGAGGTCGTGGCCATCCTGGGCTCGAACGGCGCGGGCAAGACCACCATGGTGCGCGCCGTCACCGGCATGGTGCGGCCCACCGCCGGCTCCGTGGTCTTTGACGGCGAGGAGCTGGCGAAGAAGAGCAGCCGCTACATCCTGGACAGGGGCATCGTGCAGGTGCCCGAGGGCCGCCAGATCTTCACGGAGATGACGGTGCTGGAGAACCTGGAGATGGGCGCGTTCAACAAGGCCACCCGCGCGGCGTTCGCGCAGAACCTGGAGACGGCCTACCGGCACTTCCCCAAGCTGAAGGAGCGCGCGAAGCAGGCGGCGGGCACGCTGTCCGGCGGCGAGCAGCAGATGCTGGCCGTGGCGCGCGCGCTGATCGGCATGCCGCGGCTTCTGATCCTGGACGAGCCGTCGCTGGGCCTGGCGCCCAACATCGTGGACGACATCCTGGAGGTGGCCTCCTCCATGGCGAAGAAGGACAACATCGCCGTGCTGCTGGTGGAGCAGGACATCACCAAGGCGCTGGCCTGCGCCGACCGCGGCTACGTGATCGAGAACGGCCGCATCGCGCTGCAGGGCACCGCCGCCGAGCTCAGCGCCAACGAGCACGTCAAGAAGGCCTACCTCGGCATCTGATCCGCCGCGGGGCCGCGCTGATTTGCCTGTCGGCCGCGATGCGCGGCGGACAGCGAAACCGATGATAAACGCCGTGGCAGTTCGGCGTCGATCATAAAAACGCAAGGAGGAATAACCCATGAAGAAAATGATCGCTCTCCTGAGCATCCTGGCCATGCTGCTGACGGTGTTTACCCTGCCCGCCATGGCGGACGAGGAACCCATCCGCATCGGCACCATCTACGCCATGTCCGGCGGCAAGGCTGCCATCGGCGAAAACATCCTGCGCGGCATTGATTTCGCCGTCGCCGAGATCAACGCCAAGGGCGGCGTGAACGGCCGCATGCTCGAAGTCGTGCGCGGCGACCACGCCGGCGACCCCGCCCAGGGCAAGTCCGAGGCCGAGCGCCTGATCACCCAGGAACACGTCGACGTCATGATGGGCTGCCACATGTCCACCGTCACCGAGATCGTGGCGCAGGTCTGCACCCAGTACGGCGTGCCGATGATCACCGCCATCTCCACCCTGGACCGCCTGAGCGACGCGGATCACGAGGCCATGGACTACTTCTTCCGCCTCTGCCCGCTGAACAGCGTGTACGTTGAAGACATGCTGAAGTACCTGAAGGACTCCGCCGCCCAGACCGGCGAGGAGATCAAGACCATCGCCATCTTCACCGACCGCGCCGCCATCGGCCAGGAGCTGATCCGCTGCGTCGAGCTGTACAAGGACGAGTACGGCTTCGATCTGGTCGCCACCGTGGACTACACCAGCGATGCCACCGACCTGAGCGCTCAGGTGCTGGCCCTCAAGCAGGCCGATCCCGACGCCATCCTGTGCGACAGCTACATCGGCGACGCCACCCTGTTCGTGCAGACGCTGAAGGCCCAGAACTACACCCCCAAGATGATCGTGGCCAAGGCCAACGGCTTCACCGACCCCGCGTTCCTGGCCAACCTGGGCGCCACCGCCAACGGCGTCGCCTCCGTGGTTGAGTTCAACCCCGACCTGATCAACGGCCAGGAGATCAACGAGGAGTTCAAGGCCCAGTACGGCGTGAACATGAACGGCCATTCCGCGGAGTCCTACACCGTGGTGTGGATCTTCAAGACCGCCATCGAGGCCGCCGGCACCACCGACGGCGCGGCTGTCCGCGACGCCATCGCCGCGCTGGATATCCAGGGCGAGTTCCCCGGCGGGCGCAAGATCGTGCTGCCCTATGACCGGATCAAGTTCGAGAACTACGATCTGGCGGGCGAGCCGCACTTCCGCGACAACACCTCCGCTTCCGTCGCCATCGCGCAGGTGCAGGACGGCGAGTGGAAGACCGTGTGGCCGTTCGACTTCACCGACACCCAGATCCTCTATCCCGCTCCCCTGCAGTAATCTGCGGCAAGGCGGACTGAAATTCCCGTAACTGCCAAATGCGCCGCCCCAAGCGGGCGGCGCGCGTTTTAACGACTTCGATACAGGAGGAATCCGACATGAACGATTTTATGAAGAATTTTAGCCTGGAGGGCAAGATCGCCTGGATCACCGGCGCGAGCTACGGCATCGGCTTCGCCATCGCCACCGCGTATGCCCGCAGCGGCGCGACCATCGTGTTCAACGACATCAATCAGGAGCTGGTGGACAAGGGCCTGGCAGCCTATAAAGAGGCCGGCATCAACGCCCGCGGCTACGTGTGCGACGTGACCGATGAGGAGGCCGTGCAGGCGCTGGTGAAGCGCATCGAGGCCGAGGTCGGCGTAATCGACATCCTGGTCAACAACGCCGGCATCATTCGCCGCATCCCCATGTGCGACATGCCCGCCGAGGAGTTCACCAAGGTCATCAACGTGGACCTGATCGCGCCCTTCATCGTCGCCAAGGCCGTCATTCCCTCCATGATCAAGAAGGGCCACGGCAAGATCATCAACATCTGCTCCATGATGTCCGAGCTGGGCCGCGAGACGGTGTCCGCCTACGCCGCGGCCAAGGGCGGCCTGAAGATGCTGACCCGCAACATCTGCTCCGAGTACGGCGAGTACAACATCCAGTGCAACGGCATCGGCCCCGGCTACATCGCCACGCCCCAGACCGCGCCGCTCAGGGAGCGCCAGCCCGACGGCAGCCGCCATCCCTTCGATCAGTTCATCGTGGCCAAGACCCCCGCGGCCCGCTGGGGCACCACGGAGGACCTGATGGGCCCGGCGGTGTTCCTGGCCTCCGACGCCTCCAACTTCGTCAACGGCCACGTGCTCTACGTGGACGGCGGCATACTGGCCTACATCGGCAAGCAGCCGTAACCCGAACGGATAAAAAGAGGTTCATCACGGAAAGTTGTGGGATTGACAGAAATGCGATAGACAAAAGGAGCATGAAAGACTTCTAATTGTAGCTGCGAAACAAACAAGGAAGAAGT
>CADBCY010000017.1 GCA_902793325.1 uncultured Eubacteriales bacterium
CACGAACATTCCTCCTCCCACCCCCTCCTCCCTTCGCCTTTTCGCCCCTTTTCTCCCCTCCTCCACGAAAATCATTCGCCCCGCCCTTTTCGCTCTTGCCATGAGCGCGCTTTCCGATTATAATAATAACCGCACATTTCACGTTTAGGAGTGAAGCAATATGAGACAGAGCGGCGTGTTGCTGCACATCACCTCGCTGCCCTCCCGGGGCGGCGTTGGCACCCTGGGCCGGGCGGCCTACGAGTTCGTCGACTTCGTCAGGGCGTCGGGCATGAGCATCTGGCAGATGCTGCCCATCGGTCCCACGGGGTATGCAGAGTCTCCCTACCAGAGCGTATCCACCTATGCGGGCAATCCGCTGATGATCGACTTCGACCTGCTGGAAGCGCAGGGGATCCTGCCCGCGGGCAGCTACGAACCGCTGGCCCCGCAGCCCGAAGTGGACTTCGAGGCCGTGAAGGCGCAGAACACGGCGCTGCTGCGCAAGGCGTTCGAATTCTCCCGCGACAGGACAAGGGAGGCGGTCGCCGCCTTCGAGGAAAGCCACCCCTGGGTGCGCGACTACGGGCTGTTCTGCGCCATCAAGGCCAGCTTCGGCAGCGTGTCCTGGATGAAGTGGCCGGACAACGACATCCGCCTGCGCAAGCCCAAGGCCCTGGCGAAGTACGAAAAGAAGCTGGCCGCGGAGGTCGACTTCCACGTGTTCTGCCAGTACCTGTTCTTCGATCAGTGGGAAAAGCTGCACGACTACGCCCGGGAGCGCGGCGTCCGGCTGATGGGCGACATGCCCATCTATGTGGCGGAGGACTCCTGCGACGTGTGGCTGAACCCGGACATGTTCGAGCTGGACGAGGACTGCAAGCCCATCCGCATCGCGGGCGTGCCGCCGGACTACTTCCAGAAGGACGGCCAGCGCTGGGGCAACCCGCTGTACGCCTGGAAGAACCACGAGGCCGACGGCTACCGCTGGTGGATCGGCCGGCTGCGCGCGCTGGGGCAGATGTTCGACATCCTGCGCATCGACCACTTCATCGGCTTCGCCAACTTCTACGCCATCCCGGCGGAGGAGATGACCGCACGCAACGGCAAGTACGAGCTCGGGCCGGGCCGCAGGCTGTTCCGAAAGCTCCGCAAGGAGCTGCCGGAGCTCAACATCGTGGCGGAGGACCTGGGCGTGGTCAGCAAGCGCGTGAAGAACCTGCTGGCCTACTGCGGCTACCCGGGGATGAAGGTGATGCAGTTCGCCTTCGACAGCGACGAGAACCCCGACCTGCCGAAGAACCACGTCGAAAACTGCATCGTGTACACCGGCACGCACGACAACGACACCACCCTGGGCTGGTGGGAAGGCGCCTCGGAGGCCACCAAGGCCCGCGCGCGCAAGCTCCTGGGCATGGCGGAGGACAGCGAGGACATCATGCCCGCCATCCTGAAGGCCAGCTTCGAGTCCGTGGCGGATACCGTCATCGTGCCCATGCAGGACTGGCTCGGCCTGGGCGGCGAGGCGCGCATGAACTACCCCGGCACCGTGGGCGGCAACTGGCTGTGGCGCATGGACGCGACGCCCGACTACGAAGCCATCGCCCGCCGCATCCGCCGGCTGAACCGCCTGTCCCGACGCGGCGCGCTGAAGAACGCCACGGCGGAGGAACTGATCGCCCGCGCGGAGGACATCTGCCTGTGCGACAGCCACCTGACGCTGCGCGAGGCCGACGCCGTCCAGCTGCACGACGCCATCGCGAAGGCCGCCATGCTGGACATCGCGCCGCAGTGGGCGGACGACTTCGGCGCGCGCCTGGAGAACCGGCGCGCGGTGTACCTGTCCGCGGAGTACCTGGTGGGCCGCCTGGTGTACAACAACCTGTACGCCATGGGCGTGCTGGAGGACGTGAAGGCGGGGCTGGCCGAGCGCGGCGTGGACCTGGCCGCGCTGGAGGACATCGAGGACGCCGCGCTGGGCAACGGCGGGCTGGGCCGGCTGGCCGCCTGCTTCCTGGACAGCGCCGCCACCCACGACATCCCCCTGGACGGCTACGGCCTGCGCTATAAGTACGGCCTGTTCAAGCAGTCCTTTGAGGACTTCGCCCAGAAGGAGGAGCCGGACGACTGGACCCGCATCGGCGACCCGTGGAGCATCCGCCGCGACGACCTGACCGTGGTGGTGCCCATGAAGGGCCTGGCGGTGTACGCCGTGCCCTACGACATGCCGGTGATCGGCTACGGCAGGCGGAGCATCGGCACGCTGCGCCTGTGGCAGTGCGAGAGCACCCACGAGTTCGACTTCGACCTGTTCAACGGCCAGGACTACGCTGCGGCGTCGAAGGACAAGAACACCGCCGAGGACATCACCAAGCTGCTCTACCCGAACGACAGCATGAAGGCGGGCAAGCTGCTGCGGCTGCGCCAGCAGTACGTGCTGTGCAGCGCGTCGCTGCAGGACATGCTGCTGGCCTACATGGAGCGCCCGGAATACGAGGCCGACGGCTTCGCGGGCTTTGCCGACCTGCACGCCGTACAACTGAACGACACCCACCCCACCATGGCCATCCCGGAGCTGATCCGGCTGATGATGGCGTGGGAGGACATGCCGTTCAACGAGGCGTTCGACATCGCGCGGCGCACCTTCCGCTACACCAACCACACCGTCATGCGCGAGGCGCTCGAGTGCTGGGATCTCAGGCTGATGAACGAGCTCTCCCCCGAGCTGGTGAAGATCATCCGGCGCATCCAGGCGAAGCTGGCGCGCGACCTCAGGAAGGCGAAGGTGGCGGACCCCGCGCCGCTGAACATCATCGAGGGCGGCCGGGTGCACATGGCGAACCTGGCGGTGTACGGCTCGTCGTTCACGAACGGCGTGGCGGCCATCCACAGCCAGATCCTGAAGGACGACGTGTTCCGGGAGTGGTACGCGCTCTACCCCGAGCGCTTCAACAACAAGACCAACGGCATCACCCAGCGCCGCTGGCTGGGCCTGTGCAACCCCGAGCTGACGGCCCTGCTGAAGGAGAAGCTGGGCGGCGACGGTTTCCTCACCGACCTCTACGCGCTCAAGGCCCTGGAGCCCATGATCGACGACGACCTGGCGAAGGCGTTCATCGAGGTCAAGCGGACGAAGAAGCGCCAGTTGGCGGCGCGCATCCTGGAGAACGAGGGCGTGGAGCTCCCCGAGCACTTCGTGTTCGACGTGCAGGTGAAGCGCCTCCACGAGTACAAGCGCCAGTTGCTGAACGCGCTGTCCATACTGGACATCTACTACGGCCTGAAGGACGGCACGCTCGACGACTTCCCCGCCACGGCGTTCATCTTCGGCGCGAAGTCGGCCCCCGGCTACGCGCGCGCCAAGGCGGTCATACGCTTCATCAACCGCATCGCCGCGCTGGTGAACGCCGACCCGGACACCAACGACCGGCTGCGCGTGGTGTTCGTGCAGAACTACAACTGCTCCTACGCGGAGCACATCATCCCGGCGGCGGACATCTCCGAGCAGATCTCGCCCGCGGGCACCGAGGCCAGCGGCACCGGCAACATGAAGCTGATGCTCAACGGCGCGGTCACGCTGGGCACCTACGACGGCGCGAACGTCGAAATCTTCCGCGAGGCGGGCATCGAGAACAACTTCGTGTTCGGCGCGACGGTGGAGGAGCTGAACGCCATCCGCGAAACCTACGATCCCATGGAGCTCTACGACGCCAATCCCCGCCTGGCCCGGGTCGTCGACACCCTGGGCGACGGCACCTTCGAGCCCGCGCCGGAGCCGCTGCCCGCGGCCGCCGGGGACGACGACGAGGCCGGGGATGAAGCCGAGCCCAAGGCCAGCCCCCTGGATCCCCGGCTGCGCGAGGGCGACCTGGCGGAGCTGCGGCAGTCGCTGCTGCTGGGCGCGAGCTGGCACCGTCCGGACCACTACTTCCTGCTGAAGGACTACGAATCCTACCTGGCCGCGAAGCTGAAGGCTATCCGCGCCACCCGGGACGAGCTGTCCTTCGCGAAGATGGCCCTCCACAACATCGCGGGCGCGGGCAAGTTCTCCAGCGACCGCACGATCGAAGAATACTGGAACGAGCTCTGGGCGAAGTGATTCGTCCAGGTCCCGACCTTCCCCAACGACGGGACGGAAGCCACGCCCATGGCTTCCGTCCCTTTATGCTTCATGCCAATACTAACCTCAATCTATTCCCCGACGACCCGGCACCTGATCCGGCCCAGCGTCCCTTCCTCACCGATGCGGAACACCTCCAGCTCCACGGCCTCGGGCAGCGCGTCCAGGGACTGGATCTCCTGGCTGGCGAGGATCGTCTCCCACTGCCCGGGAGTCATGTCGTCCCAGCCGCCGTGGCCGTTGCCCGCGGTGATTTCATCGCCCGCCGGGTCGTACAGGCGGAAATCCATGCCCATGTCCTTCGCGTCCCGGTACAGAAAGTCGTACTCCACCGTCAGGTAGCCGCGGATGCGGGAGAAGGTGATCTCCGCGTTCCGCAGGCGAAAGCCCTCCAGTTCGGCCTCGCCCTCGGGAACCAGCTTCACCCGGCGCGTATCCTCCGTCTTGACCAGCGTCACCGGCAGGGACAGGCTGCGGTACTCGCCGTCTTCGATCCGGTAGCCGCACACCACGTCCAGGCGCAGGCTGTCGCCCATGGGCCGGCCCGCGAAGCCCGAGCCCCAGATCCGCACGCTGCCGTCCGCCTGCTCCTCTCCTTCCCAACTGTCCAGGTAGTTGTCCGGCTCCACGCGCATGTCCTTCGCCGCGGGCCCGTCCACCTCCGGCAGCAGGCCCTCGACGTCGTAGTTCAGCAGGGTCTTGCCGTCGGTGCGGCGAATCGCATAGCACATCTGATCCTCCGGGTTGAAGTAGCGGACGCCGTCCTTTTCCACGAAGGCGTCCTCCGCCGTCCGCCCCACGCTGGCCAGGTATTCCGCCTCGTCCAGGTCCTCCGGCACGGGAACCGGCACCGTCTCCGCCTCGTACACGCGCTCGTCGATGTCCTGCATCAAATCGTTCAGCACGGCGAAGCGCTCCGGGTCCCTGGGCGTCAGTCGCAGCTCCACCAGCGCGCCCTGGCCGTCGTACACGGCCGCCTCCACGGTCAGCTTCAAGTATTCGTCCTCGGCGGAGCCCAGATTGCCGCTCACCATCTCCTCCGCGCCCTCCAGCGGGCGGATGGGATTGGCGTAGTCAAGGATGCGGAACACCCCCAGCCGCTCCGCCGCGAAGGCGGCCCCGGCGATCAGCAGGGCGGCGACGACGGCCGCAAGCAGGGTGGTCGTGAATTTATAGCGCTTTTTCATGTCTCTCTCCTCCAGATTGTCCAGCGTTTCGCTGAGCCGAACCCGGAAGTCCTCGGGCGCTTCACCGAAGGCCCGCTGCCATTGTCGCCTGGTCATAGCGCCCGTCCCTCCTCGCTCAGCATGTCCTTGAGTTCACCCCGCGCCCTGCGCAGCCGCGACTTGACCGTACCCTCCGGCACCCGCAGGATGCACGCCACCTCCGCGACGCCGTAGCCGTCCATGTAGTAGAGGATGACCGGCAGCCGCAGCTTTTCGTCCAGGGCCAGCACGGCGTCCCGCAGGGGAACGTCCACGCCCTCCCGGCCCGCGGGCTCCGGCGCCCCTTCCAGGGCGACCACGCGCCGCCGGGCGCGCTGGATGTTGTGGCACTCGTTGATGAGGATGCGGGTGAGCCAGGTTTCAAAATGCGCCTCGTTCCTCAACCCGTCCCGCTTCGCCCACGCCCGAAGCACCGCCTCCTGCACCGCGTCCATGCGGTCCTGGGGCTCCGGCAGCATGCCGCAGGTCAGCCGGTACAGCCGCTCCCGCATGCCCGTCACCCGGCGGGTGAACTCGCTCTTTTCCATCGTGAACCTCTGTTTCGCAATCCGGATTGGGTCTCCCCCATGGGGGATTCCATAGATTAGACGCGCCTCGCCATCTTCCGGTTTTTGGAGGCGCAAAAAAGGCTCCGCCCTGTAAGCGGCGCGGCGTCCCGGGACCGTTCGCGCGGCAGCTTCATTTCTTTACTTGCAAATTGCGGGAGAAAGGGCTATAATAATCCCATCCAAACAGACCGCGTTTGAGGAAAGCCGCGGTCGCGATCGTCCAAAGAGAGCCGGTGGCGGGTGAAAACCGGCGGCGGGCGCGACGCTGCCTCCACTTTCCGAGCGTTCCGGCGACGAGCCGGAGGGGCGCGCCCCGTACAGCGCCGAAAGCGGCGAACCGTGTTCGCAAGCTGGGTGGCACCGCGGAGCACCTCCGTCCCAGATGTGTGGGACAGGAGGTATTTTGTTTTTCCGGAAACGCAGGCAATCAAAGAGGGGGAAGCAGCCATGATCGACATCAATCTCATCCGCACCAATCCCGACCTGGTTCGGGAGAACATCAAGAAGAAGTTCCAGGACGCCAAGCTCCCGTTGGTGGACGAGGTGCTGGAGTTCGACCGCCTGAACCGCGAGGCCATCCAGCGCGCGGACTACCTGCGCTCCCAGCGCAACAAGATCTCCAAGCAGATCGGCGCGCTGATGGGCCAGGGCAAGAAGGACGAGGCCGAGGCCGCCAAGCAGCAGGTCAAGGACATGCAGGACGAGCTGGCCGCGATCGAGCAGAAGGAGGAGGACTACGCCGAGGAGATCCGCAAGCGCATGCTGGTGATCCCCAACATCATCGACGCCTCCGTGCCCATCGGCAAGGACGACAGCGAGAACGTGGAAAACGAGCGCTTCGGCGAGCCCGTGGTGCCCGAGTGGGAGGTTCCCTACCACGTGGACATCATGGAGCGCCTGAACGGCATCGACCTGGACAGCGCCCGCCGCACCTCCGGCAACGGCTTCTATTACCTGAAGGGCGACATCGCCCGGCTGCACAGCGCGATCCTGTCCTACGCCCGCGACTTCATGATCGACCACGGCTTCACCTACTACGTGCCGCCCTTCATGATCCACGGCAACGTCGTGACCGGCGTGATGAGCTTTGCCGAGATGGAGAACATGATGTACAAGATCGAGGGCGAGGACCTGTACCTGATCGGCACCAGCGAGCACAGCATGATCGGCAAGTTCATCGACCAGATGCAGGTGGGCGCCCACGGCATCGAGGAGCGGGGCGTGTACCGCATCCACCAGTTCGAAAAGCAGGAGATGGTGGTGGTCTGCAAGCCCGAGGACAGCATGAAGTGGTACAATAAGATGTGGCAGCTGACCGTGGAGTTCTTCCGCTCCATGGACATCCCGGTGCGCACCCTGGAGTGCTGCTCCGGCGACCTGGCCGACCTGAAGGTGAAGAGCTGCGACGTGGAGGCCTGGAGCCCCCGGCAGCAGAAGTACTTCGAGGTGGGCAGCTGCTCCAACCTGGGCGACGCCCAGGCCCGCAGGCTCAAGATCCGCGTGAAGGGCGCGGACGGCAGGAAGTACCTGCCTCACACCCTGAACAACACCGTGGTGGCCCCGCCCCGCATGCTGATCGCCTTCCTGGAGAACAACCTCCAGCCGGACGGCAGCATCCGCATCCCCGAGGCCCTCAGGGTGTACATGGGCGGCAAGACCCAGATCGGCTGATCGACGCTCTGAAAAGCCCCCGGAACCGCACGGTTCCGGGGGCTTTTCAGAGCGTCGATAAAGGCCGCAAACGCGGAGATTCCCTGAAAGACACCGCTGACGCGGAGGGAATCTCCGCTTGCTGCGTCAGGCCGCCCTGCGGATTTGGTCACTTACGATTTGGTAAGCTCCCGCATCCGCAGGACGGCCTTCCTTGCCTTGCAACCTTTCTCCCCGCTCTGCAACATTCTGGGGCTCTTTCCCGGTTTTGCCCGGGTTATGCCCTATTACTTGGTCTTTACGCTCTTGCGCGCGCTCCAGTCGGAGTAGCGCTCGACGCCGTCCACCAGCCGGTAGGTGCGGACGCGGACGTAGTAGCGCTTCTTCCGCTTCAGCTTCTTGATCGTGGCCT
The DNA here is from genome assembly GCA_902793325.1 of uncultured Eubacteriales bacterium. Classification (GTDB taxonomy): domain Bacteria; phylum Bacillota; class Clostridia; order Christensenellales; family Aristaeellaceae; genus UBA2862. The sequence goes on from CADBCY010000017.1 coordinate 7,936, forward strand.
GCACCTCGGCGGGGTCCTTCGCGGTGTACTTCTTCGCGCCCTTGAAGTTCTTCTTCAGCCCGTACTGCACCTGGTAGCCGTCCACGGCGGACACCGCGTCCCACGTCACCGTGAAGCTCTTCTTGCCCGCGGACAGGCTGGTGATCTCGGTGGGCAGGGGCGCCTGGGGATCGGGCGCGGGCGGCGCGCTCCCGAGCAGCTTCGTGGGGAAGCCCCTTTCCTTGGCCCACTGGTGGGCATAGGAATCGGTGTAACAGTGGATGGTCAGGCGCGGGTTGTTGACGTCCGAGCCGAGCTGCTTTACGGAGAAGGTCCCTTCGCCGATCTCCTTCACGCCGGCCGGGATGCGCGCGGTCTGCAGCAGGTCGCACTCCGCAAAGACCCGCACGCCCAGCGACGTCGTGCTGTCGGGGATGACCACGTCGGTCAGCGCGCACATGTGGAACGCGCTGTCCTCAATCGTCTTGAGCCCGCCGGGAAGCGCGATCTTCGCCAGCGACGTGCAGCCGTCGAACGCCGACACGCCGATGCACTCGACCGTCTGGGGAATGGCGACGGTGGAGAGCGACGTACAGTCCAGGAACGCGCTCGGGGAGATCGTGGTGACGCCGGCGGGAATCGCGATGCCCGTCAGCGAATTGCAGTAGGCGAAGGCCGCCACGTCGATCATTTCCATATAGTCGCCTGTGAAGGTCACGCTCTCCAGCGCCTTGCAATTCGCAAAGGCATTCTTGCCGATCCGCCTGACCCCGGCCGGGATGAGCACGGATTGCAGCGTCTCGCAATAGGAAAAGGCCGTGCTCGGCAGCGCCTCCAGACCCGCGCCGATGGAGAGCGTTTTCGCCGCCTTGCAGCTGTAGAACGCGCCGCCGCCCATGGACGTCACGCTGTCGGGGATGTCGATGTGCTCCACCGCCACGCAGCTCTGGAACGCGCTCTTGCCGATCGTTTTGACGCCTGTGCCCAGGTTCAGCCCGGTCATGCCGCTGCAATGCATGAACGCTTTTTCACCGATGCCCGTCACGCCGTTGGGGATGGTCACCTGCTTGAGCTTTTTGCACTCGTAGAAGGCGCTGTCGCCGATCGTCTTCAGCCCGGCGCCCAGCTTGACCTCGACCATTTCTCTGCAGGCGAGGAACGCGCCGTCGCCGAGGGTCGCCACGCTGTCCGGCAGCGCGATACCCGTCAGCCTGGTGCACAGGGAGAAGGCTTCCTCGCCGATGCTCGTCACGCCGCTGCCCAGGGTCACGTCCACGAGCTTGTCGCATTTGTAGAAGGCCTTCCTGCCGATGGTCGTCACGCCGATGGGGATGGTGACGGAGGTGATGCTATGCTCCTCGCAGAACGCGCGCTCCGCGATCTCCAGCACCTTGCCGCCCATTTTCGACGACCCGGGGATGACGATATCGCCGCCGCTGCCGGTATAGCCGACGATCCTGCACCCCGCGGGCGGGTGTATTCGGGGTTGACGAGGGCATACTTGAAGCCGTTGTCGTCCGTCCACTCGGTCGTGGGGTTCGCCTCGGCCTCGGCGTCCTCCGCCCCGGCGAACAGCGCCGCCTCGTCGAGCTCCTCCGCGGCCTCCGCCCCGCCGGCGTCCACCTCTTCCGCGGACAGCTCCTCCGGCGCGGCGACGGCTTCCGTTTCCGTGGTCCCGACGATTTCCTCCTCCGCGAAGGCGCAGGCCCCCAGCGCCAGGACCAGCGCCAGCAGCAGCGCGAGACGCTTCTTCACAATGCTCTCCTCCTCTCTGCGAGTACCGTTCGTTTGCGTGTATTAACCATATATTTACAAATTCATTCTACCATATCGGCACCGCGCTGTCAACGCCATTCCTCACCACAACCCCTCGCGCGGCGCCGTCCGCCCGCCGAATCGGCGGTTGCGGTAATCGAGCAGCGTCAGGGCGTATTCGGTCCGGTCCGGCCCCGCGGCGCGCTCCAGCAGCGTCTCCACGTCCTCCAGGGACAGGCAGTCGTGGTCGGCCAGCAGGTGCATCAGGTGCGCGTCCCTCGCCGCCTCGGCCACGAACGCGCCGCCGTGCGCGCGCATCCAGGCGATGCAGGCGGCCTCGGCCTCCGCGGCATAGCCGATCCCCCGGGCCGTCGCCAGCGCGTAGCCCAGGCAGACCCGCTTGCGCCACAGCCCGGGGAAGGCCTCGGGCGGGTCCAGCGGCGCGATGATCGCCGCCCGCCGCGCCTCCTCCAGCACCGGCCGCCACGCCGCCCGGAAGCGCCCGTTGAGCCGGATCTCCCGCAGCCCCCGGCAGCCGGACAGCGCCCCGGCCCCCAGCGCCTCCAGCCCGGCGGGCAGGCTCAGCGACTCCAGCGCCTCGCAGCGGAAGAACGCGTGCGCCCCGACCTCCGTCACGCCGTCGGGCAGCCGCAGCGAACGCAGCGACCGACAGTCCTCGAAGCATCGCGCGCCCACGCGCACGAGCCCCTCGGGCAGCGCCGGCGACTCCAGGGCCAGGCAGCGCCGGAACGCCTCGTCGGGCAGCTCGGCGATCCCCGCCGGCAGCCGGATCTCCCGCAGCCGCAGGCAGTTCAGGAACGCCCCCCGGCCGACGCGGGTCGTCCGATCGGGCAGCGCCAGCGCGCGCAGCCCCTCGCACCCGGACAGCGCGTAGTCCCCGACCCGCTCCAGCGTATCGGGCAGCGTCAGCTCCAACAGGTCCAGGCAGCCCTCCAGCGCCCGGTCCGCCAGGCTCCGCGCGCCGTCGGGCAGCGCGAAGGACCGCTTCACGTCCGCCCGCACCAGCATGCCCTGCGGTTCGAGGTACAGCAGGCTGCCCGGCATGAGCGCGTGGGGCAGCGCGTCCGCCGACAGCCGCTCCACCGAGGCGGGGATGGGCATGTCCTCGAGCGCCCCGCAGCCCGCGAACGCCCCGGGGGCGATCTCCCGCAATCCTTCGGGCAGCGCGACCCGCCGCAGCTTTCCGCAGCCGCCGAAGGCGCTCTCGCCGATGACCCGCACCCCCGCGGGGACGTCCACCTCCCCGAGCTCCGCGCACTGGTAGAACGCCCGCGACGCGACGGCGGACAGCCCCGCCGGCAGCCGCACCGACGCCAGCGCCGCGCAGCCCTGGAAGGCGCTCTCGCCGATCTCCGCCACGCTGTCCGGCAGCGCGACCGCCCGCAGCCGCGCGCAGCCGAAGCAGGCGTCCCGCCCCACGCGCACAAGCCCCTCGGGCAGGATCAGTTCGCCCAGCGCCGCCTGCCCGCGCAGCGCGCCGTCGGCCAGCGCCAGCACCGGCAGGCCGTCGATCTCCGCGGGAACGACGAGGCGCGACGGCTCTCCCGACACCCCCGCGACGGCCACGCCCGCCGCATAGGGCACGGTCGCCAGCCGGACCGCGCCGCTCCGGGGGCGGACCGCCACGCCGCGCGCCGCCAGCGCCCGGGCCAGCGCGGCGTTGTCCGTGAACACGATGAGCTCCGGGCAATCCTCGAAGGCGTCCTCCGCCGCCTCGGCCACGCCGTCCGGCAGCACGACCTCCCGCAGCGTGCCCCGCCCCCGGAACGCGCCGGGGCCGACGGCGGTCACGGGCCGCCCGTCGAGCGCCTCCGGCACCTCGGCGCGGGCGTCCCAGCGCGCCCAGGCCGCGACGGCGACCGTGCCGTCGGGCCGCGCCTCGCCCAGGAAGGGCGCGTCGCAGTCCCACAGGGGCGAGAACGCCTCCGCGCGGCGCAGCTCCGCCCCGAGCCTGCGGAACGAGGCGAGCTCCCCGGCGCCGGGCAGCGAGAAGAAGTCCGTGCGCTCGCCGGGCAGGTGCAGCGACCCCCGCAGGCCGAGCCCGGGAAAGCGCCGGCAGAAGGCGGACGGCAGCGCCCCGTCCCCCATGCCCGACGCCGCGCCGTCCGCGCCGCGAACCGCCGTCGTCAGCCCGGCGTCGGCCAGCATTTGCCGCGCCGCGCCCGCGTCCTCCCCGTGGAAGTACAACTTCAAAAAGCCCCGTTCCGCCATGCCGCGCCTCCCGTTTTCTACTATCATGCAGTATACCCCAATTCCTTCCGAATAGCAACCTGCGGTTAACCTTGGGATGCTATACTGGGCTCAATCCCAAGGCAGTCAATGAGGTGCGCCATGTCGGACCGGCAACGAATCGAACGCCTGGCGGCGGAGGTCATGGAGCTGAGCCGCAACGCCATCGTCCTGAACCTGCGGTTCATGGATATGGCGGTGTTTCGCCTGCGCGCCGAGCCCGCCGACTGCACCCTCGCCACCGACGGCCGCAGCCTGTTCTACGGTCCGGAGTTCGTGCTGCGCCGCTACCTGAAGAGCCCTGCCCTGCCGCCCCGCGATACCCTCCACGCGCTGCTGCACTGTGTGTTCCGCCACCCCTTCATCCACACGCTGGTGGAGCGGGAGCGCTGGGACCTGGCGGCGGACATCGCCGTGGAGAGCCTCATCAACAGCCTGGAGCTGGATCGCTTCGCCGCGCCGAGGCAGGCGGAGCAGCAGGTGGTCGCGGGCGCGCTGGCGCACCGGCTGGGCCTGCTGACGGCGGAGAAGCTGTACCGCTACTTCGGCGAAAACCCCGCGCCGGAGGAATGGAAGGCGCTGTTCGCCGCCGACGACCACGCGCTCTGGCACAAGCCGAAGCGCCGGGGCGACCGGCAGCAGGGCGAAAAGGGCGAGGACGGCAAACCCACGGGCGGCGAGGACGACCGGCGCAGGCGGGAGGCCCCGCGGGAGACGCCCGCCGAGGATCGCCCGGACCGGCCGCGCGCCGGGGGCGGCGGCGAGAAGGAAGAGTCGCCCGACGCCGCGTCGGAGGCGGGCGCGTCGTCCCGGGACCCCGTCCGGCAGGACGAGGGCAGCCGCGCCTTCTCCGCCCGTCAGGACGACGACCGCGGCGGCGAAGCGGAGCAGCGCGCGCTCCGGAGCGAGGCCGGCGGCGACTCGGGAGAGGCGCGATCCCGCAAGGAGGACGGCGGGACGTCCGAGCAGCAGAACACGGGCCGGGGGCTCGACACCGAGGGCGGCGACAGCAGCACCCCGGTCGGCGCGCAGAGCCGCAACGACCGCACCGACGGCGGCGCGGACTCCCCCTCGGCCACCGGCGTTTCCGGCGATTCCGGCGACGCACGCAGCCAGGGCGGCGCCTCGCCCTCCGGCGGCAGCGGCAGCGGCCTGGACGACACGCTCGTGCAGGAAGGCGGCGAGGCCCCCGGCCCGGCGGACCTGCGCGACTACGAGGAACAGCTCCGGGAGAGCGACCGCCAGCGCCTGGAGCGGGAGTGGCGCGAGGCCGGCGAGCGCATCCGGCTGGAGCTGGAGGCCCAGTCCCGCCAGCGGGGCGAGGCGGCCGGGGAGCTGATGCGCCGGCTGGAGGTCGGCAGCCGCACGAAGACCGACTACGCCGCCTTCCTGCGGAAGTTCGCCGTGCTGGGCGAGCACATGCAGCTCAACGACGACGAATTCGACCAGGTCTTCTACACCTACGGCCTGCGGCTCTACGGCAACCTGCCCCTCATCGAACCGCTGGAGACGCGCGAAGTGAAGCGCGTGCGGGAGTTTGTGGTCGCCATCGACACCTCCGGCAGCACCAGCGGGGCGCTGGTGGAGCGCTTCCTGACCCGCACGTGGGAGATCCTGCAGAGCGAGGAGAGCTTCTTCCGGAAGGTCAACCTGCACATCCTGCAGTGCGATTCCGAGATCCAGGAGCACGCGCGGATCACCAACCGCGAGGAATTCGACCGCTACATGCAGTCCTTCAGCGCCAAGGGCCTGGGCGGCACGGACTTCCGGCCCGTGTTCCGCCGCGTGGACGAGCTGCTGCGCGCCCGGGAGCTGACGCGGCTGCGGGGGCTGATCTACTTCACCGACGGCCAGGGCGTCTACCCCGAGCGCAAGCCCGACTACGAGACCGCCTTCGCGTTCGTGGAGCCCGCCGACGGCGCCCTGCCCGAGGTCCCGCCCTGGGCCATGCGCGTGGTGCTGGACGAGGACGCGCTGTCCGTCCGGCCGCCCCGCTGAACGAAACCGATGCACGCCACCCGACCGATCGCACAACCCGGAGGAACCCATGAACATCAAGCAGGCCAAGCAACAGATCGAATACGCCGTCCGCGCCTACCTGACGAAGGACGAGTTCGGCGACCCCGTCGTCCCGATGGAGCGCCAGCGCCCCGTGTTCCTGCTCGGCGCGCCGGGCATCGGCAAGACGGCCATCATGGAGCAGATCGCCCAGGAGCTGGGCATCGGGCTGGTCGCCTATTCCATGACCCACCACACCCGCCAGAGCGCCCTGGGCCTGCCCTTCATCGTGAAGGAGGCCTTCGACGGCCGGGAGTACGACGTGTCGGAGTACACCATGTCGGAGATCATCGCCAGCGTCCACCAGTGCGTGCGGGAGAGCGGCATCCGGGAGGGCATACTGTTCCTGGACGAGATCAACTGCGTCAGCGAGACGCTGGCGCCCTCCATGCTGCAATTCCTGCAGTTCAAGACCTTCGGCCGCCACCGCGTGCCGGAGGGCTGGGTGGTGGTCACCGCGGGCAACCCGCCGGAGTACAACAGCAGCGTGCGGGAGTTCGACGTGGTGACGCTGGACCGGCTGAAGCGCATCGACGTGGAGCCGGACTACGACGCCTGGAAGGAGTACGCGCTGGCCCGCGCCGTGCACCCCGCCGTGACCAGCTACCTGGAGATCCGGCGGGACGACTTCTACCGCGTCGAGTCCACCGTGGAGGGCAAGCGGTTCGTCACCGCCCGCGGCTGGGTGGACCTGTCCGACATGCTGAAGCTGTTCGAGCAGAAGGGCTTCCCCGTGGACGAGCCGCTGATCCGCCAGTACCTGCAGAACGACGCCGTGGCCAAGTCCTTCGCCGCGTACTACGACCTGTTCAGCAAGTACCGCGCCGACTACCAGGTGGAGCGCATACTGGCCGGGAAGGCCGGCGCGGACGTGCTGGAGCGCGCGCGGAACGCCCGGTTCGACGAGCGGCTGTCGCTGCTGGGGCTGCTCACCGACGCCGCGCGCACGGACGTGCGGGCGGTGCTGCGCCGCTACGACGCGCTGGAGGGGGTCATGAACCGCCTGCGCGCGCGCAAGGCGCAGTTCGCCGCCGCCGACCGCGACGCCGCCGCGGCGCTGCTGGGCGAAATGGCGGAGCGCCTGCGCGCCGAGACCGCCGCCCGCAGCCAGGCGAACGCGCTGTCCCGGGAGAGCGCCCGGGTGCGCAGGCAGGCGGAGGCGCTGCTGGAGGCCTTCGCGGCCGGGCTGCCCGCGGAGCGCGCGCCCTACCCCTGGCTGGCGGAGCGCTTCGAGGCCGAAACGCGCGCGCTCGCGGGGCGGGCGGCGGAGGCGCGGGACCGGCTGGAGCACATGTTCGCCTTCGCCGAAACCGCCTTCCCCGACGGCCAGGAGCTGCTCATACTGGTGACGGAGCTGTCCGTGGACCCCGACAGCGCGCGCTTCATCGGCAAGTACGGCTGCGACGCCTACTTCCGCCACAACCGGTCGCTGATGTTCTACGAGCGCGGCCGGGAGATCGCGCGGGAGATCGGGGAGCTGGGGCTGGAACCGGCTCCGGCCGACCGCCCCGCCGAAAACCAGAATTTACCCTTCCCACGTTGACAACGCCCGCCCGCCGTGGTACAATGGCTGCATCCTGTCAGAGGACGGGGAACACGTTCCCGGAGGGGCGCGCGCAGAGAGCCTGAGCAGAGCTGCAAACTCGGGCCGCGGCCGCCGGCGGATACCAGCCCCCGATGACCGGCGCGCCGCGCCCGATACAGCGCGAACGAGCGGCTCACGCAGCGTCGTGAACCAGCAGGGTGGAACCGCGGATGCACAACGGCATTCGTCCCGGCATACGGGACGGACGCCGTTTTTTATCATCGTACTCTGCCACTACCATCAAATCAAAGGAGCGTAATACCATGGATCGCGAACAATTCCTCAGCCTCTACCGCCACTCGCTGGCCCACATCCTGGCCAAGGCCGTCATGGAGATCTTCGGCAGGGACAACGTGCAAATCGCCATCGGCCCGCAGATCGCCGACGGCATGTACTACGACTTCCTGCTGCCCCGCAACCTCTCCACCGAGGACTTCCCCGAGATCGAAGCCAAGATGAAGGAGATCATGAAGCGCAAGGAGCCCTGGACCGTGAAGGAAGTCACCCGGGACGAGGCGCTGGAGATCTTCAGGGGCCAGAAGTACAAGGAGGAGCTCATCAACGACCTGCCCGAGGGCGAGAAGCTCACCGTCTACTACACCGGCGACGACTTCGTGGACCTGTGCCGCGGCCCTCACGTGGAGAACTCCGCCGAGCTGCTCTCCGTGGCCTACAAGATCCGCTCCGTCTCCGGCGCGTACTGGCGCGGCGACGAGAAGCGCGATTCCCTGCAGCGCGTGTACGTGTACGCCTTCCCGGACCAGCAGCAGCTCAAGGCCCACCTGAACCTGATCCGCGAGGCCCAGGAGCGCGACCACAAGAAGCTGGGCAAGGAGCTGGAGCTGTTCATGTTCGACGAGACCGCGCCCGGCATGCCCTACTGGCTGCCCCGCGGCTGGAAGCTGTACCAGACCCTGCTGGCCTACTCCCGCAAGCTCCAGGAGAAGCACGGCTACACCGAGATCTCCGCGCCGCTGATCAACAAGAAGAAGCTGTGGCAGATCTCCGGCCACTGGGCGCACTACCAGAACAACATGTTCATGGTGCCCGGCGTGGCGGGCTTCATGGCCGCGGACGCCGAGATCCCCGGCGTGCTGGAGAACCTGCAGGACGGCCTGGACGAGACCGCCGACGTGAAGCTGGTGGCCGGCAGCCCCGTGTTCAACCGCGACGCCGAGGACACCATGGGCGCCAAGCCCATGAACTGCCCCAACGCCATGATGACCTACCGGCGCACCGTGCACAGCTACAAGGAGCTGCCCATCCGCTACAGCGAGTACGACGTGCTGCACCGCAAGGAGAAGTCCGGCCAGATGAACGGCCTGTTCCGCGTGCAGGAGTTCCGGCAGGACGACGACCACACCTTCGTCATGGAGAGCCAGATCGAGGATGAGATCGCCGACATCATCTCCATCGCCGACGAAATCTACGCCACCTTCGGCGTCACCTACCGCGCGGAGCTGTCCACCCGCCCGGAGGACTTCATGGGCGACATCGAGAGCTGGAACCGCGCCGAGGCGGCCCTGAAGAAGATCCTGGACGACAAGTACGGCGAGGGCGGCTACGAGGTCAACGAGGGCGACGGCGCCTTCTACGGCCCGAAGATCGACCTGCAGATCAAGGACGCCCTGGGCCGCGAGTGGCAGTGCGGCACCATCCAGCTCGACTTCCAGCTTCCCCACAACTTCGGCCTGACCTACGTCACCCCCGAGGGCGGCCAGGAAATGCCCATCGTCATCCACCGCGCACTGTACGGCTCGCTGGAGCGCTTCATCGGCATCATCATCGAGAACTTCAAGGGCGCCTTCCCCTTCTGGCTCAGCCCCTATCAGGTGTGCGTGGTGCCCATCCGGCCCGAGCACAACGACTACGCGAAGAAGGTCGTCGAGCGCCTGGAGGACGAGGGCATCCGCGTGGAGGTGGACTACGCCGACAAGAACATGAACGAGAAGATCAAGTTCGCCAAGACCATGAAGGACCCCTACATCGTCGTGGTGGGCGACAAGGAAGCGGCGGACGAGACCGTGGCCATCACCGTCCGCGGCCAGAAGCAGCAGCTGCACAACGTGCCGCTGGAGACCCTGGTGAAGATGTGCAACCGCATGAACGCCTCCCACAGCCTGGAGCTCCTCGCCCAGGCGCCGGAGGACTGATCCCCGCACGCAAAACCGCCGCGCGTCGACGACGCGCGGCGGTTCTTTTCTTGGCTAAATGCGGACAAGGGTCGGCGCGGCCCGCCCCGCGTTGCGGGGAACCGGGGCGGCTATCGGTTGCCCTTGCGCATTTCCTCCAGCCGGTGGGCCTTGATGGCGGGGTCGATGTACATGGACGTCTCGCCGGGGATCTCGTGGGCGAGTCCGCCGAACTCGAAGCGGCGGGTCTCGCCGGCGCGGTTCACGGCCAGCGCGCGGTAGTCGTCGCGCTGGCGCGCGCCGAACACGTCCCTGCCGCCGGTGATGCTGCGCTCCACGAGCACCACGTCCTTGCCGATGGCGGTCAGCTTCATGTCGCCGGTGCGCAGCGCGGGAATGCGCATGCGCTCGCGCATGATGGTGCGGTAGGTGTTCACCAGGCCCGCATCCTCCTGCCCCCAGGGATAGGTATGGCGGTTGTAGGGATCGGCCATGCCGGTGAGCCCGGCCTCGTCGCCGTAGTACAGGCAGGGCATGCCCGGCAGCGCGTTCACCAGCGCCCAGGCCATGATCATCCTGCGGCGGCCGCGGGCGTAGTCCTCGGGGCTCAGCACGAACGGGTGCCGGTACACGCGGTCGGGGGCCATGTCGCCGATGTCCGCCAGCATGTTGATGGCGCGGGCGGTGTCGTGGCTGCCCAGCAGGTTCATCAGCGAATAGAAGAAGGCGTCGGGCATGTTCTCGCGCAGGCTCAGCACGCGCCGCACAAACTGCTCCGCGTCGCAGCGGTAGGTCAGGAAATCCAGAATCGCCGCGCGCAGGGGGTAGTTCATGGCGCTGTCCAGCGTGTCGCCCAGGCAGTAGCAGCGGGTCTCGCCGTAGGCCACCTTGTTGCTGGGATCCTCCCACACCTCGCCGATCAGCGCGCTGTCGGGCTTCTCCCGGCGGATGCGGGTGCGCACCTTGCGGATGAAGTTCATCGGCAGCTCGTCGGCCACGTCCAGCCGCCAGCCGGAGGCGCCGGCCCGCAGCCAGTGCGCGGTGACGCTGTCGTCGTCCTCGATGATGAAGCGCTGGTAGCCCGGCGTCTCCTCGCGCACGTTGGGCAGGGTCTTGAAGCCCCACCAGGATTCGTACTCGTCCGGCCAGATGGTGAAGCAGTACCAGTCGCGGTAGGGGGACTCGGGGTCGTTGTACGCGCCGCCGGGGCCGTAGTGGCCGTCCTTGTTGAAGTAGCGGCTGTCGGAGCCGGTGTGGCTGAACACGCCGTCCAGGATCACGCGGATGCCCCGCACCGCCGCCGCCCGGCACAGGTCGCGGAAGTCCTCCTCGTTGCCGAAGCTGGGGTCGATCTGCATGTAATCGCCGGTGTTGTACTTGTGGTTGCTGCGCGCCTTGAAGATGGGGTTCAGGTACAGCACCGTCACGCCCAGCCCCTGGATGTAGTCCAGCTTCCGCTGGATGCCGCGCAGGTTGCCGCCGAAGTGGTCGTTGTTGCAGTTGTCGCCGTACTTGTCGTCGTTGATGATCAGCGCCGGGTCGTCGTCCCAGTGCACGTGGTAGTAGCTGGCGGGCGGCAGGTTGCGCGGGTCGGGCTTGCCGATGGCGCAGAAGCGGTCCACCATAATCTGCATCATCATGCCGTTGCGCAGCCACTCCGGGGTGCGGTAATCGGGGTCGTACACGGTAATCTGGTAGCCCTCGGGCTCGCGGTCCAGCACCTCCCCCGCGCCGCCCAGGCCGTCCCAGGCATTGCCCAGGAAGAGCCGTCGGCCGCCGGCGTCCTCGGCGACGAAGAAGTACCACATCAGCCCCGGCTGCTCCGGCAGGCGCAGCGTGCACACGTAGAGGTCGTCCCGGGCGCGGTCCATGGGCAGCCAGGTCTCGTTGTCCTGCCACCACAGCCGCAGCCACGCCCGGGCCACGCCCTCCGCGCGCAGGCGCAGGCAAATCTCCCCCCTGCAGGGCTGCGCCCCCATGGGCGAACGGTATTCGGGATCGCGGGAATCGTGGTAGAGTTGCATGGACATCGCTCCTTGGGATGGGAAATTCAAGGGATGATTTACGCGAAAGGACAGCGTCATTAGACGCTGTCTTTCGCGGGATTATTCCGGAACCCGGGCGGGCTTTCCGACGCCCCCGCGCCGGGTTCCCTGTTCGATCAGAGCGCCAACGGCTTCAGGTGCCAGATCTTGTTGTTGTACTCGCTGATGGTGCGGTCGGAGGTGAAGAAGCTGGAGCTGGCGGTATTCAGCACCGCCTTGCGCAGCCACAGGTCGCGCTGGTCGAAGTCGCGGAACACCTGGCGGGAGGTGTTCACGTAGTCCGACAGGTCCTGCAGCACGAAGTAGGGATCGGCCATGCCGCCGTTGTCGCCGAACAGCAGCGAGTGGTAGATCTCCTGGAACATGCGGTGGTTCTCGCGGCACAGCGTGCCGTCGATCAACTGCTCCATCACGCGGCGCACGCGGGGGTTGGTCTCGTAGATCTCATGGGCCTTGTAGGTGGGATAGTTCGCCTCCACCTCGTGGGCCTTCAGGCCGAAGATGTAGATGTTCTCCGGGCCGACCTGGTCGTAGATCTCGCAGTTCGCGCCGTCCATGGTGCCCAGCGTGACCGCGCCGTTCATCATGAACTTCATGTTGCCGGTGCCGCTGGCCTCCTTGCCCGCGGTGGAAATCTGCTCGGACACGTCGGTGGCGGGCATCAGCGCCTCGGCCACGGACACGCAGTAGTTCTCCAGGAATACCACGTTGATGAGCTTGTTGGTGACGGGGTTGTTCCGGACCAGATCCGCCACGGAGTTGATGAGCTTGATGGTCATCTTGGCGCGCTGGTAGCTGGGGGCCGCCTTCGCGCCGAAGATGAAGGTCACCGGGCGGAAGTCCCAGTCGGGATGCTCGATGACGTCGTTGTACATGGCCAGGATGCGCAGCGCGTTCATGATCTGGCGCTTGTACTCGTGCAGGCGCTTGGCCTGGGCGTCGAACAGGCTGTCGGGCTGCATCTCGATGCCCTGCATGCGGTATACGCGGTCCGCCAGGTGCAGCTTGTTGTGGTATTTCACTTCGGCGAACTTCTCGCGGAACGCCTTGTCGTCGGCGAAGGGCTTCAGCTCCGCCAGGCGGTCGAAGTCCTTGCGCCAGCCGTCGCCGATGGCCTCGTCGATCAGCGCGGACAGCTCGGGGTTGCACTGCATCAGCCAGCGGCGATGGGTGATGCCGTTGGTGATGGACACGAACTTGCTGGGCTGCATCTGGTAGTAGTCGTGGAAGGTGTCGCGCTTCAGGATGTCGGTGTGGATGGCGGACACGCCGTTCACGGAGTGCGCGTAGGCCACCGACAGGTTCGCCATGTGCACCTTGTCGTAGGCCAGTATGGCCATGTGGCCGATGCGCTCCCACTGGCCGGGATAGGCGTTCCACAGGCGCGCGCACAGGCGGCTGTTCATCTCCTGGAGGATCATGTAGATGCGGGGCAACTGCTGCGCGAACAGCTCCTCGGGCCACTTCTCCAGCGCCTCGGAGAGCACGGTGTGGTTGGTGTAGGCGAAGGTGCGGCGGCAGATGTTCTCCGCGGCGTCCCAGCCCAGGTCGTGATCGTCCATCAGGATGCGCATCAGCTCCGGGATGGCCACGGCGGGATGGGTGTCGTTGATGTGGATGGCCACCTTGTCCGGGAAGATGGACCAGTTGTAGCCGTAGGTGTCGATGAACTCCTTCACCGCGAACTGGATGGACGCGGAGGAGAAGAAGTACTGCTGCCGCAGCCGCAGCTCCTTGCCCTGCAGGGTCTCGTCCGCGGGATACAGGATCTTGGAGATGACCTCCGCCAGCTCCCGCTCCTCGGCGGCGCGCACATACTGGCCCTGGTTGAAGCTCTTCATGTCGATCTGGTTCACCGCGCGGGCGCTCCAGGTGCGCAGGAAGTTGACCATGGTGCTGTCGTAGCCCACCACGGGGATGTCGTAGGGCACGGCCATGACGGTCTTGTAGTCGGTGTGGCGGAACACCATGCGGCCGTTCTCCTCCGCGGTCTCCACCTTGCCGCCGAAGTGCACCTCCACGGTCTGGTTGGGGCGGGGGATCTCCCAGATGTTGCCGCTGGTCAGCCAGTTGTCGGGCACCTCCACCTGGTAGCCGTCCACCAGCTTCTGGCGGAACAGGCCGTACTCATAGCGGATGGTGCAGCCCATGGCGGGCAGCTTCAGCGTGGTCAGGCTGTCCAGGAAGCAGGCGGCCAGGCGGCCCAGGCCGCCGTTGCCCAGGCCCGGCTCCGGCTCCTTTTCAAAGACCACGGTGCGGTCGATGCCCAGCTCCTCCATGGCCTTGATGTAGTTCTTCTCGTTGACCAGGTTCACCATGTTGTTGTGCAGCGCGCGGCCGATCAGGAACTCGGCGCTGAGGTAGTACACCTTCTTGGCGCCCGCCTCCTTGCGCACGTCGCGGGACGCGGTGCGGCGCGCCATGATCTCGTCGCGCACCACCAGCGCCAGCGCCTCGTACAGCTGCTCGGGCGTCGCGTCGGTCGTCTCGCAGGCAAACTGCGTGCGCAGCTTGTTGACGATGCTGTTCTTGATTTCAGCGACGGTCATGCGTTTGAATTCCACGATAACACCTCCGGTATCGATGAGGGCAAATTCGAAAGTCCATGTTTCACTATAGCACATCTGCGGCCATTCCGCAACGTATGCCATGTTTATTTTTCGATTGAATCCCGCACGTTCGGGGCGTTTTGGGCATTATTATACGAAGCGCCGCCCCGAAACCGGCCCGCGCGGATGCGGGGGCGGGGGCCGGAATGCGGGGGCGACATCCCCTTTCGCGCGCATGTTGAATGATCGCATGCAAAAAAATGCAAATTTAACCTGAATCCCCTCAATAATAACATGGATTTGGGCAAGGAGATATGATAGAATATCAAAAAGTGAAAATCATCATTTGGGAAGGGCCTGATCGCGCGATGAAAACCTACGCAGAAATGACCTGTGAAGAGCTGACAAAGGAAGTCGAGCAGCTGAAAAAGGAATATCATCAGTTCCAGAAAATGGAGCTGCGGCTGAACATGAGCCGCGGCAAGCCCTGCCAGGAGCAGTTGAACCTGTCCATGCACATGATGGACGTGCTGGATTCAAACAGCGACCTGACCTGCGAGGACGGCACCGACTGCCGCAACTACGGCGCGCTGACCGGCATCGACGAGGCGCGGGAGCTGCTGGGCGACATGATGGAGAACAACCCCAAGGACATCATCATCTACGGCAACTCCAGCCTGAACGTGATGTACGACACCGTCTCCCGCGCCTACACCCACGGCATCATGGGCTCCACGCCCTGGTGCAAGCTGGACCGGGTGAAGTTCCTCTGCCCGGTGCCCGGCTACGACCGGCACTTCGCCATCACCGAGTACTTCGGCATCGAGATGATCCCCGTGCCCATGACGCCCACCGGCCCGCAGATGGACCTGGTGGAAAAGCTGGTGGCCGAGGACGCGACCATCAAGGGCATCTGGTGCGTGCCGAAGTATTCCAACCCGCAGGGCTTTTCCTACAGCGACGAGACCGTGCGCCGCTTCGCGCGGCTGAAGCCCGCCGCCCCGGACTTCCGCATCTTCTGGGACAACGCCTACGGCATGCACCACCTGTACGACGAAAAGCAGGACTACCTGATCGAGATCCTGGCGGAGTGCAAGCGCGCCGGCAACCCCGACCTGGTGTACAAGTTCGCCTCCACCAGCAAGATCACCTTCCCCGGCTCCGGCATCGCCGCGCTGGCCACGTCCCCGAACAACATGGAGGACATCTGCAACCAGCTGCGCCGCCAGACCATCGGCCATGACAAGGTGAACCAATTGCGCCACGTGCGCTTCTTCGGCGACATCCACGGCATGGTGGAGCACATGCGCAAGCACGCCGACATCCTGCGCCCCAAGTTCGAGCTGGTGGAGAACACGCTGGAGGAGGAGCTGGGCGGCCTGGGGATCGGCACCTGGACCGAGCCCCTGGGCGGTTACTTCATGCACTTCGAAAGCCTGCCCGGCTGCGCGAAGGCCATCGTGGCGCGGGCCAAGAAGGCCGGCGTGGTGATGACCGGCGCCGGCGCCACCTGGCCCTACGGCAAGGACCCCAACGACAACAGCATCCGCATCGCGCCGTCCTACCCTTCCCTCCAGGACCTGGGCGTGGCGGCCCGGCTGTTCGCGCTGTGCGTGAAGCTGGTCAGCGCGGAGAAGCTGCTGGCGGAGAAAAAATAGCCGCCGGTCGCGCATCTTCGCGGATTTGAAACGCACACCGCCTTGACCTCGCGCCGCAAACCCACTATAATACCCTTGACACAGCCGCCGGGGGCTCCGATGGCGCATCGGCCTCCGGCGACGCCTATGATCCGAACGACAGTACCGCAAGGAGGACATTCCCCTATGGACGAGCTCTTGACCCTGCTGGAAAAAGACGGACGGCAGACCCCGCAGCAGCTGGCGACCATGCTGGGCCGCGCGGAGCAGGACGTGGTCGCGGACATCGCCCGCTACGAATCCGAGCACATCATCCTGGGCTATCCCACCCTGATCGACTGGACCAAGACCGACGACGAGCTGGTCACGGCGCTCATCGAGGTGCGCATCGCCCCGCAGCGCGGCGACGGCTTTGACCGCATCGCCGAGCGCATCTACCAGTACGAAGAAGTAGAGAGCCTCTACCTCATGTCCGGCGCCTATGACCTGGCCGTGACCATCACCGGCCGCTCCCTGCGCGAGGTGGCGGAGTTCGTGCACGCGCGGCTGGCCATCATCGAGGGCGTCACCGGTACGGCCACGCACTTCATCCTCAAGAAGTACAAGGAGAAGAACCACATCTTCCCCAAGCTGCCCGAGCAGGAAGAGAGGCTGTTGTTCATATGATCGACTACAATTCCGTGCTCTCCCCCCGGGTGAAGGGCATCGCTCCCTCGGGCATCCGCAAGTTCTTCGACCTGCTGGAGAACATGCACTCCTCCGACGCCATCTCGCTGGGCGTGGGCGAGCCGGACTTCGTGACGCCCTGGCACATCCGCGACGCGGGCATCTACGCGCTGGAGAAGGGCTTTACCAAGTACACCAGCAACGCCGGCCTCATGGAGCTGCGCCGGGAGATCAGCAAGTACCTGTACCGCCGCTTCAACCTCAGCTACGACCCGGCCCGGCAGATCGTGGTCACCGTGGGCGGCAGCGAGGGCATCGACCTGGCGGTGCGCGCCGTCGTCAGCGAGGGGGACGAGGTCATCGTGCCCGTGCCGTCCTTCGTGTGCTACGGCCCGATCGTGGCCATGGCGGGGGGCGTGCCGGTGTACGTGGAGACCCGCGCCGCGGACGAGTTCCGCCTGACCCCCGAGGCGCTGCGGGCCGCCATCACCCCGCGGACCAAGATGGTCGTGTTGCCCTTCCCCAACAACCCCACCGGCGGCATCATGGAGCGGCGGGACCTGGAGGCCCTGGCGGAGGTGCTGCGGGGCACGGACATCCTGGTGCTGTCCGACGAGATCTACGCCGAGCTCACCTACGGCGGGCACCACGTGTCCATGGCGAACCTGCCGGACATGGCCGAGCGCACGCTGGTGGTGAACGGCTTCTCCAAGAGCCACGCCATGACCGGCTGGCGCATGGGCTACCTGTGCGGGCCGGAGCCGCTGATCAAGCAGATGCTGAAGATCCACCAGTACGCCATCATGTGCGCGCCCACCACCAGCCAGTACGCCGCGGTGGAGGCCATGCGCTCCGGCGATCACGACGTGGAAACCATGCGCAAGGACTACGACTACCGCCGCCGCTTCCTGCTGGACAAGCTGCGGGCCGCGGGGCTGGAATGCTTCGAGCCGCGGGGCGCGTTCTACATGTTCCCCAGCATCCGCTCCACCGGCATGACCAGCGCGGAGTTCTGCGAGCGCTTCCTGGTGGAGGAGCACGTGGCCGCCATCCCCGGCAACGCCTTCGGGCAGGGCGGCGAGGGCTTCGTGCGCATGTGCTACGCCAGCAGCCTGCAAAACCTCTCGGAGTCCATGGACCGCCTGGAGCGGTTCCTGGCGAAGATCCGGTAATTTCCCTTCCGCCGAAACGAACAGGCGGCAGGCGCTCATGCGCCTGCCGCCTGTTTTAATCGGTATTCCCCTGTGTCGATATACTTTTGCAGGATGTCCCGCGCGCCCGTCCCCGTTCGTCAGGGTTTCTTCGGCGATGCGGGCCTGCGCTCATTCCTTCGCTTCCTTCAGGATCTCGTCCACCGTGATCTGGCTGTCCGGCTGCGCGGCGGAGCGGCGGGGCGAGTGCCGCGCGCGGCTGGCGCGCAGGCGGTCGTTCTCCGCCTCCAGCCCGGCGATGGTCTCCCGGAGGCCGGCCTCCCGTTCCTTCGCCTCGGCCTCCTGCTGGCGCAGGCGATCCTTCGCCTCGGTGAGCTGCTTGTCCGCCAGCTCCTGCTTCATGCGGCGCGCGCCCTCGTCCTTTTCGGCCAGTATGCGTCGCCCGCTCTCCTGGAACAGGTTCACGTTCAGCTGGGTGATCTGGTTCTCCAGCTCCTGGGCCCGGGCCTCGCTCGCGCGCAGGTCTTCGCGGAGCTTGCGCACCTCCGCCACCCGGCGGTCGCAGATGCGCTGCAGGTTGCGGCGGATGGCCTGCTCCCGCTTCAGCGCCTCGGCGGGGTCCTCTTCCGCCTTCTGCTGGGCCATGGAGTCCCGCAGCTCCCGGTTCTGGTAGGCAAACCACGCCGCCACGGCGATGCCCGCCAGCAGCATCAGCAGCCCGAGTAGAATGTAAATCACCGGATATGTCCCCCAACTCGCACGAGGATTGTCGGGCGGCGTCGATACCGCCCCTTTTCATTATACCATACAATCCCCCCTGCGTCAGCCCTGCATAAAATTATTACAATCTCGTCGCCCGGGGAGGCCTACTGGCGCAGGCACTCCCCGAAGCCCAGCGAAATCTTCAGCGCCTCGCCCACCTGGGCCATCACCTCGGGGCGCAGCACGCCGATGCGCTCGCGCAGGCGGCGCTTGTCCAGCGTGCGGATCTGTTCCGCCAGCACCACGCTGTCCTTCATCAGCCCCGTGCCCTCGCGGGCCACGGGCACGTGGGTGGGCAGGTGCGCCTTGTTCTGCTGGCCGGTCACCGCCAGCACGATCACCGTGGGGCTGTAGCGGTTGCCCACGTCGTTCTGGATCACCAGCACCGGGCGGATGCCGCCCTGCTCCGAGCCCACGACCGGGTCGAGGCAGGCGCTGTACAGCTCTCCCCTGGAAATCATCGTATCACGCTCCGCAAAGGTTGGTCGCGGTATCGTATGCGGCGCGCCCTGGGGCCGTGAAACGGGATAGCTCGTCAACTCTGCCTTCCTCCTTCCGATCGGCCGTCACATCACCATGGTGCCGCCGAGCTCGTCCACCACCTGCATCAGCTCGCGCTCGGCGCCGGTCATGGCGTCGATGTAGGCCAGGAAGGTATCCCCGGCGGACTCGGCGGTGACCTCGTAGCACAGCGCCTCGCCGTTCCCCTCGGGGATCACGCACAGCCGCGCGCGCAGGGGCGTCAGCGCCGCGCCGACGCGCGCCATGGCCTCCTCTTCGCCCAGCGCGGGCGTCGCCAGCCGCCGGGGCACGTGGTTCATCAGGTAGCCCGCGGCCTCCAGGCCGATGATCTCCCCGTCCGCCAGCGACACCTGCGCCTTCACCAGGTCCGGGTACAGCACGACCCCCTCCTGCACGGCGGCGAAGTTCACGGTCAGGATCCCCCCGAAGCGGCTGGCGTAGCTCATGGCCAGCTCGCCGTAGCCGCGCGACTTCAGGAACGCCCGCGCCGCCGCCACCGCGTTCTCCCGGGAGATGCTCCCGCCCGGCACGTCGTCGTCGCACAGCGCGTACAGCACCCGCGCGCCGGCCTTCGTGACCCCGGCGGTGAGGTGGTAGGGGCCCTTGCGCAGCGCGTACTCGTAGCAGGCCACCGGGATGTCGCTCTCGCCCAGGGGCGTCACGTCCGCCGCGTCCACGCCCATGAACGCCGCCAGCGCCGCCCGCGCGGCGGGCTCGTCAACCTCGGGGAGGTTCGCCAGCGCCTTGAAGTCGCCGTCCGCGCGGCTGTCGGAAAAGGGGCCGTCGTAGAGCAGAGCGGGGTACTCCGCCGCCGGGTTCGTCAGCGGCGCGAGGGAGGCGGGGTCCTGCGCGGAGGAGGTTTCAAACACCGCCTCGCCGCGCTCGTAGCGCTCCAGCAGCGCGCCCATGCCCGCGGAAAAGGTCGCCGCGCCGGCGGCCAGGCGGTTGAGCGTGGCGTAGTCGTCGGGGGTGAGCGCGCCGCCGTTCCCCAGCCGCGCGGACAGCGCCTGCGCGAAGTCCCCCGCCTGGTTGATGAACTTCAGCGTGGCGGCCACGGTGTCCTGCTCCAGCGGCAGCAGCGCCAGGTTGCTCAGCGCGCCCTGGGTCTGCAGCGCCGCCGCGTTCAGCAGCGCCTGCGCCTGGCCCGGCTCCGCCGCCACCTGCAGCTTGCGCAGGTTCACCGCCAGGCCCTCGGTGAGCTCGCACGTCTCGTAGATCGCCTTCTGCGTCACGGCGCTCAACCGCGCGTTGGCGGCGTTCAGCCGGAGCGTCTGCGCCGCGGCGAAGCCCGCCGTGCCCAGCAGCAACAGCGCCAGCGCCGTCAGCAGCGCGATCAGCTTCTTCGGCTGGAGTAAGGATTGCAGCTTCATAACGTCCCTCCCGGTCGGGCTTCACACCGCGAACTGATGGTTGCCGATCACGGTCTTGACCGTGCGGGTGCGAATCCATGTATCGTTCGTCTTGCTGGGGTTGTAGTAGTAGAGGCAGCCGCCGGTGGGATCCCAGCCGTTCAGCGCGTCCAGCGCGGCGCGGACGGCGGTGCTGTCCGGCGTCTTGTTGATGGAGCCGTTGCTCACGCAGCTGAACGCCCCGGACTGGTAGATCACCCCCGAGATGGTGTTCGGGAACGACGCGCTCTTCACCCGGTTCAGCACCACCGCCGCCACGGCCACCTGGCCCTTGTAGCTCTCGCCCCGCGCCTCGGCGTACACCAGCTTCGCCAGCAGCCGGTGGTCGGCGGAGATCACCGAGGACGAGGACGCCGCCTGGCTGCCCCCGGACAGCGTCACGCCCATGGCCGCGGCGGTGGCCGGGCCGACCCTGCCGTCGGCGCTCAGGCCGTTCCTGCGCTGGAACGCCAGCACCGCATCCCGCGTGGCCGCGCCGAATTTGCCGTCGGCGGCGCCGTCCAGGTAGCCCCACTGGATCAGCTTCTGCTGGACCTTCTTCACGTCGCTGCCGCTGGAGCCCACCTCCAGCACCGCCGCCCGCGCCGCGCCGCCCGCCAGCAGCGCGAGCGCCAGCGCCAGCGCGACGATCCGCCGCGCCCTCATGCCCGGCCTCCGAACGCGCCGCGCAGCCAGTCCAACAGCGCCGAGTGAAACGCCACCGGCGCGCCGTCCCGGCATTCCTCCGGCAGGCACAGGCACGGGTACAGCACGCACCACCAGTTCCGGCCCGCCCCCGCGCCGAGCACCACGCGCAGCGCACGGTAGCGCCCCGCGGGCACCAGCGCCCCGCCGTAGACGCGGTCCGGGAAGTCGTACTCGCCCGCCTCCGCGCGCACCGCGCCCGCGTAGCCCTGTCGCCGGGCCTCCGCCTCCGCCGCGGCGGAAAAGGCGTCCGTCGCGCCCCTGACCGCCGCCCAGGCCGCCTCCGCGTCCCCGCAGTCCGCCAGCAGCTCCCGCGCGACGCCCAGGCAGGCGTCCCGCACCCGCAGCTTCAGCGCCTGCGCGCCCGGGGTGTCGTCCGCGGCCACCACGTGCAGCCGCACCATATCCGTATGCGCCGCCTCCGCCGCGCCGCGCCCGGACGTCGCCAGGACCGCAGCCAGCATCAGCGCAACAAAAAACCGACGCTTCAGAACCATTCCTCCGTTTCCTGGAAGCTGGTTCTAGCATCGGTTGAAATCGTGGGTTTTATACGGTCTGCGTCAAAAATGGGCGGCCGCGGCGAAGGTCCGGCATCCGGCGATCCGCCGCGGCGGGTCGCCGGTTCGGATCGGGCCCCGGATCAGCCCAGCGCCGGGGCGGGCGCGTTCTCGCCGGCGCGCTCCTTCTGCTCCATCTCCTCCTCGAGCACGCGATAGGCCACCTTGCCCACCAGGGTCTTGGGCAGGTCGTCGCGGAACTCGATCTCATAGGGCAGGGCGTACCTGGCGATGTGCTTGCGGCAGTAGCCCATCAGCTGGGCGCGGGTGGCCTCGTTGGGCTCGTAGCCGGGCTTGAGCACGATGTACGCCTTCACCTTCTGCATCTTGTAGGGGTCCCGAACGCCGATCACGCAGCTCATGTGCACGGCCTCGTGGGCGTCCAGGATGTTCTCGATCTGGGAGGGATAGACGTTGTAGCCGCTGGTGACGATCATGCGCTTGATGCGCTGGCGGAAGTAGATGTAGCCGTCGGCGTCCATGATGCCCAGATCGCCGGTGTGGATCCAGGTCATGCCGTCGGCGTGCACGCGGCGCGTCTGGGCGGTCTCCTCGGGGTGCTTCACGTACTCCAGCATCACCGTCGGCCCGGCCAGGCAGATCTCGCCCTCGGTGCCGTAGGGGACTTCCTCCTCGGTGCCCACCTTCACGATCTTGTAGTAGGTGTCCGGGAAGGGGATGCCGATGCTGCCCTCCTTGGCCTTGGTGAGCGGCGTGAGGCAGGACGCGGTGACGCACTCGGTGGTGCCGTAGCCCTCGCGGATCTCGACGGACGCGCCGTGCTCCTTCAGGAACCGGTCAAAGCGCTTCTTGAGCTCCGGCGGCAGGGAATCGCCGCCGCTGAACACGCCCTTCAGGCAGGCCAGGCGCAGGCCGTCGGCATTCTCGGCGCGCATCAGCGCCTCGTACAGCGTGGGCACGCCCGCGATGAAGTTGGGCTGGTGCTTGCGCAGCAGGTCGGGGAAGGTCCTGGCCGAGAAGCGGGGCACCAGGATGCAGGTGCCGCCGTTGCCCAGCATGGAGTGGATGCTCACGCCCAGGCCGAAGCCGTGGAACATGGGCATGATGGACAGCATCTTGTCCCCGATGTCGTAGATGGGGTTGGTGGCCACGATCTGCCCCGCCAGGGCGTTGAAGTTGAGGTTCGAGAGCAGTATGCCCTTGGTGATGCCCGTCGTGCCGCCGCTGTACAGTATGACCGCGGGCTGCTCGGAGCCGCGGCGCACCCGCGGGTCGCCGGTGAAGGACCTGCCGCCCGCCAGGAACTGCTTCCAGAAGATGACGTCGGCGTCCTTCGGCACGGGGGGGATCTTCCGCCCCTCGGTGAGCTTGTAGCCCAGCTTCAGAAGCGGCTTCAGCGCGTCCGCCACGGAGGCGATGATCAGGTGCTTCAGGTGCGGGGTGTTCTGCCGGATGCCGGCGAACTTGGGGTAGAACTGATCCAGCGTCAGCGCCGCCACGGACTCGGAGTCGTTCAGGTAGAACTCGATCTCGCCCTCGGCGGACAGCGGATGGATCATGTTGGCGATGGCGCCCACCACGTTCACCGCGTAGAACATGGCCACGGCCTGCGGGGAGTTGGGCATGGCGATGGTGACGCGCTCGCCCTCGCGGATGCCGAGGGCGCGCAGCGCCCGCGCGCAGGCCATGATCTCCTCGATCAGCCGGGTGTAGCTGGCCTTGCCGCCCATGAATTCGTAGGCGATGACGTCGGGGTTGCGCCGGGCGGCGTCCTCCACCATCTCCTCCATGGAGCCTTGGAAGTAATTCAGGTGCCTGGGTACCTTGCCCAGCCAGGGGTACCAGGGCGTCTTGACTGCGGACATCAGTATTGAACCTCCTCGTTCGCCGGGCGATCCAGCAGCTCCGGATGGGCGATCAGGTGCTTGATCAGGCGGATGGTTCGGGCGTAGTAGTAGCCGTCCGCGATGCGCTCATCCAGGGTAATGCCCACGGGCAGCATGTCGCGCATCTCGTAGCTGCCGTCGGGGTTGAAGCAGGGCCGCATGGCCTTCTCCCCCACCACCACGAACACCGACGTGGTGCCCCAGTTGGACAGGTGGTGGTAGGCCGCGTTCAGCTTGATCGAACCCAGGTTGGTCAGGAACACCGAGGCGTGGTTGGGATCGGCCTTGATGAGGTCGTAGGGCAGCTTGCCGAAGAAGTCCAGCCGGTGCAGCCCCCACATCACGATGCGCATGAGCCAGCGCGGCAGGTGGGTGAACATCTCCATCTTGTCGGTGGAATTGTCCACCGCGTCGGAGCGGCAGGTGTGGATCTCCTGCATGATGCGCTCGTGCAGCGAGTCCATGGTGGTCTCCGGGCCGAACTTGATGAAGGCCAGCGCCTCCTGCGCCTCGTCGGAGAACTGCTTCTTCACCACGAAGCTCAGCGTCAGGTCGTCGCGCTGGTAGATCCGGCAGCCCTTGATGAAGCGGTTCATCTTCGGCCGCAGCGTCACGGCCTTCACGACGACGGCGCACAGCGCGTGGAACACGGTGTACTTGTCCGCGTCGCGGCCCTCGTTTTTCTTTTCAAGGTACGCATTCAGTTGCGTGAGGTCGAACTCCTCCTGGATGAACGCCTCGTTGTCGGTGCGGTTCGGGTAGATGTACGGAAAAAACCAGTGCAGCGGATCGAGGTCGCGCACCATCGTGGCATCAAAGCGGTCTCCCCACCGCTTTTTCTTCTTCTCCATGCGTTTTCCCCCTTCGGCATGGCGGTATCAGGAACGTTAACTATATTATTATAGCATCATTTTGCTAAAATATCCATCATAACCCGCCATGCGCGCGCTTTTTTCCCGGAGGCCGCGCGACTTTTTACACAGTATTAACCCGTTTGCGAAGCGGCGGAAATTGTGGTATGATGAGGGGGAAATGCCCAAAGGAGCGATGCGATATGAAACTGATGCTTGCCTCCGATATCCACGGTTCGGCGAAGTGGTGCGCCGCCATGCTGGACGCCTGGAAAGCGGAAGCGCCCGAGCGGCTGGTGCTGCTGGGCGACCTCCTGTACCACGGGCCCCGGAACGACCTGCCCGAGGACTACGCGCCGAAGCGGGTCATCGACATGCTGAACGGCGTCGCCGCCGAGCTGCTGTGCGTGCGCGGCAACTGCGAGGCCGAGGTGGACCAGATGGTGCTGAACTTCCCCGTGATGGCGGACTTCGCCGTGCTGTACGCGGACGGGCGCGCGATCTACGCCACCCACGGCCACGCGCACAACGAGGACAATCCCCCGCCGCTGAAGCCGGGGGATCTGCTGCTCTGCGGCCACACCCACGTGCCCTGCTTCCGCCGGCACGAGGGCTTCAGCTTCGCCAACCCCGGCTCCGTCTCCATCCCCAAGCAGGATACGCCCCACAGCTACGCCACCCTGGAGGGCGGCGAGCTGCTGTGGAAGGACCTGGCGACGGGCGCGGTTTTCCTGCGGGCGCGAATCTGAACGCGCCGCCTCGGGCGGGATCGACGGCCCGGCTCACCCTGCCGTCGGCCACGCCCTCCACAGCCGCCTCAGGCCGCTGCCCAGGCCCCGGGGCTCCACGTCCTCGCAGGCGACCACGGGGATGCGCGCCACCGCCCGGCCGCCCTGCTTCACGGTCACGCTGCCCACGACCTGTCCCGCCGCCACCGGCGCGGCCAGGCGCTCCGGCAGCTCGGGGATGAGCTCCACCGCCCCCTCGCCGCCGCGGGGCACCAGCAGCGTGAGGTCGCCGTCCAGCATCAGGCTCACGGCGTCCCGCCGCCCGCCGGTCACGGGCAGCCCGCCGCGGATCCGCGCGCCCTTCGCCGCCACGGGGTAGCGCCGGTAGTTGGCGAAGCCGTACTCCAGCAGTTGCCGGGCGATGGCGAAGCGCTCCTTGCCCGACCCCGCGCCCAGCACCACCGCCACCAGGCGCATGTCCCCCCGGCGGGCCGTGGCGCTGATACAGTAGCCCGCCTCCCGGGTGGAGCCGGTCTTGCCGCCGTCGCAGCCGTCCATCAGCCGGATGAGCCTGTTGGTATTCACCAACTGGGTGACGCGGCCGTCGCCGTGGTCGAAGTCCTCCATCCACAGCCGGGAAAACTCATAGTAGCGCTCGTGGCTGAACACCGCCCGGGACATCCGCGCCACGTCCCGGGCGGTGGTGTGCTGACCCTCGGCGGGCAGGCCGGTGCAGTTCACGAACATCGTGTCCGCCATGCCCAGCGCCTTCGCCCGGCGGTTCATCTCCGCCGCGCAGGCCGCCTCGCCGCCGTACAGCACCTCCGCCAGCGCCACGGCGGCGTCGTTGGCGCTGCCCACCACCATGGCCTTCAAGAGCTGGCCCACGGTCTGCCGCTCCCCCGCGTCCAGCAGCACCTGGGAGCCGCCCATGCCCGCGGCGGTGTCGGAGACCGTCACCACGTCGTCCTGCGCGACGCGGCCCCCGTCCAGCGCCTCCAGCGTGAGCAGGATCGTCATCAGCTTCGTCACCGAGGCCACCGGCCGGGGCGTGTCGGCGTTCATCTCCAGGATCACCTGCCCGCTGTCCTGCTCCGCCAGCAGCACCGCGCCGCAGGCGACGTCGAAGGGCAGGCCCTCCTCCAGCGGCGCGTCGGAGAGCGGCGCGAGCGCGGGGCGGGGCGGGGTTTCGGGCGCGGGCGCGGGGTTCAGGTCCAGCTCGCACCGCCCCGGCAGGGCGACGAGGGACAGGATCACCAGCAGCAGGGCAACTTTGCGCATACGACGGCCTCCCAAACAAAATGTCCTGCTCCATCTTGTGCGCGGCCGCCGGGAAAAATGACAACGCCCGCCGGTCGCGGGCCGCGTCGGCCCCCGCGGCCGGGAATGCGGCGGCAGACGAACGACCCCGGACGCCGATGGCGTCCGGGGTCGTATTGCTTCGGTTTGCTTCGGTTTACTTTGCGAACTCCACCGCGCGGGTCTCGCGGATGACGTTCACCTTGATCTGGCCGGGATACTCCATCTCACGCTCGATGCGCTTGGCGATCTCGCGGGCGAGGATCAGCGTGCCGGCGTCGTTCACGTCGTCGGGCTTGACGATGATGCGCACCTCGCGGCCGGACTGGATGGCGTAGCAGGATTCCACGCCGTCGAAGGAATTGGCGATGCCCTCCAGCTTCTCCAGGCGCTTGATGTAGTTCTCCAGGCTCTCGCGGCGCGCGCCGGGCCGCGCCGCGGAGATGGCGTCGGCGGCCTGCACCAGCACGGCCTCCACGCTCTTGGCCTCCACGTCGCCGTGATGCGCGGCGATGGCGTTCACCACCAGGTCGTTCTCGTGGAACTTCTTGGCCAGGTCCGCGCCGATGGTCACGTGGGTGCCCTCGACCTCGTGGTCGATGGCCTTGCCGATGTCGTGCAGCAGGCCCGCGCGCTTGGCCAGGGTCACGTCCGCGCCCAGCTCGGCGGCCATGACGCCCGCCAGATGGCTGACCTCGATGGAGTGCCGGAGCACGTTCTGGCCGTAGGAGGTGCGGAACTTCATGCGGCCCAGCAGCTTGACCATCTCCGGATGGATGCCGTGCAGGTTCGTCTCGAACACGGCCTGGTCGCCGGCCTCGCGGATCTGGTTGTCCACCTCGCGCTTGGCCTTCTCCACCATTTCCTCGATGCGGGCGGGGTGGATGCGGCCGTCCATAATCAGCTTCTCCAGGGCGATGCGCGCAACCTCGCGGCGCACGGGATCGAAGGCCGAGATGATGACGGCCTCGGGGGTATCGTCGATGATGAGATCCACGCCGGTCGCGGTCTCGAGGGTGCGGATGTTGCGGCCCTCGCGGCCGATGATGCGGCCCTTCATGTCGTCGTTGGGCAGCGCCACCACGCTGACCGTGGTCTCCGCCACGTGGTCGGCGGCGCACTTCTGGATGGCCAGGGACACGATGTCGCGGGCGCGCTTGTCCGCCTCCTCCTTGGCCTTGGCCTCCACCTCGCGCACCATCACGGCGGCGTCGTGGTAGGCGTCCTTCTGGATGCGGTCGATCAGGATCTGCTTGGCTTCCTCGGCGGTCATGCCGGCCACGCGCTCCAGCTCCGCCTTCTGTCGGTCGTGCAGCTCGCGGGCCTCGGCCTCCAGCCGGTCCGCTTCCTTGTACTTCTCGTTCAGGGCCTCTTCACGGGCCTCCAGGTTGTCCAGCTTCTTATCGAACTGCTCTTCGCGCTGGTTGACGCGGCGCTCCAGGCGGGAAACCTCCCCGCGGCGGTCGCGCACTTCCTTGTCAAGCTCGCTCTTGAGCTTGATAATCTCTTCCTTGGCCTCCAGTACGGCTTCCTTCTTTTTCTCCTCTGCCTTGCGGGTCGCGTCCTCCAGCAGATTTGCCACGAATTCCTCCGTCTGGCCGATCTTTTTTTCCATGCCGTTCTTGCGGTAGAAATATCCGGCCACCAGGCCAATCACCAACGCAGCGAGCGCAATCACGCCATAGATTGCCCACTGCAACGCTCCATTCCCCCTTCTTTCTTCGGATTCAAATCTCTATTCCGGATCGTTTGCGCACATGCGGTCCTTCCTGGATTCGATGTATTCCCTATGGTTCAAACCGAACCCGCGCGGTGCGCGGTCTGAGAACGCCCGGGCTTTCAGCGCCCCCTGCGCGCGTAATGCGCGCTCCGGCGCTGGGCCTCGAACACGAAGTAGCCGTCCGCCTCGTGGATGCGCACGCCGCCGAAGATGGCGACCAGCTTGTTGCGATACCACTCGCGCCGCTTGGTGACCATCCAGAGCGTGCCGCCCGGCTTCAGCCGGTTGAAGCCCTTCTCGATGAAGCCCTTCGCCACGGAAAAGTCGGACTGGTAAGGCGGGTTGGACAGTATGAGGTCGAAGCCCGTCGCATCCACCCGGGAAAAGCCGTCGGACTCCACCACCCGCGCGCCGGGCACGCCGTTACGCGCGGCGTTGCGCCGGGCCGTCTCCACGGCCAGCGGGTCGATATCCGACAGGATCACATTCTCTTCGCCGCAGATTCGGGCGGCCAGGATGCCGACGATGCCGCACCCGCAGCCCAAATCCATCACGCGCATGCCCGGTTCAAAGCGTGCGCAGGAGAGCATGGCCAGCGTGCCGCGGTCGGCGTGTCCCGGCGAAAACAGGCCGGGCTGCGTCTCCAGCTCCAGCCGCTGCCCCATGATCTCCACGGCAATCAGCGACCGCGCCATGAACGCCACCTCCGCGCACCTCGGGCCTATACACCCTCATTACAATTATAGCATAGATTTCGCCACTGAATAAAGAATAATTATGGACGTTTGCGCAAAAACTGGTTAAAGAAATTGCAACAACGGCGGAAGGCGCGCCCTTTCGCCCGGAGGTCGGCATGATCGTACCGTTGTTCGCGCTGCTCGACGCGCTGTTCTACCTCGCCCACGTGCCCCTGTGCCTGGCCTTCTGCCTGGAGTGGCGGGACGGTCCCCGCGCGGGCGCGGGGCTGACGGTCTTCGATCCCGCCGCCGCGCGCAGGCAGGCCCGGCGGCGCATGTTCCGCGGGAAGGCGCGAAAAAAGCGCCGCACGCGGCGCTGGCGGACGGCGCTTCGGATCCTGGGCCGCGCGAAGCCCCGGGTGGACGTGACGGGCCGGCTGTGCCTGGGCGACGCCGCCGCCACGGCGCTGGCCTGCGGCGGGCTGAACGCGCTGGGCCGGGCGCTGGCGGGCCCGCTGCCGGGGCTGCGCCTGGACGTCGCGCCGGCGTTCGACGACAGCCTGCGGGCCTCGGCGCAGGGTATGGTCACGCTGGAAGCGGGGCACATTATCACCGCGGCCGCGCGCTGCGGCATGGAACAAATCATCGGGAGGATCAACACATGGAAAAGCGCCCCATCGAAGCCCTCATGTCCGCCACCATGGAAAACCTTCGGGACATGATCGACGTCAACACCATCATCGGCGAACCCATCAGCACCCAGGACGGCTCCACGGTCGTCCCCCTCTCCCGGGTCAGCTTCGGCTTCGTGTCCGGCGGCGGGGAGTACGCCTGCGGGGAGCGAAGCGCCTTCCCCGCCGGGGAGGACGACCGCGAGCTGCCCTTCGCCGGCGGCACCGGCGCGGGGGTAACGGTGCAGCCCATCGGCTTCCTGGTCACCAACCGCGAGCAGGTGCGCCTGCTGCCCGCGCAGAGCTACCAGCCCATCGACCGCATCATCGAGCTGCTCCCCCAGGCGCTGGGCGAGCTGCGCAGCGCGCTGAAGGGCGACGACGGCGCGCCCCGGGCATGACGCGACCGGGGGCTACACCCCCATGTTGATCATGCGGAACACCACCGTGCCGTACAGGTTGAACGCGACGGCCACCAGCCCGACCACGATCTCCCAGGGCATGACGCGGTCGCGGCCGCGCAGCTCCGCCAGCAGCAGCATCGGCACCACGTCGCACAGGTAGCGCGCGCCGAACTGCCAGCCGCCCAGGGTCTTGTGCGTAAACTGGAGGAACAGCTCAAGCGCGATGCCCAGCAACAGCAGCGTGTCCAGCGCGTCCCAGCGGCGGCGGACGGCCTTCACAACCATGGCGACGGGCGCCGTCACGAAGATGGGATTCACCAGCCAGAACGCGAAGCCGTCGAACAGCGTGAATTCCAGCCGCCCGTTGACGAAGTAGGGCAGGCGCACCAGGTCCCTCAGGTGGGTGGATACGTACTTCAGGCCGAACTGGGGGAACTCGGGGTCATTGGTAAACTCCGGCAGGTAGTTGTGACCGAACTCCAGCGGGTCGCGGAAGCGGGCCCAGTTGTACCAGCCCAGCGCCAGCGCCACCAGCGCAGGCGCGACGAGATAGGGCACCATTGCGAGCAACGTCCGGCGCCACGGCCCGGGCCTGCGCTCCGCCAGGCGTCGGTACAGCGCCGCCAGCGCAAAGGGCACAAAGGTCGCCTGGAAGGGCCGGCAGCCCACCGACAGCGCCAGGCAGAAAAGCCCCAGCGCCCAGCCGGCCGGCCGATCGCCGGTCATGCCCAGCGCGCAGCAGGTGACCAGGAAGAAGGACATCAACTGCGCCTGGTACCACACGTTGCCGGACAGGCACAGGTTCAGCATGTTGCAGCCCAGCGTCATGAACAGCGCCATGAACAGCGCGTCGCCCGGCTTGCGGTAGCGCCGCGCCAGGCAGTAGGCCGCCACGTACGCGCCCAGGAAGTACAGCCCGTCCACCAGCGTGTTGGGCGTGTTCTCGCCGAAGAAGAACGTCAGTGGCAGCATCACCAGCGCGGGCACGCTGGGAAAGCTGACGTAGTATTCGCCGTTGTACACCGCCAGCTCCAGCCACTCGCAGTTCTCCCGCCCCAGGGACAGCCTGCCGTCCCGCCAGGCCATGGCGATCAGGGTGTAGCTGTCGTTGGGCGTATGGCCGAGCATCTCGATGCGAAAGGTCAGGCACAGGCACACCCAGCACAGCACGACGGCCAGCACGCCGTACCACAGCTCCGGCTCCCGTCCGCGGGGCCGCGCGACGACGTTCTCCACGGGCGCCCCTCCTTCCCGGGCTTTTTCATGATTATACCAAAAAGATCGGCTTCCATCAACCGCCCGGCGCCGGGAATGGCAAGAATTGCCCGCCGTCGCCAGTTTTTCCCGGAATCGCGGAACCTTTTTCCAGCGCGATCCGTCGAAGGGCCGGAAACCCACGAACGACGACAGGAGGCAAGGATCATGAAGAAATGGATGGCGGTGCTGCTGGCGGCGGCGATGCTGTGCGGCGCGGCGCTGGCGGAGGCGGCGGAATTCCCCCAGGACATGGTGATTCCCGAGGGCACGCAGACCCAACTGGACCTGGACGGCGACGGCAAGGCGGAGACGGTGTCCTGGGAGACGCTTCAGCCGGACGAATACACCGACCAGTTCGTGCTGACCGTGACCCCGGAGGGCGGCGAGGCGCTGACCTTCGAGCCGGAGTACTTTTACATCACGGGCGTGTACGCCGCGGACCTGGACGGCGACGGCGCGACGGAGCTGCTGATGAGCGGCGACGAGGCCTCCGACGACTACCTGACCTACTGCCTGCGGCTGCGCGGCGGCAAGCTGGAACCGGCGCTGTTCGCGGACGCCTTCCGCAGCACGGACAACAGCGGCTACTACAAGTACGGCTACGGCATGATCACGGGCATCGAGGACAACCGGGTGACCCTCTCCGGCAGCCAGGACGTGCTGGGCACCTGGTTCGCCACCCGCGTGTACGCGCTGGAGGACAACGGGCTGTTTGAGTTCGCGGACGAAGGCGAGTGGGTGCGCGATATGGACATCTCCGAGCTGGACGACGAGTTCTGGGACGAAGCCTACGCCTGCCTGACCGTCAAGAAGGCGCTGACCTATACCGCGGCGGACGGCGCCGAAGCCGAGCTGCCCGTGGGCGCGAAGCTGCTGGTCACCGCCTCGGACAAGCAGACCTACGCCAGGTTCATCACCCGGGACGGCGTGACCGGCACGCTGGACATTTGCCCGGACTTCGACCGCGGCTGGGGCATGCTGGTGAACGACGAGCCCGAGGACGACTGGTTCGAGATGATCCCCTACGCGGACTGATCCCCCGCCGCGTCGCATCTTCGGCACGGCCCGGGCTGTGCCGCGCCTCCGGGCGTGACGCAGGGGCGAGCGCATCGCCCCCGCCGTCCCCCGGGGGCGCTTGCGTTCCCGGCGAAAGCGTGGTAGAATCAGGGGAGCATTCCCGCCATGTCAAAGGAGGGCGCAGCATGGATTACGCGCAACTGGTTCGGCAGATCGAGGCCCTGGCGGAGGCGGAGCGGTGGTACGTGCCGCTGCTGGCGAACGCCTCGGCGGCGCTCTACGACGCGCTCCCGGACCTGAACTGGGCGGGCTTCTACCTGGTTCGGGACGGCGCGCTGGTGCTGGGGCCCTTCCAGGGCAAGGTCGCGTGCATCCACATCCGCGCGGGCCGGGGCGTGTGCGGCACGGCGCTGGCGGAGGACCGCACCGTGCGCGTGCCCGACGTGCACGCCTTCCCCGGGCACATCGCCTGCGACAGCGCCTCCCGGTCGGAGATCGTCGTCCCCCTGCGCGCGGGAGGCGGCGTCGCGGCGGTGCTGGACCTCGACAGCCCGCTACCCGACCGCTTCGACGCCCGGGACCAGGCGGGACTGGAGGACGTGGTCCGCGCGCTGGAGCGAAGCATCCGGTTCGATTAGCGCGGTGCCAGCAACCATACAACCCCCCATGCGTCATCGCATGGGGGGTTGTGATAGTTTACCTTGGCCTTCCGCGTCATTCCCGCTCGATGCCCAGCTTGGCGCCGTCCGCGCGGGCGTAGTAGATCCAGCCGGCGTCCTCGTCGATCAGGTGGTCGTAATGGCAGGCGATGATGTCGTCCTCCACCCGGATCTCGTACAGCCAGTAGGCGTCCTCGCTGTCCGCGTCGGCGCGCCACAGCACCATGCCGTCGCGGCTGATGGCCACGGGATCGGGGCCGTAGAAGCCGCCGCAGTACATGGTGCCGTCCTGCGCCACGGCCCAGCACAGCCCGCCGTGCAGGCCGGACACGTCGTTGGACAGCGTCCACAGCGCCTTCCCCGTGTCGAGCTCGCAGGCCGTCAGGCTCCCGTCGGCTTCGAACAGCATCGCCAGCGGCGCATCGGCCGTGCCGCCCAGGAAGGCCGCCGTGGCGTCCAGCTCCGTCGGCTGGCCGTGCAGCACGCGCGTCCAGCGCACGCCCTGGGCGTCGGCGCAGGTCACCGTCAGCGTCTCCTCCTGCCCGTAGTCGCGCACGGCGGTCAGGCGCATGCCGTTCACCGCGACATCCAGCGCGGTCCGGCCCGCGTCGGCGTCCTCCAGGTACTTCGCCAGGATGTAGCCCGCATCGTTCCCGTATTCGCAGTAGTAGAAATCGCCGCTGCGCACGGCGTCGGTCACCGTCGCCCCCAGCGGCACCTTCGCCAGGCGTTCGCTTCCGGTGTCGGGCCGCGCCCGCAGGGACACCCATTCGTCGCAGTTCACCACCACCATGTCGCCGTGGTAGTCCTCCGCCAGCGCCGCGCAGGCGCACAGCAGCGCGAGGGCCAGCAGCAGAGCCGTCAGTCGCTTCATGTTTCCACCTTCTTCGCTCAGGATTTTACCGTATTATAATCTTTCCCGCGGGCATTTGTCAATCGGAGGGGCAAAATTGTATAAGGTTCCGTGCTTTCGGCCATAATAGCGCATACAAATCATTGTATTCAGTGAAAAGGATGTGTCGGAACCCTATGAAGGCGATCATCATGGCAGGCGGCGAGGGCACGCGCCTGCGGCCGCTGACCTGCGATTGCCCCAAACCCATGCTGCGGCTGATGAACCGGCCCGTGCTGTCCTACGCGCTGGCGCTGCTCCGCGCCCACGGCGTGACGGAGTGCGCCGTCACGCTGGGCTACCTGCCCGACGCCGTGCGGGACGCCTTCGGCGCGGGGGACGCGCTGGGCCTGAACCTGCGCTACTTCGTCGAGCAATCGCCGCTGGGCACCGCGGGCGGCGTGAAGCAGGCGGAGGACTTCCTGGACGAGACCTTCGCGGTGCTCTCCGGGGACGGCCTCACGGACCTGGATCTCACCGCCGCGCTGGCCTTTCACCGGGCGAGGCGCGCCCTGGCCACGCTGGTGCTGAAGCGCGTGGACAACCCGCTGGAATACGGCGTGGTGTCCGTCGGCGCGGACGGCCGCGTGCGCCGCTTCCAGGAGAAGCCCGACTGGAGCGACGTGACCGCCGATACGGTGAACACCGGCATCTATATCCTGGAACCGGAGGTCCTCGGCCACATCCCCGAGGGCCGCGCCTGCGACTTCGGGCGGGAGCTGTTCCCCGCGCTGGTGCGGGCCGGGCTGCCGGTGTACGGCTACGTCATGGAGGGGTACTGGTGCGACGTGGGCGACGTGCGTGCCTACCTCGCCGCCCATCGCGACGCCATGGACGGCCGCGTGCGGCTGGAGGGACTGTCGCTGAAGGGCGGGCGCGTGTTGCAGATGCCCGGCGCCAGCGTGGACCGCGCCGCGGTGCTGGAGGGGCCCTGCCTCATCGGCCCCGGCGCGCGCGTGGAGGAAGGCGCGCACGTGGGGCCGTACAGCGTGCTCGGCGCGGGCTGCGTGGTGGGCCGGCGCGCCAGCGTGAAGCGGGCGGTGCTGTGGGACGGCGCAGCGCTGGCGGAGGGCGCGCAGGCGCGGGACTGCGTGCTGGGCGTCCGCGCGCGGCTGGGCGAGGGCGCGCAGGTCTACGACGGCTGCGCCCTGGGCACCGGCGCGAGCCTCGGGCCGAGGGCGGTGCTGCTGCCCGGCGTGCGGCTGTGGCCGGGCCGCAGCGCCGGGCCGGGCGAGCGCCTGGACGCCAACCGCGTGTGGGGCGAGCCCGCGCCGGCGGACTTCCGGGCGGGCCGGATGCGCCTGTCCTCCCCCGAGGGCGCGGCGCGCTTCGCGCAGGCGCTGGTCGCCGCGCTCGGGCCGGGGGAGCTGCTGCTGGGGCGCTGCGAGGGCGGCGCGGCGCAGGCGCTGTGGTACGCCGCCGCGGCGGGCGCCATGGCCCAGGGCGCGGCGGTGCTGGACGCCGGGCCGTGCACGCTGCCCATGCTGGCCCACGCCTGCCGCTCGCTGAAGGCGAACGCCGCCGCCTGGGTGGACGGCGAGGGCATCCTACCGTTGAACGGCCTCGGCGCGAAGCTGGAGGCCGGCGACCGGCGGCAGCTTCTGACGCTGTACGCCCGGCAGGACTTCGCCCTGCCCTTCCGCCGGGAGACCCCGCCGCCGCGGGCGCTGGACGGCCTGGCGCTGGCCTATGTGGCCGACGTCGCCGCCCGCTTCGACGCGAAGCCCGACGACGCCCCCGCGGTGGCGCTGCACGCCGCGGATCCGCTGCTGCTGGAGCTGGCCGCGCAGGCCTTCGCCCGCGCCGGGCTGCGCGTGCGCGCCGAGGCCGACGAATCGCGCATGGTCCCGGGCCCGGGCGAGGTCGGCGTATGGCTCACGGAGGGCGGCGCCGGCTTCGCGCTGGCGGACGAGGCGGGCATGCCGGACGACGCCGGGCGGCAGTTGCTGCTGGCCTGGACGATGCTGGAGGGCGGCGCGGACGCGCTGCTGCTGCCCGCCCACGCCACCCGGGCCGTGGAGGCGCTGGCGCAGGCGCGCGGCGCGCGGGTGGCTTACGTGGCCGGGGACGCCGGCCAGTGGCTGAACCGGCTCGCCCGCGAGCAGCCCGGGCAGTTCGCGCTGCAGACGGACGGCCTGGCGGCGGCGCTCGCGGCGCTGTCCGCGCTGGCGCGCGCGGGGCTCACCCTCGCGGACTGGCGGGCGATCATGCCCGGCGTGCAGCGCCGCAGCCGCAGCGTGACCGTCCCGCTGGCGCGGACGGGCCGCATCCTGGGCGCGCTGGCGCGGCGCGAGGAGGGCGCGGAGCTGGGCGGCGGGCTGCGCTTCCGCCGGGGCGACGGCTGGGCCTGGGTCTGCCCGGACGAATCCACGCACGGCTTCCGCATCGTCGCCGAATCCGCCAACGCCGAGTTCGCGCGCGAGCTGTGCGACTTCTGCGAGCGCGAGGTGCGCAGGCTGGCGGGCGAGCCGGGCGGAACGGCGTGATTCGCATCCGTATTGTTGATTTTTCCCCTATGATATGTTATAATTTGGTTGAAACCAGATTGGGGAGGGCAATACCATGAATCACAAGCTGTTCTTCAGGGGATTGGCGCTGGCGCTCGCGCTGCTGCTCGCGCTGCCGGTCCTCGCGCTGGCCGAGGACATCGCGACGGAATCCCTCGAAGCGCCCGACATCGAGGCGTCCTTCGTCGACGCGACGCCCGCCGAGATCAACGAGATCCTGGGGTACGCGAATGAAACGGATCCGTCCACCGAGCTCACCGACCCCACCGAAACCACTTCGACCGAACCGATTTCGATCTCCATCAACGACCGCAAGCCCGTGCTGCACCTGGGCTATTCCATTGAGCTGGAGACCACGCTGGACCCCACCAACGCCAGCACCACGCTGAAGTGGAAGTCGTCCAAGAAGAAGGTCGCGAAGGTGGACGCCGCCACCGGCAAGATCACCGCGCGCAAGACGGGCAAGACGAAGATCACCGTCACCACCGCCAACGGCAAGAAGGACACGGTCACGCTGACCGTCAAGAAGAACAAGCTCAGCGGCATCAACAAGAAGCTCACCAAGAAGTCCCTGCGCCAGGCCGGGAAGAACTGCCTGATCCGGCTCAAGTCCATGGAGATCAAGCCCAACGGCAAGATGGTGTGCGAGTTCTACTTCATCTCCAGCCTGCGGCGCGTGGTCCGGCTGACGAACCTGAACATCAGCATCGGCGTTTCGACCTCCAGCGGGACGTACCGGATCGCCCACCACACGTTCTCCAAGGTGAAGATCAACTCGAGCCGGAACCGCTGCAAGACCATCAAGCTCACCTTCCCCGCAAAGGACGTCGAGAAGCTCCTGGGCGTCAACTTCCCCGTCTACGCGCTGAGCGCCGGCAACGTGGTCGAAAGCGCGACCGCCAAGGTGTGGTACCTGAAGTGACCGCAGGACGGGTGCGAAAACCCATCGTCATCAAACGATTAAACGAGCCGGGGAGCATTGCGCTCCCCGGCCCGTATTCTATCCTTTTCGCGTTTTTCCGCGCACCATACGCCTACGCGGCCGCTTCCCAGGCCCCGGCCCGCAGCAGCGCGTCGATGTCCCGGATGAGCGCCGGCGTCTGGTATTCCATGCCGTCCGGCCCGTACAGGACGGTAAAGCAGAAGTCATCCGCCAGCGTCTCCTCGGGGTCGATCACGTAGTCGGTGTTCTCGCCAAAGACCTCCCAGAAGTTGGCCGCGTCCTCGTCGGTGTACAGCACAGAGAGGTCGTCGATGGGCACGAGGCCGGTCTGCACGAGCTCGAAGAAGCTGTCCCCGGGCCGCTCAAAGGGCCTGACGGTCGTGAATACCACGACGCACTCGCGCATGACCCCGTCGATCTCGAACGCGGCGTGGGCGTCGTGGTGTTCCACGTCGGGATTGGAGATGATCCTGTCCGCGACGGACTCCGGCAACACATAGTCCTCCGCCTCGACGGTGAAGCCCAGCAGGCCGTACATCTTCCGGCGGAAATCCGGATGCGAGCGGGTCAGGCAGTGGAACAGCTCGTGAACGACGACCTCACGGAATAAGTCCTCGCTGCCCTCCTCCCCCGACAGGGCGTAATCCATAAACTCCTCGCCGAGGTAGATCTGCGTGCCGTGGGTATAGCCGACCACATCGCACTCCTCGCGCGCCGTCGTCTTGGCGAACACGATGTCGTCCACGGCGGGCAGCGCGTAGCCGCGCTCGGCGCAAATCTGCTCCACCTCCGAAAGGACGCCGTCCAGCAGGGCCTTTTCATCGTCGCTGAACTCCAGCGCCTGCGCCGCGGCGAAGCTTTCCATCTCCTCCAGGGTCGCGTCCGCCTTCTGCAGGCGGAAGCTCAAATCGCTTTGGTTCAATCCCTCATAGTAGTCGCGGTTGGACAGCAGCAGCGCCGCCGCCTCGCCAGGATCCGCATAGCGGTGGCGGAACGTCGCGCCTTCGGCCACGGCCGAAGCCAGCGCGAGCAGCGCGATCGCCAGCGCCAGGATCCGCTTTCCCATCATCGTCCTCGCTCCCTTCATGTGTCCCGGTCCCCGGATACGTCCCTGTGCTTCTCCTGCTTCTGCGCGTACATCTTCTTGTCCGCCTCGTCCAGCAGCTTCCTGAAGGTCGTCTGCCCGATCTCCTCCGCGTAGGCATAGCCCAGCGAGACGCTGATGTTCTGCGACTTCTCCGTCTCCTCGAACCGCGCCACCATCTGGTCGATGGCCTCGGGCGTGCAGTCCTTCACGATCGCCGCGAACTCGTCGCCGCCGAAGCGGAAGCAGTTCTCGCCGAAGCAGGAGGAGATGCACTCGGCCGCCGTGCGGATCAACTGGTCGCCCGCCAGGTGGCCCTTGGTGTCGTTCGTCTTTTTCAGGTAATTGACGTCAAACAGCAGCACCGCCATGGAGTAGCCGCTGTCCCCGGACTCCAGCATGTACTGCTCGAAGCGGTAGCGGTTGGGCAGGTTGGTCAGCGCGTCCGTCTCCGCGGCGGAGCGCAGTATGGTGTCCAGCGCGTCCCGGCGCATCAGCACGTCGTTGTAGGCCGCGGCGAGCAGCCGGATCTCCCGGAAGCCCTTCTTCTCGTCCAGGGCGACGTTCTCGGGAATCTGCCGGACGAAGTGCCCCAGCGGGAACAGCATCTTCCGGTAGAGCGCCATGAAGGTGCCGATCAGTATGACGATGATGGACAGCGTGACGACCCACAGGATGGTCCTCAGGATCATGATGCGCTTCGCCGTCTCGGCGGCTATGCGCGCGGATGCGCTCTGCAGCATCTCCGCGCAGGCGTTGACCTGCTCGGATACCGTCTGCTTGTTCAGCGCGTACACGGAGCTCAGCAGCAGCGCTCTCGCCGCCGACTCGCGCTGCGCGTCGGTCATGGCCAGCTCTTCCTCCGTCAGCGCCACCAAGGGGATCTGCGTGAGCGGCTGGATCTCCGGCAGCGGGTACACCGAGCGCATCAGGCTGATGGCGTGGATCTGCGTCTCCAGCAGGAAGTCGGCGCTCTTCGCCGCCTCCTCGACGCACGCCAGCTCCTCGGGGGTCACGTCGAAGCTCCGGAAGCGCTCCAGCACCTGCTGTCCGCGCCGATCCCGCGCCAGCTCCCCCGCGTACGCCTTCATGGGGAACACGTTGATCTCCCCCGTCTCCGTCGTCGGCATCATCACGAAGTTGTTCGACGAATCCGCCAGCAGGCTCGACCCCGCCAGCAGCGAGGTGACCTCCTGGGTATAGGCGCCCGAGTTTCGCATGATGGTGGACATCTTGCCGCTCGAGGAATTGACCATCAGGATCACGACGATAATCATGATGTGCAGCACGGAGAGCGTCATGACGATGGGCATGACGAGGGCGTTTGCCGATATGCCCGTCGCGCGGTTTGCTGCGTTGTTTTTCTTCATTGGCCTCGCCGCCTTTGTGCTTGCTTCGTGGAAAACCGGAATATGGAAGCGGGCCGGCGCCCGCGCAGATACACCCATTGTGTTTATTATATCAATAATACCGCCGCTTGTCCAGTGCGCGCGGAACAAAAACCGACCGGCGCGAAACAAAACCGACCGGCATTTGCCGGTCGGTCAGAGCGCCGATAAAGATCAGTCGGTATGTTTGTGTCAGGCTTTTGCGACCT
Organism: uncultured Eubacteriales bacterium; assembly: GCA_902793325.1. Classification (GTDB taxonomy): domain Bacteria; phylum Bacillota; class Clostridia; order Christensenellales; family Aristaeellaceae; genus UBA2862. Next base: position 47,830 of record CADBCY010000017.1, read on the forward strand.
CGGGGTGATCCCGCAGGTACTCGGCCACCTTCAGGCCGCACTCCAGCTGGATGCGGACCAGCTTGCGGATGGGGATGACCTCGTAGTCCAGCTCGTCCTCGAGCTGCGCCGCCTGCTCCGCGTGCAGCTTGCGCGCCGCCTCCAGGCCCGCGGTCAGCTTCTCCCGCTTTTCCGCCGCTCGGGGATCGCCCTGCTCCGCCGCCGCCAGCTCCCATTCGTTGGCGCGGGCGGCCATGCCGATGGTCAGCAGGCCGTAGAAGCGGCTGACGGACAGGTTGTCGAACTTCTCCGCGCCGGTGGCGGGCTCGGCGTAGTCGGGGTTTTCCGCGATCATCTTCAGCGTAGCCTCGTCGCTCTCCTCCTTCAGGAAGGCGTCGATGGCCAGCAGGAAGGGGTTGTCCCCGCGCATGACGTCCCGCGACAGCGCCAGGATGTCCTTCAGCCGCGCGTGCATGGCGCGCTCGTTCTCGATCCGCTGCCGCACGGCATCCCTGCGCAAGATGTCGGAGGGCGTCAGATCGTCGATGCGCCGGTCGTAGAAGTAGGGCATTTCGGTGAGGAAGGTGATGGTGCGGCAGAGGTTCCAGGCGTACTCGTCCGAGCAGGTGCCGCTCTCGATGACCTTCGCGATGTCCTGCACGCCGAACTTCTCCAGGTAGTCGTACTCCTCGGAGATGCCGCCGCCCTCGAACACCGCCGGGTAGTAGACCTTCATGGCGGGGCTCTCCGGCTCGCCGAAGTGGATGGGAATGCCCTGCCTGCGCGGCGCCTCGTACAGCGACTCGTAGAGGCCCTTGTCGATGTCGCGCGTGAAGTACCAGTACACGCCGCCGAAGCCCGCGTTGTGCAGGCTGTAGATGAAGCTGGGCCGGACGCGGTCGATGAGCTTCATCATGGCCTCGGCCTCGGGCATGACGTCGTGGAAGTGCAGCTCCTTGTAGTCGATGGGGAACGTCCAGTCCACCTGCTGCCGGGGCACGGGGCGGAAGAAGTTGCGGCTGTAGTTCGTGATGGTATAGGGGCCCTTGATCCAGCCCTCGTTCAGCAGGTAGCCGTCGTAGTCCCACGCCTTGACGATGTACCAGTTGTACCCCAGCTTTTCGCGCAGCGCCGCGCTGCGGGCGAGGTTCTCGGTCAGGTACTCCAGCATCATCGTACCGATGGGCTCGTTGGGGTGCGGCAGGCCGAACATCAGGCCGTTGCGCGGCTGGTCCCCGCCGATCTTCAGGCACAACAGGTCGTGCCCGTCGCGGCTCTTGCCGATGGAGAACACCTCGACCACGTCGGGGTACTTCTCGGCCAGCGCGCGCGAGGAGGCGTCCATTTCCGCGGCGGTGAGGAATTCCCGATAGTCGGGCACGTTCGCCAGGAGCTGTTCGTAGATGGCATCCATGCAGTTTCACCTCGTACTCTTTGGGAATAGAAAAAGGCCGGGCAGCGCAAAGCCGCCCGGCGCTGGGCGTTATTTCATGTCGTTGAAGTACACGAAGCCGTTGCCGAGGAACAGCGGGCCCGTCAGATCGTCGTCCCGAACCGTGGTGGTCGTGGTGGTGTACACGGGGATGATGAGCTGCGTCTCGTTGCAGATCTCCTCCAGGTCGTAAATCATCTCGGTGCGCTTGGCGGAATCCTGCTCGGTGGCCATGGCGTCCACCGCCGCCATGAAGGCTTCCTCGCCGCCGACGAAATCGAACGACGGGAAGTAGTTCAGCACCCACTGCATCAGCATGACGGGATCGGCGGTGCCGAAGCGACTGAAGCCCGCCTGGAACTCGCCGTTGGCCATGACCTCGTAGTGGTAGTTGTCGTCCTGGATGTTCAGGTTCAGCATGATGCCCGCCTCGAAGAGCTGCAGCTGCAGGCCCTGGGCGATGGTCTGGTCGGGCTCGACGCCGCCGAGCACGAAGTCGACGTTCAGGGTCTGGCCGTCCTTCTCGCGGACGCCGTCGCCGTCGGTGTCCACCCAGCCGGCCTCATCCAGCAGGGCCTTGGCCTTCTCCAGGTCGAAGGGGAAGGTCTCGCGGTAGTGGGCCTCGTAATCGGCGTTGTGGTTGCGCACCTTCTCCGTGACATAGCAGTAGGCGGGCGCGACGGTATCGTTCACCAGCGAGGCCAGCTCCTCGCGGTTGATCGCATGGGCGAACGCCAGGCGCACCGCGGGGTCGCTCATCACGGGATCGGTGAGGTTGAATTCGATGTAGTTGACGCTGGGGATGGCCTGGCGGTTCTCCACCACGGCGTTCTCACGGGCGACCTGGTCGGCGCAGGCCCTGGATACGGCCATGGCGTAGTTCACGTTGCCGGCGTTGATCTCCTGGGCCAGCGTGAAGTCCTCGGAGATGAAGCGGATCGTGATTTCCTCAATATAGGCCGGGCCCTTGTTTTCCACGTAGGGGTTGTAGGTGACGTAGCCGGGGTTGCGCTTGAGCACCGCGTGGCTGCCCGGGACGTATTCCTCGCAGCTGTAGGCGCCGTAGGGATGGCAGTCCCACAGCAGCTCGTCGTCGCTCTTGGCCTCCAGCTCGTCCTTGTCCATGATCGTGGTGAAGCTGTTGGCGAGCGCGGCGTACAGGTCGGCGGAATAGTGGTCCACGTGCAGGATCACGTCGCGGCCGTCGGCCTCCATGGAGGTGATGGTGGAATACTGGCTCGCGAAGGGGCTGACCTTCTGGATGCGCTCCAGGGACGCGATGACGTCCTCGGGCTCAAGCTGCTCGCCGGAGGCGAAGTACATGCCCTCGGGAAAGGTGAGGGTGATGGTGTGGCCCTCGTCGGACACCTTGACCTCGCTGGCGATCAGCGGGCCCATCTCGCCGTTGCCGTCCAGGGAGACGGGCGCGTCGCCGATCAGGGTCTGCATGAACGACGAACCGTCCAGCTGGGTCACATCCAGGCCCCACCATTCGCTCATTTCCGTCATCACGATGGAATCGCGGACGACCTCGTCGGCCAGCGCGACCTGTCCCACGGACAGGATCAGCAGGGCGGTCAGCAGCAGGGAAAGCATTCTCTTCATGGTCGTTCCTCCTCAGAAATCTCTATTTGGACGAATCGTCCTCATTTACGCGCCTGTTGCAGGCGGCAAAATGACCGGGGGTGTATTCCGTCAGCTCCGGACGGGCGTGCGCGCAGCGGTCGACGGCGTAGGGACAGCTCTCGCAGAGTATGCAGGCGTCCGGCCGCTGCGAGGCCAGCGTCTTTTCCTCGGTGAGCGCGCTCCTGCGCTTGTCGCTGCGCCGGTTGGGATCGAGCGCCGGGACGAACTGCTCCAGGTTGATCGTATAGGGATGGATCGGGTGCTCCAGCACGTCGTCCGCGGCGCCGATCTCCACGAGCCGGCCCATGTACATCACCGCGATGCGGTCGGCGATGTAGCGGATGACGTTGATGTCGTGGGTGATGACGAGGTAGGTCAGGTGGTACTCCTCCTGCAGATCCAGCAGCAGGTTCAGCACCTGGGCCTGCACCGAGATGTCCAGCGCGCTGGTGGGCTCGTCCAGGATCATGATGCGCGGGTCGAGCACCATGGCGCGCGCGATGGCGATGCGCTGCTGCTGGCCGCCGGAGAGCTGGTGGGGATAGGCGCGCAGGTAGCTGGCGTCCAGCTTGACCTTTTCCAGCGCCTCCGCCGCCTTCCTGCGGGCCTCGGCTTTCTTCATACCGCGTATGACGAGCGGGCGGATGATGGAGCTCTCCACCGTCTGACGGGGGTTCAGGTTGGCCGCCGGGTCCTGGAACACCACCGCGACGTCCTCGCGCATCTTCCGCAGCTCGGCGCGCCGCACCGATACGATGTCGCGGCCGTTGACCTGCGCGACGCCCTCCGTGGCCGGCGTCAGCCCGAGCAGCACGCGCGCCAGCGTCGTCTTGCCGCTGCCGCTCTCGCCGATGAGGCCGACGATCTCGCCCTCGCGGATGTCCAGGGACACGCGGTCCACGGCGTTTACGTACCGCGCGCTGCGCCGGAACAGCCCCGGCGCGATCTGGAAGCGCTTCGTGAGATCCTGCGTGTGTATGACGACGCTCATGCGTTCACCTCCAGGTGGCAGCGCATCCAGTGATCCGCGCCGAGCTCCCGCCGCGGCGGCGCCTCGGTCCGGCAGCAGTCCATGGCGCGGGGACAGCGGTTGGCGAACCGGCAGCCCCGGGATTCCCCCAGGATGCGCGGCACGGTGCCTTCGATGGTCTGGATCCTGCCGTCGCGCTTGCGCCGGCGGGGCAGGGCGTTGAGCAGGGCGAAGGAATACGGGTGCGACGGGCGGGCGAAGATCTCGTAGACGCTGCCGCACTCCACCAGCTCGCCGGCGTACATGATGCCGACGTGGTCGGCGGTCTCCGCCACGATGCCGAAGTTGTGGGTGATCATCAGCACGCTGGCGCCGGTGCGGTCGCGCATGTCCTTCATGATCTCCAGGATCTGCGCCTCGACGGTCACGTCCAGGGCCGTGGTGGGCTCGTCCGCGATCAGCAGCCGGGGCGAGCGCGAGAGCATCATGGCGATCATCACGCGCTGGCGCATGCCGCCCGACAGCTCGTGCGGGAAGGCGTTCGCGCGCCGCGCGGCGTCCGGGATCTGCACGGCCTCCATCAGTTCCACGGTGCGTTTGCGCGCGGACCGGGCGTCCATGCCGCCCGCGCGCAGGGCCTCGTCGATCTGCCAGCCCACGGTGTAGACGGGGTTCAGCGAGTCCAGCGGGTTCTGGAAGATCATGCCGATGCCGCTGCCGCGAATGGCTTCCATCTCCGGCTCGGTGGCGCGGATCAGGTCATGGCCCTCGAAGCGCACCTCGCCCTCCAGCCGCTCGTTGTGGTCCAGCGAGAGGCGCATGATCGTGGACGCGATGGTGGACTTGCCGCAGCCGCTCTCCCCCACCAGCGCGAAGAACTCGCCCTTCCGGATGGCAAAGCTGACGTCATGCACGGCGGAGAGCCAGCCGTCCTCGACCTTGTAGCCAACGCTCAGCCGGTTGACCTCGAGCAGCGCGTCGTTCATTGCCCGTCACCTCCGCATAAACCGATATCAGTGGTTGGATTGTGCCCTTCCCCCGCTCCGCCCCGCCGGGACCGGGCGGGAGCCGCCTTCGTCACACCTTCAGCCTGGGGTCCAGCATGTCGCGCAGGCCCTCGCCGAAGAGGTTGAACGCGAACACCGTGAACACCAGCGCCAGCCCGGGGAACACCGCCAGCCACGGCGCCGTCGTGATGAAGCGGAAGCTCGCGGAGAGCGCCAGGCCCCAGTCGGGCGACGGCGGCTGCGCCCCCATGCCCAGGAAGGACAGCGCCGTGGTGGACATGATGGTCTGCGGGATGGAGAGCGACGCCAGCACGATGATGGAGGGCATGACGTTCGGCAGGATGTAGCGCAGCAGTATGGCGCTGTCGCGCTCGTTGAAGGCCACCGCCGTCTCCACGAAGGCCATGCCGCGGAGCGCCTGCGTCTTGGCGCGCACGATGCGCGTATACTGCGCCCAACTGACGAGCGCCGTGGCGATAATCACGTTGTCCAGGCCCTTGCCGATCATGGTGATCACCGCCATGGTCAGCACGATCGGCGGCACGCACCAGGTCAGGTCGCCCACGAAGGTCACCGCGTGGTCCACCACGCCGCCGTAGTAGCCGGCGATCAGCCCCAGCGTGATGCCAATGCCCATCTCGATAATCATCGCCAGCAGGGCGACGCGCAGCGCGGGCTGGGCGCCGTAGATGACGCGGCTGAGCATGTCGCGCCCGAAGTCGTCCGTGCCGAAGGGATAGGCCGCGCACGGGGGCTTCATCTTGTCCAGCAGGTGCGCCTCGTTGTAGGGATAGGGCGCGATCAGGCCCGCGAACAGCGCCATGACGACCACGATCAGCACCATGATGCCGCCGACGAGCAGGTTTTTGTTGCGCGCCAGCGCGCGGAGCGTCTTTTTCATCATTCTCCGCCTCCCATCGAAGCGCGGATGCGCGGGTCCAGTATGGCGGTGATGATGTCGCTCATCAGGTTGCAGATCACCGTGAGCACGGCGATCAGCAGCACGCAGGCCTGCACCACGGCGAAGTCCTGGTTCAGTATGGCCTGGGTGAGCAGCGAGCCCATGCCGGGGATGACGAATATGTTCTCGATGATCACCGCGCCGCCGATCAGCCAGGGAATGCTCATGAACACGACGACGGTCACCAGGATCAGCGCGTTGCGCAGCACGTGGCGGACCATGACGCTGCGGTGCGGCAGGCCCTTTGCGTAGGCGGTGAGGACGTATTTCTCGCGCAGCACGTCCAGCACCTCGGTCTTGGTCATGCGGATGGAGGACGCGGTCCAGCCCATCACCATCGCCGCGATGGGCAGCACGTAGTTCGACGGCGACCCGAAGCCGCTGATGGGCAGCCACTTGAGCGTCACGCCGAAGATCAGGATCAGCATGACCGCGGTCCAGAAGGACGGTATGGCCGCGAAGAACAGCGACAGGCTCATCACGATCCGGTCGAACAGCGAATCCTTCTTGTACGCCGACAACAGCCCCAGCGGCACGGCGATGACGAGCTCCAGCAGCATCGCGATGCCGCACAGCTCCAGCGTCACGGGGATGCGCGCCTGGAAGAGCTTGCTCACCGGCTGGCGCATGCGGATCGACGTGCCGAAGTCGCCGTGCAGTATGCCGCCCAGCCAGTTGAAGTACTGCTCGGGCAGGGGCTTGTCGAAGCCGTACTGGACGCGCATGGCCTCCTTCTTCGAGGCGTCCACCTTGCGGTCCATCATCAGGTCCACCGGGTCCCCGGGCATCATGTGCAGCATCAGGAAGACCAGCACGGACACGGTGAATATCATCAGCAGCCCCTGCAGGAGCTTCTTTATGCAATACCTTCCCATACCGTCCTCCTTCTCGGGTGCAGACAGGCACCGGTACTATGATACCACATATCGGCTGATTTTCGCGCAATATTATGTTAAATGGATTAATAGTTTATTAACAGCGGTGCGAAACCGGTTCCCCCGCGCGGCCGGATATGGTAGAATAGGGGATGGAACACGCATGGAAACGGAGGGAACGCCATGGATCAAGCGCTGCTCATCCGGCTGCTGGAGGCCGTAACCGTCAGCGGCAACGAGGAAGCCGGCCAGGAAATCGCGCTGGAATACGGCAAATGCTTCGCCCACGCGCAGCGGACCGACGCGGTCGGGAACGCCTTCTCGGTGGTCAACCCGGACGCGGCGCGCCGGGTGCTGCTGTGCGCGCACATGGACGAGATCGGCTTTCGCGTCACGCACATCTGCGAGGACGGCATGCTCCGGGTGCAGAAGGCGGGCGGCGTGCGCGCCGGGCTCTACGTGGGCAGCCCCATGCAGGTCGTCCACGAATGCGTCGAGGACGGGCGCGCGGTGCGCCGCAGGGTGTGCGGCGTCGGGGTGGTCACGGATGAGCTCCTCAAGAAGGGCGACGTGGCGGACGGCGACCTGTTCATCGACATCGGCGCCGCCAATCGCGCGGAGGCCGCCGCCGTGGTGTCCGTGGGCGATTCCGCCTGCGCCGACACGCGCGTGCGGGAGCTGCTGAACCGCCGCGTCACCGCGCGCGCCCTGGACGACAAGGCCGGCGCGTTCGTCATCCTGGAGGCCGCGAGGCTCGCCGCCGGGCGCGGGGCGTCGTGCGGCATCGTCGTCAACACCTGCGCCGGGGAAGAGACCACCGGCCGCGGCGCGTACTTCGCAGGCGCGCAAACGCGCCCGGACTGCGCCGTCGTGGTGGACGTCACCTGGGCGTCCGACTGCCCCGGCGGCGACCCCGGGAGCAACGGCGAGGTGCGGCTCGGCGGCGGCCCGGTGCTCTGCCACAGCGGCATGGTCGACAAGCGCATGAACCGGCGGCTGGCGCAGATCGCCGCGGAGAAGGGCATTTCGCTGCAGTACGAGGTCGCGGCCGGGCGCACGTACACCGACGGCGACACGCTTCTAAAGACCGGCCCGGGCGTGCCGGTGGCCCTGGTGAGCATCCCGCTCCGGTACATGCATTCCTCGGTGGAAATCGCCAGCCTGGACGACCTTCAGGCGTGCATCGAGTTGATCGCGGAATTCCTGCTGCGCATGGACGGCGGCTTCGACGACCCGGCGCCCATGCCGTAATCTCCCCGACCGCCAAAGCGATAAACCGGATGACTCCCTGTGAACAGCACCCCAAGTGTTAGACAGTATGGCATACTACTAACAAAAGGGGTGTTGTTTTATGGCAAAAGGGATACCGAACAGGGAATACCAAGGAGAATTCAAGCAACGGGTTATAGAGGCGATGTAGCAAGAGAAACTGAGCCACAGAGAAGCGACACGACAATTTGATGTATCGAGCGACACACGAGTTGCGTCGTGGGGGTTTTGGGTTCACTTCACGCCGTTTTTCTGTGCATTTTTCGCCCGGTCCCGCCGATTCGATGCCCATTCCACGCGCGTTCGCGGTCGGGTTACGGCCCTTTGGGGAGCGAGAGCGCGCCGTCCCAGGTCGCGAAGGGGCCGGGCAGGGTGGCATCGCCCCGCTCGGCGCCGAACAGGTCGGCGGGCACCTCGGGCAGCGCGGCCACGGGGGCGACCTGCTTCGGGTCGCGGATCAGCGCCAGCCTTCGAAGCTGGGCGGGCAGGCCGATCGGCGCGTACGCGCTCTCGCGGATGCGCAGCGCGCCGCCCTCGTCCGGCTCGATGTCGAACCAGCCGTTCTGGCCGGTCAGGTCAAAGCCGCAGAACTCCCGCCAGGCGGGCAGGTTCAGGCAGACCTCCGGCTCGGGGTACATCACCCGCAGGTAGCCGCCGCGCATGCGCACGTAGAGGTTGCCCTCGGCGGCGTTGTCGGCGGTGGGAAACACGATGGCGGCCTCGCCGCAGTCGTAGAAGATGTTGTTCAGCACGCGCGCCCGCCGGGACGTGCCGCCGCGATCCGCGTGGCCCATGCGGAAGGGCACGGGCTTGGCGTAGTAGCCGCTGTGGCGGCACCGTGCGATCAGGTTGTGGGCGATGACCAGCCGGTCGGTGCCCTCGCCGTACACGCCGTAGCCGTTCACGGCCTCGCCCTCCCGCAGCTTGTACCAGCCGGAGGAGCCCGGCTCTTCCGGCACCCGCGCCGGGTCGAAGCGGCCCTCGACGCCCCAGATGACGTTGTTGTCGATCAGGTTCACGCCGTCCCGGGTGCACTCGATGAAGATGGCCTCGCGCTGCTCGATGCCGTTCAGGAACAGGTTGCCGGTGATGCGGTTGTTCTCGTTGCCGCAGTCCAGCCACAGGTGGTCGGCCCGCAGCGTGTCGCGGATGACGTTGCGCCGGATGAGGCCGTCCACGCTGTGGTGCAGCTTGATGCCGCCCGCCTCCCAGGAGAGCTCCATCCGCTGCCAGTTCGTACCCTGGATCAGGTTGTCCTCGATCAGCATGTGCGCCGCGAACAGCCCGGCGATGCCGCACACGCCCGCGTCCCGCACGGTGCAGCGCCGCACGACGCTGTAGCCGATCAACTGGCCCTCGATGGGCTCGTGGTGCCAGCACTCGTTGCCCACGTCGATGCCCACGCCGTTTGACCAGTTGACCTCGCAGTCCTCGATGATCCAGTGGTGCCCGCGGTAGCAGGAGATGGCGCCCCTCTGCGGCACCGGCGCGCCGGTGGCGGCGTGCTCGCAGATCAGCCCGCTGACGCGGATGTAGGACAGGAACGGCACCTCCGGCGCGAAGCACTGTTCCCGCACGGTGACCTCGATCACGTGGCGGTCCGGGCTGTCGTCCCCCGGCAGGCGGAAGTGCACGCGCTGGCCGTTGTGCTCCACCCAGTAGGTGCCCTCCTCCTCCGCCAGCCGGCAGTACAGCGGCACCTGCCGCAGCGGCCTGCCGTCGCAGAACACGCAGCCGCGGCGGTTCAGGTAGGGCGTCATGTCCGTCTTGTCGTACTCGATGAACAGCCGGTCGTGGAGGATGTTCACCGCGCAGAAGGGATTGTACCCCCTGAACAGCTCCGGGTCCAGCGCGTACTGCCACACGCGCACGCCGGACACGTCCCGCGCCCGTCCCGGCCCGGGCTGAAGGCGCCAGCCCGTGCTCGGCGCAAAGTCGGACACCCGCTCGGACGCCCGCAGGATCACCGGGCCGTCGCCGTAGGCCTCGTAGGCGATCATGCGGTCGGGGCCGTCGCCGCCCCGGACCGGGCGCACGCACTCCCGGTACAGGCCCGCGCGGATGCGCACCCGCGTGCCCGGCTCCGCGCGCCGCGCGGCGGCGCCGATGGTCTTCAGCGGCGCGGCGGCGGTGCCGTCGTTGGCGTCGGAGGCGTTCGGGGCGTTCCCGTCCACGATCAGCTCGCGATCAAAGGCGCAGGGCCGCTCCCAGAAGTCGAAGGACCTGCCGTCGGGCAGGATGGCGGATCGATCCATGTCGTCACCCCATTCGATCGGATGATTTCAAAAGTGGGCGCCTCACGGGAGGCGCCCACGGGTTATATCCGGTTATAACCGGAAAATTGCGTCAGTGACTGGCGTCCGCTCACTCCGCGGCGCTCTCGGCGACGGCCACCTTGGCGTCGACCTCGGCCTGGTAGTTGGCGCAGTCAAAGGCGTACAGGTCCTTGTAGCCGAAGCCGTCCATCTGCTCGACCATCTTGTCCCACAGCATCTCGAACTCGTCGTCGTCCTCGGCGAAGATCAGCTGCCAGGTGAACTGGCAAAGCTGCTTGTTCACGTCCACGCGCAGGGAGGCGATGTCGTTGGTGTCCGGCTCGGGCGTGAAGTCCACGCTGGGGCTGGCCAGGAGCTGGTTGTTCTTCTTCATGTAGTCCACGGAATCCTCGGCGTCGAAGGTCTCCTGCCATTCCTTCTTCATGTCGGTCATGGTCATGTCCTTATAGGACTGCCAGAACTTCTGGGCGTAGCGCTCGCCGGTGAGGGGATTGACGCAGATGGAGGAAGCGATCCACTGGTTGATGGCGTTGTTGCCGTCGTTGTAGCCGCCGCCGCCGTACTCTTCCGGCACGGGCAGGTTGTCCATCAGGGCGTTGTCCTTGTAGGGGACGAACTTGCCGTCGGCGCCGACGGTGTAGTTCAGGCCCTCGATGCCCGCGTGCTGGAAGGTGCAGCCTTCGGGGCTGGCGTACCAGTCGAGGAACTCCATGATGCGGTCGTACTTCTCGCCCTCGACCTTGGAGCCGATGCCGAACATGCGGTCAGAGCCGTAGTAGCGGTCGGCGTCCGCGTAGTAGAGCTGGTCGCCCACGGGGACGAAGATGAAGGCGGTGCCGTCGTTCAGGCGGTCCACGCTGTTCCAGAAGCCGACCTCCCAGCTATACCACATCAGGTCGGCGCGGCCGGTGGACAGCTTGTTCATGACGGAGTTCCAGTCCTGCTCGCCGGACTCGGGATCCACCAGGCCCATCTGGTTGGCCTTGTTCAGGAACTTGGTGATCTTGTAGTAGGCGTTGTCGCGGTTGTAGATCTCGGAGAAGGTGTTGTCGGGCTTCAGGATGGCGCTCTGCTTGATCTTCTCGCCGTACCAGGTGGTCAGCTGCACCACGTTGGCGATGCCGATCATGTTGTCGTTGCCGTCCCAGTCGGCCCACAGCGTGAAGGGATAGGCGGGGTCGCCGGCGTCGTTGGTGGGATGGATCTCATGGATCTTGGCCAGCGCGTCCAGCAGGTCGTCCAGCGTCTCCAGCTTCGGGCGGCCGATCTGGGTGTACAGATCCCAGCGGAGCATCGGGGAGGAGTAGATCACGTCGTCGGTCAGGGACACGGGAGAGGTATCGGTCATCTCGGAGGGGATGCCGTAGTACACGCCTTCCTGCCCGGTCAGGCCCTTGTTGTACACGTCGATCTGGTCCTTGAAGCGCATGATGTTCTCGCACTCGGGCAGCTTGTCGCTGATGTCGCGGACCAGGCCGGCCTGCAGCAGATCGGAGAAGTCCTTCTTGTCGACGATCACGATGTCGCCCAGGTTGCCTTCCTCGGCGCGGGTGGCGTACAGCTCGTTGCCGGCCACCTGCGGGGCGATGATGTTCAGCTCCAGATTAAAACGATCCTTCACCACCTTGGCGAACCAGCCGGACTGGACGCCATGGTAGTTGGCGGCGGCATCGTAGATGTCAATGGTGAGAGGCGCTTCCTCAGCCAGCGCGCTGAACAGCCCCATGGACAGGACCATGGCGCAGACCAGCAGGATAGACAGTAACCGTTTCATAGTAACCCTCCTTTATCATTTTAGGACCCTTGCGGCCCCAAGGAACGAAGTGGAACGGGCCTTGCGCCCTCGGTCAGCCCTTCACCGCGCCGATCATGATGCCCTTGGTGAAGAAGCGCTGGAAGAACGGGTACACCAGCATGACCGGCAGCACCACCACGATGGTGACCGTCATGCGGATGGAGGTGGCGGTGGCGGCGTGGGCCAGGCTCGCCGCCAGCTGCGTGGAGGAAGAGGTGCTGCTGATCAGCGCCTTCAGGCTGCTGGCCTGGTTGATGTACTGGTACAGCACAAATTGCAGCGTGTACAGCTTCTGGTCCTTCATCAACAGCAGCGTGTCCTGGAAGGAGTTCCACTGGGCCACCGCCGCGAAGATGGCGATGGTGGCGAGGATGGGCTTGATGACGGGCAGCATCACGCGGAAGAAGATGGTCAGCGTGCCCGCGCCGTCGATCTCCGCGGCGTCCTGCAGCTCCTTGGGCACCGACTCGCAGTAGGTCTTGCAAAGGATGATGTAGAACGGCTGCACGATCGTGGGCAGGATGTAGCCCCAGAAGTTGTTGGTCAGGCCCAGGCGCTTCATGGTCAGGTACCAGGGGATGACGCCGGCGTTGAAGTACATCGTCACCGCCACGAAGCGGTACCAGAACTTGCGCTTCCACAGCGTCTCGCGGGTGAACATGTAGCCCAGGAAGCCGGCCACGACCACCGTCAGCGCCGTACCGATCACGGTCCTCAGCACGGAGATCTTCGCCGCGTCCAGCAGGCCCGGGATGTTGGCCACGCTGACGTAGTTCTTGAAGTGGATCTCCATCGGGTAGAAGATGACCTTGCCGCGCTCGCTGAGGTTGTTGGCACTGATGGAATTGATGAAGATATAGTAGAACGGGTAGACGCACACGAAGGCGAACAGCGCGTAGATCACGTAGGTGATCACGCTGATCAGCCGGTCCCCGAAGCTGCGGTCCATCTGCGGACTCCGCAGGGCTTTCTCTCTGCGCACTTGCCTTCCCTCCCCTTAGATGAAGCCTTCGCCGCGGATGAGCTTCGACACAGCGTTGGAGCCCACCAGCAGGATGACGCTGACCACGCTCTTGAGCATGCTGATGGCCGTGGACAGCGGGTAGTTGCCGGTGCCGCTGGTGGCGATGTTGTACACGTAGAGGTCCAGCACCTCGATGTAATCCTGGTTGAAGGCGTTCTGGAACACGTAGTACTGCTCCATGCCGTTGGAGAGGAAGTTGGCCAGGTTCAGCATGACGATGACGAAGTACGTCGGCAGGATGCTGGGGATGGTGATGTGCCAGATGATCTGCATGCGCGTGGCGCCGTCCACCTTGGCGGCCTCGATCATCTGCTCGTCGATGCCGGTGATGGCCGCCAGATACATGATGGCCGCCCAGCCGGCGTTCTTCCAGGTGAGCCACAGCCACATCTTGAACCAGATGTGCTTGGACGATTTCAGAAAGGAGATGGGCTTGGCGATCACGCCCAGGTCCGTCAGCACCGAGTTCACCGCGCCGCTGGAGCCGAATATGTTGAACGCGATGGAGAACACCAGCACCCAGCTGATGAAGTTCGGCAGCGTGGTGACCGTCTGCACGAATTTCTGGTAGGGGCGGCAGCGGATCTCGTTGAGGAACACCGCGAAGATCATCGGGAACCAGGAAAAGAACAGCGAGATGCCGCTCATGGCGAAGGTGTTGCGCAGCACGCGGAGCACGTCCGCCGTGCGCACGGGATTGGAGATGATGTGCGAGAACCACTTCAGGCCCACGAAGGTTTCACGGGTGATCGGGAACGGCGGGCGGTAGTCGTGGAAGGCGTAGATCCAGCCGTACAGCGGAAAGTAGGCGAAGATCGCCACCAGGATGATAAACGGCAGGATGTACAGGAATTCCCTGTACGACCGCGCCTTTCGATTGTCGCTCCGCATATCCGCACCTCCCGGCGTCGGCGGCGCGCCGGAGCGCCCGCCAAGCCGCGAACCTCCGAGCGTCGCCCACACTACCTACATAAAATATGATAGTGTAAACAGGACGTTATGGCAATACTTCTTTGTCAAAAAGCTGTCCCAAAACAACAAAAAAGTATAAAACCGACAACAGAAGCGCAACAAATGAGAATCTACATATTTGTCGATATGTTTACAGGTTTAATACTAGGCTCAATCTAAAAGTGATTATATGCGGAGCAGATTTTTCGTTCTGCCAAAGCCGAACGGAGGGAGGCGGAAGGTTGCGAACCTGAAGGTTCGCAAGTTCAGCCCGTTGGGCTGAACCGCGGCATTTTAGATTGAGAATAGTATAACATTGCGCCCGCGGCCATCGCGCCCGCGGTCCGCCCCGCACGGGGGCGGCATGACAGGACGGGCGGAGGTCCCGCCCGCCCTGGAGGCGCCGGAATCTCCGCCCGCTGTCTATGCAGTTGTCTGGGAGGCCTCGCCGATGCGAAGCCCGTTCCGGCCGGAGCCGGTTCGCGTTACGGCGTATACACGCGGTTGATCTCCACGACCTTGCCGCCCTCGACGCGGATGGTGGTGTTGTAGGCGTCGAAGCTGTCGAGCTGCGCGGCCTGCATGGCGTCGATCATGCCGTCGTAGTCCGCCACGACCGGATCCCGGTCGATGTCGGAGGCGTCGGTGTAGGTAACGGAGGGATCGACGACCAGCGTGGTCGCGCCGTGGTTGGTATAGGTGGGCAGGTCGTCATAGTCCATGACGGTAAAGCCGTTGGAGTCTCCGGGGGTCCCCAGCACGAGTCCGCCCTCGTCCAGGCCGCCGTTGATGATCAGGCCATCGTCTCCCCATTCCAGGGATTCCACCACGTAGCGCCGATCGCCCGTGACGAGGGTATCGCCCACGGCGAGCTGGTTGATGTCCACGATGTCGTACCAGTCCTGGGTGTAGATGCTCACGGCGTTCATGTACGTGGCGGAAGCGCCGCGGAGCACGTCGCCGCGGTCGAACGACACCGCGTAGGTGCCGTCGGGCAGGCGGTTAATGTCGAAGGATTCGACCTGCGGCAGGACGGTCTTTGCCGCCGGCGCCGTCTCGTCCTCAAACACCACGGTGTTGCTCAGCCACTTCGCGCCCGTCGCCTCGGACACCGCCATGGCCGCGAAGTTCATGTTGCCGTCGTCCCAGTCGCTGTCCGCGCTGAAGCTGCCGGAGATGCTGTTGCCGGCGTTGGCCTTCAGCTCGAAGCCGTCGATGACCATGACCAGGTTGTCCTTCCTGAAGTCGGGCTCGTCGCCGAAGGTCAGCAGCAGCAGGTTGAACATGGCCTTCTCCCCGCCCAGGTTCGTCAGCGACCAGTGGTAGGTCTTTACGCCGTCGGTGTCGCCGCTGTCGTCGGAGGGCGTCACGGTCAGGGCCAGGTTCACGGGGGTCTCCGCGCTGCCCTCGCCCATCCAGGTTTCCTCCGGAGCGGTATCGAACCAGGCGTTCACCATCGCGTCGATGTCGGAGGGGCGGATCTTGCCCTCCTCGACCATCAGCCCGTGGTCGGCGGCAAAGCCCGCCAGCGCCACGTCCAGCTTCTGGCCGTAGATGCCGTCGTAGCTGCCCGCGTCGTAGCCGAGCTGGCTCACGATCTGCTGCAGCGCGCGGATGTCCTCGCCGCGGCGGCCGCGCTCGAACACCGTGCCCGACTCGATCGTCTCATGCTGCTCGTAGCCGCAATCCGTGCACACGCGCACGCGCTCGCCGGGCGTGGAGCGGGTCATTTCGCGCACGGTCTCCCAGGGGCCGAACTCGTGGCTCAGCCGCTGCCGGGTCTGGGGCCAGGCGATGCCGTCGGGGTTCAGGCCCTGGTCGCTCTGGTAATGGATGAGCGCCTTCTCCGTGCCGCCGCCGAACACGCCGTCCGCGCCGCCCGCGTTCAGGTAGCCCTGGTCCGCCAGGAGCTGCTGGAGGTTGTACACCTCCACGCTGCGATCCCCGCGGCGCAGCGTGCCCTCGGGGTCGAAGCTCTCCTCGCCGCCGTCGTGGCCGCAGACCCGGCAGGTCTTCCTGCGCGTGCCGGCGGAGTGGTCGGTGGCCTCCTCCACGATCTCCCATGCGTAGTCGTGGGGCAGCTTTTCGATGGCCTGCTTTTCCTCGGCGCCGCAGACCGTGCACGCGCGCACGCGCTGGCCGGCCTCGGCGCAGGTGGCCGCGCGGACCACTTCCCAGTCGCCGAAGGTGTGGTCCTCGAGGTACTCCTTCGTCTCCTTGTATCCGCAGACCTTGCAGGTGCGCGTCCGCTCGCCCTTCTTGGAGCAGGTAGCCTCCTTGGTCACCTTCCACTTGCCGAATTCATGCTTCAGCTTCTTGATGTTCTCCTCTTCCACCTTGCCGCACTTCTTGCAGGTACGGGAGCGGTGGCCCTTCTCCTCGCAGGTGGCCTCCTTGTCGACCTCCCACTTGCCCCACTTGTGCTTGCAGTACTTCTTGGGCATGGTCTCGCTCATGTGCTTTACCTGCACAAAGCCGAGCATCTGCCCGCCGTGCTTGGTATCCTCGACCATGAACTGGGCCCACTTGCCGTCCGGGGACAGCGCGTCGACGGTGATCGCCGTGCCGCCCTTGAGCTTCTTGATGACCTTGGAATCGGTGTTGTCCTCGCTGTAGACCTTGACCTTGTCCACGTTGACGTACATCGTGCCCCACACCGCAAACGCGGGGGCGGCCAGCGCCAACATCAGCACAAGGGCCAGGATGGCCGCGATGCATTTCTTCATATCCTTCCTCCTATTCTCCGCCGGATCCGGCGGCGATAAACCATTTCCCCGACGCGCCGTTCCCCCGACGCGCCGCGCTTTTCATGGGCTTTCGGGTACCCGCGGGCGCCCGGATGCGTCAGGGGCGCGCCGCGTCAGGCGCCCTCGCCCGGATCGTCGACCTTTTCAAACACCCGCTGGTCCTCGCCGGGGGTCTCCTTGTAGTCGGTCCAGGTCAGCGTGCCGTCGGCGTTCAGCGCGAAGCTCGCCGCGCCGTCGTCGTAGATCTGCTCGTTGGAGACCAGCTCCTTGTCGTCGTCGAGCACGATGTTGAACTTCATGCCGATCTCCAGGCTGGACAGCGCCATGCCGACGTCGTCGTAGGAGCAGGCGTCGTAGATCCAGCGCACGCCCTCGTGCTCGCCGGTGTAATGCGTGACGATGCAGTTGAAGAGGTTGTAATCGTCGGTCATGTGCACGATCTCAAGCTCCCAGTCGCCCGAGCGCCAGAGGCCCACGTATTCCTCGCTCTCGGGGAAGTAGGTGTAGTCGCTCTCCCACGCCTCCGTGTCCTCGGCGTCGCCGGAGTCCGCGCGCGCGAACACCACGGTCTCCTCCGGGCGCACGTCGTCGTACCAGGTCAGCGCGAGGGCGTCCGCGTCGCCGTCGAGGGTGAACGAACCGGTCGTGCCGGCGACCTTCGCCTCGCCCAGCTCGGGCGCATCCTCGCTGTCCGTGATGGGCACGTCCCAGAACTTGCCCTTGTCGTACACGAAGGCGTTCAGATCGCAGTCGTAGTAGACGGTCGTCTTGAACACATACGCGCCGTGCGTGAGCGGCGCGACGGCCTCCACGTCCCAGCCGCGGTCCTCGCCCTTGGCGACGGTCAGCTGCGTAAACTGCGTCTCCTCCTCCAGCCACTCGCCGGAGAAGTACGGGTCGAGCTCCGCCTCGTCGGGCGCGGCGGTGAAGGAGCCGCCGGTGTTCTCCTGCACCACGCCGTCCTTCACGGTCAGATCCCAGGTATACATCCGGTCGCAGGCGATGCCGATGTAGTGCCGGACGGCGACGGTGACCTCGCCGTCGCCCGCGGGCGCGTAGCGGACGACGTATTCATCGCCCTCCAGCGCCTCGTCCGCCAGCTTCACCACGGAATCGTCCTGGGCCATATCGTCGGCGAGCCAGCCCAGGTCGCCCTCCGGGTCGGGGATGCGGATGACGTAGACGCCGTCCTCGATGTCGCAGCGAACCGGCGCATCGGCGGGCTCCGCGAGGGCGAGGCCGGTCAGGCACAGCGCCGCGATCACGACCGGGACGAGCAATCTCATAATGGCTTTCACGGTGTTTTTCCCTCTCCTTTCCAGAAACCGGTTGACAGTATTCTACCACATTTTCCGTCCAAAATCATCCTTTCGGGCCAACTCATTTTGAAGAAAGCCGGGCGCAGGGCGCGGCTCGCCCGTGTTTTGCAAAAATTTAATATTTTACGGCGTCCCCCGCGGAAGCGCCGCCGGGCAACCGCCCCGCGGGCCGACCGCCGAACCGGCAGGGCGCGCGACCTCCATCGCCGCCGGAGAGCGCGCGCGAAACCGCCGATCCTCCCCCGCCCCGCGCCGGTGCGTCCTACGAATTGTAACAAAATCTTAATATCTATAAATGGGCTTTAATATTGATTCGCGGGCGTTCATAGATTACAATATATTTACACAGCGCGACCGGCGCGAGGCCCCGGTTCGCGCGAGGAACGGAAGGATGCGCAAAACACGGATGGATCGGCCAACGGAGAAAAGGAGGTTCGAAATGAAAAGGAAGGAACTCCACGCGGTGGTGAAGCGGCTCGCTTCCCTCGCACTGGCGCTGGTCTTTGTCGCGGCGTTCGCGCCGTTCTTCGGCGCCGCCCGCGCCGAGGGCGACGCCGCCGAGCCGACCCAGGCGTTCATCGTCAACGCGGACGGCACGGAGAGCGAGATCAGCGCGGAAGAGCTCGAGGCGCTGCGGAGCAACAGCGTGCCCGTGGTGCCGAGGGACATCGAGGTCGTCGTGGCGGACGACATCGTCGACGCCGGGGACCTGTCCCTGGCGGCGGAGGAAAACGTCATCGACATCACGCCGGAGGACACCGACGCCCCGGTCGCCGAGGCCAACGGGTCGGTGCTGGAGGGCGGGAATACGCTGCTGCTCGGCCGGCCCTCGTTTGACGACGCGGAGGGCGCGTACACGAACGCGACCATCGTCCAGAACGTGACGGTCAGCACCAGCGGCAAGAAGGTGATCGTGAAGGGCACGATCAACGCGCCGCACTACTTCTACGGGCTGTACGTCGACAAGACGCTGGTGTCGGCCGTGACCGGCTCCACCGTCAACGTCACCATCAACATGAGCGATTTCGCGACCGGCTACCACACGGTGTGGCTGGCGGTCGTGGAGGGGGCCGGCAGCACGACGGCCATCGACATGATCTACAAGAAGTACGTGGCCTTCAACACGCTCTCCGAGCGGCCCACGTACAACGGCGTGTTCGAGGTGTACTCCACGTACTTCACCTACGCCCCCTACGACATGGCCATGCACAACATGGCGGACAAACTGTACTTGCAGTACAGCTCGGACGGCGGCAAGACCTGGAAGACCTCCGGCTACATGCAGGCCAACATGATCCAGCTCTACATATCCCAGAAGTACGAGATCAGCGGGCTGCAGCCGAAGACGACGTACAAGACCCGCATCCGCTACGGCAAGGTCGTCACCTACACCAGCGACCAGCTCGGCGACGGCGAGAGCTACTTCTTCGGCGGCCCGGCGCTGAACACCACCACCATCAAGACCGGCTCCGCCACGAAGCCCGCGATCAAATCCGTGCGGTGCAAGGCTGTCCACGTGCGCTACCACAAGGTGCGTCACTACGGCCAGTATACGGGCGTGTACCTGTACACCGAGAGGTTCTACACCTGCAAGATCAAGGTGATCGTCCGGCTGAAGAAGAAGCCGGGCACGAAGGGCCTGTGGATCGGCACCAAGTGGGCGAAGGGCAACAAGAAGACGTATTCCAAGACCTTCGCGATCTATCCCAACTACTTCGCCCAGCGGCCGCGCGGCCACTACAAGTACACGGTCACCATACGCTCCGGCCAGAGCAAGAAGTGGGGCGGCTACTCGCCCAGCGTGACGAAGACCAAGAAGCTGTCCTGACGCTTTGAGTGAAGGGCGGAGGACGTCGACGGGGCCGGGATCGCAATGCGATCCCGGCCCCGTTATAATCCTGTGGCGTTCTCAGTCCTTCACGAGCTCCGCCGCGCCGATGATGCCGAAGTCCTGCTTCAGCTCGGCGATGCGGAAATCCACCGGCTTCGGCACGTGGTTGTAGCGGTCGAACTCCGCGCGCACGCGGTCGAACAGCGCCGGGCCGAGGTTGGTCAGCCCGCCGCCGAACACGAACAGGTTCACGTTCAAAAGCAGGTAGACGTTGAAGCAGCACAGGGCGATGTAGTGGGCCATCTGGTCCAGGAAATCCAGCGCCAGCGCGTCGCCGGCGTCCACGGCCTGCTTGAGCGCGTGCCCGTCCAGCGCGCCGTTCATGTCCAGCACGGTCCTGCGGCCCTTCCCCATGATGCGAAGCTGCTGCGGGATGTACCGGCCCGACGCCCACGACATGAAGCAGCCCCGGTTGCGGCAGCCGCACTCCAGGCCCTCGTCGGGGGTAATCAGCATGTGGCCCGCCTCGCCGGCCCAGCCGTAGCTGCCCCGGAAGACGTCGCCGTTCAGCACCAGCCCGCAGCCGATGCCGGTGCTGACCGCCATGTAGATCATGTTCCGGCTGCCCCGGCCCGCGCCGTAGCGCAGCTCCGCCAGCGCCGCCAGGTTGCTGTCCTTGTCGATGCGCACGGGCACGTCGATGTGCCGCGCGAACCAGTCGCGCATGGGGAAGTCGCGGACGTTCACCATGGCGGAGGTCATGCAGACATAGCCCTCGTCATAGAGCAGGAAGGACGGCATGCCGATGCCGATGCCCCTCAGCTCGCGCTCCTCCACGCCGTTTGCCGCGATGAGCGCCCGGACGCCGTCCAGGATCAGCGCGCTGAGCGCCGGCCCGTCCGCCTCGATGGGCGTGGCATCCTTCCTGCGGTCCAGCAGCACGCCCCCGTCGTCAAACAGCCCGTAGGCGATCTTGGTGCCGCCCACGTCGACGCCGATTCGAACCATGCTCTCGCCCTCCCCGTCGCGCGGCCGTCACTCGCCCGCGAAGCGTATGCCCGCGCGCTTGCGGCTGCGCTCGATCACGTCCACCACGTCCGCCGTCACCGCCAGCCGACGCCGGAAGGCGTCGCGGTCGCCGTCGAGCACCAGGCGCGTCAGGCCCTGGATCTCATAGTACCAGCGGTCGGGATCGGGCTGGCGGTTGATCTGCACCTCGCCGTCCCGCGTGACGACCCGCACGGCGGCGACGCCGTTGGCGCCGTTCTCGATGTAGAGGTAGCCCTTCTCGCCCTGGATCTGCACCGCGTTCACGCCCCAGGTGTCCTTCGCGCCGGTGCACTCGCAGACGAACCCCGGGTAGCGCAGCACCATGATGCCCGAGGAATCCGCGCCGGTGGGGCAGACGTTGGGGTAGTAGACGGCCTCCTCCGGCCTGCCGAACAGCGCGACGTTGAAGTAGACGTTGTAGTAGTTGATGTCCTGCAGGCACCCGCCGGCGAACGCGGGGTTGAAGATGTTGGGCGTTTCGCCGGCCAGCACCTGGTCATAGCGGCTGGAATACTGGCAGTAGCTGCACTGAACCAGGCGGAGGCGCCCGATGCGCGGCAGTTGCTCCCGCACCGCCTCGAAGTTGGGCAGGAAGGCGGTGGGCGTGGCGTCGATCAGGTACAGGCCGCGCGCCTCCGCGAGGGCGGCGAGCTCCCGAACCTGTTCGCCGGCGGCGCAGAAGGGCTTCTCGCACAGCACATTCTTCCCGGCGAGCAGCGCCCGCTTCGCCTGTTCGTAGTGCAGGCTGTTCGGGGAGGCGACGTACACGAAGTTCACGGCCTCGTCCGCAAACAGGGCGTCCAGGTCCGTGTAGACCTTCTTCGCGCCGTAGGCAGCGGCGAGCTTTTCGCCCTTCTCCGCGCTCCTGGAGTACACGGCCTCCAGCGCGATGCCCTCGGTCCGCGCGACCGCGTCGAGGATCGAACGGACGATGACCCCGGAGCCGATGGTGCCGAGTCGGATCTCATTCATGGCGCGCCCTCCTCACCGTTCGCCCGCGTGGGACTTGGCGACCTCGGTGGCGGCCTCCAGGATCTCCAGCACGCGGACGACCTCCTCGTCCTTGATGCACTTCTCCGCGCCGTGTTCGATGGCGTCCACCAGGTTGTCGTAGACGCGCTCGTAGTGCGCGGGGCCGACGGGCACCTTTTCCGTCAGGGTCCGGCCGTCCTCGTGGTACACCAGCGTGCCCCAGCGCGATTCCGGCGCGTCCTCGAAGCTGACTTTGTGCCGCCCCACAACCTTCGCCTTGCCGGAATTGTGGATGACCGGCGGGAGGGTGAAGCTGCCGTTGGTGCCGTGCACGGTGAAGCGCGGGTAGTCGATGGACACGCACATCTGGGTGTTGACGCTGGCCTTGCAGTTGCCGTAGAAGAACTCGATGTCGTAGTAGTCGTCCCCCACGCCGGGATGGTGGATGCTGCGCACGTCGTAGCGCATCCCGTCCGGCATGCCCATGAGGCTGATGATCTGGTCGACGGTGTGCACGCCCAGGTTGTACAGCGTGCCCAGGTGCGCGTACCAGCCGTTGGTCTTGAAGTAATCGTAGTGGCTCTCGATGCGCACGAGCTGCCCGAGCTTTCCGGAGTCGATCGCGTCCCTGAGCGCCAGGAAGTCGGCGTCGAAGCGGCGGTTCTGGTTGGGCATGCAGACGAGGCCCTTCTCCTTCGCCAGCGCGAACACCTCCCGCGCCTCTTTCGCGGTGGGCGCGAAGGGCTTCTCGACGAGGGCGTGCTTCCCGGCGTTCAGGATCTGCTTCGCGTAGGGCACGTGGAACCGGTCGGGCGTGTTGACCACCACCAGGTTCACCTCGGGATCGCCCAGCACGTCGTCCAGGCAGGTCGTGAAGCGGATCTCCGGGTAGAACGGCTCGTACTGCGCGAAGGCGGGAATGTCCTCCTCGCGCCGGTAGACGTACTTGACGCGAATGTCGTCGCGGTTCTCCACGTAGGGAATGTGGTATTCCCGTACGCTGACGCCAAACCCGATATACGCAACTGTCAACATATGCATCCTCCTCTGCGCCCGTCGGGGCGTTCCTTATCCTTCATGGGTTCCATGGGCATCATAGCACAGCCGGCCGGTCATGTCAACCGAAAACTTCGTTGGAAAGCGTATTGTATTTCGTTCAGTCGTCATGCCGCCCGGGTCATTGGGCCTTGAACACTTCGATCCCCGCCCGGCCGAGCATGGCCTCCGCCCCGGGCTCCAGGCTGGCGTCGGTGATCACGCCGCAGACGCCGCCGGGGATGGCCAGCGGCACCGTGCTGGAGCGGCCGAACTTGCTGCTCTCGGTGACGGCGATGACCCGCTCCGCCTGCTCCGCCATGTCGCGGACCGCCTGCGCGCGCAGGTGGTTGTTCGCCATGAAGCCCAGGCGCTCGTGGTAGCCGTCCACGCCCACGAACAGCTTGTTCACGTAAAACTGCTTCGCGCAGACCTTCAGCACCGGCCCGACCATCACCTGGGCGTCGTTCTGGAAATCCCCGCCCAGCAGCACCACGTGGGCGCCCTCAAACCGCCGGATGTAGCTGGCGATGAACGCGGAATTGGAAATGATGATCGCGCCGGGCCGGGTGCGGGCGATCTCCTCCGCCAGCAGCGCGCAGCAGCTCCCGCTCTCGATCATCACCGTCTCGCCGGGCGCCACCAGCCTGGCGGCCTCCCGGGCGATGCGCTGCTTTTCCTCGTAGTGGTAGGCCAGGCGGTTGTTCACGTCGTCGTTGCCGCCGAAGACCGCGTAGCCGTGCTCGCGGCGGATCACGCCGCGCTGCTCCAGCGCGTCCAGGTCCTTGCGCATCGTCACCGGGGAGACCTCCAACAGTTGCGCCAGCGCCGCGACCTCCATCCGCCCGTGCTCCGACAGCAGCTCCAGTATCCTGTTGTTCCGCTTGTTCATCGTATCGCCCCCGATGCTCGTCGTTGCTTCGATTATAACACATAAACCTTTCGTTGCGCAATATCGCGGGCGCGCGTTCGCTCACTTGAAGCTGCACTCCAGCCCGGCGTCCACGAAGACCTGCCGGTACTTCTCCAGCGCCTCCGGGTGCAACTGTCGGACGCCCTTCCACTCGTACCCGATGCCCAGCTCCTCGTACTTCTTTTCGCCGAACTGGTGGAACGGCAGCAGGTGTACCTCGCGCACGCCGATGTCGACCAGCGTCTCGGCGAGCCCCCGCGCGTGCCGGATGCCCACGTTGAAGCGGGGAATCACGGGGATCCGCGCGATCACCGGCTTGCCCGCGCGGACGACGGCCCTGAGGTTTTCAACGATGACGTCGTTGTATACGCCGGTATAGGCGTGATGGATTTCGCGGTCATAATGCTTGAAGTCGTAGAGGAACAGGTCCGGATGGGGCAGGAACGCCCTGAAGCGCTCCGGCGCGACGAAGCCCGTCGTCTCCACCGCCGCGTGGATGCCCTCCGCGTGCGCCGCGTCGATCAGCGTCTCGGCGAAGTCCGCCTGCTGCAGCACCTCGCCGCCGGAGAGCGTCATGCCCCCGCCGGACTCGATGTAGAAGTCCAGATCCTGCCGCACCACGGCCATGACCTCCTCCACCGTATACGCCCTGCCGCGGTACAGCGGGTCCTCCATGGCGTCGGCGACGGCCGCGTTGCGGTTCTGGGATTCCGGGTTGGAGCACCACCGGCATTGCAGCGGGCAGCCCTTGAAGAACACCGTCGTGCGGATCCCGGGGCCGTCGTTGATGCTGAACTTCTGGATGTTGAAGATGTTGCCCTTCATGCCGCTTCCTCCCCGCCCGTGTTTGATGCCATTATAGCACACGCGGTCTTTGATTGAAATCGGTTTGATGGAATTTAACGCGATTCTGTTTATTGCGTTCGTAAGTTTAATTGACACGTAAGAAAATCTATGCTACAATACAGCCATCAAGCCGGGCCGTTCGCCCGCAGGAGGTCACGACCATGACAAACAACGCCCGCTTCGGGAGCCTGACGCCCCGCATGCACGCCTACCGCGAGGCCGTGCTGGAGAAAAAGCCCTACGTCGACGCCGAGCGCGCCGTGCTCTGCACCGAGGCCTACGCGGCCAACCGCCACCGGACCGCCGTGATGAAGCGCGCGCTGATGCTGAAGAACATCCTGGAGAAGATGACCATATACATCGAGGATGCCTCCATCCTCGTGGGCAACCAGGCGTCCGCCAACCGCAACGCGCCGGTCTTCCCCGAGTACACGCTCGACTTCGTGCTCGACGAGCTGGACCTGTTCGAAAAGCGCGACGGCGACGTGTTTTACATCACCGAGCAGACCAAGGAGGCGCTGCGCGGCATCGCGCCGTTCTGGAAGGACAACAACCTGCGCGCCCGCGGCATGGAGCTGATCCCCGACGAGATGGCCGTCTACATGGAAACGGGCCTGTTCGGCATGGAGGGCAAGCTGAACGCCGGCGACGCCCACCTGGCCGTGGACTACCCCGAGGTCCTGCGCAGCGGTCTGCGGGGCTACGAGGAGAGGGTCCGCAGCCTGAAGGCCGGGCTCGACCTGTGCGCGCCGGAGAGCATCGACAGGTACCAGTTCTACAAGGCCGTGCTGATCGTCATTGAGGCGGTGCGCACGTTTGCCGGGCGCTACGCGGCGCTGGCGCGGAAGCTGGCCGCGTCCGCCGAACCCGCCCGCCGGGACGAGCTATTGGAGGTCGCCCGCATCTGCGACAAGGTGCCCTACGAGCCCGCCGAGACGTTCCACGAGGCGGTGCAGTCGGTGTGGTTCATACAGCTCGTGCTGCAGATCGAATCCAACGGCCACTCGCTGTCCTACGGGCGCTTCGACCAGTACGTGTTCCCCTACTACGAATACAGCAAAGCGCGCGGCATGACCGACGATCAGGCCGTGGAGCTGCTGACCAACCTGTGGATCAAGACGCTGACCATCAACAAGGTGCGCTCCCAGGCCCACACCTTCTCCAGCGCGGGAAGCCCGATGTACCAGAACGTGACCATCGGCGGCCAGACCCCCGACAAGCGGGACGCCGTGAACGCGCTGTCGTTCCTGGTGCTGAAGTCCGTGGCGCAGACCCGGCTGCCCCAGCCGAACCTGACCGTGCGCTACCACAGGAACCTCGACCCCGCATTCATGAACGAGGCCGTGGAGGTCATGAAGCTGGGCACCGGCATGCCGGCCTTCAACAACGACGAGATCATCATACCGTCCTTCATCCGCTGGGGCGTGAAGGAGGAGGACGCCTACAACTACTCCGCCATCGGCTGCGTGGAGACCGCCGTGCCCGGCAAGTGGGGCTATCGCGTCACCGGCATGAGCTACCTGAACTTCCCGCGGATCCTGCTGTGCGCGATGAACGACGGCGTCGACCTGACCACCGGGAAGCGCTTTGCCAAAGGCTACGGCAAGTTTACCGACATGGAATCCTACGACGAACTGCTCGCCGCGTGGGACGGGACCATCCGCGAGCTGACCCGCGCCAGCGTGGCGGTGGAGAACGCCATCGACCTGGCCAGCGAGCGCGACGTGCCCGACGTGCTGTGCTCCGCGCTGGTGCAGGACTGCATCGGCCGCGGCCGGACCATCAAGGAGGGCGGCGCGGTCTACGACTTCATCTCCGGCCTGCAGGTGGGCATCGCCAACATGGCGGACAGCCTGGCGGCCATCAAGAAGCTGGTCTATGAGGAAAAGCGGTTGACCCGCGAGGCGCTGTGGAACGCCATACTCGACGACTTCACCTCTGAGGAGAGCCGGAAGGTTCAGCAGTTGCTCATCAACGGCGCGCCGAAGTACGGCAACGACGACGACGATGTCGACCGGCTGGTGGTGGCGGCCTACGACAGCTACCTGGACGAGATGAAGAAGTACCCCAACACCCGCTTCGGCCGCGGGCCCATCGGCGGCATCCGCTACGGCGGCACGTCCTCCGTCTCCGCGAACGTCGGCCAGGGCTACGGCACCATGGCCACGCCCGACGGCCGCAAGGCCCGCCAGCCGCTGGCCGAGGGCTGCTCCCCTGCCCACGCCATGGACCGCAACGGCCCGACCGCCGTGTTCAAGAGCGTGTCCAAGCTGCGCACGGAGGAGATCACCGGCGGCGTGCTGCTGAACCAGAAGGTCACGCCCGCGCTGCTGGCGAAGGAGGAGAACAAGCAGAAGCTCATCCTGCTGATGCGCACCTTCTTCGACCGCCTGCACGGCTACCACGTGCAGTACAACGTGGTGGACCGCGCGACGCTCCTGGACGCCCAGGCGCACCCCGAGAAGCACCGCGACCTGATCGTGCGCGTGGCCGGCTACAGCGCGTTCTTCAACGTGCTGTCGAAGGCCACCCAGGACGACATCATCGCCCGCACCGAGCAGACGATCTGACGCCGGCGGAGGGTCGCGTCATGTCGATGCGCGCATCCGCCGAAAGGTTGTGGACAACCGGGGACGGATGTGGTAGAATCATGGCGGAAGGCTGACCGCGCCGGACGGGACGGGAAGGCACGGAAACCGCGGCAAAGACCGGGCGACCGGATCCTCCCGGGCATCGGCGAATCCCCGTATCCGGGGCCCGTTTTCGGCAACACACACGGCACGACGCCGGCATGGCCGGATGGGGAGGGCGCGAACCTATGGAACGCATCTTCAAGCTCAGGGAACGAAAGACGGACGTCAGGACGGAAATCATGGCGGGCGTCATCACCTTCATGACGATGGCCTACATACTGGTGATCAATCCCACCATACTCTCCGCCAGCGGGATGAGCTTTGAGCGGGTGTTCGCCGCCACGGCCATCATCTCCGCCGTCGCCACGCTGGTGATGGGCCTCTTCGCCAACCTCCCCTTCGCCCTCTCCGCGGGCATGGGGCTGAACGCATTCTTTTCCTACACGGTGTGCGTGGGCATGGGGTATTCCTGGCGGTGGGCGCTGACCGCGATCTTCTGCGAGGGCGTCATCTTCCTGCTGCTGACCTTCTTCAACATCCGCGAGGCCATCGTGAACAGCATCCCGACCTCCCTGAAGAAGGCCATCGGGGCGGGCATCGGCTTCTTCATCGCCTTCATCGGCCTGCAGAACGCGGGCATCGTCGTGGGCGGCGCCACGCTGGTCGAGTTGAGCCCGGACTGGTTCAGGGGCGCCGCCGGGGTGGCGATGCTGGGCCTGGTCATCACCTCGATCCTGCTCGTGAAAAAGGTGAAGGGCGCCATACTGATCGGCATGATCGCCACCACGCTCCTCGGCATCCCCTTCGGCGTGACCCGGTACGCCGGCGGAAAGTTCCTGCCCTCCGCCCCCTATTTCTGCCCGTTCGCGTTCAATGAGATCTTTGCGAACGGGAAATCCGTGTTCGACTTCATAGTGGTGCTGTTCACCTTCCTGTTCGTCGACATGTTCGACACGGTGGGCACGCTGATCGGCTGCGCCGGGAAATCCGGCATCATCCGGCCGGACGGCAGCATTCCCAACTGCAGGGAGGCGCTGCTGGCCGACGCGATCGGCACCACGGGCGGCGCCATGCTCGGCACCTCCACCGTGACCACCTTCGTCGAGAGCGCTTCGGGCGTGGCCGCGGGCGGCAGGACCGGCCTGACGGCCGTGACGACGTCAGTCATGTTCCTGCTGGCGCTGTTCCTGGAGCCCCTCTTCGCCTCGATCCCCAGCGCCGCGACCTCGCCCGCCCTGATGATCGTGGTCGTCATGATGATCTCCCCGATC
This sequence comes from uncultured Eubacteriales bacterium, assembly GCA_902793325.1. Classification (GTDB taxonomy): domain Bacteria; phylum Bacillota; class Clostridia; order Christensenellales; family Aristaeellaceae; genus UBA2862. Next base: position 76,612 of record CADBCY010000017.1, read on the forward strand.
AAGGAGATCGACTTCAACGATTACGCCGACGGCATCCCCGCCTTCCTGTGCGTGCTCTTCATGGTCTGCGCCTACAGCATTTCCGACGGCATCATGTTCGGGATCCTGTCCTACGTCCTCATCAACGCCCTGACCGGCGGCATCCGCAAGATCGACAGGATGTCCTGGGTGCTCGTCGTGTTGTTCGTGCTCCGGATCATCATGAAGGCGATGGTCTGACGCGCGCGGTTCCCGAAAAGGCGCAGACCGCCAGGACCCACCCGGGGGAGTATCGCTCCCCCGGGTGGGTTTTCATGTTGAAAGAGTGCAGAGCAGGGAGAAAGCCGGCGCAAAGCATGTCTGAAAGTTCCCGCCCGCCGGTGCATGCCCGCGCGGACGGCGCGGTTTTTCCTGTGGACAGGCCCCCGGGGGTTGCGGTATAATAGAATTAACATTCGAGGCGCGCGCAGGCCCGGGGGCGGGCAGGCGCCGCAGCGAAGCGATCATGGCCGGTATTCCAGCGAATCTACGAGAAAGAGGAGGTTGGTCTGGTATGAAAAAACTGAACTACGGCATGGTCGGCGGCGGACCCGGCAGCTTCATCGGCGACGCCCATCGGCGCTCCATCAACCTCGACGGCCAGGCAGAGCTGGTGGCGGGTTGCTTCTCCCGCACGCCGGAAAAGTGCCGTCAGACCGGCGAGGAGCTGGGCATCGCGCCCGCGCGCTGCTACGCCAGCTTTGAGGAGATGGCGAAGGCCGAGGCCGGCAAGCTGGACTACGTGGTCGTGGTGACGCCCAACGTCAGCCATTACCCGGTCTGCAAGGCCTTCCTGGAGGCGGGCATCAACGTGTCCTGCGACAAGCCGCTGTGCCTCACCGTGGAACAGGCGGACGAGCTGGTGGCGCTGGCCAGGAAAAAGGACCTGCTGTTCATGGTGACCTACACCTACACGGGCCACGTGACCGCCAAGCACGTGCGCAGGTACATCGAAGCGGGCAAGCTGGGCAAGATCCGCACCGTCATGGCCGAGTACCCCCAGGGCTGGCTGGCCTACGAGGGCGAATGGGGCGGCAAGCAGGGCGAATGGCGCTGCGACCCGGCGCAGTCCGGCGGCGTGAACTGCCTGGGCGACCTCGGCACCCACGTGGAGAACATGGTCTCCATGATGACGGGTCTGAAAATCAGGCGCGTGCTGGCGAAGATGGACAAGCTCGTGCCGGGCCGCGTGCTGGACGACAACGACCTCGTGCTGGTGGAATACGAGGGCGGCGCGGTCGGCTCCTACTGGACGACGCAGGTCGCCATCGGCCGCGACAACGACCTGGCGGTGCGCATCTACGGCGAGAACGGCTCCATCGAGTGGAAGCAGACCGAGTGCGAGAAGGTGCTGATGGTCGCGCGCGACGGCACGCTGATCGAGCGCCATCGCGGCAACGGCGGCATCGAGGACGGCGCGGCGAAGTACGGCCGCCTGCCCTCCGGGCACAACGAGGGCTGGCTGGAGGCCATGGGCAACCTGTACCGCTCGTTCATGGAGTGCATCCGCGCCAAGGCCGACGGTACCTTTACCCCGGAGATGATCGACTTCCAGACCGTCGAGGACGGCGCGGAGGGCGTGAAGTTCGTGGCGGCCTGCCTGAAGTCCAACGAGCAGGGCAACGTATGGGTGGAGCTGTAACACCCGAGCATCGATGAGCGAAGAAGGAGGAAAAAACCATGTCGAGACCTGTGACGCTGTTTACGATTCAGTGGGGCGACCTGCCCCTGGAGGAGATCTGCCGGCTCGGAAAGCAGATGGGCTATGAGGGCCTGGAGCTGTCCGCGGCACACCTGGACATGAAAAAAGCCGCCGAGGACCCGGCCTACGTGCAGTGCGTGAAGGACACCCTGAAGAAGTACGACCTGAACTGCTGGGCTATCTCGAACCACCTGGCGGGCCAGTGCGTGGTCGATACGCTGCCCGACGCCTACGACCGCCGCCTGGACGGCTTTGTCCCCGCGGAATATCACGGCAAGCCCGACGAGATCCAGAAGTGGGCCATCCAGGAGATGAAGTACACCGCCCGCGCGGCCAAGGCCATGGGCGTGGGCGTGGTGACCTTCTTCATGGGCTCCCCGATCTGGAAGTTTTGGTACTCCTTCCCGCAGACCTCCGAGGAGATGGTGGAGGCGGGCTACCGGAAGGTCAAGGAGCTGTGGAGCCCCATCATGGACGAGTTCGACGCCTGCGGCGTGAAGCTGGCGCTGGAAGTGCATCCCAAGGAGATCGCGTTCGACTACTGGAGCACGAAGAAGCTGCTGGACGTGTTCGAGTGGCGCCCCACGCTGGGCATCAACTTCGACCCCAGCCACCTGATCTGGCAGGGCCTGGACCCGCAGATGTTCATCCTCGACTTTGCGGAGCGCATCTACCACGTGCACGTGAAGGACGCCAAGCTGAACCTGAACGGCCGCAACGGCATCCTGGGCAGCCATATCACCTTCGGCGACCAGCGGCGCGGCTGGAACTTCGTGTCCCCGGGCCACGGCGACATCGACTTCGACAACATCATCCGCGCGCTGAACCAGATCGGCTACGACGGCCCGCTCTCCATCGAGTGGGAGGACAGCGGCATGGAGCGCGTGTTCGGCGGCACCGAGGCCTGCGAATTCACCAAGAAGATCAACTTCAATCCCAGATGGCGGAGCACGATTACCTGACGGGGCTGTACAACCGCCGGGGATTCCTGCGTGCGCTGGAGCGCTGTCTCCAGCGCCCGGAGACGCAGGACATGACCCTGACGCTGTTCGCCATGGACATGGACCGGCTGAAGGCCATCAACGATTCCTACGGGCATCACGAGGGGGATATCGCCATACAGTGTCTGGCGCACGCGATCCGCACCGAGACGGAGGGCAAGGGCATCTGCGCCCGCTACGGCGGGGATGAGTTTGCCTTCGCAATGCTCGCGGAAACCTCCTTCCTCCCGGACCTGGAGGAGATCCGCGCCCGCATCGAGGCGACCGCCCGGGAAAAGGCCGCTTCAAAGGAATACCGCATCAGCGCCAGCCTCGGCGCCTGCTCCTGCCTCGTCAGGGCGCATCCGTCGCTGGATCAGCTGCTCGTGCAGGCGGACCGCGCCCTGTACGCTGACAAAATGCGCCGCCATCCCCGTTCGGAATAAACCGTATGGGGACAGGAAAGCCGAAAGCATGCGGGCTGCAAAACGGCGCGAAAGGCCGCCCTGCAGATGCGGAAACTTACCCAATGGGAAGTGACCGGATCTGCAGGGCGGCCTTTCTCGACGCTCTAAGGGCAGCGGGACGTACCCGCTGCCCTTCTGATTTACTGTGCCTTACTGTGCCTTGCCCGGGCGTATCAGTCCTCCATGGCGAACTTCGCGGCAAGCCGGCCGAAGGTCATGGCGCGACCGCTGGAGTGGCCGGACTCGATGATGTTGAAGCCGTGGATCGGATAATCGTAGCCGTAGAAGCGGCCCACGGTATTGTCCGCGACGTACAGGCCGGGGATGACCTTGTTGTCGTTGTCCAGCACCTGCAAGCGCTCGTTGGTGACCATTCCGCCGGGGCAGGTCAGGATGCCCGCGCAGCGCTTGATGGAATAATAGGGGCCCTCGACGATGGCGGTGTTGGCGAACTTCTCCGGGCTCTTGCCGAAGTCCTCGTCCTCGCCCTTGGCGGCCAGCTCGTCGTAGCGCTCGATGGAGGCGCGCAGGTTGTCGGCGGGAACGCCGATCTTCTCGGCCAGCTCCTCGATGGTCGCGCCCTCCTGGATCGCGCCGCCCTCCACGGCGTCGTCCCGGGTGTACTTGCGGATGTCCTTCTGCGACTTGACGAACTCGGGCATGGCCTTGCCGCCGATCTGGTAGTAGGTGTGCTCCGGCTGACTCAACGCGGCGTTGATCTTGTAGCTGGATCGACTATCGCCACAAACGATTTCCTTGTCTACCTCCACGAAGAACACCCGGATTATACGATCAATCAGCTCCGCGCCCTGCTGATGGATAAGACGCGGTTTCTCCCGCAGCCGGAGGCCGTGGCGGTGCTTGATGCGTATATCAAGATCGGGGAGGGTGACACCGTTCCACGCTGGAACTGAATCTTAGTTTTCAAAAGACAAGTGAAAGTTACCAGCAACTTAGAAAAGGGGCTGTCTCAAAACGAGGCAGCCTCTTTATAATGGGACACGAAAAAAGTAATGCCAGGTCTTGCGCAGACCTGGCAGCGTTTGTATGATATTG
>CADBCY010000018.1 GCA_902793325.1 uncultured Eubacteriales bacterium
ACTTCTTCCTTGTTTGTTTCGCAGCTACAATTAGAAGTCTTTCATGCTCCTTTTGTCTATCGCATTTCTGTCAATCCCACAACTTTCCGTGATGAACCAAAAGACTGCCCTGGGAGTGAAAATCCGCGCGAGGGCAAAAGACTGCCCCGGGACGCGCATCTTCGCGTCCCGGGGCAGTTTTTGCAATCCCGGCGGGGCTTGTCAGTTCGTGACGATCTCCGTGGAGCGGATCGCGCGCAGGAACACCACCAGGCGCTCGGAGCGCTCCTTCCCGCAGGTGACCAACGTCAGAAGCTGGTCGCCGTACTGGGCGTGCCAGGGCAGGGTGACGCGGCTGACGCGCTCCGCCCGGTACACGTAGTCGATGAACTGGCCCGGCCCGGTGAAGTAGGGCATGTAGTACTGCATGTAATTGGCGCTCTTGGTGTCCACGGAGATGTCGCACACGGCGTAGGGGATGTAGTCCCGGCTGCCAAAGATGGTCTGGAAGTGCACGTAGGGCTGCTCGACGAAGCGGCCCGTCTCCAGCACGCGGTTCAGCTCGCCGAACATCTCGCCGTTGCGCATGTTGTGGGCGTACACGATCAGGTTGTCCGGCGACGCCGCCAGCGGGGAGCCTTCGTCCAGGAAGGGCGTGCCGTAGGCGTTCTCGCGGTTGTCGAAGTCGTGGCTCAGGTAGTAGGCGTTGCGGCCCTGCACCACGGCGAAGTCGATGCTCTTCACGCTGTCCATGGTCAGCCAGCCGACGGTGTCCACGTTCAGCCGCCGCAGGGCCAGCAGGTCCACCGTGCCGGCGCTGGTCAGCGGCGCGGAGGCGGAGGTCACGGCGGCGTAGGGGGTGGGCGTGGGCGCGGACTCGGTGGGCTCGGCGCTGGGCTCGGGGGTGGCCTGGAGCGGCGCGGGGGTTACCTCCGCGGGCGCCTCGGTCTGGCCCGCGCGGGCCAGCTCCCGGTTGCGGGCGATGATGGCTGCGGTGCGGCGGTCCTCCACGGCCTGGTGCACCAGCATCGCGCAGGAGATCAGCAGCCCGGCGGCCAACAGCACTGCGGCGCACCACTGCCAGCCGCGCAAACGACCGTAGCGCTGCGTCCAGAATGAGCGCCGCTTGCTTCGGGACATGGATGAGTCCTTCCTGCGCTTTCCGGCCATGCACTTTCCTCCCGTCCTTGGTCTGTCCCGGGCGCCTGGCCTGAGACTTCCTCATTATAACACATCCCGGTGGGAAATGCCAGCCCCAGCATTCCCCAGCATTTGGGCGGCGATGTGTCAGTTATTACAAAACTATTAAATGATGCGAAACACCTGAACACAAAAAAAGGATTCGACCGGAATAAGAAGAAAGTGAATAAATTGCGGTAATTTGTATCGAAATGCGATAGGTATGTCCAAATCTGGGAAAGATTGCCATATCGAGATACGGATTTCGCCAATATGCCGCGGATGCGGCCGGGAGGAGAGGTTGCGACCTTGGCAAAGCATCGCCGTCGGCGCTGGACGCCGGCAAGGGTGTTCCGGCGCCTGGTGTCGCTGCTGCTCGACCTGATCCTGATTGTCGGCCTCGCGGCCATCGGCGGCACGCTCCTGGGCGTGCGGCCCTACGTGGTGGAATCCGGCTCCATGGAGCCCGCCATTCGCACCGGTTCGGTGTGCCTCATCAGCGCGCGGACGGATTACGACCGCGTGCAGGCCGGCGACGTGGTGTGCTTTGAGAGCGCCGTGGGCAAGAAGGTGATCCACCGGGCGGTGGCCGTCACCCCCGAGGGCATCGAGACCAAGGGCGACGCCAACGAAGCCTCCGACGGCGTCACCACGACGAGGGAGAATTACATCGGCACGGTGCTCGTATCCGTGGCGGGCCTGGGTTACGCGGTGTACTGGATGCAGACCCCGCAGGGCATGGTGATCTGCATTGCGGTGCTGCTGATCCTGTTCATACTGGCCTGGGAGCCCACCGGGCGAAGGAAGCGCCGCGCGGTTCGAAAGCCCCGCGCGCAGAAGCACAGCGGCAAGCAAAGGGACAAAGAGCGCGTATGAGAAACAGACGAGTGGGACATAGCGAGGGAAGGCCCGGCGCGACGGCGCAGGGCCGGCGCAAGCTTGTGCTGCGGCTGTCGGCGATGGCGATGATCCTGCTGGCGCTGGGGATGTTCATGGGGGGCGTCATCGCCTACCTGACCGACGAACAGGCCCTGGTGAACACCGTGACCATCACGGAGAACTTCCCCACGCCCACGCCCACCGTGAGCCCGTCCCCGTCGCCCACACCCACCATGCCGCTGGAGAGCTTCATATTCAAGGTGGAGTGGATCGGCCTGGCCGAGGACGAGGCCCCGCCCACCTTCACCACCCGGCTGTACCGCAACGTGGTGAAGAACGATAAGAACGTGACCGAGGTCTCCAAGCACGTGTTCATACTGGACGGCGAGGGCTTCTACCACGCCTGGCGGATGCGCCCCGGCGATTACTGGCTGCAGAGCAACCCGCTGAACGGCTTCATCCCCCTCTATCGAAACGCCGAGCCGAACACGCTGGTGTCGGACAAGCTGTACAGCGGCGGCACGCTGGTGTTCTACAAGGTTCCCCAGACCGGCGACAGCCGCGCGCCGAAGGGCCTGCTGTGGGCGTCGGCGGTGCTGTGCGCCGTGGGCCTGGCGCTGCTGCTGGCCGGCGGGCGCCGGGAGACCACAGGCTGGAGGATGCAATGAAGACCCGAAAGATGAAGCTGTTGGCGGTGGCGGGCGTGGCGCTGATCGCGGTGGTCGCGGGCGGCGTCATCGCCTGGCTGAACGGCAGCGCCACCGCGCGGCACGAGATCACCACCGGCAAGGTGGACATCCGCCTGGTGGAGGACGCCTGGGACGCCGGGCGCGCGCGGAATCTGCGGCCCAACGCCGTGCTGGAGCGCGATCCCCGCGTGAAGAACGTGGGCGCGAACGACGCCTACGTGTTCGTGACGCTGGAGATGGCGGCGCTGCCGGAGGGCACGGCGCTGCACAGCGGCACCGGCATGGCGCGATCCGGGCTCGACACGCCGCTGTTTACCACCCAGGCCGGGAGCGGCCTGGCCTATGACAACGCCCACTGGACGCTGGTCACCCGCAGCGTGCGGAACGGCCGCATCACCCAGGTGTACGGCTACGCCCACAACAACGAGATGACCCCCCTGAAGCGGAATGAGATCACGCCGCCCGTGTTCGAGCGGCTGCGGCTGGCCAACGCAGCGGACAGCGCCGCCCTGCAGGGCGTGAGCACCGCCATCAGCGTGACGGCCTACGCCATCCAGACCACCGAGCTGGGCAAGCAGGGCGACGCCGTGGCGCCGCTGGAGGTCTGGAACATCGTGGCAAATTACCATCAGTCCCGCGGGTGAGCGGGCGGGTTTCCTCATTTTCCGAGCCGCGTCATGGCGGCAGAGGTGGTGAAACGAACACATGAATCGCAAGAAGCTGCTGGCCGTGGCGGCGGTGCTGTTTGTCGCGGCGATGATTACCGGCGTGGCGGCATGGCTCAGCGACAGCGAGACGCAGACCGATGAAATCGTCGCGACGGATCTCTCCATCGTGCTGAACGAGGCCAACTGGCGGCCGGAGAACGCCTCCGACGTCCATCCGGAGGACGTGCTGCCCCAGAACCCCACCGTGACCAATACCGGCACCGCTCCCGCCTATGTGTTCGTGGAAGTGCGCATGTCCGCGCTGCGGCCCGGTGCGCGCGTCGTCGATGAGAACTCCCTGCTGGAGCTCCAGGCGCCCACGCCCCTCTACACCACCCGCAGCCGCGGCCGGGCGTTTGATTCCGACAACTGGCAACTGCTGATCGGCCCGCTGTACGACAGCGCGCAGAACACCGTCACATACGTCTATGCCTACGGCAAGGGCGCGTCCATGACGCCCCTGATGCCCGGCGCCGTTACCCCCGCGGTGTTCGACGCCGTGCAGTTGGCCAACGTGATCCGCCGCGACGACGTGGTCGGCCTGGACGCCAACGTCTACGTGCACGCCTACGCCATCCAGGCCTCGGACCTGGGCGACAACGGCGCGTCCACGGCCCCCGGCGCGGTGTGGAACATCGTGCGCAACACCTACGACGTGCAGCTGGCGTCCCAGAGCCTGCCCACGACCTCGCCCAAGGTGCTCGCGGTGAAGGAGACGCCGTCGCCCACGCCGACAGCGTCGCCCACCCCCGCGCTCAAAGTGCCCGACGAAGACGACTGGGTGGTGGAGGAGCTGGCCGAGGACGACGCGGCCCTGCGCGCCATGTTCGAGGAGTCGTCGCCCGAGCCGACGCCCACCGGACGCCGCTCCGTGGGATGATGGGGGAGAAAGCATGAAGAAGTGGAAGCTCTTCGCCATCGCGGCGGTGCTCGTGGCCGCGGTGGTGGTGGGCGGCACCGCCGCCTACCTGAACGACACCGAGAGGCACACCGACGCCGTGACGCTCGCCGGCAACCTGGAGATCGAGCTGCTCCAGCCCGCCTGGAAGGGCGGGGCGACGACCGGCGTGCAGCCCCACCAGGTGATCGAGAAGGATCCCCGCATACTGAACAAGAGCGATTTCGACGTGTTCGCCTACCTGGAGGTGGTCATGCCCTACGCGGACGACCTGGTGCTACAGGACGCGGCGGGCAGGCCCGTCAACGCGGGGGCGCCCGGCGGGCCGCTGTACCGGTACGACGTGCTGGACGGCTGGACGCTGCTCGCGGACCCGAGCTTCGTGATGGACGGCGGCGAGCGGCGGGTATCCTACGTGTACGCCTGGATGAAGGACGGCGCGATGGTGCCCCTGAAGGCGGGGGAGGCCACCGGCCCGCTGTTCACCCGGGTGGAGGTCGTGAACTACGCCAAGGCCACCCTGGGGAGCCGCCAGGACCTCACCGTGAACGCCTACGCCCTGGACGCCGCCGTGCTCCGGGACACCGATCCCACCGCGCCCAGGACCCCGCAGGCCATGTGGACGCTGCTGAAGAACACCTATCCCAGTCCCTCGCCCACGGCGCAGCCGTGACGCGACGCTTTTGCCCCCGGGCCGACCGCCCGGGGGTTTTGCATCTCCCGCGCCTAAAAGCGCCGTCGCCCCGCGGCGGAGCGAAGTTTAACCCCGTTCTAACGCGATATCCCACGGATTGCCGCAATCCCGTTAACCGGACGTAAAGTCGCACTTGAAATGCACAAACCGGGGAGTATAATATACAAAACGTGGAGAAACCACGGATGTGCGGAACGCACAACATACGAAACCGCCCGGAAACGGGCCATGAAACGAAAGAACCGACCGGAGGCTGCGGCCTCCAGGAAGTGAGATAGAATATGCGTATCCCGACCAACGATACGATGATGCAATACTTTGAATGGTACCTGCCCAACGACGGCCTCTGGTGGAAGCGCTGCGCCGCCAAGGCGGGCAACCTGGCGGAGCTGGGCGTGACCCAGGTGTGGCTGCCGCCCGCCTACAAGGGCACCTGCCAGGCGGACGTGGGCTACGGCGTCTACGACATGTACGACCTGGGCGAATTCGACCAGAAGGGCACCGTGCGCACCAAGTACGGCACGAAGGCGGAATACCTGGAGGCCATCCGCGCCTTCCACGACGCGGGCATCGGCGTGTTCGCGGACATCGTGCTGAACCACCGCATGGGCGGCGACGCCACCGAGGAGGTCACCGCCGTGACCGATTCCCCCGAGGATCGCAACCGGCAGATCGGCGGCGAGCAGCGGGTGAAGGTGTGGTCGAAGTTCACCTTCCCGGGCAGGAAGGGCCGGTACAGCCGCTTCACCTGGGATCACCGCCACTTCACCGGCACCGACTGGGACGAGAACACCCGGGTCCAGGACCGCATCTTCCGCTTCACCGGCAAGCGCTGGGACCCGGACGTGGACCCGGAGCACGGCAACTTCGACTACCTGATGGGCATGAACGTGGACATGGACAACCCCGAGGTGGTGCGGGAGACCCAAAAGTGGCTCAAGTGGTACCTGCGCCAGACGGGCGTGGACGGGCTGCGGCTGGACGCCGTGAAGCACATCAGCTTCCCCTTCTACCGCGAGCTGCTGAGCGACCTGCGCCGCACCACGGGCCGGCGCTGGCCTGCGGTGGGCGAGTACTGGAGCGGCGACGTGGAGCGGCTGCTGTACTACCTGGACATGGTGGAGGACGAGATGTCGCTGTTCGACGTGGCGCTCCACTACAGCTTCTTCGACGTCTCGCAGGGGCGCCGCAGCCTGGGGCATGTGTTCGAGGACACGCTGGTGGAGCGCCGCCCCGAGCGCGCCGTGACCTTCGTGGACAACCACGACACCCAGGACGGCCAGAGCCTGGAATCCTTCGTGGAGGACTGGTTCAAGCCGCTGGCCTACGCGCTGGTGCTGCTGCGGCGGGAGGGCGTGCCCTGCGTGTTCTACTCGGACTACTACGGCAACCCCGTGCGCAACACGCCCATGGTGCCCAACCTCGGCAAGCTCATCAAGCTGCGCCACCGCTACGCCTACGGCGAGCAGGCCGACTTCGACGCGGGCGAGCACGCGCTGGGCTGGGTCCGGCGGGGCGACGACCTGCACCCGAATTCCGGCATGGCGGTGGTCATGAGTGACGATGCGCCCGTCGCGCTGCCCATGAGCCTCGGCGCGGCGCACGCGGGCGAGGTGTTTCACGACGCCCTGGGCAACTGCCCCGAGCCCGTCACCCTGGACGAAAACGGCGCGGCCGAGTTCCGCGCCGGCGGCAGGAGCGTTTCCGTCTGGGTGCGCGAAGGCGCGTTCGAGGACCTGGTGGTGAACGAATAAGGCCCGCGTCGCGACCCCGGAGGGCGGCGACGCGGGCCTGCTCACAGGCGCCGGGATTCTTCCGGCAGGGGCCTATGCCTGCCGCTTGGCCTTGGCCTTCGCGTAGACGTTGTAGAAGGCCATGGCGGCGATGGTGGAGATGTAGGGGATGCACTGCAACAGCTGCTGGCGGATGGCCGTGCCCTGGAGGCTCTGCGCCAGGGCGGTGGTGAAACCGAACAGCGCGCTGGAGAGTATGGCGCCCAGCGGGTGGCCCTTGCACAGGTTGTTGGCGGCCAGGGCCACGTAGCCCCGCGCGCCGGAGATGTCCTGGATGAACATGGCGTTGCGCCCCAGGGTCAGCAGGCACCCCGCCAGGCCGATCATGCTGCCGGACAGCGTGGTGGCGACGATCTGGTAGCGGGGCACGTTCACGCCCAGGCTGCCGGCGGCGCTCTTGTTGATGCCCAGCGCGCGCAGCCGGAAGCCGATCACCGTGCGGTACATGACGACGAACATCACCACCGCCAGCACGAAGGCCAGGTAGTCGATGATCGTCAGCGAGCTGAACATGGTGGACAGGAAGGGGATGTTCCGGATGCCGGGCAGCTCCAGCTTGGTCAGGCCCTTCAGATCCGAGGGGTTCACCGCGCCCTTGGTGTGGAAGATGACCGACAGCAGGAACGTGGTAAAGCCCCGCGCGAAGGTGTTCAGCGCCATGCCGACGATCATCGGCTGGCCCTTGAGCCGCACGATGAACGTGGACATGACGAGCGTCATGCACATCGCCACCGCCATGGCCACCGCCACGGACAGGAAGATGTTGCGCAGGAAGTAGTGGGTCAGGAAAGCGAAGAACGCGCTCATCAGCAGCGTGCCCTCCAGCGCGATGTTGAACACCTGCACCTTGCTGCACACGCCCGCGCAGAGCGCCACCAGCAGGATGGGGGTGATTTCGCGAATGGTGGAGTTGATCACCTGGGCCAGGTACGTCATGCCTCGCCGCCTCCCTTCGCCTGCCTGCGCCGGCGGATGTTGCCGGACGCAATGCGGATCATCCGCGCGCTCATGAACAGCGTGATGATGCCCTCGATGATGTTGCACACCTCCAGGGGGATGTCCATGTTCAGCATCATGGTGCTGCCGCCCACGGCCAGCCCCGCCAGCAGGATCGACGCCGCCAGCGTGCCCAGGGGGTTCATGTTCGCCAGCAGCGCCGCCACCATGCCCGTCCAGGCGTAGCCGGTGGAAAAGATCATCTGGTCCACGTAGCGACCCTTGCTGCCCAGCGATTCAAACGCGCCGCCCAGGCCCGCCATCACGCCGGAGAGGATCATGACCAGGTACAGCATCCTGCGGGCGTTCACGCCGCCGTACAGCGCGAAGCGGGGGTTCAGGCCGCCCATGCGGCTCTTGAAGCCGAAGCTGGTCTTGCGGAACAGGAACCAGGTCAGGATCACCGCCAGCACCGCCAGCACGAAGCCCCAGTGCACCCATCCCTTCATGATGGGCGGCAGCGTGGCCTCCGGGGGCAGCTTGCCGGTCTGGGCGTTCTGCATCTGGTAGACGTTCGCCTCGGGGTCGCGCAGCGGGTAGTTGCACAGGAACGCCGCGAAGTAGTTGGCGATGTAGTTCAGCATCAGCGTGGAGATGACGAAGGTGACGTCGAACTTCTCGAACAGCCAGCCGGAGAGCACGGAGTACAGCGCGCCCGCCACCGCCGCCGCCAGCAGCGCCGCCGGGATGCGCAGCATCGCGGGGCCGGGCAGGTAATAGCCCGCCAGCGCCGCCGCCATGGCGCCCAGGATCATCTGTCCCTCGCCGCCCATGGCCTCGTAGCCGCTGCGCCAGGCCACGCACACCGCCAGCCCGCCCATGATGATGGGCGTGGCGCGCTTCAGCGTGTTCATCAGGTACACCTGCTTGCCGAACGCGCCGCGGATCATCTCGCCGTAGGCCAGCAGCGGGTTCTTGCCGATGACCAGTATCACCACCGCGCCCAGCAGGAAGCTGATCAATACGGCGATCAGCGGCTGGGTGACGGTATCGACGGCGTTGAGCAGCGCGCGCCGTCCGTTTCGCTCGTTATTCATGGTTGATCGTACCTCCCACCATCAAAAGGCCCAGGTGCTTGTCGTCCATGCTGCCCCGGGCGAACTCGCCCACGAGCCGGCCCTCGAAGATCACGTAGATGCGGTCGGACAGGCTCATGACCTCCGTCAGCTCCGAGGATACCAGCAGTATGGCCGAGCCCTGCTCCCGGCGCTGGAGCATCCGGCGGTGGATGGCTTCCATGGCGCCGATGTCGATGCCGCGGGTGGGCTCGCAGCAGATCAGCACCGGGGTATCCAGGCTCATCTCGCGCGCCACGATCAGCTTCTGGGCGTTGCCGCCGGAGAGCTCGCGCATCTTCTGCACGGGGGAGGAGGCCTTCACGTTGAACTCCCGGATCAGCCGCGCGGCGTAATCGCGGATGGCGCGCTGGTTCACGATGCCCTTTTTGCTGAAGGGCGCCTCGTCCTGGCGGACCATCAGCGTGTTCTCCTCCAGCGTGCCCTCCGGGGCGCTGCCCCACACGTAGCGGTCCTCGCTGATGTGCGCCAGGCCCGCGTCGCGGATGGCCCGCACCGAGCGGTTGGTCACGTCCTTTCCGCCCACCAGCACCTGCCCGCCGGTGGACTTCTCCAGCCCCGTGATGCAGCGGATCAGCTCGCTCTGGCCGTTGCCGGACACGCCCGCGATGCCCACGATCTCGCCCGCGTTCACGTGCAGGCTGATGTCCGAGAGCACCCTGCGGCCGTTCTCCGTCAGGCTCAGGCTCTTCGTCTCCAGCAGCACCGGGCCGGGCTTCGGCGGGTCGATTTCATAGCTGGCGAGGGGATGGCCCACCATCAGCATGGCCAGCTCCTCCATGTCGGTGTCCGCCGCCATGCGCTCGGCCACCACCCTGCCCTGGCGCATCACGTACACCCGGTCGGATACGGCCATGACCTCCTGCAGCTTGTGGGTGATGAGCACGATGCTCTTGCCGGCCTTCGCCAGGCCGCGGAGGGTCTCCAGCAGCGCCTCCACCTCCAGGGGCGTCAGCACGGCGCTGGGCTCGTCGAAGATGATGATTTCCGCGTTCTGGTACAAAATCTTCAGGATCTCCACCCGCTGGCGCAGGCCCACCGGACAGTCGGCGATGCGGGCGCGCGGGTCGATCTTCAGCCCATAGCGCTCGGAGAGCTGCCGGACGGTCTCCACGGCCCGGTCCATGTCCATGAACAGACCCTTCTTCAGCTCGTTCTTGAACACGATGTTCTCCGTCACCGTCATCTGCTCGAACAGCATGAAGTGCTGCTGCACCATGCCGATGCCCACGGCCATGGCGTCCGACGGGTTGTGGAAGCGCTGGGGCCTGCCGCCCACGATGATTTCGCCGGAATCCGGCCGCTCCAGCCCGTAGAGGATCTTCATGATCGTGGACTTGCCCGCGCCGTTCTCGCCCACGATGGACAGGATCTCGCCCTCGTTCAGGTGCAGGCTGACATCATCGTTCGCCACGACGTTGTCGTAGGTCTTGGTGATGTGCTTCATTTGGAAGATCATTTGGGTGACACGCTCCTTGCTGGGGATGGCGGGGATGGGGCTGTTTGTCGTCAGCGAACAGCCGGCAGCCCCCTCTATCACTGAAAACCGGCCCTTTGGATGGTTCCAAAGGGCCGTGGAGGAACTTGTTGCGATCAGAAGATCGGGAAGGTGTAGTCGGCCTCAGAGGCGGGCATCTCGAGCACCAGCTCGCCGGAAGCGATGGCGTCGGCCACGGCCTTGCACTGGGCGATGACTTCGTCGGTCAGGATGTCGCTGTTCAGGTAGTGGCCCTCGGCGGTGATGTGGGTCGCGCCGATGGCGCCGTCCTTCATCTCCAGCACGTGCAGGCCGTTCTCCAGGTTGCCGGCGAAGAAGGCGTCGATGATGATGCCCGCGGTGACGCCGGTGTTCTTGAGCTGGGAGGACAGGATGTAGGGGTTCTCGGCGCGGGTCATGTCGGTGTCCTGGCCGATGGAGTAGATGTACTTGCCCTCCTGGGCCAGCTCCAGCGCAGCGTTGAAGATGCCCTCGTTGCCGGCCGCGGCGCCGCCGAAGATGTAGGTGCAGCCCTGGGCCTGCTGCTGCTTGGCGAACTCATAGGCCGGGGCGGGATCGGCGTAGGAATTGGTGTAGTTGAAGGTGATCTGGGCGTCCGGAACCACGGACTTGACGCCCTCCATGAAGCCCCAGCGGTACTTGAAGGAGCCGGAGCCCTCGAAGCAGCCGATGTAGCCGAACTTGGTCTCGTTCGGGAAGGCGTAGCCGGCCATCGCGCCCATCAGGTAGGCGGCCTGCTCCTCGTTGTAGCTGTAGGAGGCGACCTGGTCGCTGCCGGCGTCGGTGTCGATGACGGCGAAGCGGATGCCATCGCCGGCCTCGGCGGCCTTGGCGGCGGCGTACTCGGCGGACTGCCAGCCCACGCCCAGGATCAGGTCGTATTCCTCGGCCACGGCGGCGTCGTAGCTGGACTGCCACTTGTCGGTGTCGGAGCACTCGAGGATGCGGTACTCATAGCCATAGGTGCCGGCCAGCTCTTCGACCTTCTCCACCACCTGGGTCAGGAAGGCGTTCACGCCGACGGGGTCGCAGATCACGGCGATCTTCTCGCCTTCCGCCATGGCGGCGGGAACCAGCGCGAGGACCAGGACGAACACGATGAGCAGAGATGCAAATTTCTTCATGATGAGGTGCAACTCCTTTGATGTATTATTCAAAGCCTGGACGGCTTCAAATTCGAGGGCGCCGGGCGGAGAAAGCCGGACATTCCGTCGGGTACCCGCCCGATCGTTCCTATTTATCATATCACTTTTGCGCCGCGATGTCGAGCGTTTTCCCTCATTTTCAGAAGATTTCGCATTTCTCCCCGCCCTGCGCTTCTTTCGACGCCGCCGCTTGACTTTTGACGGGCTGTGTTATATCCTGTAAATGGTGCAGTTTCATTGAATTTCGACCAAATACAAGGGGGATATGATCGTGAGCATTATCAGGGACATCAGCCTGGCGCCGTCCGGCGAGAACAAAATCGAATGGGTGCGCAGGAACTGCCCGCTGCTGCGGAGCCTGGAGGCGGATTTCTCCGAGACCAGGCCCTTTGCGGGCAAGCGGATTGCGCTGTCGATCCACCTGGAGGCAAAGACCGCCTATCTCTGCCGGGTCCTCGCCGCGGGCGGCGCCGAAATGTACGTGACCGGTTCCAACCCGCTGTCCACGCAGGACGACGTCGCCGCGGCGCTGGCGGCGGCGGGCATGAACGTGTTTGCCTGGCACGGGGCCACGGAAGAAGAGTACAACGCGCATATCCGCGAGACCCTCTCCCACCACGCGAACATCATCATCGACGACGGCGGCGATCTGGTGCACATGCTGCACACGGAGCTGACGGACGAGCTGCAGTACGTGATCGGCGGCTGCGAGGAAACCACCACCGGCATCGTCCGGCTGATCGCCATGAACAAGGAGGGCAAGCTGCGCTTCCCCATGGTCAAGGTCAACAACGCCGACTGCAAGCACCTCTTCGACAACCGCTACGGCACCGGCCAATCCGTATGGGACGGCATCAACCGGACGACCAACCTGATCGTGGCCGGGAAAACCGTGGTCGTCGCGGGCTACGGCTGGTGCGGCAAGGGCGTCGCGATGCGCGCAAAGGGCCTGGGCGCGAAGGTCGTTGTGACGGAGGTGGACCCCGTCAAGGCCATCGAAGCGTACATGGACGGCTTCGAGGTCATGCCGATGCACGAGGCCGCGAAGCAGGGCGACCTGTTCGTGACGGTCACCGGCTGCGCCGGCGTCATCACGGAGCCCGATTTCATGGAGATGAAGGAGGGCGCGGTGCTCTGCAACGCCGGCCACTTTGATGTGGAAGTGGACATGAAGCGGCTGAGGGAGATCTCCACCGATATACGGGAGATGCGGCACAATATCATGGGCTATACGCTGCCCAACGGCAGGCACGTGTACGTGCTGGCGGAGGGCCGGCTCGTGAACCTGGCGGCGGGCGACGGGCATCCGGCGGAGATCATGGACATGAGCTTCGCGATCCAGGCCCTCTCCGCGAAGTACCTGGTGGAGCACGCGGGCGCGCTGACGCAGAAGCTGATCGACGTTCCCCGGGAAGTGGACCTGGAGGTGGCCAACCGCAAGCTCAGGTTCCTGGGGGTTCGCATCGACACGCTGACGCCCGAGCAGCAGGACTACCTGAACAAATCGGCGATCTGACGGGATCCGGTCAATCCGTTCACGCGGGCTTTCACGACGACCCGAGGGCCGGTCGGCCCGGCTGCGCGACAGGGAGGAAAACGCTTATGGCCTATTCGCTCGAATACTTCCAAAAATCCGTAGATTACATTCGCAAATTCGTATCCTGGACGCCGGAAATCGCCGTCGTACTGGGATCGTTCCTGGGGCCCTTCGCGGACGCGATTGAGGACCCCGTGGTCATCGACTACGGGGACATCCCGAATTTCCTGGTTTCCACCGTGCCGAGTCACGCGGGCAAGCTGATCTTCGGCACCGTCGCGGGCCGGCGCGTGGTGTGCATGTCCGGGCGCTTCCATTCCTACGAGGGCTACGACTTCGAGCAGCTCGTGATCCCGGTGCGGGTGTTCAAGTTGCTGGGCGCGAAGGCGCTGGTGCTCACCAACGCCGCCGGCGCCGTGAACGCCGCGTACCGGCCCGGGGACGTGATGGTGGTGTCCGACCACATCAAGCTCACCGGCGCGAGCCCGCTGCGCGGCCCCAATATCGAGGAATTCGGCCCGCGGTTCTTCGACGTGTCCCGCATGTACACGCCCGAGCTGCGCAGGCTGGCGCTGGAGTGCGCGGGCGGGAGCGGCCTGACCGTGCACGAGGGCGTCTACATGTTCTTTACCGGCCCCCAGTACGAGACCCCGGCGGAGATCCGCGCGGCCCGCATCCTGGGCGCGGACGCCGTGGGCATGAGCACCGTCACCGAGGCGCTGACGGCCGCCCATTGCGGCATGCCGCTGCTGTGCCTGAGCGTGATGACCAACATGGCCGCGGGCGTGCTGGAACAGCCCCTGACCGTCGGGGAGGTCCTTGAGACCGCCCAAGCGATCGCCGGTCCGTTCAGCGGTTATGTGAAGTCGATCATCGGTCGCATCGGGGAGGTGGGGTTATGAAGCTGCTGCTCAAGAACGCGGGCATACTGGCCTGGGCGGACGACGGGTTCAGGCACATCCCCGAGGGGTACCTGGGCATCGACGGCGACATCATCGACTACGTCGGCGCGGAGAGGCCCGCCGCCCCCTACGACGCCGAGAAGGACCTGCGCGGGAAGCTGCTGATCCCCGGGCTCATCAACTGCCACTGCCACGCCGCCATGACGCTGCTGCGGGGCGTCGGCAGCGACCTGCCGCTGGACCGCTGGCTGTTCGAGGCCATGTTCCCGGTGGAGGACCGCATGAAGACCGACGACTTCATCGCCGGCAACGAGCTGGCGATCCTGGAGATGCTGGCCTCGGGCGTCACGTCCTTCAGCGACATGTACATGGAGCCGCAGACGCTGATCGAGCTGAACGAGCAGGTGGGCATGAAGGTGAACCTGACCCGCGTGGTGCAGGCCTTCGATCCCACGGAGCCGCCGGAGCGGAACTTCCGCATCCCGGAGTCGCTGGCGCTGTTCGACCAGTTCCACGGCGCGCAGAACGGCCGCGTGCGGGTGGACTTCGGCGTGCACGCCGAGTACACCATCAACGACGCCGTGACCCGCTACTACGCGGACAGGATCCGCCCCTATCGCGACAGGGGCGCGCGGGTGCAGCTGCACCTGTCCGAGACGAAGAAGGAGCACGAGGAGTGCATCGCCCGCCACGGCATGACGCCCGCGGCGTGGTTCGAGGCGATGGGCGTGTTCGACCTGCCCGCCGCGGCGGCCCACTGCGTGTGGTGCACGCCGGAGGACCGGGCCATCCTGAAGGCGCACGGCGTCAGCCCCATCCACAATCCCACCAGCAACCTGAAGCTGGGCAGCGGCTTCGCGCCGGTGCCGGAGATGCTGGAGCAGGGCCTGAACGTTGCGCTGGGCACCGACGGCGCGGCCAGCAACAACAACCTCAACATGTTCGAGGAGATGCACCTGGCGGCCATCGCCCACAACGGCCGGCGGCTGGACGCGGTGCTGATGCCCCCGGCGGCGGTGCTGCGCATGGCCACGGTGAACGGCGCGCGGCTGCAGGGCCGGGACGACACCGGCTGCCTGGCGGTGGGCATGAAGGCGGACGTGGTGGCCGTGGACATGGACAGGCCCCACCTGTACCCCGCCTTCGAGGCGCTGCCGATGCTGGTGTACGCGGCGCAGGCGTCCGACGTGGCGATGACCATGGTGGACGGCAGGATCCTCTACGAGAACGGCGAGTACCTGACCATCGACCGGGAAAAGGCGCTCTACGACGCGAAGAAGGCCGTGGAACGGCTGTACGGAGGGAAATAACGTGGAGAGACAGGACAAAGACCTGGCGTTCATGCTGCAATACGAAAACGTCGCCTGGTTCGACGGCGGCGAGGTGCGCATACTGGACCGCCGCGTGTACCCCACGAAGGTGGAGTTCGTCAACTGCCGGACCCACCGGGAGGTGACGCAGGCCATCGCCGACATGGTCACGCAGAGCGCGGGCCCCTACACCGCCGCGGCCATGGGCATGGCCCTGGCGGCCCACGAGTGCCGCGACCGGAAGGCCGCGGAGCAGTTGGCGTACCTGGAGGACGCCTCCGACGACATCAGCCACGCCCGGCCCACCACGGTGTCGCGCATGAAGATCATCACCGAGGGCTGCCTGGCCGCGGCGCGGCGGGCCATCGAGGCGGGGGAGAGCGCCGCGCAGGCCATCATGGACCACACCGTCGAAGCCAACAACCTGCGCTACAGCAAGGTGCACGCCATCGCGAAGTACCTGGTGGACATGTTCCCCGACGACGGCGCGGTGATGACCCAGTGCTTCGGCGAGACCATCGTGGGCATGATGCTGAAGGAGTGCCGGGCGCGGGGCAAGCGCATCCGGCTGTTCTGCCCGGAGACCCGCCCCTACTTCCAGGGCGCGCGGCTCACGGCCACCGTCTGCCGCGACATGGGCTTCGACGTCACCGTGATCACCGACAACATGCCCGCCACCGTGATGCAGAACGAGGTCATCGACGTGTTCACCTCCGCCGCCGACGCCATCAGCCTGGACGGCTACGTGGTGAACAAGGTGGGCACCTTCCAAATCGCCATCGTGGCCAAGTACATGGGCGTGCCCTACTTCGTCACCGGCGCGCCGGACCCGGGCCACCCCACCATCGATACCGTGAGCATCGAGATGCGCGACCCGGAGTTCGTGCTGCAGGCCATGGGCGTGCGCACGGCGGCGGCCGGCGTGAAGGGTTACTACCCCAGCTTCGACATCACGCCGCCCCACCTGGTCTCCGGCGTGGTGACGGACACCGGCATCTACGCCCCCTACGACCTGCATCGCTACTTCAGGACCGGCGACGGCGAGTTCCGGGGCCTGTGCCTGTAAGCCCGGCGACGTGCCGGCAGTTCAACGAGGAGGGATCGCATGCGTACCATCGGCATCGGCGTGATCGGGTGGGGCTTCATGGGCAAGACCCACACCCAGGCGCTGCGGAGCCTGCCGCTGTTCTACCCCGGCATCGACTTCCGGCCCGCGCTGCGCTGCGTGTGCGCGCGGCACATCGAGCACGCCCGCGAGGCAGCGCTGTCCGCGGGCTTTGAGCACTGCACCGACGACTGGCGCGAGCTGATCGCCCGCGAGGACGTGGAGGTGGTGTCCGTCTGCACGCCCAACGACCGGCACGAGGAGATGGTCGTAGCCGCGTTGGAGGCGGGCAAGCACGTGTACATCGACAAGCCCCTGGCGGTGACGGCGGACAGCGCCGCGCGCATCGCGGCCGCCGCGGAACGCGCGAAGGGCCGTACGCGCATGGTGTTCAACAACCGTTACCTGCCCGCCACCCTGCGCGCCAGGGAGCTGGTGAACGAAGGGCGGCTGGGCGAGCTGCTGACGTTCAGCGCGCGCTACCTGCACTCCGGGTCCATCGACCCGGACAAGCCCATCGGCTGGAAGCAGCAGGGGCAGGGCGGGGTGCTGCTGGACCTGGGCAGCCACGCCCTGGACCTGCTGACCTGGCTGGCCGGCTGGCCGTCGAAGGCGCTGTGCGCGACCCGCACGCTGTACGCCCGGCGGCCCACGCGCGACGGCGGGGTGGAGGCGGCGCTCTCCGAGGACCACGCGCAAATGATCCTGCAGTACCCGAACGGCGCGGTGGGCAGCGTGGAGGCCAGCAAGATCGCCACCGGCGCGGACGACGAGCTGATCCTGGAGCTGCGCGGCACGAAGGGCGCGTTGCGCTTCAACACCATGGACATCAACTACCTCTATTTCTACGACAACACCCTGCCCGAGGCGCCCTACGGCGGCATGCGGGGGTTCACGCGCATCGAGTGCGTGGGCCGCTATCCCGCGCCGGGCGGGAAGTTCATGACGCCCAAGGCCAGCGTGGGGTGGGAGCGGGGGCACCTGCACTGTTACTACACCTTTCTGGACGCCGTGGCCCACGGGCGCGATCCCGGCTGCGGCGCGGCGGAGGGCGCGCGGCTGCAGCGGCTGATGGAGGCGCTCCGGCGCTCGGCGGCGACCGGCGCCTGGGTGGACGTCGAAGCATGAGCAGGGTCAGCAATTACGACAAAGCCCTGGCCGGGGCGCGGGCAGCGTTCCTGGCGCACGACCCCGCCGCGCTGGCGGCGAAGTACCCGGTGGAATGGGACGGGCGCTGCCTGCGGCTGCGCTTTGCCGGGGAGCCGTACCGCATCGACGCCGAGACCGGCGCGGTCGACTGCCCGGACCGCCCCGGCTACGTCCCCGGCCACGACGAGCTGATGAGCATTTGGGACATGCTGTGCTTCGCAGACGCGCGGCCCGCGCCGGCGGGGGAGTGGTGCCCTACGGCGAGCCTGGCGGACATCGCCGGCGGGCAGGACGCCTCCCACCTGCTCACCCGGTTCCGCGAGGCGGTGTCCGCCGCGCCGGAGAAGCTGGAGGACGCGCGGCTCGCCCTGCGCGCGTCGCGGGACGGCGGCGCGGACTTCGCGATGGTCATACCGGCCTTCGACTGGTTTCCCTGCCGCTTCTGCTTCTGGCAGGCGGACGACGAGTTCCCCGCGCAGGTCGTGTTCTACTGGGACAGGAACGCGCGCCGCTTCGTGCGCTACGAGACGCTGTGGTTCATGAACATGTACCTCTCCCGCCGCATCTGGGCGGCGGTGGAGGGCCGGGACTGGTGGCGCGGCGAGGCCTGACGGCGCTTCCGGAACGCGCTTCGGACCGCCGGAAATGCGCGCCGGCCGAACCGCTTCCTGCAACGTTATTATTTGGTGAAATTCCCCGGTTCGGCGTGACAAATTCACGTTCAGGGGTTATGATGAAGTTTGCACAGGCGGCCCGCCGACAGGGGGCCGCCTCCCCCAACCGCCGGGTTTACCGGCCACAGGACGTAATACTAACCTCAATCTGAATTGCAACCATCTGCGGGCCTCTTTTCCGCCCTGCCTTTGCCTCACTGCGGTCAACGATGCTCTGCAACGGCGCGGCGCTTCAAATCTCTGATTTGAACCGTCCGCGGTTCAGCCCAACGGGCTGAACTTGCGAACCTTCAGGTTCGCAACCTTCCGCCTCGAACAGACAGGAGCTTGATTATGGCAAAGGTTAACATCATTTCCGGCTTCCTGGGCGCGGGCAAGACCACGCTCATCAAGAAGCTGCTGGACGGCGCCTTCGAGGGCGAAAAGGTCGTGCTGCTGGAGAACGAATACGGCGAGGTGGGCATCGACGGCGGGTTCATGAAGGACTCCGGCGTGCAGATCACCGAGCTCAACTCGGGCTGCATCTGCTGCACGCTGGTGGGCGATTTCACCGTGGCGCTGGGCGACCTCATCGACAAGTACCACCCCGACCGCATCCTCATTGAGCCCTCCGGCGTGGGCAAGCTCTCCGACATCCGCCGCGTGGTGGACGACGTGGCGAAGACCCACGACATCGAGCTGGCGGGCTGCGCCACCGTGGCGGACGTGGGCAAGTGCCGCATGTACGCGCGCAACTTCGGCGAGTTCTTCATCGACCAGATCGAGAGCGCCGAGACCGTCATCCTCAGCCGCACGCAGAACACCACCCAGGACAAGATCGAGAAGTGCGTGGCGCTGCTGCGCGAGCACAACGAAAAGGCGCGCATCATCACCACCCCCTGGGACGAGCTGACGCCCCGGGCCATGCTGGAGACGATCGAGCACCCCACCTTCCTGCTCACGCTGGACGACCTGCCCGAGGCGGATCACCACGATCACGACCACGAGCATCACCATGACCACGATCACGAGGAGCACGAGCATCACCACGATCACGACCACGAGCATCATCATGACCACGATCATGAGGAGCATGAGCACCACCATGACCACGATCATGAGGAGCACGAGCATCACCATGACCACGATCATGAGCACGGCTGCTCCTGCGGCTGCGGCCACGATCACCACGGCCACCACCACGCCGACGAGGTCTTCGAGAACATCGGCGTGGAGACCCCGAAGAAGTTCGACGAGGCGGCGCTGCGCCATGCCATCGCGGAGCTGGAGGAGTTCGACGTGTATGGCGACGTGCTGCGCGCCAAGGGCATCCTGCCGCTGACCGACGGCCGCTGGCTGCACTTCGACTACGTGCCCGACGAGGTGGACGTGCGCTACGGCAGCGCCGACTACACCGGCCGCCTGTGCGTCATCGGCTGCAACCTGAAGGAAGCGGCCATTAAGGAATTGTTTGGCATCTAAGTTCTGGTTTGTCGGGATGTGGACTGGGCCCCAAAAGCCTTCCCCTTTGGGGAAGGTGGCAGCGCGCCAGCGCTGACGGATGAGGTCCCCGGCGGGTAGCCAATCTTTGTGCGCATTGCCAGCCTCGTGGGGAGAAAATGGGCAACCTTTTCTAAAAAGGTGGCCCTTTGCCCCCAAAGGATGGGATTACAAGCAAAGGTCAGGCAATGCGAACAAAGGCCCAGCTTCGCAGCGAAGGGGGACCTCATCCGACTTCGCTTCGCTCAGCCACCTTCCCCATAGGGGAAGGCTTTGGAAGTGCTTCATCCTGACAAGCCAGCATTCACCCCACAAGGAGATCATTGAATCATGAACGCTGTACCGGTCTATATTGTCACGGGTTTTCTGGGCGCGGGCAAGACGAAGTTTATCACCGAGATGCTCACCGACGACGGCTTCAGCGAGGGCGAGCGCACGCTGCTGCTGTGCTGCGAGGAGGGCGAGGAGGAGTACGACGCCCAGATGCTCGCGGACACCAACACCGCGCTGGTGAACCTGGAGGACACGAAGGACATCGCCGGCAAGCGCCTGCTGCGCATCAACCGGGAGCACAAGCCCGAGCGCGTCATCATCGAGTACAACGCCACCTGGCTGATGGAGACGCTGTACGCCGCGGAGAAGCCGGAGAGCTGGCAGCTGGCCCAGATCATCACGCTGGTGGACGCCCAGACCTTCGAGCTGTACCTGAAGAACATGCGCAAGTACATGGCGGACGGCTTGAAGGAGGCCGACCTGGTCATCTTCAACCGCTGCGGCGAAACGGCCCGCAAGAGCCCCTGGCGGCGCGCGGTGAAGGGCATGAACGGCGGCACGCGCATCTTCTTCGAGAACCTGGACGGCACCACCGACGACGGCGTGGCCGACGAGGACCTGCCCTACGACGTGAAGGCCGACCCCATCGAGATCGGCGACGAGGACTTCGGCACCTTCTACCTGGACGCGCTGGAGCATCCCGAACGCTACGACGGCAAGCGGATCCACGCCCGCGGCCGCGCCTTCCGCATGGACGACATGCCGAAGGACTGCTACGTGTTCGGCCGTCACGTGATGACCTGCTGCGCCGAGGACATCGGCGGCATCGGCTTTCTGTGCAAGTTCGCCGGCGCCGCCCCCAAGACCAACGACTGGATCTTCCTGGACGCGAAGGTGGAAAAGAGCTTCAGCCCCCTGCACAACGCCGAGGCCATCATACTGCTGGAGCAGAAGGTTGCCCCGGCCGGGCCGCCCCGGGAGGAGCTCGTGTATTTCAATTAAAGCGTGCTACGGGATCCGGCGGGGTGCCGATCTGCAGCTCGTCGGCTTTGAAGCGCGCCCGCATCCGCAGCCGATTGCGCCTTCTTTGCAGCCGAAACATGACGCCGCGCCGCGAATTATGACAAATGCCGTGAATTGTGACAGAAGTTGACGGAATGTCATGAAAAAACCATGATATCATATTGTGCTTCCCGTCAAAACGCGGTATAATTAATGTCACGATCAGACAGGAGGAGACTTCGATGAAAGGGAAATGGATCAAGGCGCTGTTGTGCGCGTTGCTGATTGCCACCTTTGCGCTGTCGCCCATGAGCGCGCTGGCAGCGAGTACCGCCAGGATCTTCATTGTGAATACCGAGGGCGCCCGTCTGCGCAACGGTGAAAACCGGGCCAATATCGTCGCCAGCCTGCCGAAGGGCACCCGCGTGGTGTACAAGGGCAAGAGCGAAGGCTCCATGTACTACGTGCGCACCTCGGCCGGCCAGTCGGGCTACATCTACAAGGAGTACCTCAGCTCCTACGGCGCGACGTCCAGCAAGCAGGTCTACAAGGTGACCAAGCGCACCGCCATGTACAAGAAATCCGGCGGCAGCGGCCACATCAGGTCCCTCTCCAAGGGCACCACGGTCATCGTGTACGAAGTGCACGGCAAGTGGGCCTACGTCAAGACCCTGAAGGGCAAGTCCGGCTACGTGAGGAAGAGCGCGCTCAAGAAGGCGTAGCGCGCGCAACGAAGGGAACCGCCGCGGCGGTTCCCTTTTTTTACGTTTCCGCGGTGGTGGGGCGCGGCCGCGGAGGGTATAATGGCACCATTGCGGCGAAGGGAGGCATGGACATGGAGCGGCTCAGGCTGTCCGACGCGCCGGGGCGCCAGAAGCGGGTGCTGGCGGTGCACGATATCTCCTGCCTGGGGCGGTGCTCGCTGACGGTGGCGCTGCCCATGCTGTCGGCGGCGGGGCTGGAGACCACCATCCTGCCCACGGCGGTGCTCTCCACCCACACCGGCGGGTTCGAGGGCTATACCTACCGGGACCTGGTGGAGGACATGAACCCCGTCGCGGACCACTGGCATGCGCTGGGGCTGCGGTTCGACGCCGTATTCACCGGCTGGCTGGGCACGCACCGGCACATCCGGCGGATGAACCACCTGCTGGAGGCCTTCGCCGGGAGCGCGCCCGCGCTGGTGGTGGACCCGGTGATGGGCGACAACGGCCGCCTCTACGCCACGCTGGACCAGGCTTACGTGGACGCCATGCGGGAATACTGCGCCGGGGCGGAGCTGCTGCTGCCGAACCTGACGGAGGCGGCGCTGCTCACGCGGATGCCCTACCCCGGGGAGGGCTACGACCGGGCGTACATCCTGGACATGCTGCGGCGGCTGCGGGCGCTCGGCCCGCGGGAGGTGGTGCTCACCGGGGTGTCCCTGGCGGAGGGGCGCATCGGCGCGGCGGCCTGGGACGGCGAGAAGCTCGCCTGCCGCGACGCGGAGTTCGTCCCCGGCCAGTGGCACGGCGCGGGCGACGTGTTCGCCTGCGCGCTGCTGGGCGCGCGCTTCAGCGGAAAACCCATGGAGGAATGCCTGGCCGTTGCGGTGGACTTCACCCATCGCTGCATCGTGCGCACCCGGGACGCCGGCACCGACGAGCGCCTGGGCCTGCAGTTCGAGCCGGAGCTGTGGAGGCTGGCGGCGAAGGGCTGACGCCGTTCCGCATGCAAACCGCCCCGCTTTCAGCACGCTGAAAGCGGGGCGGCGTGTTTTTGCCGGAGGAGCGTTATGCCAGCACGGCCTCCACCTCGTGGGTGGCGGGCGCGGCGTCGGCGGGGATGACGTCGCCGTCCAGGGCCTTGCCGTCCACGGTCAGGGTCAGCTTGCCCTTCTCGTCGCCGGCGCGGTTGACGATGTGGATGTTGTAGGTGCTGCCGCGGAACTTGCGCACCAGGCGCAGGTCCGTCAGCTCCTTGGGCAGGCAGGGATCGACGCGCAGGCCGTCGTAGTCCGGCTTCACGCCCAGTATGCCCTGGCTGATGGTGTAGAAGCTCCAGGCCGCGGTGCCGGTCAGCCAGCTGTTCTTGGCCTGGCCGAAGTGCGGCGCGTAGGGACCGGCCACCATCTGGCTGTACACGTAGGGCTCGGTGTAGTGCAGCTCCTGGTCCTCGATCCAGGCGGGGCAGGTGCGGCGGTAGATGTCGAAGGCCGCGCCGCCGTGGCCCAGCCGGGCCTGCGCCAGGGCGATCCAGGGGTTGTTGTGGCAGAAGATGCCGCCGTTCTCCTTGTATCCCGGCGGGTAGGAGCTGATCTCGCCCAGCTCCACGTGGTAGCGGGTGTAGGGCGGGGTCAGGATCGCCACGCCGTGCTCGCTCAGCAGGTGCTCGCGCACGCTGTCCATCGCCTGCTGGGCATAGCCCTCCTTCACGCCCACGCCGGACATCACGATGAAGCCCTGCGGCTCGATGAAGATTTTGCCCTCCTCGCACTCGTCGCTGCCCACCTTGTTGCCGTAGGCGTCGTAGGCGCGCAGGAACCACTTGCCGTCCCAGCCGTGGGTCAGTATGGCCTTCTCCATGGCGTCGTACCAGCCCTGCACCTGCGCGGCCTCGTCGTCCCAGCCGTACAGGCGGCACAGCTTCTCGTAGTCGGGGCACACGCCGGTGAACATGCCGGCAATGAACGTGGATTCCGCCACGCCGCTCTCCATGTTCTCGGTGGTCTGGAAGCTCTCGCCGGGGGTGGTGGAGAAGCAGTTCAGGTTCAGGCAGTCGTTCCAGTCGGCGCGGCCGATCAGCGGCAGGCCGTGTCGTTGTCGAAGGGCACGGACTCCCTCAGGATGGACACGTCGCCGGTTTCCTTGATGTACGCCGCCACGCCGAAGATCAGCCACAGCGGGTCGTCGTTGAAGCCGGAGCCCACGTCGAAGTTGCCGCGCTTGGTCAGCGGCTGGTACTGGTGATAGGCGCTGCCGTCGGGGAACTGGGTGGCGGCGATGTCCAGGATGCGCTCCCGGGCGCGGGTGGGGATCAGGTGCACGAAGCCCAGCAGATCCTGCGTGGAATCGCGGAAGCCCATGCCGCGGCCGATGCCGGACTCGTAGTAGCTGGCGGAGCGGCTCATGTTGAAGGTGACCATGCACTGGTACTGGTTCCACAGGCCCGCCATGCGGTCCACGCGGGCGTCGCCGCTGTTCACCTGGAACGAGGACAGCAGCTCCGTCCAGTAGGCGTTCAGCGCGGCGAAGGCGGCGTCGAACCGGTCGTCGGTGTCGAACTGCTTCAGCAGCGCGTAGGCGGGCGCCTTGTTGATGACGTTCGGGGCGACGAACTTCTCCTCCTGCGGGTTCTCGCAGTAGCCCAGCACGAAGATGAAGCGGACGCTCTCGCCGGGCTTCAGCGCGCGCTTCAGGCAGTGGCTGCCGATGGGCGCGAAGCCGCTGGCCACGCTGTTGCGGCTGTGGTTCTGCGCGGGCACCTCCGGCTCGCCGAAGCCGTTGTAGTAGCCCAGGAAGGAGGCGCGGTCGGTGTCGAAGCCGTCGATGGGCGCGTTCACCGCGTACACGGCAAAGTGGTTGCGGCGCTCGCGGTACTCGGTCTTGTGGTAGATGGCGCTGCCCTCGATCTCCACCTCGCCGGTGGAGAAGTTGCGCTGGAAGTTGGTGGAGTCGTCCTGGGCGTTCCACAGGCAGAACTCCACGAAGCTGTACACGCTCACGTCCTTCTCGGCGGCGCTGCGGTTGGTCAGCGTCAGCCGGGTCACCAGCGCGTTCACGCCGCGGGGCACGAAGGAGAGCTGCTCGGCGGCCAGGCCGTCCTTCTCGCCGCGGATGCGGGTGTAGCCCAGGCCGTGGCGGCACTCATAGGCGTCCAGCTTCGCCTTCACGGGCATCCAGCCGGGGGTCCACACGCTGCCGCCGTCGTTGATGTAGAAGTACTGTCCGCCCGCGTCGGTGGGCACGTTGTTGTAGCGGTAGCGGGTCAGGCGCAGCATGCGCGCGTCCTTGTAGAAGCTGTAGCCGCCGCCGGTGTTGGACATCAGCGTGAAAAACGCCTCGCTGCCCAGGTAGTTGATCCAGGGGGAAGGGGTGTCGGGTCGGGTGACGACGTACTCTCGCGCGAGGTCGTCAAAATGGCCGTATTCCATGGGGATGCCTCCTTGTATCCTATTTAAAACGCCGTGTTCGAAAACGTTTTAGAGCCCTTGTTACTATCATACAGGTTCGCGGCGGAAAAATCAAGGGGGTAAATCCGGTTTCCGGGGGAATTTAAAAAAATAAACGCCGAAGCTGTTTCGGAAGTATTACAATATGACACGAATTCGAAAAGAATTTACCTTGATTTCAGCGCAATTTAGGCAGGAAAGCGGGCGGGGACGACGAATTATATAAAGCGGATATGTATGTGCGCGCCACCGCGCAGGAGGATAGATCAATGAAAAACAAGAAGCGCAGAGGAATCCTGGGGCTTATCCTGACGCTGTGCCTGGCCATCCTGGTCACGACGCTGCCCGTCGCCGCCCTCGCGGACGCCGGCTCGGCGGGGTCTGCCCTGACGCTTACGTCGTCGAGCGCCAAGAAGAGTTCGAAGAGCTCGAAGAAGTCGAGCAAGAAATCGAGCAAAAAAAAGAAGAAAAAGAAGAAGACCGAGACCCCTGCGCCGACCGTACAGGATCCCGAGGCCGAGGTAGCCAAGGGCGAGGGCGAGGAGCAGGCGCCGGAGTCCGGCGAAAAGGCGGAGGAATCCGCCACGCCGGACCCCTCCGCCTCGCCCGAGCCCGAGGACGAGAATCCGCCCGCGGCGAAGGACGAAAACACGCCTCCGCCGGAGGACGATGGCACGCCCGAGCCCGAGGACGAGAATCCGCCCGCACCGGAGGACGAAGGCACGCCCGCACCGGAGGACGAGGGCACGCCCGATCCGGAGGACGAGGGCACGCCCGATCCGGAGGGCGAAGGCACGCCCGATCCGGAGAGCGAAGGCACGCCCGATCCGGAGGGCGAAGGCACGCCCGAGCCCGAGGAGAGCCCCGAGCCCTCCGCAACCCCGGAAATGCCCGAGGAGAACCCGGCGGCCGAGAAGAACGACGGCCCGGAGACGTATACCGACGGCGACTTCGAGTTTGAGATCAAGGACGACAAGGCGGTCATCACCCGCTGGACCGGCAAAAACGACGTCACCCTGCCGCTGACCGTGAAGCAGTCGGGCAAGGACGTCGCGGTGTCCGGCATCGCCGACAAGGCCTTTGAGAGCAGCGAGCTCACCTCCGCCGTCGTCACCATTCCCGACCGGCTGAACTACAGCGCGACCAAGGCCATCTTCGGTTCGAAGACGCCCAAGGCCGTGCGCCTGCTGGTGGAAAACGAGACCGGCCTGGCCGCGGACGACAAGGCCGACAAGCCGGTTCCCTGCAAGCTCACCTACAAGGAAAAGATCGGCGGGGAGGAGAAGGACCGCAGCTTCACCACGCCGGAGATCACCGACATCCTGGTGAAGAACGGCGGCAAGCTGACCCTGAGCGCGGACTTCACCGTGACCAAGGACCACGCCGTCACCGTGGACAACGGCGGCACGCTCATCAACAAGGCCTGCCTCGCCATCGCGGAGAAGGACGGCGGCACCATCACCAACAACGGCACGCTGAACAGCTGCGACCCGGCCTCCATGGTCACCGGCAGCGTGTCCGGCACCGCCGTGCAGCGCGGCCATACCGACGCGAACAGCGACACGATCTGCGACATCTGCGGCAAGGACGCCACCCACGCCACGCTGACCAACATCGGCTATACGGGCGACCTGACCAAGGTGTACGACGGCAACGCGGACGTACTCTCCGCCGCCAGCGAGACGAGCCTGACCGCCGACGGCCTGATCGACACGGATTCCGCGGCCATGGCGCTGCAGATCGTCGGCATGAAGTACGCCGACGCCACCGCCAGCGAGCCCAACGAGAAAGACGTGCTGCTCACGCTGAAGGTGAAGGACGGATACGCGGGCAAGTACATCCTGGGCGAGGCGTACAAGCAGCCGGACGGCAGCTACGTCGCCGCCGTGAAGGGCACCGTTACCCCCAGGACCGTGCAGATCACCCAGTCCTCCGCCACCGCCATGACCAAGGTCTACGACGGCACCACCGACATCCCCCTCAGCCCCTCCGACTTCAAGGTGGGCGACGGCCTGCTGGACGCGGACAAGGGCAAGGTTACCGTGGCGACCGTCACCGGCAGGCTGGCCAGCAAGAACGTGGGCACGGGCATCGTCGTCAGTGACCTGTCGTTTACGCTGGGCGGCGCGGCCGGCGCCAACTACAAGGTCGACCCCATGGTCGGCAACGACCTGACCGGCACCGTCACGCCCAGGCCGGTCACGGTGAAGGTGAACGACGGCGCGCAGGTGACCAAGGTCTACGACGGCACCACCGCCGTGAGCGACCTGACCGCCGACAAGCTGACCGTCGACGGCATGGCGGCGGGCGACAGCCTGACCGTCCAGGCCAGCGACGCCGCATACAACAGCGAAAACGTGACCGAGGCCACCCAGGTGACCTTCAAGGCCGTGCTGGACGGCGCCGACAAGGGCAACTACACGCTTACGAACGAGACCCAGACCGTGACGGCCTCCATCACGCCCATCAACCTGACGCTGACCTACAGCAAGTCCTCCGCGCCTACCAAGACCTACGACGGCAAGACCACCTATGACATGGACGCCAAGGACTTCACCCTCGACACGGACAAGGTCATCGCGCGCGACAAGGGCAATGTCTCCATCGACGCGGTGAAGGCCGTGTTCCTGGACAAGGACGGCAAGGAAGACAAGACGGTGGGCACCAACAAGACCGTGAAGTACACCGCGGATCTGAAGCTGGGCGGCACCGCCAAGGGCAACTACACCGCCTCCAGCAGCAGCACCATCTCCGGCGGCGTCATCAAGGTGCGCCAGGTGACGGTGACCTACAAGGGCGATCCGCCCACCAAGGCCTACAACGGCACCGACATCGCCACCCTGCCCGGCAAGTATTACATCGACAACCGCGTGGAGGGCGACAAGCTGTCCATCCGCGTGTCCGCCAAGTACGACGACGGCAAGAACGCGGGCAAGGACAAGAAGGTCACCGCCACGATCGAGCTGACCGGCGCCGACAAGGACAACTACGAGCTGAAGACCAACACCATGTCCATCACCGGCGGCAGCATCTCCCCGCGCCAGCTCACGTTCACCGGCTACACCGGCAAGCCCCTGGAGCGCGTGTACGACAAGACCCGCAACGTCTATCGCATCGAAGTCAAGGACGGCAAGGAGACGAAGGTCACCCCGAAGGGCTCCGAGTTCAAGATCTCCGGCAAGGTGACGGGCGACGAGCTGTCGCTGTCCAAGATCAGCGTGGCCTACGATTCCGCCGACGCCGGCACCCGCAAGGTGAAGGTCAACTTCGAGCTGGGCGGCAAGGACGCGGACAACTACACCCTGCCCGAGCAGAGCATCCCCGGCAAGATCACCCAGAAGACGCTGAACATCTCTCCCGGCGTGGCCACCAGCAAGGAGGATCCCACCCTGATCTCCCAGACCAAGGTGTACGGCCAGAAGGATCCCTCCTACTTCAGCGGCCGCGTGTCCGGCCTGTTGGGCGAGATCAAGAACCCGGACGGCACCGTCAAGGAGAAGGCCGACCAGTTGTCCGGCCGCCTGGGCCGCGCCACCGGCGAGAAGGTGGGCAGCTACAAGATCACCAAGGGCACGCTGAAGAACGACAACTACGACATCGTCGTGGCGGACAGCAACCCCTTCATCATCACCGCCAAGCCCATCAACGCCTCCGACATCACGCTGGCGAGCCTGTCCAACCAGCGCTACACCGGCAAGGCGCTGCAGCCCAACGTGACGCTGAAGTACAAGAGCGAGAAGCTGGGCACCGTCACCCTGAAGAAGGGCACCGACTACAAGCTGACCTACGCCAACAACATCCAGGTCGGCACCGCGACGGTGAAGATCACCGGCATCGGCAACTACTCCGGCACCCGCGAGACGACGTTCCAGATCGTGAAGTCCAGCGGCGGCGGCGGAAACGGCGGCTACCACTACAACATGGGCGGCGGCGGAAACGGCGGGTCGTCCTCCGGCGGCGGCTACAGCTACGATCCGGGCGACGATGACGACGACGAAGGCGACGATACCGGCGATACCGGCGACGACACCGACGATACCGACGACACCGGCGATACCGACGACCCCGAAAACGTCGACGAGCACGAGACCGTATCCAGCACGGGCCGCCTGTACCTGGATAGCGGCGAGGACTGCGGCACGATCCTGTTCAGCGCCGCGGGCGATCCCAGGCCCTTCACGTCCAGCATCGAGGAGATCGAGCCCGAACCCGTGGCGCCCGCCGAAGCGGCGGACGGCATGAGCGTGCCCGAGGACGAACCGCGCTTTTCCGAGAGCGAAGCCCCGGCGCAGCCCAGCTACCGGCTGCTCGTGATGCCCATGTCCGAGACCGATCCGGTCACCGGCGAAAAGGTGTACCTGGACGACGGCCGCGAGCGCTTCGAGGATCTGCACCTGCGCCTGCCCGCCACGCTGGTGGCGCACCTCAAGGATGAGCACTTCACCGAGATCATCTACGAGCTCGAAAACGCGGAGCTGGTGCTGCCGCTGGACAGCCTGAACGGCGAACTCGACCTGACCCTGCCCGACAAGCGGGCGGCGGCGGAGGAAGCGAACGCCGAGGGCATGCCCATCGATTCGGCGGACGCCGTGATCGAGGACGAGGAGAACATCATTCCCGGCCTGTACGGCGAGAACGTCGCCGAGAGCAACGACGCCGAAGCCGACGCGCCGGCGGTCGCGTCCGACGCTGAGGCGGAGGACGACGCGGCCGGGGCCGTGCCCGCGGCGGTCGCCGAGGAGGCGGAGAGCGCCGAGCTCACGCCCTCCGAGGCCCTGCGCGTGGACATGTACGACATCTTCGTGGCGCAGTTGGAGGACAGCGAGCTGACCCCGCGCGAGGTCGCGGCCCTGGAGGGCTACCTCAAGGCGACGCCGTGCTACCGCATCACCGCCACCGCGGAGACGCAGCAGCAGGACATGGACCTGACCGACGTGGCGGCCCGCGACGAGGCGGAGAACCGCGCGACGCTGACCAGCATGCTGCCCTACCTGGAGAATATCTCCCTGCGCGTCCAGCCGCTGGAGTCCATGGCCTTCAACGAGGAAGAGGCCGACGTGGTGCAGGTGTTTGTGCCCGCCAGCGACGAGCTCATCCCGCTGAGCGGGGAAATCGTGAACGCCGCGCTGGACGTGGCGGACGACGTGTATATCGCCCTCGTCAACCTCGAGGAGGAAAATGAGGACGACGAAGAGGACGAGGACGAAGACGAGGACGAAGACGAGGACGACGAGGGCTTCGAGGAGATCGACGACGAGGACGACGCGGACGACGCGGACGACGAGACCGCCGAATACGATCCCGTCGCGGACATCTCCGTTTCGATGAGCAAGGTGGCGGAGAGCGTGAAGCTCCGGCTGGCCGGCATCATGGGCATCGAGCTGCCCGAGGACGACACGTTCCTCAAGCGGACGGTCATCCGCTCCGCCACGCTGGACACCCAGGATTCCGTCACCTGCGCCGTGATCGAGCCCAGGGCGGACGGCATGTACGCCGTGTGCCGGCCCGTGCCCGAGGAGGTCGAGCCGGAATCCGCGCCCGCGCCGATCGAGGAACCCGAAGAGGAGAACGAGGAGATCGAGGCCGATGGCGGCATCATCGAGGATGACGACATCGACAAGGAGAAGGAATACGCCGACGCGGAAGTGATCGCCGGCAACTGATCCTACAACCACAACCCCCGGGCAAGCGCCCGGGGGTTTTTCCATGGGAAAGGCAGCTCCGCCAAAGCGGGAGCCGATGGCGGCGAACCGCCCGCACCGGGGGAACAGCGCCGCGTTACGGCGGCGAAGGCAGCGCTCCGGGAGGATCCCAAGGGCTGCGCCTGCCGCCCGGCGCGCTTCAGCGCTTCGCCTTCGGCGTGAACAGCAGCGCGTTCGCCAGCCCGAAGACCACGGCGGCGGTCACGCCGGCGGCGGCGCGGGCGACGCCGCCCGAGAACGCGCCGATCCATCCGTAGCGGTTCACGGCCTCGATGGCGCCCATCGCCAGCGAGTAGCCGAAGCCGGTGAGGGGCACCGTCGCCCCGGCGCCGGCGAAATCCACCAGCGGCTTGTACAGCCCCAGGCCCGTCAGCAGCGCCCCGGACACCACGAAGATCACCAGGATCCTGGCGTTGGTGAGCTTGGTGTGCAGGATCAGCGCCTGGCCCACGTCGCAGATCAGCCCGCCCACGACGAAGGCCTTGGCGAACGTCCATAGCGTTTCCATCAGTCGTTCCCTCCCTCGATGCACGCCGCGTAGGCGATGCCGGGCACGCTCTGGCCCTGCTGGCTGCTGGTGGGGCTGAGCATGGCCCCCGAGCCAACCAGCAGCAGGCGGCGGAATTCGCCCCGCTCCAGCCGCTTCATCAGCCACCCGCAGGATACCGACGCCACGCAGCCGCAGCCGCTGCCCCCGGCATGGGGGTCCTGCTCCTGGCTGTACAGGCTGGCCCCGCAGTCCACCAGCTTTTCCGGCGGCAGCCCGACGCCCGCGCGGTCCGCCAGGGCCAGCAGCAGGTTCCGGCCGATCCAGCCCAGATCGCCGGTGGCGATGAGGTCGTAATCCTCCGCCGTGCGCCGCAGGTCCGCCAGGTGCGCGGCGATGCAGTCGAACACCGCCGGAGCCATGGCCGCACCCATGTGGTTCGTATCGGTGATGTTCAGGTCTACCACCCGGCCCACCGTGCCCGCGGCGACGCGCAGCCGCCCCGGCGCGCCGTGGGGGAGCAGCACCGCGCTGCCGCAGGCCGTGGCCGTCCAGGACGCCTGGGGCGGGCGCTGGGTGCCCAGCTCCAGCGGGAAGCGGAACTGGCGCTCCGCGGTGCAGAAGTGGCTGCTTGCGCTGCATACGGCGTTGCCGAGGTCGCCCGCGGAGATCAGCGCCGAGGCCAGCACCAGCGCCTCCACGAAGGTGGCGCAGGCGCCGTACAGCCCCAGGAAGGGGATGCCCAGGCTGCGGGCGGCGAAGCTGGTGGCGATGATCTGGTTGTTGAGGTCGCCGCCCAGCAGGGCGTGCACGTCCTCCGCCGCCAGCTCCGCGCCGTCCAGCGCGCGCTGCACGCAGCGCCGCACCATCTCCATCTCCGCCAGCTCCCAGCTCTTCTGGCCCAGCAGGTCGTCCTCCAACAGCTCGTCGAACCACGCCGCCAGCGGGCCCTCGCCTTCCTTGGGCCCGGCCAGGCTGGCGTGGGCGGCGATGACCGGCGGCCGGTCGTATACAAAGGTCTGCGCGCCCGCGCGGCTCATGCCGCTCCCCCCTTTCCCAGCCAGTAGACCAGCCCCACCAGCACCGATGTGGCGATGCCGTAGGCCAGCACCGGCCCGGCCAGCGTGAACAGCCGCGCGCCGACGCCGGTGACCGGGCCCTCCCGCCGGAATTCGATGGCCGGCGCGGCCACGGAGTTGGCGAAACCGGTGACGGGAATGGCCGAGCCCGCCCCGGCGTACTTGCCGATCCTGTCGTATACGCCGATGCCGGTGAGCGTGGTGCCCAGCAGGATCAGCACCCCCGTGGTGAACATCGGCGCAGTGACCTCCCCCAGGTGCAGCGTTTCGGCCCACAGCGTCAGCGCCTGGCCCAGGCAGCAGATGGCGCCGCCCACCCAGAAGGCCCGCAGGTAGCCGCGCAGGAAGCGCGACTTCGGGGTCATCCGGGCGACCAGGGCCCTGTATTCGCCGGGGGAAAAGGGCTGGCGGTTCATGCGCTCACCTCCCGGTCGTCCTTTCGGTCCAGCGCCTCCGGGCGTCCGGGCCGGCGAATCTCCTTCGCCCGCGCGGGCATGTCCGGCTCCGCAGCGGGCAGCATGGCGCGTCGTTCCACGGCAATCATCCTTTCCATCGATGTCGATGCGGTTATTCTGCCCGCCGCGGCGAAAAATATGTCGCGCGGCGTGCAATTCCGGATTTGCGTTTTCACGCGAATGATGGTACAATACTCCCATCAATGCCTGTCGAGGTTTCCCATGATCGATTGCATTCGCTCCGGCCGGTTCGCCATACCCGTGCTGTACGAGGACAACCACCTGCTGGCGGTGGTGAAGCCGCCCAACCTGCCGGTGCAGGCGGACAGCTCCGGGGACGACGACCTGCTGAGCATACTGAAGCGCTACATTGGGCAGAAATACCAGAAGCCCGGCGCGGTCTACCTGGGCCTGGTGCACCGGCTGGACCGGCCCGTGGGCGGGGCGATGGTGTTCGCCCGCACGTCCAAGGCGGCGGCGCGGCTGTCGAAGGCCTTCGCGGAGCACACCCAGGACAAGCGCTACCTTGCCGTGCTGCAGGGGACGCTGGACGGACCCCGGGCGCTCGACGACTTCCTGCTGAAGGACGGGCGCACGGGCATGGTGCGCGTGGTGCCCGCCGACGCGCCCGGCGCGAAGCGGGCCCGGCTCGACACCCGCCCGCTGGCCGTGCGGGACGGCCTTACGCTGGCGGAGGTCCGGCTGCACACCGGGCGCGCCCACCAGATTCGCGTGCAGCACGCCCACGCGGGGCTGCCGCTGTGGGGCGACGCCCGCTACGGCGGCGGCAGGCCGGGGCAGCAGATCGCCCTGTGGGCGGCGTCGCTGACGCTGGAGCACCCTACCCTTCACACCGCGCTGACCTTCGCTGCCCCGCCGCCCGACGAGGGCGCCTGGCGCGCATTCCGCGACATCCTGGAGGCGTACTTCGCATGAAAAAGAAACATGGACGAAGCTGGAGCATCATCTTCCTCTGCTGCCTGCTGGCGGTGCCCACCCTGGGCGCCATCATGGGCATGTACGGCCCCAGTCCCACGCTGACGGACTTGCGGCCCGCGCTGCTGGTCGGCGCGGCGCTGGGCGTGATGCACATTCTGCTGCGCCCGCTGCTGCGCATACTCACCGCGCCGCTGGGCTGCCTGACCTTCGGGCTGTTCGGCATGGTAATCGACGTCGGCCTGCTGTACGCCAGCGCCGCCCTCGTGGACGGCTTCAGCATTCCCGGCCTGCCCTACGCCATACTCACCGCGCTGACCATCAACGCCGTCTGCGCCATCGCGGGGGGCAAGCACTGACGCGCTGCCCGATCCGAGGCATCCAGCCGCGCTTGCGATGCGACCGGCGCGAGAATGCGGTCGGTTTTACGGGGGCACAGATCCAGACTCCGGTCGGGCGCGCATGCCCTTCATGCAGCGCCCCGGGCGGCGGACAACCGCATCGGCATGCAATAGTTTTGTAATAAATCACACGATTTATTCATGCAATCCGGCTCCCTCCGCGGGGAGAAGGGCGGGGGAAAGTCCTGCAATCGCGGGCTTTCCGCGCAGATTGTGACGGAATTTTGAAAGTCACTCCGCCTGCCGGTCATATTGGCCCGCAAATTATGATGTAAATATGACATCCATAGACCGAAGTCTGTGGATTGTTTTTATGCATGCGCCGCCGAATTGTGGATAACTCACCAAAACCCCGCAAAGACGCCGCTTTATGCCGCCAAATCGGTGGATAACCGTGTGGATGATGTGGATTCTCCGCAACGCCATGCAGTGAATATACATTTGATCGTATACATGCCCGGGGAAGATGAAACAGATTACACAAATGTTAACGGCGGTCGAACCGCGGGATGCGCGCGCCCCGACCGCGCGCCGCGGACGGAGCGGGCGGAACAAAACAGAAAGCATATTGCGGCGCAGGCGTTTATCTGTTATAATATAATCAGTTAAAAATGCGCTTTCCCCAATACCGTCGGCGAAGGAGGAGTATTCATGAAAAAACTGAGCCTGTTGGGCTTTGATTTCGGCGCTTCCAGCGGCCGCGCCATGCTGGGCACGCTGGAGGACGGCAAGCTGAGCATTCAGGAGATCCACCGTTTTTCCAACGATCCCGTCATCCTGGCGGGGCGCTTCGTATGGGATGTGCCGCGGCTGTTCTACGAGATGAAGCAGGCGCTGCTGAAGCTGTCCCGCTCCGGCATGAAGGTGGACGCCATCGGCATCGACACCTGGGGCGTGGACTACGGCCTGCTGGATAAAAAGGGCCACCTGCTGGGCCTGCCCACCCACTACCGCGACGCCCGCACCGAGGGCATGCGGGAGAAGGTGCGCGCCGTCGTGCCCGACGCGGAGCTGTTCGCCCGCACCGGCATCGCCTTCAATATTTTCAACACCCTCTACCAGCTCTGCGCCATGAGGGACGAGGGCGACCCCACGCTGGACATCGCCGCGGACCTGCTGTTCATGCCGGACCTGCTGGCCTACCTGCTGACGGGGAAGAAGGGCACCGACTATACCATGGCCTCCACCAGCGCCATGCTGAATCCCTACACCCGCACCTGGGATCTGGAGCTGCTCGGGAAGCTGGGCATCCCCACCGGCATGCTGGGCGAGGTGAAGCTGCCCGGCGAGATTCGGGGCACGCTGCTGCCGGAGATCGCCAGGGAGTGCGGCGTGGACGAGATCCCGGTCATCGCCGTGGGCGGCCATGACACCGCCAGCGCCGTGGCCGCCGTGCCCGCCCGCGACGGGGACTTCGCCTACATCAGCTCGGGCACCTGGTCGCTGCTGGGCGCGGAGCTGAAAGCGCCGCTGTGCGAAGAGAGCGTGATGAACGCCAGCTACACCAACGAGGGCGGCGTGGACGGCTCCATCCGCCTGCTCAAGAACATCATGGGCCTGTGGATCATCCAGGAGTGCAAGCGGGAATGGGACCGCCGCAGCGACGCCGTGGGCTTCGCGGAGC
Organism: uncultured Eubacteriales bacterium; assembly: GCA_902793325.1. Classification (GTDB taxonomy): domain Bacteria; phylum Bacillota; class Clostridia; order Christensenellales; family Aristaeellaceae; genus UBA2862. The sequence goes on from CADBCY010000018.1 coordinate 35,799, forward strand.
TGGTGGAGATGGCCATGAAGGCGCCCGCGTTCAAGGCCATGATCGACGTGGACGACGAATGCTTCCTGGCGCCCGGCGACATGCCCTCCCGCATCCAGGCCTACTGCGAAAAGACCGGCCAGGCCGTGCCCAAGGGCCGGGGCGAGATCAGCCGCGTGGTGTACGAGGGCCTGGCCCTCAAGTACCGCTGGGCCATCGAGCGCCTGGAGCGGGACATGCTGAAGAAGCCCGTGAAGGCGCTGCACATCGTGGGCGGCGGCAGCAAGAACGTGCTGCTGAACCGCTTCACCGCCGAGGCCATCAAGCGCCCGGTGATCACCGGTCCCGACGAGGGCACCGTCATCGGCAACCTGCTGATCCAGGCCAAGGCGCTGGGCGCGATCGGGGACATCCCCGAGCTGCGCCGGGTGGTGGAGGCGTCCTTCCCCACCAAGACCTACCTGCCTGAGACCGACGGCGCCGCCTGGGACGCGGCCTACGCCCGGTACGTGGAGTTGTTTGCGAAGTCATGATTTTCAACTTTGAACACGGCGCCCTGCCCGGCTCGCTGGAGCTGGCGTACCTGGGGGACGCGCTGTACGACCTGTACGTGCGCGAGCACCTGATCGCCCGGGGCGGCCGGGTGCGCGCGCTGCACCGGGAGGCCGTCTCCCTGGTGTGCGCCCGCGCCCAGAGCGAGGCGCTGGGCCGCGTGCTGGAGCGGTTGACCGAGGCGGAGCGGGACGTGGCGCGCCGCGCCCGCAACTGCGACCAGCACCCGCCCCGCAGCGCCGACCCCGCCGACTACCGCCGCGCCACCGCGCTGGAAGCGCTGATCGGCTATCTCTACGTCACCGGCCAGCGGGAGCGGATGAACGAGATCCTCCGCCTGGCGCTGCCGGAGGAAGCCTTCGAAGTATAGCGCCCGGGAAGGGCGCCGGACAGCCCAACGATTCTGCGCCGTTCCCCGCGGCAGCCACGGCTGATCGGGCGGCGGGCGGCGAAAAGGAGTACCCATGAGCGACAACCGCGATCATCGCGACGACAACCGCAGCGAGCGCCGGAGCCGCGGCCCCATGCAGGGCCCCGGGCGGCGCGTGTATACCGGCGCCCGCGGGCCCAGGGTGGGCGGCATCGCCCGGGACGTGCCGCGCGCGCAGCGCGTGGACGGCGACGGCGACCCGGCGGAGGTTCGGGAGCGCTACGTCCCCCGCGGGCATGGGCCCGCCGCCCCCGACGCCCGTCGGGAGCGCATGCCGGGCCGGGATGTCCAGGATCGGCCCCATCACGGCGCCGCGTGGCGCTCGGAGTCCGGCCCCGGGCGGCGCGCGCCGGAAGCGGAGGGCGGCCCGTCCGGCGCGGACGACGGCCGCGTGCTGGCCGGCCGCAACCCCATCCGCGAGGCCCTGCGCGCCGGGCGGCCCGTGGAGAAGCTGCTGATCGCCGCCGGCGACCTGTCCGGCGCGGCGCGGGAGATCGTCCGGCTGGCCAGGGACGCCGGCGTGGTGGTGCAGCAGGTGGACCGGACCCGGCTGGACCAGATCGCGCCCAACCACCAGGGCATGCTGGCCTATGTGGCGGCGGTGCCCTACGCGGAGCTGTCGGACCTGCTGGACGCCGCGCGGGCGAAGGGCGAGGATCCCTTCCTGATCCTGCTGGACGGCGTCACCGATCCCCACAACCTGGGGGCGATCATCCGCTCGGCGGAGTGCGCCGGGGCCCACGGCGTGGTGATCCCGGAGCGGCGCGCCTCGGGCCTGACGCCCGTGGTGGCCAAGGCCGCGGCGGGGGCGCTGTCCTACCTGCCCGTCGCGCGCGTGCCCAACCTGAACCGCGCCATCGACGCGCTGAAGGAAGCGGGCGTGTGGGTGCTGGGCACGGCAATGGACGGCGAAAACGCCCTGGAGGCCGACCTCACCGGCCCGGTGGCGCTGGTCATCGGCTCCGAGGGCGAGGGCGTCTCCCGGCTGACGCTGGAGAAGTGCGACCGCACGCTGTCCCTGCCCATGCTGGGGCGCATCGAATCGCTGAACGCCAGCGTGGCGGCGGGCATCCTGATGTATGAAATCGTCCGCGCGCGGGCAAAGTGAACGGGCGCAGCCGCGGGCCGCGGCGCATACTGATCGTGGACGGCTACAACGTCCTCAACGCCCGGGACGGCGGCGCCCAGGGGCCGCTGGCCGACGCGCGGGACAGGCTGCTGGCGGAGCTGATGGACTACGCCGGCTACTCCGGCCAGGAGATCGTGCTGGTGTGGGACGCCTGGCAGTCCGACCGCCCGGAGCGCAGCCGGGAAAGGCACGGCGACGTCACCGTGGTGTACACCCAGAAGGGCGAGATCGCGGACCGCTACATCGAGCGGCTGTGCGACGACCTGGCGGAGGACGTGGAGTTTCGCCGGGCGGAGGTGCGCGTGGCCTCCAGCGACGCGCTGGAGCAGACGATCATACTGGGTCGCGGCGCGACGCGCATGTCCAGCCGGGAGCTGATGTACGAGATGCGCGAGCTGCGCAGCCAGGGCATCCGCCGCGCGGAGGTGCGCGCCGTCCGGCGCACGCCCATCGCCGACCGCCTGCCCGAAGAGGTGCGGCGCAAGCTGCGCGCCATGGTGGAGGTCGCCCCGAAGCCGGAACGCAAGAAGTAACCCCCGGAGGTTTTTATACGGATGATGAATCCTGATTTCACGGAAATGACCGACGAGCAGGTCGTCAAGCTGGCCCAGGATCAGGACGGCGCGGCGCTGGAATACCTGCTGAACAAGTACAAGAATTTCGTGCGCACCAAGGCGCGCAGCTACTTCCTCATCGGCGCGGACCACGAGGACATCGTCCAGGAGGGCATGATCGGGCTGTACAAGGCCATCCGCGACTACCGCGAGGAGAAGCTGTCCTCGTTTCGCGCCTTCTCGGAGCTGTGCATCACGCGGCAGATCATCACCGCCATCAAGACGGCGACCCGGCAGAAGCACATCCCGCTGAACAGCTATATCTCCCTGAACAAGCCCATCTACGACGAGGAGTCCGACCGCACGCTGATGGACGTGATGGCCGAGGAGGGCCTCTCCAACCCCGAGGAGCTGATCATCGACCGGGAGGACCTGTCCATGATCGAGGGCAAGATCGGGCAGATGCTCTCCGATTTGGAGATGGAGGTGCTGGTGCGCTACATGGAGGGCAAGAGCTACGTGGAAATCGCCTCCGAGATGAACCGCCACGTCAAGAGCATCGACAACGCCCTGCAGCGCATCAAGCGCAAGCTGCTGAAGTATTTGCAGGAGAAATAATACCACGATAATAACGCCACGCGGGCCCGAAGACCGTTTCGTCTTCGGGCCCGCGTGCTCGTGTCGCTTGGGGGTTTACCGCGCCATGCGAATCTCCATCCAGATGTTCTCGTAGAGATCCATGGCGTCGGAGATGTCGTTGTAGTACTCGCAGCGGGCGATGACGTCCTGCGGCGGGTTCAGCGCGCCGTTGGCGGCCTGCTCCTCGTCCAGGTTCTCCACGACCTGCTTGATGGGGGAGGAGTAGTAGATGTAGTCCATGTTCATCTGCGCGATTTCGGGGTCGCACATGAAGTTGATGAAGTACTCGGCGGCTTCCTTGTTCTTGCTGCCCTTGGGGATGCACATGCCGTCCACCCAGATGTTGCTGCCCTCCACAGGCACCACGTAGGCCAGGTTGTCGGCCTTCTCCATGGCGTACAGCGCGTCGCCGGAGTAGATCACCGCCAGGGCGGCCTCGCCGGCCACCATCTTGTCCTTGGTCTCGTCCACGAAGTTGCCGGACACCAGGTGCCGGGTCTTCTGGTCCACCAGCAGCTTGCCCGCCTCGGCCAGCTCCGCCTCGTTGCGGGTGTTCATGCTGTAGCCCAGCGCCTTCAGGCCCAGGCCGATGGTGTCGCGCAGGGAGTTCATCATGAAGATGCTGCCCGCGTACTTGTCGTCAAACAGGCTCTGCCAGCTGGTGATCTCCTCGTCCACCAGGTCGGTGTTGTAGAGGATGCCCAGCGTGCCCCACATGTAGGGGACGGAGTGGGCGTTGCCGGGATCGTAGCTGGGGTCGCGCAGGTTGTCCAGCACGTTTGCCAGGTTGGGGATGTTGTCCAGGTTCAGCTCCTCCAGCCGGTCCTCCTTGATGAGGCGCTCGATCATATACTCCGAGGGGAAGATCACGTCGTAGCTGCCCGCGCCGGCCTCCAGCCGGGCGTACATGTCCTCGTTCTGGGTGAAGTTGGCGTACTCGATGCGCATGCCGGTCTGCTCCTCGAACATGGTCAGCACGGCGGGATCGATGTAGTCGTACCAATTGTACACGGTCAGCGTGGTGCCTGCAAAGGGCTTGTCCCCTTCGGCGAAGCTCACGGCGGCGATGGCGCTCAGCATCAGAGCGACCACCAGAACGATGGCAATTTTCTTCATTGCATGGTTCCTCCTCGTTGGTAACTTGTATGATCGACGGGCCTGCGACCCGAGGATGTTAGATTAGGGAATAGGGATTAGGGATAGTGGCTGCCGCGTGGAGCGGTGGGATGAGGAGAACGAATTGCTTTGCGTCGGCAAGCATTTTCTAATCCCTATTCCCCAATCCCTCAACTCACCCCATATTCTCCAGTCCCGACCGCCGGTTCACGGCCAGCAGCAGCACCATGATGACGATGAACATCAGGGTGGACAGGGCGTACATGGTGGGTTCGACGCCGCGGCGGGCGGCGGAGTACACGATCATGGCCAGGTTCTGGTCGGTGTTGGAGGTGAAGTAGGAGATCACGAAGTCGTCCAGGGACATGGTGAAGGCCAGCAGCGCGCCGGACACGATGCCGGGGTTGATCTCCGGCAGGATCACCTTGGTCAGGGCCTTGGCCGGGTGGCAGCCCAGGTCCAGGGCCGCCTCGTAGAGGTTCGGGTTCATCTGCCGCAGCTTCGGCATCACCGAGAACAGCACGTAGGGCGTGTCGAAGGTCACGTGGGCCATGATCATCGTCCACTTGCCCAGCGGCACCCGGGTGAACACGAACATCAGCATCAGCGACACGCCGGTGACGATGTCCGGGGTGGTCATGGGCAGGTAGGACAGGGTGTTCAACACGTTGGCCATGCCCGCGTTCATGGCGTGCATGCCGATGGCGCCCAGGGTGCCGATCACCACGGACACCGCCGTGGCCACCACCGCCACCTCCAGGGTCACCTTCAGGGCCTCCATGATCTGGCGGCTCTGGAAGAGCTTGGCGTACCAGCCCAGGGTGAAGCCCGTCCACTCCGCGCGGGAGACGCTGGCGTTGAAGGACAGGGCGATCATCACGATGATGGGGATGTACAGGAAGGCCAGCACCAGCGCCAGCCAGGTCCCCTTCAAAAACCGGGAAGTCCGATGCGAATTCATAATGCGTTCACCCGCCTGCCAGAATCATTCGTATGCCGCGGGAGCCGGTTCTCCCGCCCGCGGTTCACCACAGCCCGCCTCCGGAATTGTCGGGGTCGACCTTGCGGAGCAGGCCGATGGAGAGGATGATGAGCACCAGCATCACCAGCGAGATGGACGAGCCGACGTTGCGGTTGTTCATGCTGATGAAGTAATCCTCGATCATGTCGCCCACCAGGTAGATCATGCCGCTGGACAGCAGGCGGGAGATGGCGAAGGTGGTCACCGCAGGCATGAACACCATCGTGACGCCGCTGACCACGCCGGGCACGGACATGGGCAGCACCACGCGCGTCACCACGCGCAGCGGGCTGCAGCCCAGGTCCTCCGCCGCCTCGATGATGGAGTAGTCCATCTTCTTCAGCACCGTGTAGATGGGCAGCACCATGAAGGGCAGGAAGTTATACACCATGCCGGTGAGCACCGCGCCCTCGGTGCCGATCATGTGCAGCCTGGGCAGGCCCACGGCCTCCAGCAGCGAGTTGATGACGCCGTTGTCCTCGAACAGGGTCATCATGGCGTAGGTGCGCAGCAGGAAGTTCATCCACATGGGCACCAGGATCAGCACCACCAGGCTCTGGGCGTGGTTGAGATCCCGCCCCGACAGGAAGTAGGCCGTGGGGTAGCCGATCAGCAGGCACAGCACCGTGCACAGGAAGGCCAGGCGCACGCTGTCCCACAGCACCAGCAGGTACATGGGCTGGGCGATCTTGGTGAAGTTGCCCACGGTGAAGGCGCCGCTCGCGTCGGTGAAGGCGTAGTAGCACACGAACAGCAGCGGCACCGCCGTGAACAGCACCATCCACAGCGCGTAGGGGGAGGCGTACCAGCTTCGCTTCATCGGCTACGCCTCCTTCTGCTTGCGCATGATGTGGATGTTGTAAGGCACGATGGTCATGCCCACCTGGCTGCCCACGGGCTGCATGGTGGTGGAGTGCACCTTCCACCGCTGCGCGCCGGTATTCACCATCATTTCGTAGTGCACGCCCTTGAAGATCACGCTCTCCACCGTGCCGGTGAGCATGCCCACGTCCGCGCCGACGATCATGATGTCCTCGGGGCGGATGACCACGTCCACGGGCTCGTCGGGGGCGAAGCCCTCGTCCACGCACTGGAACTCCGTGCCGTGGAACTTCACCAGCTCGTCCTCCAGCATCACGCCGTCCAGGATGTTGCTCTCGCCGATGAAGTCCGCCACGAAGGCGTTTTTCGGCTCGTCGTAGATGCCCTTGGGGTCGCCGATCTGCTGGATGCGCCCGCCGTTCATCACGGCGATGGTGTCCGACATGGTCAGCGCTTCCTCCTGGTCGTGGGTGACGTAGATGAACGTGATGCCGAGCTGCTGCTGCATGGTCTTCAGCTCCAACTGCATCTCCTTGCGCAGCTTCAGGTCGAGCGCGCCGAGCGGCTCGTCCAGCAGCAGCACCTCCGGTTCGTTCACCAGCGCGCGCGCGATGGCGATGCGCTGCTGCTGGCCGCCGGACAGCGCGTTGGTGGAGCGCTTCTCGTAGCCCTCCATCTTCACCAGCTTCAGCATCCGCATGACCCGGCGGTGGATCTCCTCCTTCTGCTCCTTCTTGCTCTTGCAGCCCATCTGCTCGGGCGTCTTGAGCTTGAGGCCGAAGGCGATGTTGTCGTACACGTTCAGGTGGTTGAACAGCGCGTACTTCTGGAACACGGTGTTGATGCGCCGCTTGTAGGGCGGGATGGCGGTGACGTCCTTTCCCTCGAACAGCACCTCGCCGGAGGTGGGCATCTCGAACCCGCCCAGTATGCGCAGCAGCGTGGTCTTGCCGCAGCCGGAGGGGCCGAGCAGCGTCACGAACTCGCACTTTCGGATGTACAGGTTCACGTCGTGCAGCACCTCGGTCTCCCCGAAGCGCTTACAGACGTTCTTGATCTCGATGAGGCGGGTATCCTGGATCATGGCGGTATCAACTCCGTTTGGCGACCCGCGATCAGCCGTGGGCTGTCGGCGGGATGGCTGGTTTGCTGAGGGTTGGATCCTGTGCGCCGGCCACGGTTGAAAAGGCGTCCGGCGGCTTTTCGGTTGTCGGCGACGGTCAAAAGCTCGGCGGGCTGCTGATCCAGAGGACCTTGCAGGCGCCCTTGCCGGCGTTCACCAGCTTGTGCGGGGCGTCGGGCCGGAAGTAGAAGCTCTCGTCCTTGCGGGCTTTCTCGGCGTGGTCGCCCAGCACCACCTTCACGGCGCCCTGGAGCACATAGCCAAACTCCTCGCCCTCGTGGGGGTCGTCCTCGTCAGTCTCGCCGCCGGGGCCGAGCTCCAGCAGGATGGGCTCCATGCGGTTCTTCTGCGCCGAGGGGATCAGCCAGCGGATCATGCCCTTGTAGCCCTCGGGGTACTCCTTCACGAAGATGTCCTCCCCGCCGAACACCAGCTTCTCGGCGTCGTTGCTGCGGAAGAAGGTGGGCAGGTCGCAACCCAGCGTCTCCAGCAGGTCGGAGAGCGTATCCAGGGAGGGGGAGGTGAGATCCCGCTCCAGCAGGGAGATGAAGCTCTTGGACAGCTCGCAGCGGTCGGCCAGCTCCTCCTGGGTCAGCCCCCGCTGCAGGCGGAGCCTTCGAATCTGGTTGCCGATTTTCAACGCTCTCCCTCCAGTCGCGCAACAGGGGCGGCGAAACCCGTCGTCCGCCGCACCCCGAGTTTAAGATTACTGAACTTTTGGACGATCATTATTAAACCACCTTTCTCGCCCCGTGTCAATAGATGCGCGGCGCGTACAGCGTTAAATATATGTGATTAAATATTGCGACCAAAAGTTTAGCGACAGTGAACTCCGGTCGGCGTTGCATTTCGCGGCCATCTGTGGTAAACTGTACGCGGCGGGCCGTCCGCGAGGGGCGGCCATTGGGAAAATACGAACGACAAGGAGCGCATGACCATGATCTATATCGGCATTGACGTGGGCGGCACCACCATCAAGGCGGGCGTCGTGGACGAGAACGGCAGGATCCTGCTGAAGGACAGCGTGGCCACGGGCATGGAGCGGGGCTACGGGCCCATGATCCGCGACATGGCGGAGCTGGGCATCCGCCTGGTGGAGCAGAGCGGCCACACCATGGACGAAGTCAAGAGCATCGGCATCGGCATCCCGGGCATCATGAACCCGAAGACGGGCCGCGTGCCCTTCTGCACCAACCTGGCCTGGCACGACGTGCCCATACTGGACGAGATGGCCAAATACGTGTCGGTGCCCGTGTACGTGGACAACGACGCCACCGCGGCGGGCCTGGCGGAGCACGTGGGCGGCGTGTCCAGCACGGTGGAGAACAGCGTGTTCATCACGCTGGGCACCGGCGTGGGCGGCGGCGTGATGCTGAACGGCAAGGTGTTCTCCGGCCCCCACGGCGTGGCCTCGGAGATCGGCCACATGATCACCGTGGACGGCGGCGAGCCGTGCAGCTGCGGCAAGAGGGGCTGCTGGGAGCGCTACGCCAGCGCCACCGCGCTGATCCGCGAGGGGCGCAGGTTCGCCGAAGCCCATCCCGACTGCCCGCTGATGAAGGCGGTGGACGGCGACCCGGAGAAGATCACGGCGAAGGTGGTCATCGACCTGGCGAAGGCGGGCGACCCCGACTGCGCGAAGCTGTTCGACAACTACGTGTACCACCTGTGCGTGGGCCTGCGCAACATCATCAACCTCTACGATCCCGAGATCATCGCCCTGGGCGGCGGCGTGTCCCACGCGGGCCAGTTCCTGCTGGACGCCGTGCGCGCGAAGCTGCCGGACATGGTGTTCTTCAAGGACATGCCCTATGCGCAGGTGGAGCTGGCGCAGATGGGCAACGACGCCGGCATCATCGGCGCGGCGATGCTGGGCCGCTGAGCGGCCCTCGCCCCGCCCCGGCGCCGCCGGCGGACGCTCCGCTTCCTTTGCGCACCATACCATTGCCTGAACGGGAGGTCTATCATGCGAGCCTATGAACGTCTCCTGAAGTACGTCGGATTCGACACCGCTTCGGACGAAAACAGCCCCACCTGCCCCAGCACGGAGAAGCAGAAGCTGCTGGGCGCGGCGCTGGTGGAGGAAATGAAAGCCCTGGGCATCCGCGACGCCCGCATGGACGAGCACGGCTACGTGTACGGCAGCATCGCCGCCAACGCCCACAACCGCCCGGCCATCGGGCTGATCGCCCACATGGACGTGGTGGACTGCGTGCCCAGCGCGCCGGTGAAGCCCGCCATCGTGCGGGACTACGACGGCGGCCGGGTGCCCCTGGCCGGCGGCGACGTGCTGGACCCCGCGGTGTTCCCCGCCGTGGCGCGCGCGAAGGGCAAGAGCCTGATCGTCACCGACGGCACCACCTCCCTGGGCGCGGACGACAAGGCCGGCATCGCGGAGATCATGACCGCCTGCGAGGCGGTGCTGGCCCACCCCGAGTGGAAGCACGGGCGCATCGCCATCGGCTTCACGCCGGACGAGGAGATCGGCCGCGGCGCGGACCTGTTCGACGTGCCGGGCTTCGACGCGGACTTCGCCTATACCGTGGACGGCGGCGCGGTGGGCGAGATCAACTTCGAGAACTTCAACGCCGCCGCCGGGCAGGTGACGGTTCACGGCCGCAGCGTGCATCCCGGCAGCGCCAAGGGCATCATGCTGAACGCCGCGCTGGTGGCCATGGAGTTCGCGGGCATGCTGCCGCCCGAGGAGCGCCCCGAGTACACCGAGGGCTACGAGGGCTTCTTCCACCTGTGCGACATGAAGGGCCAGGAGGAGACGGCCTCGCTGCAGTACATCATCCGCGACCACGACCGCGTGCGCTTCGAATCGCGGAAGGCACAGTTCCAGGACATCGCCGCCGCGCTGAACGAGAAGTACGGCGCGGGCACGGTGGAGGTGCAGGTCAAGGATTCCTATTATAACATGCGCGAGCTGATCGAGCCGCAGATGGAGATCGTGGACCGCGCGTGCGCCGCCTACCGCGCCGCGGGCGTGGAGCCGGTGAGCGCGCCCATCCGCGGCGGCACCGACGGCGCGCGCCTGACCTACATGGGCCTGCCCACCCCCAACATCGCCACCGGCGGCATGAACTTCCACGGCCGGTTCGAGTGCATCGCCGCGGAGGATATGGACACGATGGTGGAAGTGATCCTGGGCATCGTCGCCGAACGGTGACCGGGGCCCGCCGCGCGGTGGACCCGGCGTTTCCCCAAATGACAGCAAAGGAGCGAACCGCATGTCCCGCGCCCTGACCGACTGCCAGCTGATCGAGCGGAGCATCCACAAGAAGTACCGCAAGGAGCTTTGGACGCCCTTCGTGGGGGCGGTGAAGCGGTATGCGCTCATCAACGAGGGGGACCGGATCGCCGTGTGCATCTCCGGCGGCAAGGATTCCATGCTGATGGCCAAGCTGGTGCAGCTGCTCGAGCGCTGCAGCGACGTGCCCTTCGAGGCGGTCTACCTGGTGATGGATCCCGGCTACAGCCCCGCCAACCGCCGGCGCATCGAGCAGAACGCCGCGCGGCTGGAGCTGCCCGTGCAGATCTTCGAAACGGACGTGTTCGAGGTCGCCAACGGCGCGGACAAGAACCCCTGCTACCTCTGCGCGCGCATGCGGCGGGGCCACCTGTACAGCCGCGCGCAGGCGCTGGGCTGCAACAAGATCGCCCTGGGCCACCACTTCAACGACGTGATCGAGACCACGGTGATGGCCATGCTCTACGGCGCGCAGTTGCAGGGCATGATGCCGAAGCTGCACAGCACGAACTTCCCCGGCATGGAGCTGATCCGCCCGCTGTACCGGGTGCACGAGGACGACATCATCGCCTGGAGCCGCTACAACGGGCTGGAATTCCTGCGCTGCGCCTGCCGGTTCACCGAGGGCATCGCCTCCGGGCACGTGACCTCCAAGCGCGACGAGGTGAAACAACTGCTCCGCGCGCTGAAGAAGGACAACCCCGACGTGGAAAAGAGCGTGTTCAACGCCATCCACGCCGTTTCCCTGGATACCTTCCCCGGCTGGAAGAGCGGCGGCGTCGAGCACAGCTTCCTGGAAAAATACTGATCCCCCGGGTTGCCGCGGGGACCGGCCCGCGCCCGCCATGTCCGGGCGGAAGGGCGAAACTGCTTATCGGAAAGGATCATGGTTATGGACACATGGTATGCCCGGGATCTCCTCATCGATCCCAGCGCCTGCGATTTTGAGGGGCGGCTGGGCGTGGATCACGCGTTTCGCATGTTTATGGACATCGCCTCCCGGCACGCGGAGGAGCTGGGCGTGGGTCTCAAGCCGATGCTGGCGAAGCACCTGTTCTGGCTGACCGTGCGCACCAAGGTGCGCTTCCTGGCCCGGCCGCGGATGCTGGAGCCGGCGACCCTCGCCACGCGGCCCATCGCCCCGGCGGCGATGCGTTGCCTGCGGGAGTACCGGCTCGAGCGGGACGGCGCGCCGCTGGTGCTGGGCCGGACCGAGTGGGCGGTGATGGACGTGCGCGCCGGCAGGCCCGTGCCGGTGGAGAACATCTTCCCCGGCAACCCCGAGCTGGCCGCAGCCCCGGATTACGACGATCCCTTCGTGCGCATCACCGGCAGCCTGGCGGGCGCCGAGGTATTGGGCGAGTACCGCGTGTGCTCCACCGACATCGACTTCGGCGGCCACATGAACAACGTGGCCTACCTGCGCGCGCTGCTGGGGCTGCTCACCACGGAGCAACTGAAGGCGCTCGACCCCGAAGAGGTCGAGCTGACGTTCCTGTCCCCCTGCTTCGAGGGCGATGCGCTGACGTTCCGCACCCGGGAGAAGGAGGGCGCCCGCGAGTTCGCCGCCTTCCGCGAGGACGGCAAGCTGGCGCTGCTGGCCCGGATCGTGCCGAAGGCCACACAGTAACCGGCGCGGGAACACTTCCCGGGCCGGAGGCCTTCCCGAAAAAAACGCAACATAAAAGCGCAGCGGAAACTCCGCTGCGCTTTTGCTGCCCGGCAGGCCGTTCGGGCCCGCGCGGTCGCCGCTTATCCGATCCGGTTGTCCAGCGCCAGGCCGTCCCTCGGGGGCTCGGCGAAGGGGCCGGGCGCCGGGGCGTCGCCGCAGGGCGCGTTGAAGAAGTCCCGGTCGAAGGTGATGGGCGAGCCGTCGGGGTTCTCGAAGCGCTGCTCCGGCTCGAAGGCCATGCCCAGCGCGTCGGTGTCGATCAGCGCGCCGTGGGCGGGCAGGATCCCGGCCAGGTTCGTGCGCAGCGTCCAGCGGCCGTCCTTTTCCTCCAGGGAGAGGGTCGCCTCGCGGTCGTCCACCAGCGCGTTTTCCTCGCGGGCCCAGGGGCGCGCGCCGTTCAGGTAGACGTTGCCCGCGGCCCACACCGGCAGGCGCGAGTAGTAGCGGTCGCTGGGGGCGCTGCCCATGTTGCAGTAGCCCTCGAACATCTCCTCCCATTCCGCTTCGGTCGGGTAGCCGTCGTAGGGGAAGGTGCCGGCGATGAAGTTGTTGTCGTCCCACTCGTTGGCGCTCGCGGCGGCGGCCTGGCAGAAGGGGTGCACCGGCTGCTGCACGAACACGTTATTGTAGAAGCGCATGTCGCCGTGCAGGAAGGTCATGAAGCCGTTGATCTCCGTGCGGTGCGGCACGTGGTAGGGGGTGTAGCGGGGGGACTTCAGCGTGGCCGCGCCGTTGTCGGTGCCGCGGCTCACGGCGGTCAGCGAGCCCGCCAGCAGGTTGTGCACCACCGCCACGCCCTGGGTGGGCAGCTTCAGGCTGCGGGTGGACAGCAGCAGGTTGTGGTCGATCAGCGTCGGGCCGTGGGAGACCTCCACGAAGATGTCCTCGCCGATGCCCACCATGGCCGCGTCGCACATCAGGTGGGGGTGCGGCAGGCAGTTGTCGTGGAACAGGTTTTGGGTCACGCGGGTGCCCTGGGCCTGCCAGTCCAGCCACAGGCCGCGGGTGCAGTGGTGGATGTGGTTGCGGCGGTAGATCACGTCGATGGCCGCGTGCATCTTGATGCCGCCGATCTCCGCGCCGGCCAGGTTCTGCTTGTTGTTGATGTGGTGGATGTGGTTGTCCTCGATGACGGAGAACACGCCGCCCAGGTGGCCCACGATGCCCGTCTGGCCGCAGTCGTGGATGTGGCAGCGGCGCACGATGTGGCTGCCGATGCGCTCCTTCGTCCAGCCCTCGCGCTGGGCCTGGCAGATGCAGTCGCGCTCGGTCTGGGTGCCGTCCTTGTACTTGCGGTGGAGCCACTTGTTGTCGTTGTTCGGCTGGAGGTACTTGCCCAGGCTGATGCCGCTGCACTTGGACTCGCTGATCTCGCAATCCTCGATGATCCAGCCCTTGGACCAGTGCGGGCCGACCATGCCCTCCTGATAGGCGGTGGGCGGCGCCCACTGGGTGGCGGCCTTGCAGATGCTGAAGCCGGACAGCGTAATGTAACCCACGCCCTCTGCCTCGGGGTAGAAGCAGTTTTTGCGCACGCTGATTTCGACGTTTTCGTTATTGGGGTCCGCGCCCTGGAAGTTGGCGTAGATCACGGTGGCGTCGGCCGCCGCGTCCTGCTCGGTGTACCAAGTGTACACGGAATACTCCGGTTCCCAGGAAATGGGGGAGGGGACGGGGTTTTTCACGCCTTCCGGGTCGGTCACCTCGTACATGCTGCGGTCGTTCAGGAACACGTCGCCGGTGTGGGCGATGAAGGAAGCGATGAACCAGTCGCCGCTGACCAGCGTGGTAAAAGGATTTCGTTCGGGGAAGAAGCTGTTGGGCACGACGGCTTTCCAAACGTTGCCCTCGACCCGCGTCCACTGCTTCCAGGGTTCCGCGCCGGTGATGACCGCCGCGCCTTTCTCCACGGAGCGGTAGGTAATGCGGGCCTCGGGGGTGCCGGCGTAGGCGGGGCTGACGGCTTCCCGGTAGACGCCGGGCAGCACGCGAACCTCGTCGCCCGGGCGGGCGATGGCGGCGGCGGCCTGGATGGTGCGGAAGGGATGGGCGGCGGTGCCGCAGCCCGCGGACGGGGCCTTTGCGTCGACGTAGAAGACCATGATGACGTACCTCCTGAAAAAAGGTCGATGGCGTTGCCTTGTATTTCCATTATAAGTGCGCAAAAACGTCAAGTCAATCGACAAATGTTGCGATTTGGTCGCCGCAGGTCGGAAGGAGCGACGCATCTACAGCCTTGTACGAAAATTGTGCGGAATTTGCGAAAACTCACGAAAATAGTTGACAGGCATAGCGCTATCATGCTAGAATCCATGTAGTTTCAGAAAAGAAACCGTTACAGAACGCCTCCGCGGGGCCCGATTGCGGGCAGAACCGCGGAAAAGCGCCGGTTTCCACCCGCCGGTCTAAACCGTTTTAGCCGGCAGGACCCCACCCCCGTCGCAAAGGCCAATCGCCTTGCAATATATTTCACAAGGAGGAAACCCTAATGAAGAAGGTTCTCGCGCTGGTTCTGGCCTGCATGCTGCTGATCGCGGCTGTGCCCTGCGCCATGGCCGAAGAAGAGATCACCCTGAACGTCTGGTCCTTCACCAATGAGCTCGAAGGCATGATCGAGAAGTATTATGCGCCCAGCCATCCCAATGTAAAGATCAACTACACCCTGTATCCCACCGACGGCGGTGAGTACACCTCCCACGTGGACACCCTGATGGCCGCCGACGCCGCTTCCGAGGAAGCCCCCGACATCTTCACCCTCGAGGCTGCGTTCGTGAAGAAGTACGTCGACAGCGACTGGACCGCTGCGCTGCTGGACATCGGCTTCGAAGAGGCTGACTTCGCCACCTGCATCCCCGCGATGGTGCAGATCGGCTCCAACGAGGCGGGCGTGCAGAAGGCTCTGGCCTGGCAGTCCACCCCCGGCGCCCTGATGTATCGTGCCGACCTGGCCGAGAAGTACCTGGGCGTGACCACCCCCGAGGAATTCCAGGAGAAGGTCGCTGACTGGGACGCCTTCCTGGAGACCGCCTACGAGCTGAACGAGGCTTCCGAGGGTGCCTGCAAGATGTTCTGCGCCAACGACGACATCTGGCATCCCTATGAGTACAACCGCGAGGCCGGCTGGGTCGTCGACGGCAAGCTGAACATCGACGACAACCTGTACGATTACCTCGACCTGCTGAAGACCGCGAACGAGGACGACCTGTACGCGAAGGGCACCGCCTGGAGCGAGACCTGGTTCGCCGGCATGAACGGCACCATGGACATCCTGTGCTACTTCCTGCCCACCTGGGGCCTGCACTACACCCTGAAGCCCCACTGCGTGGTCGGCGGCGACAGCATTACTGACGAGGCCGAGCTGGCTGCCAAGTCCGAGGCCGAAGGCGGCACCTACGGCAAGTGGCGCATGGTCGCCGGCCCCTGCGGCTACAGCTGGGGCGGCACCTGGGTCGGCGCGAACGCCGCGAAGGTCGCTGCTGCTGACGACGCCAAGAAGGCTGCCATCAAGGAGTTCATCCGCTTCTTCACCCTGGACGAGGACTTCCTGTACACCTACGCCAAGGACGTCAACGACTTCGTGTCCAACAACACCGTCGTCGACCGCATCATCGCCGAGGGCGGCACGCCCAATCCCTTCCTGGGCGGCCAGGATCACTACGCGATCTTCGCCGAGGCGGCCAACCTGGCCAACGGTGCCATCCTGTCCCGCTATGACGAGGCGATCAAGACCCTGTGGGACAACGCCGTCGTGAATCCCTACACCAAGGGCGAGAAGGAACTGGACGAGTGCATCGCTGACTTCAAGGCTCAGGTTGCCGCTCAGATCACCGACATCACCGTCGAATAACTGAATGTTGCCAGGATTGTCCTCCGACAATCCCCGCACCGGGCTGCCCTTCGCCGCAAGCAGGGGCAGCCCGAAGTCTGTCTGAAACCGATACGGGGTCGATTCGCGACCCGGCCCACCCCCGCGCGGGGTGACTTACAATCTGCAAAGGGGTGGAACAATGCAGGCATCCGGAATGGAGCCGAGGCGTCGCAAGGTGACTTACGACCATTACGGCTATCTCTTCATTGCGCCGTTTTTCATTGTATTCCTGATTTTCCAGCTGTATCCCATCTTTTTCACCTTCCGCACGTCGCTGACCGACGCGGTGGGCTGGGATAAAATCCTGAACAACAGCATCATCGGCTTCGACAACTTCAAGGTGCTGTTTACTGCCAACGACATTTCCCGGTTGTTCTGGCTCAGCTTCAAGAACACCGTAATCATTTGGTTCTTCAACTTCGTGCCGCAGATCGGCTTCGCGCTGATCCTGGCGAGCTGGTTTACCGATACCCACCTGAGGCTGCGCGCCCAGGGCGCCTTCAAGGTGATGATCTTCATGCCGAACATCATCACTGCGGCCACCATCGGTATGCTGTTCTTCTCGCTGTTCTCGTACCCCATCGCCCCGGTCAACACGCTGATGCAGAAGCTGGGCATCCTCAACACGCCCTTTGAATACTTCCGCAACGTGCCCACGTCCCGCGGCATCATATCCTTCATACAGTGGTGGATGTGGTACGGCAATACGATGATCATCATGATCGCCGGCATGAGCGGCATCAACCCGTCGCTGTTCGAGGCGGCGATGATCGACGGCTGCACCAGCCGGCAGATCTTCTGGAAGATCACCCTGCCGCTGATCAAGCCCATCCTGCTGTACAACCTGATCACCAGCCTGGTGGGCGGCCTGACCATGTTCGATATCCCCCACCTGATGACCCAGGGCAACCCCAACAACATGACGAACACCGTGGCCCGCTTCATCTACATGCAGGGCTTCTCCGGCAGCTATAACTTCAACATGGCTTCCGCTTCGTCCGTCGTGCTGTTCGCCATCATCATCATCTGCTCGCTGATCCTGAATATCCTCATGAGTGATCGCGATGCCAGGCCGAAGAAGTAAAGGGGGCGACGATTATGAAGAGAACGAAGAAGATCGCCAGCCTCGTGCTGATCATCGTGACGCTGGTGTGCATGTTCCTGCCCATCGCCAGCTTCCAGGAGAACGCGGCGGGCTCCCTGACCGCGGACATCGAGAAGCAGCAGGGCAAGCTGGACCGCCAGGTCGAGGCGCTGGAGCGCCACAAGAAGGGCGGCAAGGACGAGGCCACGCTGGCCAAGGACCAGGCCAAGGTGGACAAGGAGCAGGCGGCGCTGGACGCGCTGCTGGCCCAGCAGGCGGAAGCCGCGAACCAGTCCGCCGGCGGCCTGAGCTACAGCCTGCTGCCCGGCAAGCTGCCCGCAGAGCTCGAGCTGGACATGAAGATCATCAACGCCTACAAGCTGTATGAGGCCAACTTCAGCGGCTACTACCTCTGCATCTGGGTGGCGTTCGCGCTGCTGGCGCTGACGCTGGTGCTGGAGCTGCTGGCGGGCGGCCGGATCATCAGCAAGCTCTACACCTTCGCGGCCTTCGCCAACCTCATCGCCATCGTGCTGCTGTGCTACACGGTGCTGCGGCTGAAGGCGTTCCCCATCAAGCTGCCGTACTCCAACGCGGTCATCAACCCGCTCATCACCGCCGTGATGCTGCTGGCGCCCATCGTGACGCTGTTCCTGAACCTGCAGAGCCTGTTCAACAGCAAGCGCGCGATGATCTACGTGCTGTGCATCTTCCTGTGCGTGCTGTCGCTGATCCCCTTCTGGATCATGATTGTCAACGCGACCCGCTCCAGCCAGCAGATCCAGGAAGGCGTCAGCCTGATCCCCTCGCGGTACCTGAGCTACAACTGGGAGGTCCTGAGGAGCAAGAACTTCGACCTGCTGACCGGCTTCCGCAACAGCGCCATCATCTCCTTCGGCGCCACGATCCTCAGCGTCTACTTCTCCGCCATGACCGCCTACGGCCTGACCGTGTACAACTTCAAGGGCCGTAACCTCGCCATGGCCGTGGTGCTGGCGATCATCATGATCCCCGGCCAGGTCACCGCCACCGGCTTCTACATCTTCATGTACCAACTGCACTGGGTGAACAGCTACCTGCCGCTGATCATTCCCGCCATCGCGGCGGCGTCCACCGTGTACTTCTTCCGCCAGTACCTGCAGGCCAACTTCCAGGTCGCGCTGGTGGAGGCGGCGCGCATCGACGGCGCGGGCGAGTTCTACGCCTACAACAAGATCATCATGCCCATCATGGTGCCCGCCATGGCGACCATGGGCATCATGGCCGTGATCGGCAGTTGGAACAACTACCTGACGCCCCTGATGCTGTTGACCAAGCCCGAGATGAAGACCCTGCCCATGATGGTCAAGGAGCTGCGCGGCGACATCTACCGCACCGAGTTCGGCTCCATCTACCTGGGCCTGACCATGACCGCGCTGCCGCTGATCATCGTGTACTTCGCCTTCAGCAAGTACATCATCGCCGGCATCGCCGTGGGCGGTGTGAAGGAATAATCCACCGAGCGCTCCCGACCCCGCAGCGCTCCCGACCTTGTGTCGGGAGCGCTCAGAGCGTCGAAAAAGGCCGCAATCGCGGAGATTCCCTGAAAGACCGCTGACGCGGAGGGAATCTCCGCTTGCTGCGTCAGGCCGCCCTGCGGATTTGGTCACTTACGTTTGGGTAAGCTCCCGCATCCGCAGGACGGCCTTCCTTGCCTTGCAACCTTTCTCCCCGCTCTACAGCATGTCGACTTCGTCTACATGCTGAACGCTCCCGACCTTGTGTCGGGAGCGCTTTTTGTCACTGACTTGATTTTTCGGGCGGATGTGCTAATATGAATCCAGAACAGCATGGGGGGTAAGGAAATGAAAAAGTATGCGGTAATGCTGCTGATCTTCGCGCTGGCGCTCGGTCTGTCGGCCGCAGGTATCGCGGAGGCAGCGGAGTCCACGGCGGAGGTCGTCGCGGAGGCGGAGGCGTCCGCGCCGGAGCTCACCTTCGCGCTGGACGCCCCGGAAGCCGCCCAGGCCAACGAGACCATCGCGCTGAACGTGGAAGAGACGCGGGCGGAGATCCGGCGGTTGAAGCAGGAGGGCCGCGACGAGGAGGCCGCGGCGCTGCAGGCGAAGCTCGACGCCTACCTGGCGGCGGAGCAGACCGCGTCGGACCCCACGGCGCCCGCGGAGCCGGACAACGCCTTCCACGTCGCGCGGAAGAAGACGGCGAATACCGTCACCGCGGGCGAATCCTTCCAGATCGTGGTGGACGGTAAAAAGGTGAAGTCCTATAAGGTCGACAAGGCGGGCAGGAAGTTCCTGTCCGTATCCGGGAAGGGCCTGGCGACGGCGAAGCTGCCGGGCACGGCGAAGGTGGCCATCCACCTGAAGAGCGGGAAGAAGTGGACCCTGACGGTGAAGGTCAGGCCCGATCCGGAGCTCTCCGGGCTGCTGGGCGGGAAGTTCACCGACGCCCTGGCCGCCGTGGGCGGGAAGAAGAAGGATGTCATCGTGGACGGCAAGGATTACGACAACGACGACATCTACGGCAAGCAGGGCATTTGGATGTTTGGCCTGCACAGCAAGAAGCTGTACGCCGGGGACCCCTATTACAAAAGGGTCTACAAGATCGCGCTGGAGAAGAGCGACTACTACAGGATACTCGGCATCGCCCTGGGCGACACCGCGGCGCAGGCGAGGGAGAAGATACTGGCCGCCGGCTATGAGATCACCTGGGACGGCGTCGAAGACGGTTCGGGCGTGCTGAACGGCATGGTGGAGGCCCCCCGGAAGATGATGGTCCGCACCTGGGTGGAGGGCGGCGTGGTCACCGAGGTGAGCATCGAGGCAGTGACCTGGGCGTGATCCTTCGCATCCCGTCTGCGCCGGGCCGGTTTTTGAAATCCGAATTTTCTGTTATTTCCCTTGACAAACGTTCGGAGTTGGGCTATAATGCGTTTAAATCGATGAAGGGGAGCAAGTAACCACTGCTGTTTCTTCCACAGAGAGCCGCGGGATGCTGAGACGCGGCAGGAGGCACGGCGGCGAATGGGCCCCGGAGAGCGCCCTGAAACCCGCGGGGGAGTAGGGAAGCCGGAGAGAGGCACTCCGTCAACAACGGCCGGCATATGGTACGTATGCGATGAGTGGGCGCGGAAACGCGCCAAGCCGGGTGGCACCGCAGGATACTTTCATCCTGTCCCAGCAAAAACAGCATGGGACAGGGTTTTTGTTTGCCCGCAGTCCCGACGACCGTCAGACGACGAAAGGAGTAAACACCATGAAGAAGATCATCGCCATCCTGATTGCCCTCACCCTGACCCTGGGCCTGTGCGCCGCCTCCGCCGAGGGCGCGACCTACAAGGTGGGCATCTGCAACTACGTGGACGACGCCTCGCTGAACCAGATCGTGGAGAACATCCAGAACCGCCTCGCCGAGCTGGGCGCGGAGAAGGGCGTGACCTTTGAGATCGACTACGACAACTGCAATGCCGACGCCAGCGTCATGAACCAGATCATCTCCAACTTCATCGCCAACGGCGTGGACCTGATGGTCGGCGTGGCGACCCCCGTGGCCATGCAGATGCAGTCCATGACCGAGGACAACCTGATCCCCGTGGTGTTCGCCGCCGTGACCGACCCCGTCGCCGCGGGCATCGTGGAGAGCCTGGAGGCGCCCGGCGCGAACATCACCGGCACCTCCGACTACCTGGACACCGCCGCCGTGTTCAACCTGATCTTCGCCGCCAACCCCGACGCGGACCTGATCGGCCTGCTCTACGACGTGGGCCAGGATTCCTCCGCCACGCCCATCGCGAACGCCAAGGCGTACCTGGAGGAGAAGGGCGTCGCCTACAAGGAGTACACCGGCACCAATACCTCCGAGGTGATCCTGGCCGCCCAGGCGGCCGTGGCCGACGGCGTGGACGCCCTGTTCACCCCCCAGGACAACACCATCATGCCCGCCGAGCTGTCCATCTACGAGATGCTGCAGGAGGCCGGCATTCCCCACTACACCGGCGCGGACTCCTTCGCGCTGAACGGCGCGTTCCTGGGCTACGGCGTGGACTACGCCAACCTGGGCGTGGAGACCGGCAACGTGATCGCGGGCATCCTGCTGGACGGCAACGACCCCGCCACCACGCCCGTGATGACCTTTGACAACGGCACCGCCACCATCAACACCGAGACCTGTGCGGCCATCGGCCTGGACTTCGAGGCCGTTTCCGAAGCCTTCGCGCCCTACTGCACCAAGATCCAGGAGATCGTGACGGCGGAGAGCTTCTGAGCTCCAGCGCCGTAATCCACCGGCTGTCGGCCCGATAGCGGCTGCCGCGCGGACGACCCCGCGTCAGCCGCTATTGAGCGAAGGGCCGATCGCAGAAAGCGAATCGCCGAACCCCAAAAGATATCGACAATACGAACCAAGGTGAAGTGCAACATGTCCCTGCCCATGATCCTCTCCCTCGGCCAGACGGCGCTGGAGCTGGCGCTGTTCAACTCGCTGACGGTGCTGGCGCTGTTCCTGAGCTACTCCATGCTGAACGTGTGCGACCTGTCCACGGACGGCTGCTTCGCGCTGGGCGCGGCGGTCGGCGCGGTGGTGGCCATCGCCGGCCATCCCTGGCTGTCCATCCCGGCGGCCATGCTGGCGGGCGTGCTGTCGGGGCTGGTCACCGCGGTGCTGCAGACCCGCATGGGCGTCAACAGCCTGCTGGCGGGCATCATCGTGAATACGGGGCTGTACTCGGTGAACATCGCCATCATGGGCGGTTCGTCGCTGCTCAACATGAACAAGACGACCACCGTGTTCTCGATGCTCAAGGCCGCGCTGAAGGGCACGCCGCTGGACGGCCTGTCCGCGCTGATCATCGGCCTGATCGCGGCGGCGGCGGTGATCCTGTTCCTGTCGCTGTTCCTGCGCACGCGGCTGGGCCTGGCCATCCGCGCCACCGGCGACAACCCGGACATGGTACGCTCCTCCTCCATCAACCCGGTGTTCACCACCACCGTGGGGCTGTGCATTTCCAACAGTTTCACCGCGCTGAGCGGCTGCCTGCTGGCGCAGAGCCAGAAGTCCACCACCGTGGACATCGGCTCCGGCATCCTCACCGTGGCGCTGGCGTCGCTGCTGATCGGCGGCGTGTTCCTGGGCCGCCGGCGCATCCCGCTGCGCGCCGTGGGCGCGGTGCTGGGGGCGTTCGTGTTCCGGCTGGTGTACACCATCGCCCTGCGCTTCAACCTGCCGGCCTTCATGCTGAAGCTGGTGAGCTCCGTCATCGTCGTGGCGGCGATCTCCGGGCCGTATCTCAAAAAGCAGCTGCCCATGCTGAAGCGGCAGCTGCGGGGAAGGGCGGGTGCGTGACGTGCTGAAGCTGGAAAGCATCTCCAAGACCTTCAATCCCGGCACCATGGACGCCAAGCTGGCGCTGGACGGGCTGAGCCTGGACGTGAAGAAGGGCGATTTCATCTCCATCATCGGCGCGAACGGCGCGGGCAAGTCCACGCTGTTCAACGCCATCTGCGGCAGCTTCATCGTCGATTCCGGCCGCGTGATCCTGGACGGCCAGGACGTGACCTGGCAGCCGGAGCACGCGCGCGCCAAGGTGATCGGGCGGCTGTTCCAGGACCCCATGCGCGGCAGCGCGCCGGGCATGAGCATCGAGGAAAACCTGGTGCTGGCCGGGGGCCGCGGCGGCTGGCTGAGCACCGCCACGCGGAGGGAGAAGCAGGCCATCCGGGACCGGCTGGCGCTGCTGAACATGGGCCTGGAGGACCGCATGAAGCAGCCCGTGGGGCTGTTGTCGGGCGGCCAGCGCCAGGCGCTGACGCTGATGATGGCCACGCTGAACACGCCCAAGATCCTGCTGCTGGACGAGCACACCGCCGCCCTGGACCCCGGCACCGCCGAGAAGGTGCTGGCCCTGACCACGAAGATCGTGGAGGACGACGCCATCACCTGCCTGATGATTACCCACAACATGCAGTCCGCGCTGGAGCTGGGCAACCGCACCATCATGATGGATCAGGGCCGCGTGGTGTTCGACACCGAGGGCGAGGCCCGCAGCCGCCTGACCGTGGAGGACCTGCTGGAGAAGTTCCGCGAGGCCAGCGGCAGGAAGCTGGACAACGACCGCATGCTGCTCACGTGACGAGCTGCCACGCGCAAAACGGCCCTTCGCAGAGTTTCTGCGAAGGGCCGCTGTTGTCAGCCGGGTTCAGTCGATCTCCCGGTTTTCCGAGGCTTCGGAGGCCGTGGCGCGGGATTCCAGGGCGGCCAGGCGCTCGTCCAGCTTGGCCAGGTGGGCGCTGAGCACGTCGGGGATGTCCTGCTGGTTCAAATCGTCGCTGGGCACCACGCGCTCGCCGTTCATGCGCACGATGGACGCGGGCACGCCCGCGGCGGTGACGTTCGCGGGCATGCAGCGCAGCACCACGCTGCCCGCGGCGATGCGGGTGTTGTCGCCGATGTACACCGGGCCGAGGATCGTCGCGCCCGCGCCGATCAGCACGTTGTTGCCGATGGTGGGGTGGCGCTTGCCCACGTCCTTGCCCGTGCCGCCCAGGGTCACCTGGTGGTACAGCGTGCAGTTGGCGCCGATCTCCGCCGTCTCGCCGATCACGATGCCCATGCCGTGGTCGATGAACAGCCCGGGCCCGATGGTCGCGCCGGGGTGGATCTCAATGCCCGTGCGGTGGCGTCCCCGCTGGCTCACCCAGCGCGCCAGGAAGAAGTGCCCGTGCCGGTACAGCCAGTGGGCGATGCGGTGGTTCACCAGGATGTGAAACCCCGGGTACAGCAGTATGACCTCCAGCAGGTTGCGGGCGGCGGGGTCCTTGGAGCGTATGTTTTTGGCGTCGGCGATCAAGCCCATGTGCGTGGCCTCCAGCGGGTTGCTGATGATATCCTATCCTATTCCGCGCGTCGCGATGCGGTGCTCACTTCCGCACGACGACGGTGGTGCCGGCGGGGCAGTGGTCGTAGACCCACTTGGCGTCCTCCACCTTCAGGCGCACGCAGCCGTGGGAGGCGCGGTGGCCCAGGTTGTACACGGAGCCGTAGTTCAGCGATTTGCCGCTGGAATAGGTGACCGAGTGGAACAGTATGCCGCCCACGATGCGGGTGGCCCACTTGGCGTAGCAGTTGTACTTCTTGAAGTAGTACCACTCGCCGCCGGCCCGGCCGCCCGCCTGGTAGGTGCCCAGGGGAGTGGGGTTGACGGTGGTGCCGGTGGAGCAGATCATCTTGCGGTAGAGCTGGGAGTAGTCCGAGCCGGTCCACTGCAGCGCGTACACCCGCTGGTCGGACACGTCCACGATCAGCTTGTAGGGGAACACGTACTCTTCCGAGCGCTTCGCCGCCTCGGAGAACAGCGCCTGCTGGGTCTGCTCGTCCGCCTTGCCGGTCTCCGGCAGCTTGTTCTTGCGCTGGAAGTACATGAGCGCGTGCTCGGTCAGCCCGCCGTACTCGCCGTCCACGCCGTACAGGTAGCCGAGGTACATGAGCCTGGACTGCACCCGGCGCACCTCCAGGCCGGTGCTGCCGGATTCCAGCGCCTCGCGGAACAGCGGGAACGGGATCTCGCCGTTCGCATAGGCCAGCAGCGTCTCGTCGATGTCGCCGTTCATCGCGGCGTCGATCTGCTGCTGCGCGACCTCCACCGGGATGTCCTCCGGCACGGGCATGTCGAAGGGATCGTTCGACGGCGCGGGCGTCTCGGCGGGCAGGGGCGTGGGGGAGGGGTTGTACGCGCCCTCCACGGCCAGTATGTAGCGCTTGAAGTGCTCGATGGCCGCGGCGGTGTAATCGCCGTACCGCCCGTCGATGGCGCTGGTCAGGAAGCCCCACTGGGCCAGCCGGGCCTGCACGCGCGCGATGTCCCCGGTGTCCGCGCCGCCGGTGGGGCCGGCGGCCACCACGCTGCCGTCCTTCGAGAACAGCTTTTCCATCGTGGCGCGGTCGGCGATGCCGGTGGCGGGCATGCCGTTGTGGGCCTGGAAGTTCGCGACGGCCGCCTCGGTGTTCTTGCCGTAGGCGCCGTCCGCGGCGTCCTCCAGGTAGCCCAGCCGGATCAGCCGGTTCTGCATGAACACGATGTAGGCCATGCTGTCCTCGTCGTCCTTGTCCCCCAGTTGCAGGGTGGGGGCGTCGGCCATGGCGGAGAAATCAATATCGTCGGCGGGGTTCCCGCCCCCGATGAGCAGCTCGTCCACCGGCACGTCCGCCGCGGTTTCCGCCAGCGCACAGGCGGGCAGCAGGCACAGCGCCAGCAGCAGCGCAATCAGCTTCCGTAAACGCAAAGAAGTCACCCCGGATTCATATTATTTCCAATTTATACCCCATCATAGCACAACGCGCGGGGGATTACAAGCAAGCGAACTTTGCGAACTGTGACCTTTTTGTGACCTTGCGGGTGTTGTGAACGGCATCCGGACGTGATATAATAAAGCAACCGGCGCGAAGTGCGCACGGCGACAATCAAGGTATAATGATTAGGCAACCGGCCCGAAGGGCGGTTGGCCGGGTCGCCGGGCCACAACGTGCGCACGGCGACAATCAAGGTATAATGATTAGGCAACCGGCCCGAAGGGCGGTTGGCCGGGTCGCCGGGCCACAACGTGCGCACGGCGACAATCATACTATAATGCCGCAAACCGAAACGAATGGGGGAGGATATCGTGATTCGACATATCGTGTTGTTCAGGATCAAGGCGGAATACCGGGACGAGATACCGCAGCTGGTGGAAAACTTCAGGGGCATGAAGGGCCGCATCGAGGGCATGCTGGACCTGCAGGCCGGACAGGACGTGTACCACAGCGAGCGCTCCTACGACCTGGCGCTGACGACGGTGTTCGACAGCATGGACTCCTTCCTCGCCTACCAGACCCATCCCGTCCACCTGCCCGTGAAGAAGCGCATGCACGAGGTGCGGGAGAGCTCCGTGGCGTGCGACTTCGAGATCTGACCGCGCGGAAGGGACGTGGCGGACATGCGCTTGATCGACCGTGAACTGCTGCCGGGCGTGCACCACGTCGAGGATTGCATGGGCGTGTGCTTCACGCTGATCGTCGGCGCGCGGCGTGCGCTGCTGGTGGACGCCGGCTACGGCTTCGAGGACGTCGCCGCCTTCGTGCGCGGCATAACGCCCCTGCCGGTGACGCTGTGGCTGACTCACGCCCACCACGACCACGCGCTGGGCGCGCGCTGGTTCGGCGCGGCGCGGCTGCACCCGGACGAGCTGCCGGAGTATGCGACCTACGCCGCCGAGCCCTGGTTGGGCCGCGTGCTGGCGGACGCGCGGGAGAACGGCGTCTCCGTGGACGAGGCCGCCTGGCGCGCGCGGCCCATGCCCGCGCCGGAGGCCGTGCCGGGCGAGACGATCGACCTGGGCGGGCTGACGGCGCGCGTGCTGCCCTGTCCCGGCCATACGCCGGGCTCGGTGGCGGTGTACGTGCCGGAGCGCGCGCTGCTGCTGACCGGCGACGACTGGAACCCCTGCACCTGGCTGTTCTTCCCCGAGGCGCTGCCGGTGGCCGCCTACCGGGCGAACCTGCGCGGGCTGCTGGCGCTGCCCTTTGAGCGCGTGATCTGTCCCCACCGCACGGCACTGTATCCCCGGCGGGTGCTGGAGGCGTTCGCGGCGGGCCTGACGGACGAGGCCATCGCCGCCGCCCCGCCGTCGGAGGTCGGCGCGCCCTTCGGCGTCGCCACCCGCGCGCTCGCCCTGCCGGAGGAGCAGGTGCTGGTGTTCGACGGCGAGAAGGCGCGGGGCGGGGAGCGCTGCCCGTAGCGCCGGCGGGGAGCGCGGCCCGAACCGCGGATCTTATTCGGGGCAAACCGGATCCCACAAAGGAGGATTTACATGATTTCACTGTTGCTTTCCCTGCTCGTGCTGCTTGTCGGCTTCGCGGTATACGGGCGCGTGGCGGAGCGGGTGTTCGCGCCGGACGGTCGCCGCACCCCGGCCGTTGCCGTGAACGACGGCGTGGACTGCGTGCCCATGAAGCCCTGGAAGGCGTTCCTGGTGCAACTGCTGAACATCGCGGGCACGGGGCCGATCTTCGGCGCGCTGATGGGCGCGTGCTTCGGCCCGGTGGTGTTTTTGTGGATCGTGTTCGGCTCGATCCTCGGCGGCGCGGTGCACGACTACATGTCCGGCATGATCTCCTGCCGCCACGGCGGGGCCTCCATCGCGGAGCTGTCGGGCGCGTACCTGGGCGGCGCGGCGAAGTGGGTCATGCGCATCTTCTCGATCGTGCTGCTGACGCTGACGGGCACGGTGTTCGTCAACAGCCCGGCGGCGCTGATCGCCCGGCTGACGCCCGCGTTTATGAACGAGCAGTTCTGGATCGTGGTGATCCTGCTGTACTACGTGCTGGCGACGCTGCTGCCCATCGACAAGCTGATCGGCAAGCTGTACCCCGTGTTCGGCGTCATACTGATCGTGATGGCCGTCAGCGTGCTGGGCGGCACGATCTTCGGCGGCTACAGGATCCCCGAGATCACCCTCAGGGACCTGCATCCGCAGGGGCTGCCGGTGTGGCCGTTCATGTTCATCACCGTGGCCTGCGGCGCGATCTCCGGCTTCCACGCCACGCAGTCGCCGATGATCGCCAAGTGCATCACCAGCGAGAAGCAGGGCCGCAACGTCTTCTACGGCGCGATGATCGCCGAGTCCGTGATCGCGCTGATCTGGGCGGCGGCGGGCGTGGCGTTCTACGGCGCGACGCAGGCGCTGAACGACGCCATCTCCACGCTGGGCCAGTCCGGCACGGTGTACGAGATCTCCAACACCATGCTGGGCGTGGTCGGCGGCGCGCTGGCGGTGGTGGGCGTGGTGGTGTGCCCGATCACCTCCGGCGACACGGCGTTCCGGAGCGCGCGGCTGATCCTGGCGGAGATCACGCGGCTGGACCAGAAGAAGATCCGCAACCGCCTGATCATCACGCTGCCGCTGCTGGGCGTCGGCGCGGTGCTGACGCAGCTCGACTTCAACGTGCTGTGGCGCTACTTCTCGTGGAGCAACCAGACGCTCGCGATGATCGCGCTGTGGGTGGCGACGGCGTACCTGATCAAGGAAGGCAGGTATCGCTACGGCTCGCTGCTGACGGCGCTGCCGGCGACGTTCATGTCCGCCGTGTCCATGACCTACATCCTGATGGCCAAAGAGGGCTTCGGCCTGTCCGCGGCCGTCGGCTACCCGGTGGGGATCGCGTTCGCCGCGGCGATGTTCGCGGTGTACGTCACGCAGTTCCGCCGCAGCGGCGCCCGCGCGCCGAAGGGCCGCCGATAACCCCCTGAAGGGCCGCCGCGCTTTTTGGCCCTTAGCGCGTCACAACCCGCGTTGCAAGGCATGAAAAGACGGAGACTCCAAAATCGGAGCCTCCGTCTTATTCTTTGGGAAAACGCCGTTCTCCCCCGGGAGAAACCGGCCATGATGGATTGCGTCGCCTCAGTCGATCGGCTTCATCGTGGGGAACAGCAGCACGTCGCGGATGCTGTCGGAGTTGGTGAGCAGCATCACGAGGCGGTCGACGCCGAAGCCGAGGCCGCCGGTCGGGGGCATGCCGTACTCCAGCGCGTTCACGAAGTCGTAGTCCACCTGCGCGCGGCTCTCGGGGTCCAGCGCCTTGCGCTGCGCCACCTGGCGCTCGAAGCGGCCGCGCTGGTCCAGCGGGTCGTTCAGCTCCGAGAAGGCGTTGCCGAACTCGGTGGCGTTGATGAAGTACTCGAAGCGCTCGGTGAAGGCCGGGTCGTCGGGCTTGCGCTTGGCCAGCGGGCTGATCTCCACCGGGTAGTCGTAGATGAAGGTGGGCTGGATGAGCTTGTCCTCCACGAAGGCGTCGAAGAACTCCGCCAGGATCGCGCCCTTCGTGGGCACCTCGGGCAGCTCCACGTGGTGGGCCTTGGCGGCGGCGATGGCGTCCTCGTCGGTCTTCCAGTCGGCAAAGTCCACGCCGCTGAACTTCTTCACGGCCTCCACCATGGTCAGCCGCTCCCAGTGGCCGATGTCGATGTCGTTGCCCTGGTAGGGGATGACCAGGCCGCCGCACACCTTCTGCGTCACGGTCTTCATCATGTCCTCGACCAGGTCCATCATGCCGTGGAAGTCGGTGTAGGCCTCGTAGAGCTCGATGGTGGTGAACTCGGGGTTGTGCTTGGTGTCCATGCCCTCGTTGCGGAAGATGCGGCCCACCTCGTACACGCGGTCCAGGCCGCCCACGATCAGGCGCTTGAGGTAAAGCTCCGTCTCGATGCGCAGTACCATGTCCATGTCCAGGGTGTTGTGGTGGGTGTAGAAGGGCCGGGCGGACGCGCCGATCTCAAAGGGCGTCAGGATGGGGGTATCCACCTCCAGGTAGCCGCGGCCGTCCAGGAAGGCGCGCAGCTCGCGCAGGATCTGGCTGCGCTTGACGAAGGTATCCTTCACCTCGGGGTTCACGATCAGGTCCACGTAGCGCTGGCGGTAGCGGGTGTCGGTGTCCGTCAGGCCGTGGAACTTCTCCGGCAGGGGATGCAGGCTCTTGGTCAGCAGCCTGACCTCGGTCGCGTGCACGGAGATCTCGCCGGTCTTGGTCTTGAACACGGTGCCGGCCACGCCGACGATGTCGCCGATGTCCAGGGCCTTGAAGTCCTTGTAGGGCTCCTCGCCCACGTCGTCCCGGCGCACGTAGATCTGGATCTTGCCGTCGGGGTCGAGCAACTGGGCAAAGCTGGCCTTGCCCATGACGCGGCGGCCCACCATGCGGCCCGCGATGCGCACGGGCTGCCCCTCCAGGGCCTCGAAGCCGCCGATGATGGCGGAGGAGGTATGGGTGCGGTCATAGGTGGTGATCTCGTAGGGGTTGCGGCCCTGTTCGATGAGGGCGTTCAGCTTGTTCAGGCGGATCAGGTCCTGCTCGGAATAGCCCGCCGGGGCCTCGTAGGTGTGCGCCATGATGGTATGCTCCTCTCGGGGATTCTCGGGAATACGGTTAACGCTTGCGGATGGCCAGCACCTTCAGCTGGATCGCGCCGCCGGGGGTATCGGCGGTGACCACGTCGCCCACCTGGGCGCCGGTGCCCTTGCCGTCCACGTCGGTGAGCGCCTTGCCGATGGGGGATTCGTTGCTGATGAACAGCTTGGCGGGGTCGGCCTCGGTGTAGCCCACCAGCGTGTACTCGTCCTCTTCGTTGAACTCCATGTCCAGCACGCGCACCACGGTGCCCAGCGCGCAGTGGCTGTCGCCGGCGGAGCTGTCGTCCACGAAGGTGGCGGTGCGCAGCTCTTCCTCGACCTCGGCGATCTGACGGTAGACGTCGCGCTCGCGATCCTTGGCGGCGTCGTACTCGGCGTTTTCGCTCAAATCGCCGAAGCCGCGGGCGATGGCGATCTCCTCGGCGACCTTCTTCTTCTCCTCGTTCAGCAGGGCCAGCTGTTCCTCCAGCTTCTTCTTATCTGTATAGGTGAGAATGCGTGAATCTGCCATGATGCTTTCCTCCCGGAACGTCCTGTGATTGAAAACACAATAGGCCGAACAAAGGCAACACTGCGCCTCAATGCCGCAGTGCTGCTGTTCGGTTCTTGGAGTATTATACACGGGGGAGCGGGGATTGTCAATCGCAAATTTCAAACGGGGCGCCGCGCATGAAAAACGGCGGGCGAAGGGCGCGCTTCGGCCGCGATTCCCGGGGCGCGGGGGCGGAGCAGAATTTTAATGCTTCCGCGGTTGCCTGCGCCGGGGGATCGTGGTATAATATCATGACTTTGTTTCGACAGAATTTGACGGAATGGGGGGATGGGCTTGTACGCAACCGTGAAACGCGGGCTGGACGCGCTGCTGTCGCTGCTGGCGCTGGTCGTGCTGTCGCCGCTGCTGCTCATCCTGGCGGCCGCCGTCAAGTTCACCTCGCCCGGGCCGGTGTTCTTCCGGCAGAAGCGGGTGGGGAAGGGCAAGACCCACTTCATGATCTTCAAGTTCCGCACCATGCGCACCGACGCCCCCAAGGACGCGCCCACTCACCTGCTGAAGAACCCGGAGGCGTTCATCACGCCCATCGGCCGGTTCCTGCGGGCCTACAGCCTGGATGAACTGCCCCAGCTCCTGAATATACTGAAGGGCGAGATGGCCGTGGTGGGGCCGCGCCCGGCGCTGTGGAACCAGTTCGACCTCATCGCCGAGCGCGACCGGTACGGCGCCAACGACGTGCGCCCGGGGCTGACCGGCTGGGCGCAGATCAACGGGCGCGACGAGCTGCCCATCCCCGTAAAGGCGAGGCTGGACGGCGAGTACGTGCGGCGCATGAGCTTCCTGTTCGACGCCCGCTGCGTGCTGGGCACCGTGTTCAGCGTGCTGCGCCACGAGGGCGTGGTCGAGGGCATGCAGGAGGAGAAGCGTGGTTAACGTGACCATCACCGGCGGCAGCGGCTTCATCGCGCGCGCGCTGGCCGCGCGGCTGGCGGAGTTTCCCGACCGCTACCGCGTGCGCAGGGTGTCGCTGCGGGGCGAGGAATGGAAGCGCGCGGGCTTCGCGGGGGCGGACTGCGTGGTCCACACCGCGGGCATTGCCCACGTGAAGGGCGACCCCGCCATGGCGCCGCTCTACGACCGCGTGAACCGGGGCCTGGCGCTGGAGGCCGCGCAGCGCGCCAGGGCGGACGGCGCGGGGCAGTTCATCTTCCTCAGCAGCGCCATCGTCTACGGCGACGCCCCGCCGGCGGGCACGCGCAACATCATCGGCGCGGATACCCCCGTCGCCCCGTCGGGCGCTTACGGGCGCAGCAAGCTGGACGCCGAGGAGGGCCTGCGGGCCATGGCCGGGGAGGACTTCCGGGTGGCCGTCGTGCGCCCGCCGATGGTGTACGGCCGGGGCTGCAAGGGCAACTACGTGACCCTGGCGAAGCTGGCGCGGACGCTGCCGGTGTTCCCGCGGTTCGAGAACCGGCGCAGCGTGCTGTACGTGGAGAACCTGGCGGAGTGCCTGCGGCTGCTGATCGACGCGCGCGCGCAGGGCACCTTCTGGCCCCAGGACGGGGAGATCCTGTCCACGTCGGAGCTGGTGCGGCGCGTCGCCGCCGCCCATGGGCGCAGGATCGCGCTGCTGCGCTGCCTGAACCCCGCGGTGCGGCTGCTGGGCAGGCGCGGGCTGGCCCGGCGCGCCTTCGGCGACGTGGCCTACGACCCGGCGCTGAGCCTGCGCCCCGACGGCTACCGCCGCTTCGACGTCGGGGAAGCGATCCGCAGGACGGAGGCGGAATAGCCGCCCGCCGACAGAAACACAGATTACCGCATCAAAGGAGCCATCCATGGAGAGCCTGACGGCCATCATACTGACCCGAAACGAGGAAAAGAACATCGGCGAGTGCCTGCGGTCCATTCAGGGCTTCGCGAGCCGGGCGCTGGTCGTGGACTGCGGCAGCACCGACCGCACGGTGGAGATCGCGCAGTCGATGGGCGCGGACGTGCGCTTTCACGAGTTCACCTACTACGCCGCCCAGTTCAACTGGGGCATCGACCACGGGGACATCGACACCGAGTGGATCCTGCGGCTGGACGCCGACGAGCGCATGACGCCCGACACCATCCGCGAGGCCGCGGAGGTGATGCACAGCCCCGGGGCGCAGCGCGGCGAGGTGAACGGCGTGACCATGGAGTCCACCTTCTACTTCCTGGGCAAGCCCATGACCCACGGCCTTCGCAACAAGCGCAAGATGATGATTTTCCGCCGGGGCGTGGGCCGCATCGAGGACCGGCGGCGGGACGCCCACTCCGTGCTCTCCGAGGGCCGCAGCGAGAGCATCCGCGCGCGGTTTTTGCACTACGACTTCAAGGACCTGTCCAGCTACATCCGGCGCTACAACTGGTACGCCGCGCGGGAGATGCAGGATTACATCGACTACAAGCGCGGTGCGTCCACCGCGGTGAACACGGACAAACGCATCCAGGCCCAGCGGAAGAAGAAATTCGGCCTGTACTACCGGGCCCCGATGTTCCTGCGGGCGAAGCTGTGGTTCTTCTACAACTACGTGCTGCGCGGCGGCTTCCTGGACGGCCGGGAGGGGTATCTCTACCACTACTTTGAATGCTACTGGTACCGCACGCTTGTGGACGCCCGCATCTGGGAGTACGAGCACACGGGCCGGGGCATGGAGGAATTGAAGGCGCTGGACTGATTTGCGCGTCGCATCGAAACTGTTTCAGGGAGGTTCGGACATGAACGTCATCGAAATCATCAAGGCATTGATCTTCGGCATCGTGGAGGGCATTACGGAATGGCTGCCGATCAGCAGCACCGGCCACATGATCCTGCTCAACGAGCTGATCCCGCTGAAGGCCTCGCCGGAGTTCTACGACCTGTTCGAGGTGGTCATCCAGCTCGGCGCCATCATGGCGGTGGTCATGGTGTTCTGGAAGAAGATCTGGCCCTTCGGCCGGCGGCACAACCGCTATCCCGCGGCCGAGGAGGGCGCGCTCGCATGGGTGAAGCTGGACAGGATCCAGATGTGGCTGAAGGTGATCGTGGCGTGCATCCCCGCCGCGGTGGTGGGCATCCTGCTGGACGACGTGCTGGACCGCTACCTCCATAATTGGGTATGCGTGGCGGTCATGCTGATCCTGGTTGGCCTGGCCTTCCTGTGGGTGGAGAACCGCATCGCCGACATGGAGCCCCGGGTCACCGACCTGGACGGCATTACCTACCGCATGGCCCTGGTCATCGGCGTGTTCCAGCTGGTGGCCGCGATATTCCCCGGCACCTCGCGCTCCGGCGCGACCATCGTCGGCGCGCTGCTGCTGGGCATCTCCCGCGGCGTGGCGGTGGACTTCACCTTCATACTGGCCATCCCGGTGATGCTCGGCGCGAGCCTGCTGAAGCTGATCCGGTTCGAGGGCGCCATCACCTTCGGGGAGTACGCGGTGCTGTTCATCGGCATGCTGACGGCCTACATCGTGTCCGTGAACGTGATCCAGGCGCTGGTGAGCTACGTGAAGAGCCACGACTTCAAGCGCTTCGGCTGGTACCGCATCGGCCTGGGCATCCTGGTGATCCTGTTCTTCGTCATTCGCGGACTGATCGCGCACTGATTCCGCCGCCCGCCCCCGCCGCCCGATCGACGGGGGCGGGGTGCGTTTTCAGGCGGGTGGTAAACACACGACAGGGAGGCGTCGTATGCCCAACTGGACCGACGAACAGCTCCGGGCCATCGAGGCGCGGGGGACGAACGTGCTGCTTTCCGCCGCCGCGGGGTCGGGCAAGACCACCGTGCTGGTGGAGCGCGTGCTGCGCCTGGTGGCGGAGGACGGAATCGACGTGGACCGCATGCTGGTGGTCACGTTCACCCGCGCCGCCGCCTCGGACATGCGCGCCAAGCTGTCCCGCGAGATGAACGCCCGCGCCGCGGCGGGGGACGCCCGCTGCCGGGAACAGCTTCTGCGGCTGGACGCGGCGTCCATCACCACGCTGCACGGCTTCTGCGCCGACTTCCTGCGCGGCAGCTTCGAGGCCGCGGGGGTGGACCCCGCCTTCCGCGTGCTGGACGAGGCCGTGGCGGCGCGCCTTCGGGACGACGCCGTGACCGAGGCGCTGGAGGAGGCCTACGACGCGGGCGGCGAGGCGCTGCTGGCGCTGGACTACGGGCGCGGGCCGAAAGGCGTGCGCGCGGCGCTGGAGGCGCTGCTCGACCGCATGGAGGAGCAGCCCGACCCCGAGGGCTGGCTGGCGATGGCGGCCCGCTGCGACGAGGACGCGCTCGCGCGCTGGCAGGACGAGCTGAAGGATTCCGCGCGGCGCTCGCTCGGCGCGGCGCTGGTGCAGCTCCGGGAGGCGCTCACCGTGCCCGGCTGTCCCGCCGCCTACGACCGCGCGATGCGCGCGGACATCGCCGCCGTGGAGGGCATGCTGGCGCTGGAGGATTACGACGACCTGTTCCGCGCGCTCTCTGAGATGAAGATGACCACCGCGCGGGCGGGAAAGGCGGACGATCCCGGCGCGCTGGAAGCCGTGAAGCAGCTCCGGGAAGGCGCGAAGAGGGCCGTTCAGGGCGCGAAGATTCGCAAACTGCCCCTCGCGACGGCGCGGGCGGACGCGCAGAAGCTCGCCGTCCAGCTCCGGAAGCTGGGGGAGATCGCGCTGCGGGCCGCGGCGCTGTACGACGAAAAGAAGGACGCGCAGTCCGGCCTCACCTACGCGGACCTGGAGCACCGCACGCTGCGCGCGCTGCGGGACCCCGAGACGGCCCGCAGCGTGCGGGAGCGGTACGACTACGTCTTCGTGGACGAGTACCAGGACACCTCGGGCATCCAGGAGGCGATCCTCGGGGCCGTCCGCGGCGCGGACAACCTGTTCATGGTGGG
This sequence comes from uncultured Eubacteriales bacterium, assembly GCA_902793325.1. GTDB lineage: Bacteria > Bacillota > Clostridia > Christensenellales > Aristaeellaceae > UBA2862. The sequence continues at coordinate 71,350 of CADBCY010000018.1, forward strand.
GGACGTGAAGCAGTCCATCTACCGCTTCCGGCTGGCCGAGCCCCGGCTGTTCCTGGAGAAGTACCGGGATTACGGCGCGGGGCAGGGCGGGGCGCTGCTGCCGCTGACGCGAAACTTCCGCTCGCGCCGGGGCATACTGGACTTTGTGAACCTGGTGTTCGAGCGCGTGATGACCGGCGGCGACGCGGAGATCGCCTACGACGACCTGGCGCGGCTGAACCCCGGCCTGCCGGACGCCGACGCGCCGGGCGAGGCGGTGGAGATTCACCTGATCGACGGCGTGGCGGAGGCGCAGCGGCCCCCGGAGGAGGGGGAGGACGGCGGGGAAACGGCGGACCTGAAGGCGCTGGAGCGCGAGGGCGTGTTCATCGCCCGGACCATCCGCCGCATGATGGCGGAGGACGCCACGCTGCGCTTCCGGGACTTCGCCGTGCTCACCCGCAGCAAGACCGGGCCCTTCGCCGCCATGATGCCGATCCTGCTGGCCCACGGCATCCCCGCCTACGCCGACGGGCAGGCGGGCTTCTACGACACGGTGGAGATCACCTGGCTGTTGAACCTTTTGAAGCTGGTGGAGAACCGGCGCAGCGACGTGGCGCTGATCGCGCTGCTGCGCTCGCCCGCGGCGGGGCTGACCGCCGACGAGCTGGCCCGGGTCCGCGCGGCCTACCGCAACATGCCCTACGTCGACGCCGCCGAGCGCTACGCCGCCGAGCGGGACAATGCGCTGGCGGGAAAGATCGGCGCGTTCCTGGAAAAGGCGGCGGGCTGGCGGCTGGTCTGCGGCAGCCTGGACCTCGGCGCCTTCGTCCGGCTGCTGCTGGACGAGAGCGGCTTCTACACCTACGCGGGCGCGCTGCCCGGCGGCCCCCAGCGGCAGGCCAACCTGGACCGCTTCGTGCGGCAGGCGGACCGCTTCGACCGCGACATCTCCGGCTCGCTGACCCGCTTCCTCCGCTACACCGAAGGGCTGCGGCTGAAGCAGGACGGCGACGCCGCGCACCTGCTGGGCGAGAACGACGACGTGGTGCGCATGATGAGCGTGCACAAGAGCAAGGGCCTGGAGTTCCGGGTGGTGATCGGGGCGCAGTTGTCCCGGCGCTACGGCGCGGGCGCGCCCGCCGAGGGCCTGGTCGCCCACCGCGCGCTGGGCGTGGGCATGCCTTACTGCGACCCGGAGCTGCGCACGCGCCGCGCGACGCTGCCCCAGTTGGCCATCGTCGAGCGCCACCGCCGGGAGGACGCCGCCGAGGAGATGCGCATACTCTACGTGCTGCTGACCCGCGCGCGGGAGAAGCTCATCCTGGTGGGCACCGCGCAGGACGTCGCGCGCGCGAACCTGCGCTGGCGGGCGCTCGCCGGGGTGCCCTTCGCGGCGTCGAGCCAGTTGGATCTGTTGATGGCGGCCCGCTGCGGCGCGGAGGCCGAGGGCCTGCCGCTGTGCTCCGCGCTGGAGGTCCACGCCGCCGCGGACATCGCGCCGGAGGCGCGGGACGAGTCCGCCCCCGCCGCCCGGTTCGAGGAGATCCTCGCGCACCCGGAGCGCTTTGCGGACCCCGCGCTGAGCGCGGCCATGGCCTGGCGCTATCCCGACCCGGAGGACGCGCGCAGGCCGCTGAAGCTGACGGCCTCGGGGCTGATCCGGGAGCTGGAGGGCCCGGAGGAGGTGCCGGCGCTGCTGGAGCGGCCGCAGTTCCTCCTGGAGGACGCCCGCCGCATGACCGGCGCGGAGCGGGGTACGGCCTACCATCGCGCCATGCAGCTTTTGGATCTCAGGGCGCTGGCGGGGCTGGAGGGCCCGGCACTGACGCGGGCGGTGGGCGCCCAACTCGACGCCGCCGCGAACCGCCGGCTGCTGACGGACGCCCAGCGGGACGTCGTGAAGCCCGGGCGGCTGGCGCGGTTCCTGGAGGGCGAGGTCGGGCGGCGGCTGCGCGCGGCGAAGGTCGTGCGCCGCGAATGGCCGTTCAACGTGCGGCTGCGGGCGGGGGACGCGCTGACGCCCGAGGAAGCCGAGCGCTTCGCCGACGCGGAGCTGCTGGTGCAGGGCAGCGTCGACTGCTGCTTCGAGGAGGACGGCGCGTGGGTGCTTTTGGACTACAAGACCGACCGCACCGACGACCCGGACGCCCTGCGCGCCCACTACCGGCGGCAGCTGGCCATCTACGCGCTGGCGCTGGAGACCATCACGGAGAAGCCGGTCCGGGAGCGGCTGCTGTGCCTGCTGGCGTCGGGCGACGTGCTGCCAGTCTGACGGGCGGGGCGGCCCGTCCGTCCCGGGGAGGATCGAAGCGCGACGATTTGTCAACAAGATTTAACGCTTCTTTAGCCCACCTGCGGCATATTGCGTCAAAAAAATCGGTTAAAATTAGGAACGGTCTGCGGGATAACCGCGATTTTGCTTGACATCGCGGGCATCCGGTGGTATCATATGATGGTTCGGGTGTACTGAAAGGAGCGTGCGCGGATGCTTGAGAAGCTGAAGAACAGTCCCAAGGTCGTGGGCACGCGCAGGCTCGTCCGGGCGATCCAGGCCGGCGAAATCGCCGAGGCCTACGTCGCGCGGGACGCCGACCTTTTCATCCTGCGCCAGGTGCGCGAGGCCTGCAACCAGGCGGGCGTGCGCATCGTGGAAGTGGACACCATGAAACAACTGGGCGAGGCCTGCGGCGTGGAGGTCAAGACCGCCTCCGCGGGCATCCGGAAATAACGCCCGGGGCGACAACAAGCGTCCGGCATTGCCGGACTGAGGATGAGCAAATCAACGATTTGCCATCCGAAACCCGTCACCCGCCGAAGGCGAGGGGACGGGGCGACACAAACTCTAACCTTCCAGGGTTGCGGAAGTGTATATAGAGGCTTATCAAGATCCATAATAGTTCAGGAGGTGCTTTTCTTCAATGCCGACGATCAATCAGTTGATCCGCAAGGGTAGAGAAAAGGTAACCAGCAAGTCGAATTCCCCGATTCTGCAGTCCTGTCCGCAGAAGCGTGGCGTCTGCATGTCCGTTAAGACGCAGACCCCCAAGAAGCCGAATTCCGCTTTGCGCAAAATCGCGCGCGTTCGCCTGACCAACAACATCGAGGGCACCTGCTACATCCCCGGCATCGGCCACAACCTGCAGGAGCACTCCGTGGTGCTGATCCGCGGCGGCAAGGTTCGCGATCTCCCCGGCGTTCGCTACCACATCATCCGCGGCGCCCTCGATGCCGCTGGCGTTGCCAAGCGCATGCAGGGCCGCTCCCTCTACGGCGCGAAGCGTCCGAAGAAGTAAGGAAGGCCGACAGGTTTTCCGCTTGGCGAAAACGGCCTGAGGGGCCGGAGCGCATGGTCCATTTGGAACGTGGGAATATGCGCGAACCCCCGGGGCCGGGCAACGGCGGCAGCGCCAACTGCCGCAGGCGCTTTTGCCTGTTTCTCGTTCACTTTACGTTGTCGATTTTCTGCCGGGAATTCCGGCACGGCGGGTCGCGTCGCGCGATCCGGCGATCCGAATATAGGGAGGGACTACAATGCCCAGACGTGGATTTATCCCGAAGCGCGAAGTGCTTCCGGATCCGGTATATGGAACGACCATTATCACCAAGCTGATCAACCAGGTCATGTACGACGGCAAGCGCGGCATCGCCCAGGGCGTGTGCTACGATGCCTTTGAGACCGTTGCCGCCAAGACCGGCAAGGACGCCATGGAGGTGTTCAACGCGGCCATCGCGAACATCATGCCCGCCATGGAAGTCAAGGCCCGCCGCGTGGGCGGCTCCACCTACCAGGTGCCCATTGAGATTCGGCCCGAGCGCCGCCAGACCCTGGCGCTGCGCTGGCTGGTGATGTTCGCCCGCAAGCGCGGCGAGCGCACCATGGCCGACCGCCTGGCCGGCGAGATCATGGACGCTGCCAACAACACCGGCAACGCCGTGAAGCGCCGCGAGGATATGCACAAGATGGCCGAGGCCAACAAGGCTTTCGCGCACTATCGCTGGTAATATCCCCGGGTCTCAAGTCCATACATGTACGATCAGCACGCGTTTCGCGTGCTGACTGTACTATAGAGGACTGTTAAGATTAGCTATCCGGTTACTGGCCTTTGGCCGTCGGCCCGATAGCGCAAGACGGCAATCATGGTTCGAATCACCCGGCTTTTGGCGAATGGCCAAGGGTCGACAGCGAACGGCTTATCTTTCAGAAAGCAGGAAACGAACGTGGCGAGAACACATTCACTGGATCATGTAAGAAACATCGGCATCATGGCCCACATCGACGCCGGCAAGACCACCACCTCCGAGCGCATCCTGTACTACACGGGCCGCACCCATCGCATCGGCGAGGTGCACGAGGGCATGGCCACCATGGACTGGATGGAGCAGGAGCAGGAGCGCGGCATCACCATCACCTCGGCCGCTACCACCTGTGAATGGCGCGGGCACCAGATCAACCTGATCGACACCCCCGGCCACGTGGACTTTACCGTGGAGGTGGAGCGTTCCCTTCGCGTGCTGGACGGCGCGGTCTCCGTGTTCTGCGCCAAGGGCGGCGTGGAACCCCAGTCCGAGACCGTGTGGCGCCAGGCCACCAAGTACCACGTGCCGCGCCTGGCCTACGTGAACAAAATGGACATCACCGGCGCGGACTTCTTCCGCGTGGTGGACATGATGAAGGAGCGCCTGGCCGCCAACGCCGTGCCCATCCAGTTGCCCATCGGCAAGGAAGCCGACTTCGTGGGCCTGGTGGACCTGGTCAAGATGAAGGCCGAGATCTACGTGGACGAGATGGGCACCACCATGGACGAGACGGACATCCCCGCCGACCTGGTGGACATGGCCCAGGAGTACCACGACAAGATGGTCGAGGCCGCCGCCGAGTGCGACGACGAGCTGATGATGAAATTCCTGGACGGCGAGGAGCTCACCGTAAAGGAGATCATGCAGGGCCTGCGCAAGGGCACCATCGAAGGCAAGCTGAACCCCGTGCTGTGCGGCACTTCCTACCGCAACAAGGGCGTGCAGCCCCTGCTGGACGCCATCGTGGACTACCTGCCCTCGCCCATCGACATCCCGCCGGTGAAGGGCACCAAGCCCGGCACCGACCAGGAGATCGAGCGCGCCTCCAGCGACGACGCGCCCTTCTCCGCGCTGGTGTTCAAGATCATGGCGGATCCCTACGTGGGCAAGCTGGCCTTCTTCCGGGTGTACTCCGGCACGCTGAAGACCGGCAGCTACGTCTACAACTCCGTGAAGGGCAAGCGCGAGCGCGTGGCCCGCATCCTGAGGATGCACGCCAACCACCGCGAGGAGATCGACGAGATCCGCGCGGGCGACATCGCCTCCGCCGTCGGCCTGAAGGAGACCACCACCGGCGACACCATCTGCGCCGAGAACAAGCCCATCGTGCTGGAGAGCATGGAGTTCCCCGAGCCCGTCATCCGCGTGGCCATCGAGCCCAAGACCAAGGCCGGCCAGGACAAGATGAGCCTGGCGCTGGTCCGCCTGGCGGAGGAGGACCCCACCTTCAAGACCTACACCGACGAGAGCACCGGCCAGACCATCATCGCCGGCATGGGCGAGCTGCACCTGGAGATCATCGTGGACCGCCTGCTGCGCGAGTTCCGCGTGGAGGCCACCGTCGGCAAGCCCCAGGTCGCCTACAAGGAATGCATCCGCAGGCGCTCCAGGGCCGAGGGCCGCTACGTGCGGCAGACCGGCGGCCACGGCCAGTTCGGCCACTGCGTCATCGAGATCTATCCGCGCGAGGCGGGCAGCGGCTACGAGTTCAACAACAAGATCGTGGGCGGCGTGATCCCCAAGGAGTTCATCGCGCCCATCGACCAGGGCATCCGCGAGGCGGCGCTGTCCGGCAGCATCGGCGGCTACGAGGTCATGGACTTCGGCGTCGACCTGCTCGACGGCAGCTACCACGAGGTGGACTCCAGCGAGATGGCGTTCAAGATCGCCGGCTCCATGGCCTTCAAGGAGGCCCTGCGCAAGGCCGACTGCGCGCTGCTCGAGCCCATGATGAAGATTGAGGTCGTGGTGCCCGACGAGTACATGGGCGACGTGATGGGCGACATCAGCGCCCGGCGCGGCCGCGTGACCGGCATGGACATGCACGCGGGCCTGCACTCCATCGACGGCATCGTGCCGCTGAGCGAAATGTTCGGTTACGCCACCGACCTGCGCAGCAAGACCCAGGGCCGCGGCAACTACACCATGCAGTTCGCCCACTACGAGGAAGTGCCCGCCAACATCGCGGACAAGATCCTGGGCCGCCGCAGCTGACACAATACGCATTTCGACCACAGACAGGGAGGAATTTCCAATGGCAAAGGCAAAGTTTGAGCGCACGAAGCCGCACGTAAACATCGGCACGATCGGACACGTTGACCACGGCAAGACGACGCTG
>CADBCY010000019.1 GCA_902793325.1 uncultured Eubacteriales bacterium
TGAAGGCGGCCGCACCGTCGGCTCCGGCGTCGTGACGAAGATCATCGAGGACTGACGCGAGTCGCGTCGGCCTTAAGCTACCGCCAACACAAACCATCCACCTGTTTTATATGCTGCCGCGTGCACTGACCATCCGCCCGCCCCGTAGATTAAGGGGCGGGCGTCTGTGTGGGTACGGATTGCTGTTTCATATGCTGCCGCCAACACAAACCATCCACCTGTTTTTGTATGCTGCCGCGTGCACTAACCATCCGCCCGCCCCGTAGATTAAAGGGCGGGCGTCTGTGTGGGTACGGATTGCTTATTATTGGGGGAGCAATAGGCCCCTGCCCGGGAGAGAGATGGGGCAGGGGCCTTTGGCTGTCTATGGCCCGGAGGGGGCGGGGGCCTTTGGCTGTCTATGGATCGAAGGGGGCGGGGCCTTTGTAGTCTTATGATTATGTGTCCGGAGGGGGCGGGGAGGGTTGGGCTACAGGGTCTGCACCCGGGCCAGTTGGCGGTTCTTGTAGGCGGGGTCGCCGGTGACGTCCTTCAGGATTGTGATTTCCGGGGGCGTGGCGGCGTCGGGGGCGGGGGCGTACTGGAACAGGATCGCGCGGTCTGTGCTGAAGGGGTAGACGTCCAGCTCGCACCGGCAGCCGCCGCACACGAAGCGGTACTTATCCTTGCGCACGCTGTGCAGCGCGCTGTCGCCCTCCATCAGGTAGCGGCAGTACTCCTTCTCCGGGATGGGTTTTTCGGTGACCCACTTCGTGCCGTCGGGGCGCTGGTGTTTCTCGGTGTAGAAGAACAGGTAATTCTCGCCGTCCTTCTGCTGGCGGATGCGGCGCTCCACGCCGGGGTTGGTCGTCACCAGGTAGGTCTGCATCATCTCCAGCCGGACGGCGTTGTAGCGCTCCGCCAGGGCCGCAAGGTCGGGCATGGCCACCAGGAATTTGCGCTTCTCTACCATGGGCTCCGCTTCGCCCAGGATGCGGTAGATCTCGCGCATGGCGCGGTTCATCTTCTGTTCGAAGTCCGCGGAGTTATCGATGATGCGCAGGTTGGGGTGGCCGCTCCAGGCGCGCAGGGTGCGGTCGTCCATCTCCCGGGCGTACTCCAGCGACTCGGTGCGGGCGGCGTTGCCCAGGTTGTAGGCGAACTCCGCGCCCTTGGCGCAGGTGACCAGGTGGAGCACGGCGTCGTAGCCCGCCAGCACCGAGGCCTCCGTGCGGCCGTCGAACTTTGCCAGCACCGTGGCGAACTCCTCGTCGGTGATGTAGGCCTTGTCGTCCATCAGCGCGCGGTCGTAGATGATGAGTATGTTCTCCTCCGGCACGACCTGCGCGGCGTTCAGCGCGAGGCGCTCCTTGTGGATCTGGTCGGCGATCACGAAGTCCTGGAAGGCCAGCATGCTCATGCAGCCGCCGAAGGGCCGGATGCCGAAGCCGGAGATCAGCTCCGTGGCGGTCTCGGGCACGGTGATGACCCGCCAGCCGTCCTCGGATTTGAACTCGTGCAGTATGCGGCTGATGAGCGTGGTCTTGCCCGCCGCCGGGCCGCCGGTGAGCACGATCCTGGTGATGCGCTTCTCCATGGGGGAATCTTCCTTTCTCGGTGCGTAAGAAAACCGCCGGTCGCGGGGGCGGGCTAATCCTCCAGCCACGCCGCCAGTTCCGGCACCGTCTTGAAGTACCGGTCGCAGTTGGCGCGCATGTAGGTCTCGATCTCGGGAATATCGTAGCCCCAGCCGGCGGCGGCGAAGGGCACGCCGCGCGCGCGGGCCATGTCGAAGCCGGGCTTGAGGTCGTCCACCATCAGGAGCTGCTCCGGCGCGTAGTCGAACGCCGCCATGATCTGATCCAGCGGCCAGGGGTTGGGCTTGCAGCGCTCGCGGGGCTGTTCCCAGCCGTACACCAGGTCCGGCTCCGGCAGGCCGTTCTCCCGGTAGTCCCGCAGGATGTTGGCCGAATAGGAGTGGCTCACCACGCACAGCCGTCCGCCGCGCTCCACGTGCCGCCACAGCAGCTCCTTCATGCCGGGGTAGGCCTGGGGCACGTGGCTCTGCACGTATTCGTTCCACCAGGCCTGCTCGTGGAGCATCTGCGCCTCGCTCATGCCCACGTCGTCCCGGAAGAAGGACACCACGCCGGGGTGGAAGTTCTTCAGGAAGTATTCCTCCATCGTGCAGTGGTAGTGGGGGAAGTATTGCGCCGTGTACGCCACGAAGCAGGGGTAGTGCACCGTGGCGGTGCTGTTGACCACGGTATCGTCGTGGTCCAGGACCAGGCAGGGAAATCTCATGGGCGCCTCCCGGATGCTTCAGTATCTATATGAAAGATTTGACGCGGCCCCGCAAAATCCTGCCGGGTCGAAGAAAATGACGAAATAATGTTGGACCTGAAAACTTTTGGTTGACACCGGTGCGATTTCATCCTATAATGGGAATGTGAAACGCGGCGAAAAATGCCGCTGAGGAGGTTGAGTAGAGATGAAGATGCTCCGGAAACTTTTGGTTGTGTTCCTGATCGCCGCGCTGTGCGTGGCTACCGTCGCCGCGCCTGTGGCGTCCGCGGCCAAGAAGGTCACCATGACCGGCGCCGCCAACCTGCGCAGCGGCGCGGGCAAGGGCTATGCCAGCAAGCTCATCATCGCCAAGGGCGAGACGGCCAAGTACCTGAAGAAGTACAAAAAGGACGGCCGCGGTGTGTACTGGCTCAAGGTGAAGTACAACGGCACCAAGGGCTGGGTTTCCACCCGCTTCGCGCGCCTGGGCAAGGCGAGCAGCAAGAAGGTCACCGCGACGGGCAAGGCCAACATCCGCATCGCGCCCAAGAAGTCCGGCACCGTGCTGGGCATCGTGAAGAAGGGCAAGACGCTGTCCTATCGCGGCAAGACGATCAAGGACAGCCGCGGCGTGAAGTGGTATCACGTCAACTACAACGGCCAGGGCGCGTGGATCTCCTCCCGCTACGCCAAGCTGAAGTAATGCGAATCCCGATCTGAATCGCGGCCCGCCGCGGGCGCCTGTCCGCCCCGCCGTGGCCGACTTCCGATTGGGTTCGACATGACCGTTCAAACAAACATGAAGCGAAGGGGCTGCCTCAATAGAGGCAGCCTCTTCGCAGAGCGTCGATAAAGGCCGCAACCGCGGAGATTTCCTGAAAGACCGCTGACGCGGAGGAAATCTCCGCTTGCTGCGTCAGGCCGCCCTGCGGATTTGGTCACTTACGTCATGGTAAGCTCCCGCATCCACAGGACGGCCTTCCTTGCCTTGCAACCTCTCTCGCCACTCTGGAGCATGCTGCTCGCGCGGTCTCCGGCATTGCTTCGCCGCAGAACGCCGCCGGGGCGTTACATCTCGGGCATGCCCCCGAGGAATTCCCGCGTGGACTGAACCATCTCCTGCACCTTGGGCCCGACGGAATCAATCATCGGCTTGACGAGCTGCTCGACCTTTTCGCCCAGGCGGCCGGAGGATTGCTTCCAATCGGAATACATGCGCTCCCAGTCCCCGCGGTACGACATCGCCTTGAGGGCGATCCACGCGACGAAGAGCAGAAAGACGGTGACGAAGAGCAGGCGGATCATGGAACGTCGGAAGTTTTGCATGGCGATTCATCCTTTCCGGGCGGTACGAGGGCGGCGGTGCGTTCAGGCGGGCTCATCCAGGCGGTACATGCCGTCCGTCCAGACCAGCAGGCCGTCGTACAGCGAGATCGAGGCGAGGGTTTCGCCGGCGGCATTGGTGAAGGTATACACGGTGATGTCGCCCGAGACGTCGAAATCGTTGGCCTTGTTCGTCACGGAGGCGTGCATCGCAAGTGCGCGGATGCGCTCGCTCTCCGCGGCGTCGAGCGTCACCGGCAGGATCCCTTCCTCGCAGTCGATGTAATTGGCCGTGAGCGTCGCGCCCTCCAGGGCGTCGGCGTCGTAATCGCAGAAGTCCGACAGGCGCACGGGCGCGAAGCCCGGGTCCGTCTCGGCGGCGTCCAGCGGCGGATAGATCTCCGCGTTCTTCACGATGAAGTCGATCCCGTCGAACAGGGCCTGGTATTCGGCCATCAGGTCGGGGTCGGGGTAGGCCTGGACGTCCGTGGGCAGCATCAGGAAGTAGTTCATGCAGGAGCGCTCGCTGAAGCCGAGGAACTGATAGGAGGGCAGCTCGGTGAAGCTGTCGTTCACGCACGCGCCGAGGGAGAACAGCAGGCCGCCGTTGAGCCCCTCCGCCTGGTACTTCTCATAGCTGCCGATCTGGTAGAAGGAGACGTCGCTCTCGTCCTGCAGCGCCATGACCTTGCCGCGCCAGTCGACGGGCAGGCGGAGCGACAGGTCCTCGAAGTAGTAGATGGGGCTGCCGTCGTCGAGCAGGTTGTCGGTGTAGTCGAAGGCGGACATGGGCTCCGCGAGTGCGGGCAGGGCGAAGAGCAGCAGTACGATCAGGGCAATCAGACGCTTCATGGCACAAACCCTCCTTCAGGATGCATGGATCGGCGCGGCGGCGAACGGGCGCGCCGCGGGGGAACGGGGATCGCCCGCCGCCGTCCGCGGCGGTTCCCGGCCTTCCTCCCTTGGACGGGCGCGCTGCCGGAAAGTTCCAGCGGCGGCGAAACCGCGCAATTTCACGTAAACCCTGCATTTCATGAGAAGTGCAGGGTTTGCGGGCGACGGCGCGGCAGGTCAGATCTCCAGCGTGCCCTCCATGTCGTCCATGTCCTCGGCGTCGTCCCAGTCCTCGAAGGCGTCGGCGGCCTCCACGCCCATCCCGGCCTTGACCTCGCCGAAGATCTCCCACAGCCGGTCCATGTCGTTCGCGTCCACGGCGTAGGTGATCTCGGTGGCGTTGTCGGTGATGAACGCGCTGCCGTCGGTGGCCACGGCGAAGTCGAGGATGTCCTCGGCGGTCATGCACAACAGCGTGCAGTTCATGGAGTGCTCGCCGTCGGAGCTCACCGGGTTCTGCCGCGCGGTCTGCAGCATCCCCTCGAGCTCGCTGAGCAGCGCGGCGTCGGTGACGGTCTGCTGCGTCTGGAGGTTGTCCTCCTCCTCGTATACCATGGTCGCCTCGGTGATGACGGCCGCCAGGGCCGTGGGCGTCAGCAGCAGCGCCGCCAGCAGCAGCGCGCAAATCCATTTCTTTATCATGCTTGCATACCTTCCCTTCGGAGTTCGGTTTCCCGCCTTTCATTATAACCGCTCCTGGAATTGATTGCAATTGATTACAGGGAAGTTTCAAAGATATGTCATATTGTTCAAAATCAGCCCGCGCCGCCGCCGGGAGCCGCTTCGACCCCGCGCCGCCGGCGCGCGCCGCGCGATGTGGCTTTATGGCATTGACATCGCCGCGCGGGTCTGCTATCATGGGGTTCGGTGATTCTATAATAAGGAACGATTATTCATGGACATGCAATCGATGTACCGGACCCTGGGCGTGAGCCCGGCGGTCTGGCAATTCGGCGAGGACGTGCTGGCGGGCCTGAAGGCGCGCTTCGAGGCGGTGGACGCCGTGGCGGAGTTCAACCAGGCCAAGGTGCTCTCCGCCCTGCAAAAGAATCGGGTCAGCGCGGCCTGCTTCGCCGCCACCACCGGCTACGGCTACGACGACCTGGGCCGCGACACGCTGGAGAAGGTGTACGCGGACGTGTTTCACACCGAGGCGGCGCTGGTGCGCCCGCAGATCACCTGCGGCACCCACGCCCTGGCCACGGCGCTGTCCGCCAACCTGCTGCCCGGCGACGAGCTGCTGAGCCCCGTGGGCGCGCCCTACGACACGCTGGAGGAGGTCATCGGCATCCGGCCCTCGCGGTGCAGCCTGAAGGAGTACGGCGTGCGCTACCGCCAGGTGGATCTGACGCCGGAGGGCGGCTTCGACTGGGAGGGCATTCGCGCCGCCATCAACGGGCGCACGAAGCTGGTCACCATCCAGCGCAGCAAGGGCTACGCCACGCGGCCGACGTTCTCGGTCGGGCAGATCGGGGAGCTGATCGCGTTCATCAAGTCCGTCAAGCCCGGGCTCAACGTGATGGTGGACAACTGCTACGGCGAGTTCGTGGAGACCGTGGAGCCCTCGGACGTGGGCGCGGACATGGTGGTGGGCAGCCTCATCAAGAACCCCGGCGGCGGGCTGGCGCCCATCGGCGGGTACATCTGCGGCAGCGCCGAGTGCGTGGCCCGCTGCGCCTTCCGGCTGAGCGCCCCCGGCCTGGGGCAGGAGGTCGGCGCGAACCTGGGCCTGCTGCCCGCGCTGTACCAGGGGCTGTTCCTGGCCCCCACGGTGGTGGCCGGGGCGCTGAAGGGCGCCATCTTCGCGGCCAACGCTTACGAGCGGCTGGGCTTCCGCGTGGTGCCGGACGGCCGGGAGAGCCGCCACGACATCATCCAGGCGGTGGAGCTGGGCAGCGAGGCGGCCATGACGGCCTTCTGCCACGGCATACAGGCCGCCGCGCCGGTGGACAGCTACGTGCTGCCCGAGCCGTGGCCCATGCCCGGCTACGACAGCAACGTCATCATGGCGGCGGGGGCGTTCGTGCAGGGCAGCAGCATCGAGCTGAGCGCCGACGGCCCCATCCGCCCGCCCTACGCCGTGTACTTCCAGGGCGGCCTGACCTGGTATCACGCAAAGACCGGCATCCTGATGAGCCTGCAAAAGCTGGCGGAGGCCGGGCTTGTGAAGCTGGAAACGCGATAACCCGACGGAGATATGGAGGCGAGAGTATGATCTTTGGTTTCATCGGCTGTGGCAACATGGGCGGCGCGCTGGCATCGGCGGCGCGGCAGCGGCTGGACGGGGCGGACATCCTGCTGGCCAACCGCACCCCGGAGAAGGCGCGGGCCCTGGCGGAGAAGCTGGGCGCGGTCGCCGTGGACAACCAGACCGCCGCGGAGCGCAGCGATTACCTGTTCCTGGGCGTGAAGCCCCAGATGATGGCGGACATGCTGGAGGGCATTCGGGACGCACTGGTGGACCGGGACGCGCCCTGCGTGCTGGTCACCATGGCGGCGGGGCTGACCATGGAGACCATCCGCGCCATGGCGGGGGTGGATTTCCCCGTCATCCGCGTGATGCCCAACACCCCCGTGGCCGTCGGCAAGGGCATGCTGCTCTGCTGCGCGGACGGCGTGTCGGAGGAACAGCTCGCGGCCTTCCGCGAGGCCATGTCCGGCGCGGGGCTGATGGACTTCGTCGACGAGCACCTGATCGACGCGGGCAGCGCGGTGGCCGGCTGCGGCCCGGCCTACGCGGAGATGTTCATGGAGGCGCTGGCCGACGGCGGCGTGGCCTGCGGCCTGCCCCGCGCGAAGGCGCTGCGCTACGCCGCGCAGATGATGCTGGGCACCGCGGCGCTGGCCCTGGAGACCGGCGACCATCCCGGCGCGATGAAGGACGCCGTGTGCAGCCCGGGCGGCTCGACCATCCAGGGTGTGCGCGCGCTGGAGGCCCGCGGCTTCCGCGGCGCGGCCATGGAGGCCGTCATCGCCGCCTACGAAAAGACGCTGGAGCTGGGGAAGCGGTAATGGACGCCTGGTTCCGGATTCATCCCGCCCTGGCGCTGGCATTGGCGGGACTGGCGGTCGTGGCGCTGGCGGCGGCGTGCGCGCTGCTGGTGGCGCGACAGGGCGAAAAGCGGCAGATGCGCGCGCTGAACCGGCTCCGGCGGGACGGCGAGCAGCGCGACCAGGCCATGCTGCGCATGGCGGAGAGCATGGGCGGCATGAGCCGGCAGATCGACAGCCTGTCCACGTCCATGGAGGCCAGGCAGGACCGGCTGCGCCGCACGCTGGACGAGCGCATGGAGCTGATGAACCAGGCCAACGAGCGCCGGCTGGAGCAGATGCGCGAGACGGTGTCCGAGAAGCTGGACGGGCGGCTCAGCGAATCCTTCCAAGCCATGAACCGCCAGCTGGCGGGCGTGCACCGCGGGCTCGGCGAAATGCGGGAGCTGGCCCTGGGCGTGGGCGATCTCACGCGGCTGCTCTCGGGCGTAAAGACCCGCGGCGTGTGGGGCGAGGTGCAGTTGCGCGCCCTGCTGGCGGAGCTGTTCGCCCCGGGGCAGTACGAGGAGAACGTCGCCATCCCCGCGGGCTCGCAGACGCGCGTGGAGTTCGCGCTGCGCATGCCGGCCTCGGGCGGCGAGGTGCTGCTGCCCATCGACTCCAAGTTCCCCAGGGAGGACTACCTGCGCCTGATCGAGGCCACGGAGTCCGGCGACGCCGAGGCCGCGGCTCGCTGCGCCGCCCAGTTGGAGCGCGCGGTGCTGGAGCAGGCGAAGCAGATCCACGGCAAGTACGTGCGCCCGCCCCAGACCACCGACTTCGCGGTGATGTTCCTGCCCACGGAGAGCCTCTACGCCGAGGTCGCCCGCCGCGACGGGCTCATCCAGCGGATGCAGGAGAAGTACCGCGTGCTGGCCGCCGGGCCGGCCACGCTGTGCGCGCTGCTGACGAGCCTGCAGATGGGGCTGCGCACGCTGTCGCTGGAGAAGCGCAGCGGCGAGGTGCTGGGCATGCTGTCGGGCATGCGTCAGGACTTCGAGCGCTTCGACGAGTCCATACAGCGCATGCGGCAGCGGCTCGTTCAGGCCGAGGCGGAGCTGAATACGCTGGAGAACCGCGCGCGCAAGGCGGTGCGGGCCATCGACAGCGTAGGCAGCCTGGACGGGGACGCCCGCGCGGCGCTCCCGAAACAGGAGGATTGACGCCCCTGCCCGTGGCCTGCCGCGGGCGCGCGGGGGACGTGCCGGCGGCGCGCGTCATCCCCCCGGGGAACGCCGCGACGCGACCGAGGAGAACCCTGTCCGCCGGATCAGACATCAATTGTAACAGGAGGTAATTGCCATGCCCTGCACCACCCTGCTCGTCGGGAAGCGCGCTTCCTGCGACGGCTCCACCCTGATGGCCCGCAACGAGGACTGCGGTCCCAGCCGGTTCCTCGCCAAGACGGTGGAGGTCATACTGCCGGAACACCAGCCGCGGCATTACAAGCCGGTGCTGTCGAAGGCGGAGATCGACCTGCCGGACGACCCCATGCGCTACACCCACTGCCGCAACGCCAAGACGGACGAGGGCATCTGGGGCGCGGCGGGCGTGAACGCCGCGAACGTGGCCATGACCGCCACCGAGACCATCACCAGCAACGCGCGCGTCCAGGGCGGCGACCCGCTGCTGGTGGGCGACGGCATCGGCGAGGAGGACCTGGTCACGCTGGTGCTGCCCTACATCCGCAGCGCCCGGGAGGGCGTGCTGCGGCTGGGCGCGCTGCTGGAGGCCCACGGCACCTACGAGATGAACGGCATCGGCTTCCAGGACGCGGACGAGATCTGGTGGCTGGAGACGATCGGCGGGCACCACTGGTTCGCCCGGCGCGTGCCCGACGACTGCTATGCGATCGTGCCGAACCAGCAGGGCATCGACCGCTTCGACCTGGCGGACGCCTTCGGGGAGCGGCGCGCGCACCTGTGCTCCGCCGACCTCATCGACTTCATACTGGACAACCACCTGGACCTGACTGTCCGCGAGGGCGATCCCCGCGCGGCGCTGCTCCGCGAGACCGCCTTCGACGCCCGCGCCGCCTTCGGCAGCCACGACGACGCCGACCGCGTCTACAACACGCCCCGCGCCTGGTTCATGGCCCGCGC
The DNA here is from genome assembly GCA_902793325.1 of uncultured Eubacteriales bacterium. Classification (GTDB taxonomy): domain Bacteria; phylum Bacillota; class Clostridia; order Christensenellales; family Aristaeellaceae; genus UBA2862. Next base: position 9,615 of record CADBCY010000019.1, read on the forward strand.
GCTGAGCCCGAACGCCTTCCGCTGGGACGGTCCCGACGCCGACTACACGCCGGAGTCCGACGACATCCCCTGGTGCCTCGCGCCTGCGCGCAGGATCACCGTGGAGGACGTGAAGTACGCGCTGTCCGGCCACTACCAGGGCACGCCCTTCGATCCCTACGCCCGTCACGGCGATCCCGCCCGCCGCGGCAGCTACCGGCCCATCGGCATCAACCGCAACAACGTGCTGGTGCTCACCCAGCTGCGCCCCGGCGTGCCCGCGGGCATCGCGGCGGTGGAATGGGTCGCGCTGGCCTCCAACGCCTTCAACGAGATGGTGCCCTTCTACCCCAACGTGAACGCGGTTCCCGCCTACCTGCAGTGCCGGCAGGACAGGGTGACCACCGACGCGCTGTACTGGTCCAGCCGCCTGATCGGCGCGCTGGCCGACGCGCACTATCCCCGCTGCGCCAGCGCCGTGGAGCGCTACCAGAAGGCGATGCAGAACGCGGCGCACCGGCTGCTGAAGGCGTTTGACGCCCGGGCCGCCGCGCTGGAAGGGCCGGCGCTGACGGCGTTTCTGGAGGAATGCAACCAGAAGCTGGCCGACGAGGCCCGCGCGCTCACCGACGACGCGCTCGCCAAGGTGCTGTACGAGGCGAGCCTGGGCATGAAGAACGCCTTCGCCCGCGGCGACGCATAGCCGGATGCTTGACAAAGCCCGTAACCGCGGGGGAGAAGAATCCTCCCTTGGTTACGGGCTTTTGTGCGGCTTAGCGGAATACGACGCCGCCCCGGCCGGATCACCGATCCGGCCGGGGCGGCTGTCTGTGCGGGGATCAATCCTTCGCCGGGGGATACTCGTTGCAGAGCAGGCGATACGCGGGCTCGTCCTCCTCGATGGTCGGGAAGCGGCCCTGGACCTGCTCGAAGCGGTTGTCCGTGTTGTCGTCGTTGCACATGGACACCTCGCCGATGATGGCGTAGCCCGTGCCCGGCTGGATGGTGAACTCGTGGTAGTAGTAGGGGTACAGGCTCAGGCTCTGGCCCGGCTTCAGGATGATGTCGGAGCCGCAGGGCACCGTGTACTCGCGGCCGTCCGAGAAGATCTTCACGTCGGACTCGCGGTCCACTTCCTCGTTCTTGTCGGCGTTCCACAGCCGGAACACCAGGTTGCCGCCGCCGCGGTTGATGATGTCCTCCATCTTGTGCCAGTGGAAGTGGTTGGGCGATACCTGCCCCTCCTTCAGCATCATGATCTTCTCGGCGTAGGTCTTGGTGTACTTGGGGTTGTGGACGTTGCCGTTGCGCAGCGTGATCAGGTACAGGCCCTTGGTGTCGAAGTGGCCCTCGCCGTAGTCGGTGATGTCCCAGCCCAGGGCGTTGTCACGGACCTCGTCGTACTCGTGGCCCTTCTCCTGCCACTCCTCGGGGGTGAAGCTGAGGAAGGGGGGCAGCTCGAAGCGGTGCTCCTTCAGGATCGCCTCGAATTCCTTGATGCACTTGTTGACTTCGGAACGCTTCATGTTGTATGATCTCTCCTTTTTGATATGATGGTTTGATAGGATGGCGGTCGTTATCCGAACGTCTTTCTGAATGCCGCGAGGGCGGCGTCGATCTCCGCCTGCCCGTCGAGCACGGTGAAGGTGAGCACGTTGGTTTCGCTGGCGAAGGGCGGCAGGCGGTGCACGGTGCCGCGTTCCTCGTGGTACGGGCGGCCGTACACGCTGGAGTTGGCCGGCTCCAGGCCGATCACGTAGTCGCCCGAGGCCGTGGACTTCCACTCCATAAAGCAGGGCAGGTAGCGGGTGTTCCAGCGGATCGCGAAGCCCAGGCCCAGCGCCTCGTTTACCGCGATGGCGCAGGTGTCGCCGTCGGCGTCGACCTTCAGGTCGTGGATGAACACGTACTCCGGCTCGTTGTCCTTCGGCGGGTCCATGCGGTCGTATTCGCCCTCGTGGCCCTCGGCCTCGGCGTCCCGGGGCGTGACGCGACGGGTGGGCAGGTACAGCCGCAGGTTCTCGTCCAGGAAGGGCCAGCCCAGGTTGATGTGGTACAGCAGCATCAGCGGCTCGTCCCGGTAGCCCTGGTTCTGGAACACGTCGGTGACGGTGACGGTCTTTTCGCCGTACACCGTGTCGATGCTGCGGCGCAGCACCATGTTCTCGCCGAACAGCGCCGCCTCGCGCATTTCGCCGCGGGCCGTCAGGTGGTAGCCGTCCTCCGCCCAGTAGGCGTCGGCGCCCAGGTGCTCGGCGGGGGTGGTGCGCATGCGGCCGTGCATGGGGTAGTCCACGCCGTCCACGTTGCACGGCGCGCAGATGCTCTCCACGCCGCAGGTGAAGAACATGCCGCCCATGATGCTGCGGATGGCCTCCGGGCCGGCGGTGTCGTAGGGGTTGCGGCCCTGCAGGCCGGGCTTCGACAGGAAGCTGAAGTTGACGCCCCTGTAGGACAGCTCGCCCACGTCCAGGCACTTGTCCGCCAGGATCTTGTAGCTCAGCGGGCCGTTCTTGACCTCCCAGGCCTTCATGCCCGCGCTGCGGCCCTCGGCATAGGTGAACGGGCGGATGTAGGCCGCCTGCTGCATGGAGCCGACGTATTTCATCATCTCGGATGCTCTGCTCATGGGTTCGCCTCCGTCATTCCAGGTTCGCGTGGTAGCGCCACAGCCCCTTCATGTCCAACTGCTTCTCCTCGATAATCAGCTTCGCCAGCACGTCGCCCAGCAGCAGCACGCTCTGCTCGAACAGGCTCGTCATCGGCTGGCAGGAGTCGATCTCGTCCTCCAGGTAGAACTTGGTGCGCACGGGAATGCGAACCATGAAGTCCGCGATGTCCTTCATCTCGCTGTTGGGGTTCGAGCCGACGTGCACGATGGTGCAGTCCGCGGCGGCGCGGGCCTTCCTGGCAATGCCCAGCGGGAACAGCGACCCGCCGGAGCCGGAGCCCACGATCAGCAGATCGTCCTTCTTGATGGCGGGCTCGGTGATCTCGCCCACGTAGTGTGCCTTCACGCCCAGGTGCGCCAGGCGCTTGCACACGCACTGCAGCGCCAGCATCACCCGGCCCACGCCCACGAAAAACACCTGGTCGGCCTTCAGGATCTCGTCCTTCAGCCGCTCGAGCTGGGCGGGGTCCACGCTGGCCAGCGTGCGCTCCAGCTCCTGCGTCACGTCCGCGCACGCCTTCCTGTATTCCTCGGCAAATGTCATTTCGCTTCCTCCGTCGCATTCAGTACCCTGTCCCGCAGCGCCCACAGCCTGTCGAAGCTGCCGGGCAGGTCGTCCCGGCTGAGGCAGGTGCTGCCGGTGACGAAGATGTCCGCCGCGCCGCCGCCCCAGTCCTCGATGTTCTTCGGGGAGATGCGGCCGTCCAGCTCGATCTTCGTGTCCAGCCCGCGGCGGTCGATCATCTCCCGCAGTTCGCGGATCTTCCTGTCCGCGTAGGTCACCTGCTTTTCCCCCTTCACGAAGGCGTAGCCGGGGTTAATCAGCATCAGCAGCACCGTGTCGCACTTCTCCAGCACGTAGTCCAGCGCGCTCAGCGGCGTCGCGGGCTTCAGCGCCACGCCCGCGCGCACGCCCCTGGCGTGGATGCGGTTCAGCATGCCGTCCACGTGGGGCTGGGTCTCGCCGTGGAACACGATCTGCTGCACGCCGATGTCCAGCAGCTCGTCCACGAAGTAATCCTGCGCCGTGACCATCACGTGGCAGTCGAAGGCGAGGTCGGTCCTGGCGCGCAGCTGGCGCACGGTATCCAGGCCCAGGGGCATGCTGGGGCTGAAGTGGCCGTCGAGGATGTCCACGTGGAGCATCTTCACGCCGCACTGTTTCACCACCCGCGCCTGCTGCTCCAGGTTGCACATGTCCAGGCAGATGAGGGAGGGGGAGATGATGCACTTTTCATTCCAGATCGACATACGCTATTTCTCACTTTCCAGATAGGCTTCGATTTGCGCGCGCGTGGGGATGGACGCGATGGCGCCCTTGCTCTGCACGCAGATGCAGCCGGACACGTTGCCGTATTCCAGGGCGTCGCGGAGGATGTCCTCCGTCAGGTCCGAGGCCCTCTCCACGCCCGACAGCCGGAGCTTTGCAAGGAACGCGCCCCAGAAGGCGTCGCCCGCGCCGGTGGCGTCCACGGCCTTCACCCGGCGGCCCGGCACGTCGAACGTGCCGCCGCGGAAGTAGGCGCGCGCGCCGTTGGCACCCAGGGTCTGCACCACCAGGGCGATGTCGTGCTCCGCCATCAGCGCCGGGATGGCCGCCTCGCCGCCCACCATGCCGACCTCCTCCTCGGAGATCTTCAGCAGGTCCACCCAGGGCAGTATGTCCGTCACCGCGCGGGTGCAGGCGTCCACGTCGTCGTTCCACATGAGGTTGCGGTAGTTCACGTCGAAGCTGACCAGCTTGCCCTTCTCGTGACCCAGCCGCAGCGCCCGCGCCGTGGCCGCCGCCACCGGCTGCGCCGACAGCGAGCAGGACCCGGCGTGCACGATGGCGGCGTCCTCGATGTCCGCCTCCCGCACGTCCTCCTCCTTCAGCATCATGTCCGCGCCGGGCTTTCGGGCGAAGGTGAACCGCCGCTCGCCGTTGTCGGCCAGCGTCACGAAGGCCATGGTGGTGATGGCCTCGCGGCACAGCTCCGGGCAGGCGGCCTTCACGCCGCACTCCGCCAGGGTGTCCATCAGGAAGCGGCCGAAGTCGTCGTCGCCCACCTTGCAGCACATGGCGGCGCTCAGGCCGTTTCGGGTGACGGCGATGGCCACGTTGGCCGGCGCGCCGCCCGCCTTGCGGATGTAGCTGGCCGGTTCGCTGCCGGGGATGAAGTCGATGACCATTTCGCCAATGCTGTACAGATCCATCATGCGCACGCTCCTTTGCCCCGGGGCGGGGAGGTATATTAAAGACTTAACGACAACTTATTATATCATGTCCTATGACCGATTTCAACACCGCGCGGGGAGAAAGTTTGCCGGCCGGGGACGCTTTTCCCGAACGGGGCGGGAATTGACAAACCCCGGCGGACGTGCTAGGATGGGCCATGGATCCGGCCCGAAACGGGGAAGTGCACGACCCCGGATCCTCGAACAGGAGGACATGCCCATGGCTGCGCGCCCCAATTACCGCCGCACGCTGATCGCCTGCTACCTGGGCTACATCACCCAGGCCATTTCCGCCAACTTCGCGCCGCTGCTGTTCCTCACCTTCCGGGGGAGCTACGGCATCCCGCTGGAGAAGCTGACGCTGATCCCGTCGCTGTACTTCCTCACCCAGCTCGTGGTGGACCTGGCCTCCGCGAAGTTCGTGGACCGGGTCGGCTACCGCGCCTGCGTGGTGGCGGCGGAGGCGGTGTCCGCGGCGGGGCTGGCGGGGCTGGCGTTCCTGCCGGACCTGCTGCCCGATCCCTTCGCGGGCATCCTGATCTCCGTGGTGGTGTACGCCGTGGGCAGCGGCCTGCTGGAGGTACTGGTCAGCCCCATCGTGGAGGCCTGCCCCTTCGACAACAAGGCCGGCGTCATGAGCCTGCTGCACTCGTTCTACTGCTGGGGCTGCGTGGGCGTGATCCTGGGCTCCACGCTGTTCTTCGCGCTCTTCGGCATCGCGCACTGGCGGGTGCTCGCCTGCCTGTGGGCCGTGGTGCCGCTGGCGAACCTGTTCAACTTCGCGACCTGCCCCATCGAGCGGCTGGTGGAGGAGGGCGAGGGCATGTCCCTCGGGCAGTTGCTGCGCACGCCCCTCTTCTGGCTGCTGGCGCTTTTGATGATGTGCGCCGGCGCGTCGGAGCTGAGCATGAGCCAGTGGGCCTCGGCGTTCACCGAGTCCGCGCTGGGCGTGAGCAAGACCCTGGGCGACCTGGCCGGGCCGCTGATGTTCGCGGTGCTGATGGGCCTGAGCCGCGTGTTCTACGGGAAGTTCAGCGAAAAGGTGGACCTGATGCGCTTCATGCTGGTCAGCGGCGCGCTGTGCGTGGGTTGCTACCTGCTGGCGGGGCTGTCCCGCGCGCCCGCGCTGGGGCTGGCGGGCTGCGCGCTGTGCGGCCTGAGCGTGGGCATCATGTGGCCGGGCACGTTCAGCATCGCCGCCCGCGTCTGCCGCACCGGCGGCACCGCCATGTTCGCGCTGCTGGCGCTGGCAGGCGACCTCGGCGGCTCCCTGGGCCCGACGGTGGTGGGCGTGTTCTCCGGCCTGGCGGGCGACGACCTGCGGCTGGGCCTGCTGGCGGCCGTCGTCTTCCCGGCGCTGCTGATCGCCGGCCTGCTGCGCCTGTGGCGAAGGCGGGCGACGAAGGCGTGAATGCGCCCGGCCGACAGGGCGGCCGACGGGCGCGAGGTGTCGTTTCCGTGGCAAAACTGGAAACAAAAATGAGAATTCATATTCAGTTGATATAGGCTTGCTATCATACGCTTACAGGGCAGGGATGTTCCGGATGGGTCAGGTTCTCCTCAACCTTCTCCCCCCTTCCGATCCCGCGGCGCGCCCTCCCCTTCAGCGCGTCGCCCGGAACAGCCCCTGCCTTTTCTTTTGTTGTGTTGCGCGCGCGGACGTGTTATAATAACAGGCGGACACGGCGACGTTCGCCCTGTCAGGGGTTTACCCGCGGGGGAGGGGAAGGCTCATGCTGCACATCATCTACAATCCCGTCGCCGGCCACGGGCGCGCGGCGCGCATGCGCGACGAAGTGGAACAGCGCCTCGCCGCCGGGGGCGCCGCGTTTCGCTTTCACGAGACGCGCTCCGGCCGGGATGCCCGGGACATCGCCCGGTCGCTGACGCGGGAGGCCCGGGAAGCGGTGGACGTGGTCGCCATGGGCGGGGACGGCACGCTGCACGAGGTGCTGAACGGCCTGGCGGACCCCGCGGCGACGCGGCTGGGGCTCATTCCCTGCGGGGGCGGGAACGACTTCGCGGCGGCGGCGGGCATTCCCGCGGACGCGGCGGGTGCGACGGCGTTGCTGCTGCGGGGCGAGGCGAAGCCCACCGACTACATGGTGTGCGGCGGCGTGCGGGGCATCAACCTGATCGGCACGGGCATCGACGTGGACATCCTGCGCCGCTACAACCGGCAGAAGTTGCGGGGCTCCGCGGGCTACGCGCTGGCGCTGCTGCGGGCGCTGGCGGGGTTCCGCTTCTGCGATTTCGACGAGGAGCGCGGCGGCGGGCGCATCCCCCACAGCGCGTTCATCGCCTGTGCGGGCAACGGGCAGCGCTGCGGCGGCGGCATCACCCTGTGCCCGGAGGCCCGCATCGACGACGGCCTGCTGGACATCGTGATCGTGGACGGGCTGAAGAAGCGGCAGATCCCCCGCGGCCTGGCGAAGCTCGTGCAAAAACGCCTCACCGATCTTCCCGGCACGGTGTACCGCCGGGACAGCGCGCTGCGCGTGCGCGCCCGGGCGCCGCTGCCGATCCAGATCGACGGAGAGATCTACGAGGACGTGCCCTTCGACGTGCACGTGGTCTCCGGCGAATTGAGGATGTTCCGACCCTGACCGAACCCGTTCCCATAGAGGTGATCCTGTGAAAGCTGACCGTCGCCCCGCGCCGAAATGGCTGCAGGGGCTTTATCTGATCGCGGGCGCGGCCTGCGTGGTCTACTACTTCGTCATCGGCTTCGCGTCCCGGTTCGGGCTGAGCATGAGCCTGCTCTGGCCCGCGCTGGGGGCGGTGTTCATCGCCGCGGGCCTGCTGTCCGCGCGGCCGCTGCCCCGCGGGCTGCGCGCGCTGTGGCGGTCGCTGCTCGCGCTCGGGCTGGTCGCGGTGCTGGCGCTGGAGTGCCTGGTGGTGTCGGGCATGTTCGCGCGCGCGCCGGCCGGGCTGGACGCGCTGATCGTGCTCGGCGCGCGGGTGGACCCCGACGGCCCGAGCCCCGCGCTGCGCCGCCGCCTGAACGCCGTCATGGCCATACTGGACGACCATCCCGACGCGGTGATCATCGCCTCCGGCGGGCAGGGCCCGGACGAGCCGATGACCGAAGCGCGCTGCATCCGCGACGAGCTGGTGAAGCGCGGCGTGGACCCGGACCGCATCCGCATGGAGGAGCGCTCCACCAACACGGCGGAGAACCTGGCCTTCTCCCGCGCGCTGCTGCCGGGGGAGGACGCGCGCGTGGGCATCATCACCAACAACTATCACGTGTGGCGCGCGACGCGGCTGGCGCGGAAGGCGGGCTATGCCCATGCCTGGGGCATCGCCGCGAAGTACACCGGCTGGACGCTCATGCACTACATGGTCCGCGAGGCGCTCTGCATTCCCGCCGACGCGCTGCGCGGGAATCTGTAACGTTTTCCGAGGCAAACAAAAAGCGCCCTCTCGCGATTGCGAGTGGGCGCTCATGCTTCGGATCAGCCGATGATGAAGGGCTTCAGCTCCTCCAGCAGGTCGTCGCAGTGATCGGCGTAAATCTCCAGCGTGATGGGCTTGGACAGCTCCAGGCTGAAGATGCCCAGGATGGACTTGCCGTCCACCACGTGGCGGCCGACGCGCAGGTCGATGTCATAGGGGTAGCGGTTGGCGATGTTCACGAAAGTCTTGACGTTTTCCGCCAGACTGAGCTTAATGTTGACTGCCTTCATGGTCTCCGTCTCCTTGCAATGATAATACAGGGAAAGTCCTCCCAATCGTTGAATACTATAGCGCGGACATATTAAGGATGAAACCATTTCGGGCACTTTTACAAATATTTTATGATTTGGGGTTCATTCCTTCATAATATTAGTGCGAAAATGCAGCCCGCGCATCGGCCGGAGCGGCCGTCCGAAATATGTAAATTGCAAATGAAATTCAAAAAAGACCTTGACTTTTCCCGGGCCATGACCTATAATAACATTTGTCGTCGGGCGAGCGCCCGCGAAACGATGCCGAATTGTGTAAAGGTAGCACGAATGACTCTGACTCATTTAGTCCTGGTTCGAATCCAGGTTCGGCAGCCAGACATGCCTCCATGGTCAAGCGGTTAAGACGTCGCCCTCTCACGGCGAAAACTGGGGTTCGAGTCCCCATGGAGGTGCCAGAAACCACCCGCAAGGGTGGTTTTTTCATGCCCTCCGCCGCCCGGGAACGGCCTCCGTTCCCGCATTTTTGTATGGACAATGATTCTATTGGCATGCTATAATAGGTATGTATAACGCCCCTTGCGCAGCCGGCGTCGGGACCGGTCGCGGGGGTGCGGGGGCCGGGGCGCCGCAAGGTATCCTCCGTGCGGGAAGCGCGATTCCAGAGGCCCGGACTCCAGGAACTGAAGGTGGATCGGTTGAAAAAAAGCAGGTTGAGCCGCACGGGCGTATACATGATTTTCAGCTGTGTCTTTCTGCTCGTCGTGAACGCCTCCCTCGGCTTTGCGCTCACCCGGCAGTCCGGCAGGGCGATGCGCTCGCTCATCGAAAACATGATGCTGGATGTCTCCAACACCGCCGCGGCCCTGCTGGACGGCGATACGCTGGAGGCGCTCGAGGCGGAGGACAGGGATACGCCGGAATACCAGAACGCGCTGAAAATACTGACGTGCTTTGAAAGCAACATCGAGCTCGAATACATCTATTGCATCCGCGACATGGGGGACGGGAGCTTCGTGTTCATGATTGACCCCGACCCGGAATCGCCCGGCCAGTTCGGCGAGCACATACCGTATACGGACGCGCTCTACCAGGCCAGCCTGGGCGTACCGTCGGTGGACAAGGAACCCTATGAGGACAACTGGGGCAGGTTCTACAGCGCCTACTCGCCGGTGTTCAGCTCCGCGCGGAAGGTCGCCGGCATCGTGGCCGTGGATTTCAGCGCCGAGTGGTACGAGGATCAGATCAACCGCCAGATCCGGACGACGCTGATGTTCGTCGGGGCCTCGCTTCTCATCGCGGTCGCGGTCATCGTGCTGATCGCCGCGCGGTACCGGAAGCACTTCGGCGCGCTGTTCCACGAGATGAACCAGGTGTCGGACGGCATCGAGACGCTGGTCCGCGAGGTGTCGCCGGGGACGGAGATCGCGTCGGTCGAGGACGACGTCGCCCACTCCAACGACGGCTTCTCGGAGCTCGGCGCGAAGGTGCACGCGCTGCAGAACAAGCTCAGCGAGCAGATCGCCATTGTGCGCTCGCAGGCCTATATCGACGGGCTGACGCGGCTGGGCAACCGGGCGGCGTATGAGGACCACGTCCGGCGCCTCGAGGAGCAGATCCGGCAGGGGACCGCCGCGTTTTCCGTCATCCTGTTCGACCTCAACGGCCTGAAGGAGATCAACGACCGGCACGGCCATGAGAAGGGCGACCAGGTGATCGTCGAGGCGGCGTCGGTGTTGAGGCAGGCGTTTGACGAGGGCAAGCTGTACCGCATCGGCGGCGACGAGTTTGTCGTCATCCTGGAGGGCGCGAACGCGCGGACGGGGGCGTGGCTGGACGAGGTGTTCGGCGAGAAGAGCCACGTTTCGCTCTCCAAGGGATACGCGGTCTACGACCCGCAGACGGACACGGAGTACCGCGCGGTCTTCAACCGCGCCGACAACGAGATGTATGAGAACAAGCGGGAGTACTACCTGACGCACGAGGATCGGCGGCGGAAGCCGTGACTGCCGCGGGGGACAAGTACTTCCCCGCCACCAAAGGCCAGTTCAACGCGTCCCCCCAACCCTTCCTTCGCCCTCAAGGCCGTGAAGACGGCCTTCGGCGAGGATCAGTAAACACCGACGCGGAGGCGGGCAGAGCGCCGATAAAGGCCGCCCTGCGGATTTGGTCACTTGCGATCAGCAAACACCGACGCGAAGGCGGGACCGTTCCCCGGGGAACGGTCCCGCCTTTTGTGCCCGCGTCGCCGGCGACCTACCGCAGGAAGCGGAGTATTTGGGTTTCATAGGGCCTCAGCCGCCCGGGCGTCGCCTCGCCCGCATAGTTGCAGAGGAGCACCGTACCCGCCTCCGGGGCGTAGCCGTCCGGCAGCTTCCAGGTCTGCTCCGTTGCCGAGAACGAGCACACGACCAGTATGCGCTCCGCCGCGTCGCTCCGCTCGTACAGGTAGATGTGCCGGTGCCGCGGCAGGTATTCCCGGTAGTCCCCCCACAGCAGCGCGGAACTGCTCTTGCGCAGGCGCAGGCAGCTTCGGTAGAAGTTGAGGATGCTCAGCGGGTCGCCCTCCTCCCGGGCCACGTTGACCTCCGGGTAGTTGGGGTTGACGGCAAACCAGGGCTTGACCGTGGAGAAACCGGCGTAGGCTTCGCCGCTCCACTGCATGGGCGTGCGCGCCGAGTCGCGGGACGAGCGGTGGATGCGGCGCAGGCGCTTTTCCTTCGACTGGTGCCGGAAGAAACGGTGATAGGCGTTGATGGAGGCCACGTCCTGGTACGCCTCGATGGAGTCCAGGCGGATGTTGGTCATGCCGATCTCCTGCCCCTGGTAGATGAACGGCGTGCCCTGCTGGAAGATGTACGCCGCCGCCAGCATGGTGCCGGATTCCCGCCAGTAGCGCTCGCTCCCGTAGCGGCTGATGACGCGCGGGTGGTCGTGGTTTTCCAGGTAGAGCGCGTTCCAGCCCTTTCCCGCCAGCGCGCGCTGCCACTTGGAGAAGGCGCGCTTCAGCCTGCGGAGCGAAAACGGGAGGTGCACGTATTCGGTCATGATGCAGTCGGCCGTCATGGTGTCGAACTGGATCATCATGTCCAGCACCCGGTCCTCCCCGGTCAGGTAGGTCAGCGCGGTCCTGACCGGCGTCATGGGTGCCTCGCCGATCTGCAGCGCGCCGTATTCCCGCGCCACGGCCCGGAATTCCCGCAGGTAGTCCATCAGGTTGGGGCCGTCCTTGTAGTAGGGCATGCCGTTGATGGCGGGCAGAAACGGTATGCCGTCCGGGAGCTGCGGATGCTTGGAGATGTAGGTGATCACGTCCTCGCGGAAGCCGTCCACGCCCATGTCCAGCCAGAAGCGCATGATGCCCGCGACCTCTTCCCGGACCCTGGGGTTGTCCATGTTGAGATCCGGCTGCTTTTTCGCAAACACGTGCAGGTAGTACTGCTGGCGCTCCGGGCAGAACTCCCAGGCGAGCCCCTCGAACTGGCTGAACCAGTTGTTCGGGGGCAGGCGGGATTCGCCCTTCCACTTCGGGTTCCGCCAGATGTAGTAGTCGCTGTAGGGGTTGTCCTTTCCCTTCCGGCTCTCCAGGAACCACGGGTGCTCGTCCGAGGTGTGGTTGATCACGAGGTCGAGGATCACCTTCAGCCCCAGCTCGTGGGCGCGGTCCAGCACCCGCCGGAACTGCTCGAGCGTGCCGTAGTCCGGGTGGATGTCCCGGTAGTCTGAAATGTCATAGCCGTAGTCGGCGTTGGGCGAGGGGTAGATGGGGCTGAACCAGATGCCGTCCACGCCCAGCGAGGCGATGTAGTCCAAACGGTCATAGACGCCGTAGAGATCTCCGATGCCGTCTCCGTTTCCGTCGGCAAAGCTGCGGATCCAGATTTGGTAGAAGGACATGCGGCGGAAATCAAACTGTTCCATGCCCTATTCCTTTCTCTTGTGGGTAAAAGCCTGGTGCAGCCCGCCGGGCAGCTGCTCCAGGAAATGCGCCGCCGTCTCCTCCGTCTCCTGGATGTTCTCCATCATGCCCACGGCGGTCTCCCGGAAATTGCGGAACAGCCCCTCGCGCACGCGCCGGTGCCGCTCCCGCTCCTCCATGGACCTCGCCGTCAGGCGCACCAGGAAGTCCGTCGGCAGCTTCCTCCGCGCGGGCAGCAGCCCCCGCCGCCAGTTCTCCAGGATCACCTGATAGCGCTGATAGGCCCGGCCGACGCAGTCGTTCCAGGAGAGGTACAGCTCCTCCATGGCCCGGTCGCCGACCTCGCGGAGATGGCCGAGGTCGCCGCAGCACCGGTCCAGCAGCGCCGCCATGGCCTCGGGGCGCTCCTGAATGGTGAAGCCGTTTCGCCCGTCCGCGACGCCCTCCGCGGCGCAGGAGCCCTCGATCAGCACGCTGGCCAGCCCGCACGCGGCGGCCTCCCGCACCACCAGGCCGTTGGTGTCGAAGGTGGAGGGGAACAGGAACAGGTCTGCCCGGGTGTTCCACGCGCGCAGTACGTCGCGGTCGTAGACGGGGCCGGGGAAGATGCACCGGTCCGGGCCGTCCGCGGCGCCCATCAGGCCCAGCGCCTTCGCCCGCGCTTCCAGCAGCGCCTGGTCCGGCCCCTTGCCGATGAACACCATGCGGAAATCCCTTCCCCGGTCGGCGAGCAGCTTCAGCGCGTCCAGGATCAGCGGCAGGCCCTTGTAGGTCATCATGCGGCCGACGAACAGGAATACCGGCACGCCCTCCGGCAGGTCGTACCCGGCGGTCGCCTCCGCGACGGCGGCGGGCTCGACCCGGCCCCTGGGGAAGTCCACGCCGTTGTTCATCACCCGGTAATCGCCCTGGAAGCCCAGGGCCTTCAGGCTCTCGCCCGCGCCGCGGCTGACCGTCCACACCTCGTCGCAGGCCTCGATGTTGCCGACCATCGCCGCGATGGCCTCCCGCACCGCCAGCTTTGCATGGACGAAGCGCTCGATGTCGATGTCGTACTTGGTGTGGTAGGTGAACACGACGGGGGCGTTCGTCTGCTCGCGCAGCAGCCGGGCGATGATCGTGGCCGAGGCGGGGCAGTGGGTGTGGATGATGTCCGGGTAGAACCCGGCCAGCCGGTCCAGCGCCTTCCCGGCGAAGGGGTTTCCCGCCCGGTAGCCGCTGGTGACGGCGGCCGTGTCGATGCTGGGGTACGGCACCACGGGATAGTCAAACCGATCGTAATTCGCGCCGGGATAGCGGGGCGTGCCCACGATCACCGAGGCGCCGTGCGCCTCGGACAGGTACTTCGCGTAGTTCATCACCACGTTCACCACCCCGTCGATCACGGGGGGAAAGGAATCGTTCAGCAGGCAGATGTTCATGCTGTGCCTCCATTATGCCGGTCCGGGTTCGCGGGGCGGACCCGTCGCGATTATTGCGGCTTCCATTTCATCGGTCGATGTTTCGACGGGTTGTCCGCAAAGCCCACCGAGCGGTACAGCGGGTAGCCGTCGTCCGTGGCCTTCAGCTCCACGGTGGACAGCGCCTGCTCCTCCGCCACGGCCAGCAGCGCCCGCACGACGTCCCGGGCGTAGCCCCTTCGCCGGAAGGGCGGGCGCGTGTACACGTTCAGCACGGTGCCGGTCCTGCCGTTCGGGAAGGCCGGGCTCATGGGCTTTTCGACGACGAGCAGGAACGCGCACGACGCGATGGCGTCGTCCGCGCGGATCACGCAGGCGAAGAGGTCCCGGCCCAGGTGCGCCCGGAAGTAGTCGGGCAGGCGCTCCCGAATGGCGGCGGCTGTGCCGGCGTCCAGCGCGCCGAAATCCTCCCGCAGGTACTCGAGCCGCAGGTCCGTCAGCTCGCGGATGTCCTCCGCGGCGGCTGTTTCAACACGCATGGATCTCCCTCCCTCGGCGGGCGTCGTTTCTCCGCGGACCCGTCGCCTAATCATTATACTCTGATTGTCGCCGTGCGCGCCTTGCGGCCCGGCGACCCGGCCGACGGCCCTGCGGGCCCGTCGCCTAATCATTATACTCTGATTGTCGCCGACCACGCTCCGCGGCCCGGCGACCCGGCCGACGGCCCTGCGGGCCCGTCGCCTAATCATTATACCACATTCTCCGCCCCGTTGCCATAGCAGGCCGGACGGGATTTTCCGCCCGGCGCGGCGGTTTCAGGGGAGGGGAAAACCCGCGCACTGACCGTGCGCGCCGGAAACGCGCGCGGTACAGGGGCCCGCCGTGCGCGTTTAAAGCGGTTATCGCCTTATTATCATCATAATAACGGGTTGCAAAAAAACGGAAAACCGAATATACTATAATAGAGGAGATGGATTCGGCTGCATCGACGAACGACACCGCGGGCGCAGGAGGGATCGCCATGAAGGCATGGAGACGCTTCAACAGGACGCTGGGCATGACGCTTGCGCTCATCATGGCCGCGCTGACGCTTGCGGCCTGCGCCGGCGGGGGCGGCAACGCGCCCGGGGAGTCGCAGGTCGCGGCCGAGCCGGACACGATCCGCTACCTCGTCGCCATCGAGGACGAGCCGGACACCGTGGACTTCCAGTGCACGTCGATTCACTATACCGTCGCCCAGAACGTGTTCAACCGGCTGGTGGAGATGGAGAACGACGCCGGCGGGGAGGCCGAGATCCTGCCCTCGCTGGCCGAGCGCTGGGAGATCTCCGACGATCGCCGCTCCTATACCTTTTATCTCCGGGACGGCGTGACCTTCAGCAACGGCTCCCCGCTGACGGCGTCGGACGTGTTGTACACGTTCACGCGGCTGCTGACCCATCCCGATTCCTGCAACCAGGACATCGCGGACAACATCGTGGGCGCGGCCGCGCTGGAGAACGGCGAGACCGACGCGCTGGAGGGCTTTAAGATCCTCGGCAAGCGCAAGTTCATGATTACGCTGGAGCAGCCCTTCGAGGCGTTCCTCGCCTGCCTGTCCATGCCCGGCGCCTCCATACTGGACGAGCAGACGATGGCACAGGCCGGCGACCGCTTCGGCACCGATCCCGAGTGGACGATCGGGACCGGCTCCTTCGTCCTGGAGAGCTGGGAGCCCGGAAAGGGCATGATGCTCAGGGCGAACCGCTATTGCTGGCAGGGCGCGCCCCGCTGCGACGGGCTGGATCTGCGCTTCATGACGGACGCGGAGGAGATCCGGCAACTGTTCGAGCGCGGCGAGTTGGACATCCTGAGCCTGGACGACGTGGGCAAGGCCTCGGAGTTCTTCATGCACGGGGACACCTACGAGGACCGGCGGTTCCGGGTGCAGCGGATCAGCCTGACCTACATCGCCCTGAACGAATCCGTCGCGCCGCTGGACGACGTGTGCGTGCGCAGGGCGCTGCAGCTCGGGCTGGACCGCATGCTCCTGCTCGACGCCGCCTACGGCGGGAACGGCTACCTGGAAAACGGCATCATGCCGCACGGCCTGTACGGCTTCAATCCGGATCTTCCCGAGATCCCCTACGACCCGGAGGCGGCGAAGGCGCTGCTCGCCGAGGCCGGCTATCCCGATGGCTTCTCGCTGACCTTCAGCGTGAGCTCGGCCTCCACGCTGGGCGAGATGTCGCTGATCCGCGCGGCCGCGGCCATCTGGGAGGAGATCGGCGTCCATACGACCGTCGAGCTGCTGGATGTCGGCGAATTCATGCGCCTGCGCAAGCGCGGCGAGCTGGCCTGCTACTCGGCGACCTGGACCGCGGACTACAACGATCCCGACAACTTCCTGTATACCTTCTTCGGCGACGCGGAAAACGCCCGCTTCCGCAGCCTCTGCTACCCGCGGGAGGACATCATGCGGCGGGTGCGCGACGCGCGCACCATCGCGGACACCGGCGCGCGCATTCGGGAATACCGTGAGCTCGAGCGCATCATCGTGCAGGAGGACGCCGCCTGGATCCCGCTGTTCTCCAGGTTCTACTACTATATCTCATCGCAGCGCCTGGAAGGCATCCAGGCGTCCTGGAACGGCTCCGTCAAGAATAAATACCGAGAAATGTCCATTCATGAGGCTTGAAAACCATGAGAATGCATTCCGTCCGGTTTAAAATCACGGCGATCAGCGTCGCCGCCATACTCGTCGCGATTCTCTCCATATCCGCCGCGAGCTATTCCTCGATCCGCAGGGAAACCGATCGCAGGTCGGTGGAAACGATGCGGCTGATCGGCAAGGATACGAAGAATTCGCTGGACGAGTATTTCGAGGGGATCGAACAGTCCGTGGGCATCGTCGCCAACATGGCGGTCGACTCGCTGGACAGCGTGACCCTGGTTCAGTGCGGCGCCGCGGGCTCCGGCGCGCGCGAAAGGGAGCGGACGCCCGAGCAGACCGCCCGGCTGGACGCCTATATCGCCGAGCACTGCGCGCAGACGCTGAAGACCTTCGAGAGCGTGGCGAGCCACACGAACGGCGTCAGCAGCTATTACTATTGCCTCAATCCCGAAATCAGCCTGACGGAACACGGCTTCTGCTTCTCCCGGCTCGGCAAGGCCGGCTTTGTGGACCAGGGACCGGTGGACGTGCAGACGCTCGATCCCGCGGACGACGAGCACAACACCTGGTACTACACGCCGGTCCGGCGTGGACGGCCCTGTTGGGTCGGCCCCTACCGGTTGCGCTTTTCGGACGAGATGTGGACCTGCGCCTACGTCGTGCCGATCTACAACGCCGGCGCGCTGATCGGCGTGCTCGGCATGAACATCCCGCTGGATACCCTCGCCGCGCAGGTCAGCCCCATCCGGGTGTACGAAACGGGCCTGGCCAGCCTGTGCGACACGGAGGGCCGCATGCTCTACCACCCGAAGCTCGAACAGTGGACCGTACCGGAGCTGACCGATCTGTCCGTTTCCAGGGACCTGCTCCGCAACGAGGACAGCGGCGATGCGCTGATCCGCTACAAGATCGACGACGAGCAGCGCCAGATGGCCTTCTTCACCCTGCGCAACGGCATCAAGCTGGTCGTGACCGCGCCGGTGAAGGAGATCAACGCCTCCTGGCTGCACCTGATCCGCATTATCCTGCTGATCACCGCGGTGGTGGTCGTGGTGTTCGCGGTCATCCTCATGGTGGTCATGCGGGCCATCACCTTACCGCTGCTGCGGCTGACGGCGGCGTCCCAGCAGTTGGCCGACGCGGAGTACGACGTGGCGCTGAACTACCGCAGCAACGACGAGATCGGCACGCTGACCAGCGCGTTCATACGCATGCGCGACCAGATCCGCGATTACATCG
This sequence comes from uncultured Eubacteriales bacterium, assembly GCA_902793325.1. Lineage (GTDB taxonomy): Bacteria > Bacillota > Clostridia > Christensenellales > Aristaeellaceae > UBA2862. Next base: position 27,361 of record CADBCY010000019.1, read on the forward strand.
CCGACCTGAACCGCCGGATCAACACGGACATGCTGACCGGCCTGCCGAACATGCGCTACTTCTTCCGGCTGGCGGTGGCGGAGCGCGACCGCATCATCGAAGCGGGCAAGTCCCCGGCCATGCTGTACTTCGACCTCATCGGCATGAAGCACTACAACCGCCAGTACGGCTTTGACGAGGGCGACAAGCTGCTGTGCGACGTGGGCCAGATCCTGGTTCGCTGCTACGGCGAACAGTGCGTCTGCCGCTACAGCGAGGACCACTTCGCGGCGGTGACCGACGACGAGAGCGCGGAGGCGTCGCTGCAGGCGGTCTTTAAGGCGTGCGAGGGCGCGAACGGCGGGAACGCGCTGCCCGTCCGGGTGGGCATTTACCGCAACAGCATCGAGAACGCGGGCGTGAACGTCGCCTGCGACCGCGCCAAGTTTGCCTGCGACCAGCACGGCGACTCCTATGTCTCCGGCTTCTACTACTTCGACAACGACATGCTCACGCAGCTCGAAGACGTCCGTTACATCATCAGCCACCTGGACCAGGCGCTCGAGGAGGGATGGATCCAGGTCCACTACCAGCCGATCGTGCGCGCGGTCAACGGCCGCGTCTGCGACGAGGAGGCGCTGTGCCGCTGGAACGACCCGGTCCGGGGCATGCTGTCGCCCGGCCTGTTCGTCCCGATCCTGGAGACGGCCAGGCTCATGTACAGGGTGGACCTGTACGTGCTGGACCGGATCCTGGAGAAGATGGAGGCCCAGCGGCAGGCGGGCCTTCGGGTCGTCCCGCATTCGCTGAACCTGTCCCGGGCCGACTTTGACGCCTGCGACATCGTGGAGGAGATCCGCCGCAGGGTCGACGACGCCGGCGTCGCCCGCGACCGGCTGACCATCGAGATCACCGAGAGCATCCTCGGCAACGATTTTGATTTCATCAAGGCGCAGATCGAGCGCTTCCAGGCGCTCGGCTTTGAGGTGTGGATGGATGATTTCGGCAGCGGCTACTCGTCCCTGAACGTGCTGCAGGACATCCACTTCGACCTGCTCAAGTTCGACATGCTGTTCCTGAAGCGCTTCTACAAGGGCAAGGAGAGCAAGGTCATACTGACCGACCTGATCCGCATGGCCATCAACCTCGGGGTCGACACCGTCTGCGAGGGCGTCGAGACCGCGGAGGAGGTCGAGTTCCTGCGCGAGATCGGCTGCAGCAAGCTGCAGGGCTTCTACTACTGCAAGCCCATACCGTTCGAGCAGATCGTGGAGCGCAACCGCAAGGGCATCCAGATCGGCTTCGAAAACCCCCTGGAATCGGATTACTACGCCGCGATCGGTCGGGTCAACCTGTACGACCTCACGGTCATCGCCGACAAGGAGGGCGCGCGCCGGGACTACTTCGACACCCTGCCCGCGGGCATCCTGGAGGTCCGGCAGGACGGGCTGAGCTATGTGCGAACGAATCCCGCGTACCGCGATTTCATCCGGCGGTACTTCGGCTTCGACCTGGCCGCCAAGCCGGACGGCTATTCGGTGTCCCCCAAGGGCCCGACCGCGATGTTCTTGCAGTTGGTCAGGACGTGCGGCGCGGAGGGGAAGCGCACGCTGTACGACGGGAAGCTGGCCGACGGCTCGACGATGCACGGCGTCATCAATCCCGTCGGGAAGAATCCGGCGACCGGCTCGACCGCCGTGGCCATCGCGATCCTGTCCATTTCGGAGCCGGACAAGAGCGCGGACTACGCGGAGATCGCCCGGGCGCTGGCGGCGGACTACTACAACATCTACGTCATCGACCTGGATACGGACGACTTCACCGAGTACTCGTCCAGGGTCGGCGGCGAGGAGCTGGCGGTGGAGCGGCAGGGGACGGACTTCTTCGGATCCGCGAGGCAGGAAACGATGACCCGCATCTTCGAGGAGGACCGCGAACCCTTCCTGGCCGGCTTTACCAAGCAGAACATCATCCGCGAGCTGGACGCGCAGGGCGTGTTCACGACCACCTATCGCCTGATCGACACCGGCACGCCGCTGTACGCCAACATGAAGATCACGCGCATGCCGGGCGGCAACCGGATCATCATGGGCATCAGCATCATCGACTCCCAGATGAAGCAGAAGGCGCGCCAGGAGGAGCTGCAGAAGGAACGGGACACGATGATCCGCATCAAGGCCCTGTCCGACGGCTATCTCACGCTGTACACCGTCGATCCCGACACCGGGCGGTACATCGAGTACAGCTCCTCGGACGACTACGACACGCTCGGCGTGGCCAAGGAAGGGGAGGACTTCTTCCGGCAGTCGATCGCCAATGCCGGCAAGTACTTCTTCCCGGACGACGTGGAGGTCTTCCGGAAGCAGTTCACCCGGGAGAACATCATGCGCACGATCCGGGCATCCGGCAGCTTCAAGACGCAGTACCGCCTCATGATCAACGGCGAGCCCAGGCCGGTGACCCTCAAGGCCGCGATGTTCAGGGAGGGCGGCGAAGAAAAGCTGGTCGTCGGCGTCCGCGCCTGGAGAAAGCGCACGGCGGACGCGGGCGGCATGGCGCCCGACGAGGAATACTACGACGATTACTTCTGACACATATGGGTATACTGAAGCGCAGGGGCGGCCATCGGCCGCCCCTGCGTATGTATGTTTATGCCGGGTCGTTCTTGCGTTTGTTCGGAGACGGGCGCCTTTCCCGCGCGGCGGTCAGGACGGCAGCAGCGCGCAGAGCGCGCGCAGGGCGGCCTCCAGCAGCGCGTCGTCGAAGCCGTACTCCGCCGTGTGCAGGCCGGGGCAGTCCTCGCCCGCGCCGATGCCGAAGTACACCCCCGGGCGGCGCTTCAGGAACCAGCCGAAGTCCTCGGACCAGCGCATGGGCTCCGCCAGCGGCACGACCGGCAGCCCCGCGCTGTGGAAGCGCGCCAGGGCCTCGTCGAAGGCGGCGGAGTCGTTGGTGGTGTCGGGGAACACGTCCCGCAGCTCGAAGGAACAGCGCAGCCCCTCCTCCGCGCAGCCCGCCCGGGCCGCGGCCTCGATGCGCCCGATCAGCGCGTCGATGTCCGCCTGCCGGTGGCCGCGCAGCGTCAGGCACAGCCGCCCCTCGGCGGCGGACAGGCCGAAGTCCTCGCCGCCCGCCCGCAGGCCCACCACCGTGTGCATCAGCAGCCGGTCCGCCCCGGCGAGCACCGCCTGGATCATCTCCGGCAGGGCCAGCACCAGGCGGCTCAGCAGGGCGCAGGGGTTCGCGCCGTCGCCGGGATAGGCCGCGTGCGCGGGTCGGCCCGTCAGCGTCACGACCAGCCCGCAGGACGCGCAGGCAAAGCAGCCCCGGCGCATGAGCACCGCGCCGCGGGGGAAGCCGGGGATGTTGTGCAGCGCGTAGATGCGCGCCACACTGTCCAGCCCCGGCCACGCCGCGCAGACGCCCTTCGCGCCCTCGCCGGTCTCCTCGGCGGGCTGGAACAGCAGCGCGACGTTCCCGCCGACCCTGCGCCCCTCCAGCGCCAACGCCAGCCCGCACAGCGCCGCGCTGTGGCCGTCGTGGCCGCAGCCGTGCCGCGCGCCGCCGCGGCCGTCGGGAATGGCGTCCATGTCGGCGCGGAAGGCCAGCGTCGGCAGGCCCTCGCCCTCCCGGTGGATGGCGATCAGCGCGCCGGCGACCTCCTCCAGCCCGAGCGTCGTGTGCGCCCGCAGGAAGTCGCGCAGCAGCGCCCGCGTCCCGTCCTCGCGGCCCGACAGCTCCGGACAGTCGTGCAGCCTGCGCCGCAGGTCGATCAGCAGCGCCCGCGTCTCCGCGTTCATGAATACCGCCTCCTCGCCGCGCGTGCGGCGCGGCAGGGCGGAGGCCGCGCGCTACGCTTCGTCCGACAGCGCGTCGACGTAGTGGCGCAGGGTCTCCACAGAATCGATCTTGTCGCCCTTCGGCGCGATGCGGTCGCGCACCTCGAGGGGCAGGGACTCGAAGAGGCGCAGCGCCTCTTCCTCGTGCTTCAGCAGCGCCGCGAGCCCGGAATACTTGGGATAGCTCATGTTCATCACCTCGCTGGCAATATGCCCCGCGAGGGGGGAAAAACATGCGCCGCGCGGCGACGCCGCGCCTACCGGTGGGTCTTTACGAATTCGCGGTAGAACGCCAGGTGCGTCGGCAGCGTGTCGAAGGGCTTCAGGCCGTAGGGGCAGCGCTCGGCGCACTGGCCGCAGTGGATGCAGTCCTCGATCTTCTCCATGTCCGCCTGCCACTGAGCGCTCATGTAGGGCGCCCAGGGCGAGCGCTCCAGCAGTTGCTGCATGCGGTTGGCGTTGTTGATGGGGATGCCCGCCGGGCAGGGCAGGCAGTAGCCGCAGCCCCGGCAGAAGGAACCGGACAGCGCCCTGCGGTCGGCCTCGACCTCCGCGCGCAGCGCGTCGTCCAGCGCGGGCGGGTTCTCGGAGTAGTCCAGGATCTCCTCCAGCTCCGCCATGCGCTGGATGCCCCAGATCGGCACGGCGTTCTCCCAGCGGTCCAGCCAGGCGAAGGCCAGCCGGGCGTTGGTGATCAGCCCGCCGGACAGCGCCTTCATGCACACGAAGCCCACGTCCTTCTCCCCGCACAGCTTCACCAGCTCCTGCTCGCGCGCGGTGGCCAGGTGGTTGAAGGGATACTGCAGCACGTCGTACAGCCCGGACGTCGCCGCCTGGAACGCCCGCTCCACGGAGTGGTTGGTGATGCCGATGAAGCGGATCTTCCCCTGCGTGCGCGCCTTCACCGCGGCGTCGTACAGGCCGTCCGCGCCGCCGGGCACGGGCACGAAGGACGGGTTGTGGAACTGGTAGACGTCGATGTGGTCGGTGTTCAGCATCCTCAGGCTCGTCTCCAGGTCCTTTTCAAACCCGGCGGCGTCCTGCGCGGCGGTCTTGGTGGCCAGGAAGAACTCGTCGCGGCGGCGGCTGATGCTCCGGCCGATCTTCTCCTCGCTGTCGGTGTAGGCGCGTGCGGTGTCGATGTAGCTGATGCCGCCGTCCAGCGCGCGGTTCAAAAGGGCTCCGGCTTCCTCGAAGCTGACGCGCTGGATGGGCAGCGCCCCGAAGCCGGTTCGGGAGATGACGAGGCCGGTACGGCCCAGGGTAAATCGGCGCATGGCGATTCCTCCTCGATGGTTTCTGCCTCGATTATACCACACGCCGCGCCGTTTGGGTAGCGGGAAAGCGGTTCGGCGCGTTGACAAATATGGAAGAAAATGTTATAATGTTTACAGAATTGAAATATACGGGGCACATCCTCGTGAGAATAGGAGGAGAGCGGTATGAAGAGGCGTATGGCACTGTTGCTGGCGCTGCTGCTGGCGCTTTCGGGCGTCGAGGCGGTGCTGGCCGAGGACGTGTCGGCGGACGCGATCCCCGTGGAAGCGGAAGTGTCGGAAGAGCCCGTGGGAACCGAGGAGCTGGCCGCGGAAGCCGCGGAGGTGGAAGCGCCGGAGGAAGCGGCCCCCGAGGAGGCGCCGGAGGCGGATCTGCCGCCCGGGGACGCCGGAGAAGCGGAAGGAGAGAATGCCCTGGCCGAGGTCAACGGCATCACCATGATCGACGAGAATCACTGGTACGACGACAGCGGCCTGGTGTACGAAAAGTTCAAGAACTGGTCCAAGTATTATGTCAGGGTGACCGGCTACAACGGCGACGCGACGGAGGTCGTCATCCCCGACAAGTCCAACGGCTATTCGGTCTGGATGATCGGCGACGGCGCCTTTGAGAACGAGAACATCACCAAGGTCACCCTGCCCGAGAAGCTGGCCTCCGTCGGCGAGAAAGCATTCAAGGGCACCAATCTTACCTCCCTGGCGCTGCCCGACTTCACCTCCTACATCTACGAGGAGGCCTTTGCGGAGTGCAGGCAATTGAAGGAGATTCAGTTCGGCAGCGGGAACAGCGAGCTGTGGTCCATCGCGGAGGGCGCATTCAAGAGATGTACGTCACTGACGAGCGTCGCGCTTCCGAACAGCGCGGTGTCGATCTACGCCCACGCTTTCGAGGATTGTTCCGCCCTGGAGAAACTGGAGCTGGGCGGCGCGGATAAAATCGGGGAGAGCGCCTTCATGCATACGTCCCTCCGCAGCGTGACCCTGCCCGACAGCGTGGCCGAGATGGGAGAGTACGCGTTTGCCGACTGTCCCTGGCTGGAGAAGGTCAGCTTCGGCAGCGGGCTCAAGGTCATCCCCAAGGGCGCCTTCCGGGACTGCTATTCCCTGCGGGAGGCGATGCTGCCCGAGGGTATAAAGGAGATCGGCGATGGAGCGTTTATGCTCTGCAACCTGGAACGGGCGGCGCTGCCCGCCAGCCTCAAGTCCATCGGGAAGGACGCGTTCGCCATGCAGTTCGTCGGGACAAAGGGCGGAGAGGCAACGGTGTTCTTCATCAGCAATCCCTACACCCAGTTCGAGCGCAACGGCGCCTACGCCGAAGCGTGGTACGAAAACTGGCACGCGACCGACGCCAACAAGGCGGACCTGTCGGAGTGCTATGTCTACGCCCCCTCCCAGTTCTACACCGGCAAGGCGAAGAAGCCCGACCCCGTGGTGGCGTACGGTGGCAAGATCTACACCCCGGGCAACGACTTCACCGTGCAGTACGCCAATAACAAGAAGGTGGGCGAAGCCGTCATGACCCTGACGGGCTCGGGCCCGCTCTCCGGCACGACTACGGGGACGTTCTTCATCATCCCCAGGAACACGAAGCTCAAGAGCGTGAAGTCGAAGAAGAAGGGCCGGCTGACCGTCACCTGGAAGAAGCAGGCGACCCAGACCACGGGCTACGAGATCTTCTACATCAAGGTCAACGACTCCGGGATTTCGAAGATAGAGAGCAAGATCGTGAAGGGCGCGAAGAAGACGAGCGTGACCCTGAAGGGCCTGGAGTCCGGCGCGACCTACCGGGTGATGATCGCGACCTACAAGACGGTGAAGGGAGAGCAGCTCTACGGAGTGACGTCTGATTTTGAACTCTTCAACACGATGAAGACGGCGAAGGTGAAGTGACCCCCGCCGCCCCGATACACAACGCTCCCCCCGCCGCGGCGGGGGGAGCGTCGCCTTTATTCTGCCTTTCCTTCCTCCGGCACCAGCAGCGCCGCGCCGATGAGCTCGCTCCGGTCGCCCAGCTCGGCGGGGAGGAACCGCGCGGGGTACTTCTGGTCGGACAGCGTGTAGTGGCGGTAGGCGGCGACCATGCGGTCGATGAACCTGCCGCCCAGCTTGGTGATGCCACCGCCGTACACGAACACGTTGATGTCGAAGATCTCGTTCAGGCTGTGGAACATGCGGCCCAGGTACTCCGCGCCGCGGTTCACCACCTCCAGCGCCAGCGGGTCGTTCATCGCCAGCGCCCGGCCCACGGCCAGCGTGTCGATGTTGGACAGCGTGCCGGCGTAGTCCAGTATGCGGCTGTCCTCGCCCTCCTTGATGCGGTCCATGGCGTAGCGCGCCATGTACGTGCCCGAGGAGATGGACTGCACGCAGCCGATGACCCCGCAGCCGCAGGGATAGCCGGTGGAGTCGGACACGAACATGTGGCCGATCTCGCCCGCCATGCCGTGCATGCCCCGGTACAGCCGCCCGTTCAGGATCAGCCCGCCGCCGATGCCCGTGGCCAGGCAGGCGTAGATCATGTGATCCTGCCCCCGGCCCGCGCCGAAGCGGTGCTCCGCCAGCGCCGCGCAGTTGGCGTCGTTGTCCACGAACACCGGCACGCCCATGCGCGTTTGCAGCATGTCCCGCACCGGCTGGTCGTTGTAGCCGATGAGGTTGCTGGCCTCGATGATCCGCCCGTGCTCGAAGTCGATGGCGCCGGGGAACGCCGCGCCGACGCCCCGCAGGTCCGCGAAGCCCAGCCCGCGCCGCTCCAGCAAGCCCCTCACCTTCGCCGTGAGGTAGCAGGTCAGCGCGCAGGCCGAGGCCTCCTTGTCCGTGAGGAAGCTGTCCTGCTCGATGATCTGCATGTCCCCGTCGAACAGGCCCAGCTTCACCTTCGTGCCGCCCACGTCAATGCCGATGGTATACATGGTAAAACCTCCGGATGGATTTGGCCGTCTGTCGATTATACGCTGATCTTTCCCATTTCCACGGCCGGGTACCGCTCGAGGATCGGGTCCGCGACCGCCGCCAGGAAGTGCTCGGTCTGTTCCTGCGCGCGCCCGGTGTACTTCTCCGGGGCCAACAGCGCCGTGAGCCCCGCGCCGTCCAGCGGGAAGGCGGGGTCGGCGGCGATGCGCGCCATCAGGTCGCTCTCCAGGCCGTCCTGCTTCATGCGGGCGGCGGCGGCCTGGCTGTGCACGCGCACGCGCTCGTGGATCTCCTGCCGGTCCGCGCCGCGCTTGACCGACTCCATGATGATGTCCTCGGTGGCCATGAAGGGCAGGTTCTCCATCACGCGCTTTTCGATCATCTTCGGGTAGACCACCATGCCGTCGGCGACGTTGGCGTACAGCTCCAGCACCGCGTCGGTGGCCAGGAACGCCTCGGGCAGCGACAGCCGCCGGTTGGCGGAGTCGTCCAGCGTGCGCTCGAACCACTGGGTGGCGGCGGTCATGGCGGCGTCCTGCACCAGCGCCATCACGTGCCGCGACAGCGCGCACATGCGCTCCGAGCGCATGGGGTTGCGCTTGTAGGCCATGGCGGAGGACCCGATCTGGCTCTTCTCGAAGGGCTCCTCGACCTCCCGGAAGGATTGCAGCAGCCGCAGGTCCTGCGCGAACTTGTACGCCGACTGCGCGATGCCCGACAGCGCGCCCAGCACGCGGGTGTCCAGCTTGCGGGGGTAGGTCTGGCCGGAGACGTCGAACACGGCCTCCATGCCCATCTTTTCGGCGATGCGCTTTTCCAGCTCGTCCACCTTCGCGCCGTCGCCGTCGAACAGCTCCATGAAGCTGACCTGCGTGCCCGTCGCGCCGCGGTTGCCCAGCAGCTTCAGCGAGGACAGCGCGAAGTTCACCTCGTCCAGGTCCATGGCCAGGTCCTGCATCCACAGCGTGGCGCGCTTGCCGACGGTGGTCAGTTGCGCGGGCTGCAGGTGGGTGTAGCCCAGGCAGGGCAGCGCCCGGTATTCCCAGGCGAACCTCCGCAGCCGCCGCAGCACCTCCACCAGCTTCTGGCGGATCAGCGTGAGCGCGTCGCGCAGCATCAGGATGTCGGCGTTGTCGGTGACGTAGCAGCTCGTGGCCCCCAGGTGGATGATGCCCCGCGCGTTCGGGCACACGTCGCCGTAGGCGTGCACGTGGGCCATCACGTCGTGGCGCACCCGCTCCTCGTGGCGGCGGGCGGCGTCGTAGTCGATGTCGTCGATGTGCGCCCTCAGCTCGTCCACCTGCGCCTGCGTCACCGGAAGGCCCAGCTCCATCTCGCTCTCCGCCAGCGCCACCCACAGCCGTCTCCAGGTGGTGAACTTGCGGTCGGGGGAGAAGATGTACTGCATCTCCGCGCTGGCGTAGCGCGAATTCAGGGGGGTTTCGTAGGTGCTCTTGTTCATAACGACCTCCTGGGATAAGCTTGTGAACCGGGATTTGTCAGTACCGGTCTCCATATTCCTTTCGGGCTTCTGCCGTCCATTTGGAGATGAAATCTGTCTTTGCGTCTGTATAGGCATCCCGGTTTTGCTCATATTGTTTCCAAAGCCGGCGCTTCAAAGTCTCATATTCCTTTGCCATTTCAGACAGGTGTTTTCCCATGCCAAAGGTCCCCCGCAAATCCCGACTTGCCGACCGGAAAGGCCCTGTGCGGCGAGCTTGACGACCTCTCCAAAGGCTTTCCCTCTGGGGAAGCAGGCTCGCCGTCAGGCGAGACGGATGAGGTCCTTCATGGATGGCCTTGCGCCTTGATCGGAACGGAGATGCGAGGCAATACGCAGGGGACCTCATCCGTCTTTGGCGGAAAATGCAGGCATTTTCCGCCAAATCCACCTTCCCCATGGGGGAAGGCTTTGGGTCACCGGATGATCAGCGCCTCGCGCTCCGCGCCGACGGACACGTACTTGATCGGGCAGCCCACGCGCTGCTCGATGAATGCCACGTAGTCCCGGGCCGCCTTCGGCAGGTCCTCCCACTTGCGGGCCCTGGAGATGTCGCACTTCCAGCCGGGCAGCGTCTCGTACACGGGCGCGCAGTCGTACAGGTCGGGGGTGTAGGGGAAGCGCTCGATCCGCTCGCCGTTCAGCTCGTAGGCCACGCACACGGGGATCTCGTCCAGGTAGGAAAGCACGTCCATCTTCGTCAGCGCCAGCGCCGTCGCGCCCTGCAGCTTCGTGCCGTAGCGGGTGGCGGGAATGTCCATCCAGGCGACCCTGCGCGGGCGGCCCGTGGCCGCGCCGTACTCCGCGCCGGCCTCGCGCAGGTCATGGGCGACGTCGCCGTCCAGCTCGCCCACGAACGGGCCCTCGCCCACGCAGGTGGAGTAGGCCTTGGTCACGCCGATGACCTCCTCCACCTTGATGGAGGGCAGGCCGCAGCCCACGGGCGCCTCGGCTGCCAGCGGCGAGGAGGAGGACGTGAAGGGATAGATGCCGTACTGGATGTCCCGCAGCGCGCCGAGCTGGGCCTCGAACATCACGCTCTTGCCGGCGTCCACCGCGCCCTCCAGCAGCTCGCCCGCGTCGCACAGGTAGGGGATCAGCACATCGCCCCAGGTGTGGATCCAGGCCAGCGTCTCGTCGAAGTCGATCTTCTGCTGGCCGTAGCCCTGCACGATGGTGTCGTTCTTCCAGTCGATGAGCCGGCGCAGGTGCTTCTCCAGCGTGGCGGGGTGCTTCAGATCGCCCATCTGCAGCGCCTTCTTCATGTACTTGTCGCCGTAGACGGGGCTGATGCCGCGCAGCGTGGAGCCGAAGTGGTCCTTGCCCAGCCGCTGCTCCTCCCACTTGTCCTGGTTGGGGTGGATGGGCAGCACCATGATGGCGCGGTCGGAGATCTTCAGGTTGTCGGGGGTGATGGCGACGCCCTTCTCGCGCAGGCGGCCCATCTCCTCGTTGATGTGCTTCAGGTCGATGACCACGCCGGCGCCCAGCAGGTTCAGCGCGTCCCGGTGGAAGATGCCCGAGGGCAGCAGGTTCAGCGCGAACTTGCCGTACTCGTTGATGACGGTGTGCCCGGCGTTGTTGCCGCCCTGGTAGCGGACGATCACGTCGAACCGGCCCGCGAAGTAGTCCACCATGCGGCCCTTGCCTTCGTCACCCCAGTTGATGCCGACGATTGCGGTATTGGACATGTTAAATTCACCTCATACTCGAACGATGTAGATAGTGTGGTTGAAAAACGTTCGGAAATTCGCGGCCCTTTGCCGCTTCTGGAGCCATTATATCAGGTTACAGGGCGTTTTTCCACCCCCCGGAGGTAAACGTTCGGGGATGGCGGGCGGCAAACCGTGAGCGGGGGACGGCGGGCGGGGAAAGAAGGCGCGGGGGCGGCCAACGGCCGCCCCCGCGCGGGAACTACGGCGTCGCGCCGGCCCTCTGCTCCCGCGCCACGCTCAGCATCAGCTTCAGGCGGTTTTCCTGGTTGACGCGGGTGGCGCCGGGGTCGTAGTCGATGGGCACGATGTTCGCCTCGGGGTGCTTCTCCCGCAGGGCGCGGATGGTGCCCTTGCCGGCGATGTGGTTCGGCAGGCAGCCGAAGGGCTGCACGCACACGATGTTCGGCACGCCCGAGTCGATCAGCTCGCACATCTCGGCGGTGAGCAGCCAGCCCTCGCCCATCTTGCAGCCCACGCCCAGCACGCCGCCCAGCTCGCGGCGCGTCACGTCGTAGGGCGGCGGGGGCGCCAGGCGGCTGGCGCTGCGCACCGCGCGCGCGATGGCCTTCTCCACGTGCACGGCGTAGGCCATCAGCAGCTTCGCGCCCAACTGGCGCAGGCGGTTGCCGCCGTAGAGATTCACGTCGTCGATGCTGTGGTCCAGCGCGTTCAACAGGAACCCCATCAGCCCGGGCACGTTCACCTCGCAGCCCTGCTCCAGCAGGAACTGCTCCAGGTGGTTGTTGGCCATGTGGGAGTACTTCACGTAGATCTCCCCCACGATGCCCACCTTGATCCTGTCCTGCGCGGTGTAGGGCACGGCGTCGAAGTCCCGCGCCATGCGGCGCACGTTCTTCCGGAAGCCCAGGGCGGAGGCCAGCGGGTGGCGCTGGAACTGCCGCGTCAGCCGGTCGGCCCAGTCGTCCACCAGCCGGGCGCAGTCGCCGCGGTTGTCCTCGTAGGGCTCCACCTGGTTCTTCAGGCACATCAGCACGTCCGCGTACAGGATCATCAGCATCGCCTGCAGGATCACCGTGTAGCTCGGCTGGAAGCCGCTGTTCTTCTCCAGCCCCGCGGGGTTCAGCGAGATGACGGGCACGTATTCCAGATGCGCCTTGACCAGCGCCTTGCGCAGCAGGTGGATGTAGTTGGACGCGCGGCAGCCGCCGCCGGTCTGGGTGATGATGAGGGCCGTGCGATGGGGGTCGTACTTCCCGCTCTGCAGCGCGTTGATGAACTGGCCGATGACCAGCAGCGCGGGGTAGCAGGTGTCGTTGTGCACGTACTTCAGCCCGGCCTCCACCACCGCGGGGCCTTCGTTGTCCAGCAGCACCATGTTGTAGCCGTGCAGGGCGAACACGTCCTTCACCAGCTTCAGGTGCACGGGCAGCATGTTGGGCATCAGGATGGTGTAGGAATCCCTCATCTCCCGGGTGAATTCAATGCGGTTTTCCATGGTATCTCACTTGTTCTCCTCCTCCAGCGCCGCGAACAGGCTCCTGAGCCGGATGAGCACCGCGCCGGGGTTGGTGATCTCGTCGATCTTGAGCTGGGTGTAGAGCCGCTTGCCCTGCTGCAGGATGCGGCGCACCTCGTCGGTGGTGATGGCGTCCACGCCGCAGCCGAAGGACACCAGCTGCACCAGGTTCACCCCGGGGTCGCCGCGGTCCACCACGTACTGGGCGGCGGAGTACAGCCGGGAGTGATAGGTCCACTGGTTGAGCACGTTCACATGGAAGCGCCGCTCCTGCAGGTTCACGGCGTCCTCGGTCACCACCGCCGCGCCCAGCTGGGTGATCTGGCGGTCGATGCCGTGGCTGATCTCCGGGTCGATGTGGTAGGGCCGCCCGCACAGCAGGATCACGGGGATGCCCTTCGCCCGGCAGTCCTCCAGGATCTCCATGCCCCGGCGGCGCACCGCGGCCATGTGGTCGTCGTAGGCCGCGTAGGCCGCCCGCACGGCCTGGCGGACCTCCGCCTTCGGGATGCCGGGGAAGTACCGGGCCAGGATCTTCGGGAACTTCCGCTCGAAGTCCTTCGGGCGATGGATGCCCACGTAGTCGCTGATGAACTTCGTCGCCCGCAGCCCCGGCACGTTCAGCCGCAGCACCTCGGGGTAGTAGGCCACCACGGGGCAGTTGAAGTGGTTGTCGCCCCGGTGCTCGTCGAAGTTGTAGCTCATGCAGGGGTAGAACACGGCGTCCACGCCCTGCCCCAGCAGCCACTCGATGTGGCCGTGCATCAGCTTCGCCGGGTAGCAGGCGGTGTCCGAGGGGATGGTCCGCTGGCCGCGGGCGTACAGCGCGTGGTCGCTCTCCGGCGACTGCACCACCTGGAAGCCCAGCTTCGTGAACAGCGCGTGCCAGAAGGGGTACAGCTCGTACATGTTGAGCCCCATGGGGATGCCGATGCGGCCCCGGCGGTTCTCGCCCTCGGGCAGCGCGCGCAGCATGCGGCGCTTCTCCTCGTACAGGTTCGGCAGCTCCGCCTTTCCGCCGCCGGTCATGCGTTCGCAGCGGTTGCCGGAGACGAACCTCCGCGGCGCGGCCTTCCCGGACGGATCGTCCGCCCGCCCGCTGTCGAAGGTGATGATGCTCAGTTGACAGTGGTTCTGGCAGCCCTGGCAGCGGGCGCTGGCGGTCTTCTGGGTGAAGCGCTCGAGCTCCTCCCGGGTCAGTATGCCGCTCTGCCCGCCGCGGACGTTCCGCGCGCTCCACACGGCCACGCCGTAGGCCCCCATGAGCCCGGCGATGTTCGGGCGCACCACGTCTTTGCCAATCTCGCGCTCGAAGGCGCGCAGCACGGCGTCGTTGAGGAACGTGCCGCCCTGCACCACGATGTGGTCGCCCAGCTCCGAGGCGCTGGCGGTGCGGATCACCTTGTACAGCGCGTTCTTGACGATGCTGATGGACAGGCCCGCGGAGATGTCCTCCAGCGTCGCGCCGTCCTTCTGGGCCTGCTTCACGGAGGAATTCATGAACACCGTGCAGCGGGAGCCCAGGTCCACCGGATGCCGGGCCAGCAAACCGCGGCGGGCGAACTCGTCCACCGGCAGGCCCCATGTGGCGGCGAAGGTCTGTATGAACGAGCCGCAGCCGGAGGAGCAGGCCTCGTTCAGGAAGATGTCGTCGATGGCGTGGTCGCGGATCTTGAAGCACTTGATGTCCTGCCCGCCGATGTCGATGATGAAGTCCACGTCGGGCTGCAATTGCCGGGCCGCGATGAAGTGGGCCACGGTCTCCACCACGCCGCCGTCCAGCCGGAAGGCGGCCCGCACCAGCGCCTCGCCGTAGCCGGTGCTGCCCGCCCCGGCGATCACGGCGTCGGGGGATTCGCGGTAGAACTCCATCAGGAACCGGCGCACCGCGGGGATGGGGTTGCCCTTGTTGGAGAGGTAGGCGGTTTTCAGCAGGTTGAGCGACTCGTCGATCACCACGGCCTTGATCGTGGTGGACCCGGCGTCGATGCCCACGTATACCTTGCCGGCGTAGCCGGGCCTGGACAGCGTCTCCACCCGCGCCCTGGCGTGGCGGGCCTTGAAGCTCTCGTACTCCAGCTCGCTGTCGAACAGCGCGGGGCAGGCGGCGTAGCGCGCGGCGCCGGCCCGGCTGCGGATGCGGGGGATGAGGGCGTCGATGTCCGCCTCGCCCTCCGCCTGCAGCGCCGCGCCCATGGCCACGGAGAACAGCGAATCCTCGGGGTGGATGCCCTCGATGCCCAGGGCCTTGTCGAAGCAGTCCCGCAGTTCCGGGAAGAACGTGAGCGGGCCGCCCAGGTACACGACCTCGCCGGCGATCTCCCGGCCCTGCGCCAGGCCGGCGATGGTCTGGCTCGCCACGGCCTCGAAGATGCTGCGCGCGATGTCCTCCTTGCGCGCGCCCTGGTTCAGCAGGGGCTGGATGTCGGACTTGGCGAACACGCCGCAGCGGCTGGCGATGGTATAGGTGCGCTCGTGCGCCTCGGACAGTGCCTCCAACTGCTCCACGGGCACGTCCATCAGCGTCGCCATCTGGTCGATGAACGCGCCGGTGCCGCCCGCGCAGGTGCCGTTCATGCGCACCTCCAGCCCGCCCGCGCCGGTCAGGAACAGGATCTTGGCGTCCTCGCCGCCCAGTTCGATGGCCGCGTCGGCGTCGGGCACCATGTGCTTCAGCGCCACGCGGGTGGCGTAGACCTCCTGCAGGAAATCAATGCCAAGCTCCTCCGCCAGGCCCATGCCCGCGGAGCCGGAGATGCCCAGCGTGAAGCGTTCCCCGGGAAATTCCGCCTGAATGGCGTGCAGCAACACCTCGCAGAGCATGGCGATCTGCGAGCGGTGGCGCTGGTAGCGCGAAAAGACGATGTTGTTGTCGGCGTCGAGCACCACGGCCTTGATGGTCGTGGAGCCGATGTCCAGTCCGATTCTCATGCGACTCCCTCGATCGGGCTCAAAACCCGTGACGGGCATAAAACCCTATCTTATTATCCAATAATAGATCATACCCTTCCAACATAAATTCGACATGAACCGCAGGAAAATTCGCGTTAAATGTTTGGTACCGCGGCAGGCGGGAATGGCCCCGCGGGCCCCGGGCGCGCAAAACTGGTCGTTGACAGAGGCGCCCGTTATGCAATAAAATAGAGTTGGCTGTTATATATGGAAGAACGGGAACCACGGAGGGCTTTTCGGATGGCGCGCAGGAGGACGGGGAGCATCGGTTTCAGGCTGGCGGCGCTGGCAGCGCTGGCGGCGCTACTTGCCGTGCCCGTCCTGGCCGGGGGCGGCGCGGCGGCCGAGGTCATGCCCTCGGCGTCCGAGGAGCTGACGCCCATGCCCACCCCCATCATCCTCTGGCCGGGCAACGTCATGCCCGCGGACGAGCGCTTCGACCCGAACGAGCCGGACGAGTCCAACGACCTGAACATCACCCTGTCCGTGAAGCCCGCGGAGCTGGTCACGCCCGGCGAGGTGGCCATCACCTTCGTCATCACCAACCAGTCGGATTACGACGTGCAGAACGTCACCATCTCCACCGAGGACCTGCTCTCCGCCCCGCTGGACGCCCAGTTCTCCGAGCCCATCGGCCGCATCCGCGTGGGCGAGTCGCAGACCGTGGTGCGCGCCCACACCGTGACGCAGGAGGAGCTGGACGCGGGCAGCATCGACTACTACATCACCTACGATTCCATGCGCCCCGGCAGCGTGACGCTGGGCTACACCAAGCCCGTGGCCATCGCCAAGGTGCAGCCGCGGCCGCAGGTGGATTTCACCCGCCAGCTCTCCTCGCGGTACGTGACGTCGGGCGGCACGCTGACCATCACCTACCGGCTGCGCAACGTGGGCAACGTGCCCGTGACGGGCCTGCGCCTCAGCGACGCGCTGGGCAGCTTCGCCGCGCGGCTGGAGCACCTGGACGTGGGCGAGTCGCGCACGTTCATCAGCCGCGTGACCGTGACCGGCGACACCGCGTCCCGGCCCGTGCTGGAGTACGCCGCCGAGAGCGGCCCCTCCGGCGAGATCGCCCTGGACCCACTGGACATCCGGCTGGCGACGGGTGAATTGAAGGCGGGCTTCTCCGTGAGCCGGTCGCTGTTCAACGAGGACACCGCCGACGCCACGCTGACGCTGACCAACACCGGCAACGCCCCCTGTACCAACGTCACCGTGGTGGACGATTTGTACGGCGGGGTCATCGCCGACGGGCTGACGGTGCCGCCGGGCGGCACGGGGACGAAGGTGTCCTTCACCTACCCCCTGCGGGACGGCCACAGCCAGTACCGCTGGTCGGTCAGCGGCGTCAGCGGCGCGGGCGAGCCCCTGTCGCTGACCACCGAGACCGTGACCCTGGCCCAGCCCCAGCAGCCGCAGAGCATCGACATGCGGCTGTCCGCCGTGGCCCGCACGCCGCGCATCAGCCGCGCCGGGACCGTGCGCTTCGACGTCACCCTGACGAACGACGGGACCGCCATGGCCGAGGACGCGCAGCTCTACGAGGTCAACCGCGGCGAGATCCGCCGCCTGGCGGTGCTGCCCCCCGGGGCGCCCACGTCCTGCACGGTGAGCTATCCCGTGCGCGGCGACAGCCAGTTCATCTTCTGCCTGAACTACACCGACGCCGACGGCCGCAAGCGCACCGTCAGCGCCGCGCCCGTCGACGTTCGCGTCGCGCCCGACGGCGTCGACCCCGAGGTTCCCGAGGCCACCGTCGCGCCGCGCGGCGAGTCCATGAAGCTGGGCTCCACGCGCACGTTCACGGTGCTGCTGATCGTCGCCGCCGGTGCGCTGCTGGTGATGGTGGTCATACTGGTCGGGGCGTCGCTGCACGCCCGCCGGGACCGCCGCCGCCGCCTCGCCGCCGAGCGCAGGCGTCTGAAGGAAGAGATGGGCAAGACCAACCCCTTCACGCCGCTCAAGGCCGAAATGCTGCGCCGGAAGATGCGCTGAACCGCGGCCCGGCGCGAACCACACCTCCCCGACGAAAGGATCATGTATGTCTGCTGAAACCCAATGGCTGAAACTCAGGAGCGGCTCGGAGATCCGCGGCCCGGTGGAGCGCCTGACCGACGAGATTGTCGGGCGCATCGGCTACGCCTGGGCCTGCCGGCTGGCGGAGCGCCTGGGCATTTCCACCGATCAGTTGAAGATCGCCGTGGGGCGGGATTCCCACGCCGCCGGCGAACGCATCCAGGCCGCCCTCATCCGGGGCATCACCGCCGCCGACAGCGACGTGCTGGACGGCGGGCTGTGCGCGGCCCCCGCGCTGTTCGCCGGCGTGCTGGGGCCTGGCGCGCGCGCCCACGGCGCGGTGATGATCACCGCCGGCCCGCACGCGGCCAACCAGAACGGCTTCAAGTTCCTCACCGCTAAAGGCGGCGTCGGCGAGGCGGACGTCGCCGCGCTGCTGCGCATGGCCGCTGTGACGGAGGTGCCCGAGCGGCTGGTCTATCCCACCGACGTCAACGGCCTCTACGCCAAGCACCTGCGCCGCCTGGCCGCCCGCTGGCTGGAGGACGACGCGCTGCGCCCGCTGCTGGGCATGCGGGTGATCGTGGACGCCGGCTGCGGCGCGGGCGGGTTCTTCGCCCGGCTGCTGAGCGACCTCGGCGCGGATACCGAGGGCAGCATGAACCTCGAGCCGGACGGCGTGGCCCTGCGGCTGGCGCCGGATCCCGCCGCGCCCGAGGCCCTCGCCGGGCTGCAGCGCGAGGTGCGCGACCGCCGCGCGGACCTGGGCGTGCTGCTCAGCGCGGACTGCGACCGCGCGTTCCTGGTGGACGGCGAGGGCCGGGCCGTGACCGGCGGCCGGCTGATCGCGCTGGTGTCCGCCATACTGCTGGAGAACCAGCCCGGCGCGACCATCGTGACCGACAGCGTCACCAGCGCGGGCCTGGCGGCGTTCATCGCCGAGTGGGGCGGCGTGCACTACCGCTTCAAGCGCGGCTACCGCAACGTCATCGACGAGGCCGTGCGGCTGAACGCCGAGGGCATCGACTGCCCCCTGGCCATGGAGACCAGCGGCCACTGTGCCTTCCGCGAGAACAGCTTCCTGGACGACGGCATGGTGCTGGCGCTGCGCGTGGTGTGCGAGGCGCTGAACCGCAAGCGCGAGGGCCAGGACGTGTTCGCCCTGCTGGAGGGCCTCGCCGAGCCGGTGGAGGCGCTGGAGCTGCGCCTGCCCATACTGGACTTCGAGGACTGGGAGCCGGAGGAAGAGGTGCAGGAGATCGTGGAGATCCTGCTGTCCCACACCCTGGAGCACCCCGAGTGGCAGCTCGCCCCGGACAACCGCGAGGGCGTGCGCATCACCTTCAACCTGGACGACGGCGTGAACAACGCCTGGTTCCAGCTGCGCAAGTCCGTGCACGACCCGGTGCTGGCGCTGAACGCCGAGAGCGACGTCCCCGGCGGCGTGCGGCGCATCCTGGCGCCGCTGCTGGAGCTGATCGGCGACACAAAGCTGCTGGACGTGACCGCGCTGCGGAACGCGGTGGACGCCGGGGAATAGGGCGCGGGAGAGCGCGCGCCGCGGCCGCGGCCCGACGCCCCGCCCCTGCAACTTCCCGCCGATCCCGGAGCGACAAATCGGAATTTCCCTATGGTCAATCCGGTGCAGATATGGTATAATGATTAGGCAACCGGCCCGAAGGGCGGTTGGCCGGGTCGCCGGACCGCGAAGCGTGTACGGCGACAATCATGGTATAATGATTAGGCAACCGGCCCGAAGGGCGGTTGGCCGGGTCGCCGGACCGCGAAGCGTGTACGGCGACAATCATGGTATGATTAATGCAAATCAATAATTAGACAGGAGTGCATTCCAATGAGCAGAGAAACCATGGTCGTCAACGCAATTCGCAT
This sequence comes from uncultured Eubacteriales bacterium, assembly GCA_902793325.1. Lineage (GTDB taxonomy): Bacteria > Bacillota > Clostridia > Christensenellales > Aristaeellaceae > UBA2862. The sequence continues at coordinate 46,923 of CADBCY010000019.1, forward strand.
CCTGACCGCCGAGGGCGTGCAGAAGGCCAAGTCCGGCCATCCCGGCATGCCCATGGGCTCGGCCCCCGCGGCCTACGCCATCTGGGGCAAGCAGATGAAGCACAACCCCGCCGACCCCAAGTGGATCAACCGCGACCGCTTCGTGCTGTCCTCCGGCCACGGCTCGATGCTGATCTACTGCCTGCTGCACCTGTTCGGCTACGGCCTGACCATCGAGGACCTGAAGCAGTTCCGCCAGTGGGGCTCCAAGACCCCCGGCCACCCCGAGTACGGCCACACCGTGGGCGTTGAGACCACCACCGGCCCCCTGGGCCAGGGCATCGCCAACGCCGTGGGCATGGCCATGGCCGAGAAGCACCTGGCGGCGAAGTTCAACCGCGAGGGCTTCAACGTCATCGATCACTACACCTTCTGCATCCTGGGCGACGGCTGCATGATGGAGGGCATCTCCCACGAGGCGTGCTCCCTGGCCGGCACCCTGAAGCTCAACAAGCTGATCGCCGTCTACGACGACAACGAAATCTCCATCGAGGGCAGCACCGACCTGGCCTTCCGCGAGGACGTGCCCGCCCGCTTCCGCGCCTACGGCTGGAACGTCATCGACGTGAAGGAGGGCAACTGCTGGAAGCAGGTCGACGCCGCGCTGCAGATCGCCAAGAAGAGCGACAGGCCCACCCTGGTGGTGACCCACACCGCCATCGGCTACGGCTCCCCCAAGGCCGGCCAGTCCGCCGCCCACGGCGAGCCCCTCGGCGAGGAGAACATCGCCATCACCAAGAAGAACCTGGGCTGGCCCTGCGAAGAGCCCTTCGCCGTGCCGCAGGAGGTCTACGACTGCACCGCCGAGACCCTGGCCGCGGGCAAGCAGGCCGAGGCCGAGTGGGACGCCCTGATGGCCGAGTACGCCAAGGCGTATCCCGAGCTGAAGGCGGAGTTCGACGTGTGGTTCTCCGACAAGCTGCCCGTGGACCTGACCAAGGACGCGGAGCTGTTCGACTTCGAAGGCGCCGCCGCCACCCGCAACACCAGCGGCATCACCCTGAACCGCCTGGCCGAGCGCATTCCCAACCTGTTCGGCGGCTCCGCCGACCTGGCGCCCTCCAACAAGAGCAACATGAAGGGCAAGGGCGACTTCTCCGCCGAGACCCCCGAGGGCCAGAACATCCACTTCGGCGTTCGCGAGCACGCCATGGCGGCCATCTGCAACGGCATCAAGCTGCACGGCGGCCTGCGGCCCTACTGCGCCACCTTCTTCGTGTTCAGCGATTACATGAAGAACGCCATCCGCATGTCCAGCATCATGAACCTGGGCGTGCCCTACATCCTCACCCACGACTCCATCGGCGTCGGCGAGGACGGCCCCACCCACCAGCCCATCGAGCACCTGGCCGGCCTGCGGGCCATCCCCGGCGTGATCGTGTTCCGCCCCGCGGACAGCAAGGAAGTCGCCGCCGGCTGGATCGCCGCCATGACCGAGAACCACCCCGTGGCGCTGGTGCTCACCCGCCAGAACCTGCCCCTGTACGAAAAGAGCGGCCTCGACGCGCTGAAGGGCGGCTACATCCTGTCCGACTGCGACAAGGCCACCCCCGACGTCATCCTGATGGCCAGCGGCTCCGAGGTGGAGCAGTGCGTGGGCGCCCAGGCGCTGCTGAAGGAGCAGGGCATCGCCGCGCGCGTGGTCTCCATGCCGTCCTTCGAGCTGTTCGACGCGCAGAGCGAGGCATACAAGGAGTCCGTCCTGCCCAAGGCCGTGCGCGCCCGCGTGGCCGTGGAGGCCGCCGCGACCCTCGGCTGGCACAAGTACGTCGGCCTGGACGGCGCGGTGATCGGCCTGGATCACTTCGGCGCCTCCGCCCCCTACAAGGTGCTCTTCAAGGAGTACGGCTTCACCGCGGAAAACGTGGCCGAAACCGCGAAGGGCGTCATCAAATAACAACAGGATAATCCCTCAGACGACGAGAGGCCCCGTTCCGAATGGCACGGGGCCTCAGCATTTTGACAAAGCCGTTATACTCCAGAGCGCAGAGAAAGGTCGCAAGGCAAGGAAGGCCGTCCTGCGGTTGCGGCCGTTATCGGCGCTATAAAGCCCCGTTCCTTCCGGAACGGGGCTTGTATCATGCTTGGCTTTGCTTACGCCAGGGGCTCGGCCTTGACCTTCGCCAGGTGGACGAAGCGGGGCAGGCCGTTCTCCTTGGTCAGCTGGGTCTCGCCCTGGATCAGCGGCAGGGCGTAGTCGATGAAGCCCTGGTTGAGGCCGTCGCCGGTCTCGTTGATCCACTCCAGCGGAACCTTCTTCTCGGTGTTGGCCACGTCGGTCAGCTCGAACAGCTTGATGTTGCACACGTACTTGCCGTCCACGTAGCTGCGCTCGAAGCCCACCATCTTGTCGGTGATGCCCGCGACCGCGTTCTCCACGGCGGCCTTGCCGGAGGCGAAGGACTCGTCGATGTCGGTCTGGGACGCGCAGTGCGCTGCGCAGCGCTGCAGCAGGCTCAGCTCGATGCCGCGCACCTTCGCGCCGGTGGCCGCCTTCATGTGGTTGGCCAGGAAGGAGGCCAGGCCGCCCAGCTGGGTGTGGCCGAAGGCGTCCTTGGCGGCGTTGGCGTTGCCGTACTCGCTGATGAACTTGCCGTCCTTGTCATGGATGCCCTCGGACACCACGACCAGGCACTTCTTGTTCTTCTCGTAGATGCCCTTGACCTTCTCGGTGAAGGCGTCCAGGTCGAAGTCCACCTCGGGCAGGTAGATGAGGTCCGCGCCGTCGCCGGCGAAGTTCGCCAGCGCCGCGGCGGCGGTCAGCCAGCCCGCGTGGCGGCCCATGCACTCGATCACGGTGATCATGCCGGTGTCGTACACGGTGGAATCGCGGTACACTTCCATGACGGAGGTGGCGATGTACTTGGCCGCGGAGGCGAAGCCGGGGCAGTGGTCGGTGCCGTACAGGTCGTTGCTTGCTGATCTTGTTGCAGGTATCCATGGAGTCGTTGCCGCCGTTGTAGAAGAAATAGCGGACGTTGTACTTCTTGAAGATCTCCAGGATGCGCTTGTAGTCGGTGTCGTCCACGTCGGGATCGGCCAGCTTGTAACGGCAGGAGCCCAGGGCGGAGGAGGGGGTGTACTTCATGTGCGCCAGCTCCGCGGGGTCTTCCTTGCCCATGTCGATCAGGTCGTCGTCCAGTACGCCCTTGATGCCGTGCAGCGCGCCGAGCACCTGGGTGATGTTCTCGTTGTCCAAAGCGGTCCGGATCGCGCCGTAGGCGGACGCGTTGATGACGGCGCTGGGGCCGCCGGACTGACCGATGATTGCTGCGCCTTTGAGCTGGCTCATTGTCAATTCACACCTTTCAAAATGTTGCGGTTGGTTCGCGCGGGACGCCCCGCGTATACAGCATCAATATAGCATAAATCCCCCGGCGCGCCAAGGGCTGTAGCGTTAATTTTGAAGGGCGCGCGTGGCGTCCCGGCAAAAAGGGTTGAAATCTCCGGGGAACTGTGCTATAATCATTGAGCCTGTGGGTGATGATGATTGGGGCCCGTGCGGCGCCATGCTGTGAATCTTGTCAGGGCCGGAAGGCAGCAGCAATAAGCAGAATTTGGCGTGCGCCGCGGGAGAACCTCGGTTTGAACCCATGGGTTTTTCGTTGGATCCGGGGCGGGGAAGCGCTTTCCCCGCCCTTCGCTTTGGCCGGAGGGGTCCGGCCCGTGACATTTCGACGGCCTTTGCGCAAACATTTTTAGACATGGTCCGCAAGGCCGGAAAAGTATGCTATAATAAAAAGGCGACGGCCCGCGAAGCGGGTGCGGCGACGATCATGGTATTGTAATTCGGACACTTCACCCATGGGAAGCGAGGTGGGATTGTGGCGCGGCGGAGCGACTGGGAGGACTACCTGCCCGAGGACGAGCGATGGGGCGACGACGCCTACGAAAACGACGACTACGCACCCGACGGCTACGAGCCCTATGAATACCCCGGCGACTACGACTATACCGGGGACTATGCGGAAGACTACGGCGACGGCGGCTATGACGGGGAATTCGACGATTCCCGGGAAGGCGCCGCCGGCGTGATGCGCTATGCCGGCGACCACAACTGGAGCCTGGCGCTGCTGCTGGCGCTGGTGCCGCCGGTGGGCGTGGCGCTGCTGTGGGCGCGCCGCCGCTTCCGCCGGCGCGGGCGCGTGCTGCTCACCGCGCTGGCGCTGCTGTGGCTGGCGCTGCTGGTGTACCTGATCGTCGTGCGCCCCATACTGGCGCGGCCCGCGACGATCGAGGTGCTGGACGCGCCGGAGCCCACCGCGGACGTCGGCCAGACGAACCCGGTGGTGGTGCCCGACGAGCTGCTGCCCTCGGGCGTGAGCGTGTACGTGTCGGCGAACAGCCCCTTCTACCACCAGATGCAGGACTGCCGGGCCTTCCCCGCGGCGGACGCCGTGACCGTGGAGGACCGCAACATCTCCGTCAGCCGGGGCCTGATGGCCTGCCCCTACTGCCTGGGCGGCGAGTACAGCGAGAGCATGTTCGATTTGACGTTCGTCAACAACGAGATCAAGGACCAGAGCGGCACCATGGTGTACTGCAACAACGGCTCGGACAGCTTCCACGTGGACCCCAACTGCGCCCAGCTCGGCAGCGGCCGCGCCGTGACGCTGCAGGACGCGCTGCTGATGGGCAAGACGAACTGCTCGGTCTGCTGCCCCGAGGCCGCCCGCCAGGTGTTCTGCACGGTAGACGGCCGCTACTACCACTACGAGGCGGAGTGCTCCGGCATGCGCGACGCCCGGCTGGTGAAGCTGCCGGAGGCCATGGTGCTGGGCAAGAGCGCCTGCCCCGTGTGCATCAAGGACGTCAGCGGCGCGACGCTGCAGACCGGCGACGAGAACAGCGACGCCACCTACTACGTCTACGCCACGCGCAGCGGCACGTACTATCATATCCTGCCGAACTGCTCGGGCATGAAGAACGCCGTGAAGGTATCGCTGAAGCAGATGCTGGCCGCGCGCCGGCCCGCCTGCCCGGTCTGCTGTCCCAACGCCGAGATGACGGTGTACGCCGAGCGCGGCAACCCCTACTACCACTCCGCCTACAACTGCTCCAACATGGCCAACCCCTCCTCCGGCACCCTGGCCGAGGCCCTCGCCAACGGCCTGCAGCGCTGCCCCGTCTGCTGGGTCAGCACGGCGGAAGCCGGGACGCCCTAGCGCGGGAGGCGCGACGCATGCAAAACATCATCTTCGATATGGGCAACGTGCTCATCCGCTATGCCCCGGAGCATTTCGTGGAGCGGGAGGGCGTCGCCGATCCGGCGGACCGGGCGCTGCTGCTGGAGAACATCTTCCATTCGCCCGACTGGCCGCGGCTGGACTGGGGCGAGCTGGACGAGGCCGATCTGGCGGCCCGCGCGCTGCCGAAGCTGCCCCCGCGGCTCCACGCCGCCGCCCTCCGGCTGATCTTCGCCTGGGAGCAGCCCCTGGAGCCCATTCCCGGCATGGCGGATTTCGTCCGGTCGTGCAAGGCGCGGGGGTGCGGCGTGTACCTGCTGTCCAACGCCAGCCACAGGCAACCGACGTACTGGCCCCGGATCCCCGGCAGCGAATGCTTCGACGGCGCCGTGGTTTCGGCTTTCGAGGGCTGCGTAAAGCCGCTGCCTGAGTTCTACATCGCGCTGCTGACCCGTTACAACCTGCAGGCCGAGGACTGCGTGTTCATCGACGATCTCCCGCGCAACGTCGCCGGAGCCGAGGCCGTGGGGATGCGCGGCGTGCTGTTCGACGGAGACGTGGACGCGCTGCGCCGCGCGGTGTTCGGCGGGGACGCGGCGGGCGCATAGCGCGCCCGCGCCGTCGCGCATGACGAACGGCCCGGAGGGATATCCTCCGGACCGTTTGTCGATAAGGCCGCAACCGCGGCGCTTGCCTGGGTTATTCGCCGGATTCGGCGGGAACGGGGTTGCGGACCACGACCTTGTGGTCGTACCACTTGCCCTTCTTGCCGAGGATCGCCACGTCGAACTCCTCGTCCAGCGCGGGCACGGGCACGTCGAAGCCGTAGGCCGTGTCGGTGGTGCCGTCGGCGTAGTTCACGGTGTCCTCGCTGGGCTCCAGCAGCGCGGCGCCCTCCTGCTTGGCGTCCTCGACCAGGCCGGGGAACAGGTTCACGATGTTCTTGGACGCCAGCGTGACGTGAATCGTCATCTGCCCGTCCGCCACGGTCAGGGTGCCCTTTCCGTCGCAGGCTTCGTTGACGTGGAACATGCTGCTGTCGGTGGCGAATTCGGCGGTGTAGACGCCGTCGGACAGGGCTTCGGTGGCTTCTGGGGCCTCGGCGGGCTCCGCCAGCGCAGCCAGGCAGAGCAGCGCCAGCAGCGCGGCCAGCAGCAGCGATACGGTTTTCTTCACGGTAAAACCCTCCTATAGGACGGAGCCTCCCGGCGCGCTTGCCGGGAGACCTCGTTTCAATTGGGATCAGCCGATGACGTCGGCGGTGTGGGCGACGTACAGCGCCTGCACGTCCGCGATGCGGCCCAGGCCGGCGATCTGGCACTCGATGCTCTCGAAGCAGTCGGCGGCGGTGAACTGGCTCAGCCAGGACTCCTCGTCCTCGGGATCGGCCATGTCGTTGTTGGCGTGGTCGCCCGCGACGACCATCAGGGGACGCAGCACGACCTTGGTGAAGCCCGCGGCCTTCACGGCCTCGATGACGGCCTCGCACGCGGTCTCCTCCGGCTCGCCCTCGACGGTGCCGATGAACACGTTCTTGTAGCCAAGCTGGTCCATCTGGGCCTGCATCTGGCTGTAGGTCACCTTGGCGGTGTGGGACGTGCCGTGGCCCATCAGCACCAGCGCCACGTCCTCGGGCACGTTGGCCTCGGCCACGACGGCCTTCGCGACGGCTTCCTTGTCGGCGTTGATGGCGGCGGCGTCCGCGCCGACCTCGCCCAGCAGCGGCTCGGCGACCGCGACGGACTCGAACTTGTCCTCATAGCCCGCCAGGGCCTCCATCAGCTCGTCGTACTCGGCGCCGTGCATCAGGTGGGTGGGCTGCACGACCAGGGTCTTCACGCCGTTGGCCACGGCGCGGTCCAGCGCCTGCTGCACGTTGTCGATCTTCTCGCCGTCGCGGGCCTGGACGTGGTTGATGATGATCTGCGCGGTGAAGGCGCGGCGCACGGACCAGTCGGGATACGCGGCCGCGAGCGCCTTCTCGATGCCGCCGATGTCCTCGGCGCGGCTGTCGTTGAAGGAGGTGCCGAAGCTCACGACCAGCAGCTCCTTCTCGCCGATGTCGTCGGCGTTCAGCGGGTCGTCCTTGGAAGCGTCGCCGGTGTCGCGGCCGAAGTAGTCGGGATCGGCCTCTTCGCCTTCAACCAGTTCCTTCTGCGCGTCGGTCAGGGCGTCCCAGCCGGCCCTGGCGGCCTCGATCTGGGCGTCGGTATCCTCGGTCCGCTCCTGGACGTAGATGGCGTCGATCAGCTCGGCGACGGCGTCCGCCGCGGCCTGGTCGGCGTCCTCGGCAAAGGCGACGCCCGTCAGCGCGAGCATCGCGACAGCGATCAGCAGGGCAAGTAGTTTTTTCATAGCGGTTTCCTCCAACATGTTATTTATCGCGGCCCTTTCTGCGAAGGGGGCAATACAAAGGGGTTCCACGGGTCGCGAGCGTACCCCATGAAACCCCCTGATTTCCGTCAGCGGATGTTTATGCCGTCAAGCACTCGTGACCCGAGGCGCGGGCGCGCCTCATGCATACAGTCGGGCAGGTCTCCTGGCTTGCGGATCATCGCCGGCCGCCTGCCTTCCCGTTTTCAGTGGCTTGTCGACGGCTGCTCCCCGTTTACAGTGACGAGTTCGCGCGGGACTTGCACCCGCTTCCCTTTTCACCGGACGCGACGCGCCCGGCACCCGCTGTTTGTATTCTGTTTTAACACATATACCTTATCACAATTCACGAAAATGTGCAAGACTGTAGCCGGAGATTTTAAAATTTTTGCCCGGGAGGTTTTCGACCATGAAACGCATGCTGATCGCCCTGCTGGCGCTGCTGCTCGCCGCCGGGGCCGCGCTCGCCGCCGACAACGGCCTCTACGCCGCGGACATCGCCGTGGGCGACGACGCGTTCGGCTTCACCAACGCCATCGCCGTGGTCTCGGACGCGGGTGTCACGCTGCGCGTCACCGCCACGACCGGCGGCGGCGAGACGCTGTACGCCGACGGCGTCGCTTGCGCGCCCGCGGTGAACGCGCGGGGCGAGGATACCTACACCCTGCCCGTCGCGGCGCTGGACGAGCCGGTGACGATTACCTGGGAGGACGCGGACGGCGCGGCCCACGGCTTCACGCTGGTCGTGGCGTCGGAGGGCCTGCGGCCGCTGGGCGGCGCGACCCCGGCCCCGGCGGCGGACGGGCCCGGCGCGGAGGCGCTCGGGGACGGGCGCTACGAGGTGGCCGACTTCAGCTTCTCCGGCGGCACGGGCAAGGTGCGGATCACCTGCGCGGACATCGTCGTGTCCGGCGGCGCGGCCACCGCGACCCTGGTGTTCTCCAGCCCCCACTACGTCTACGTGAAGGCGGACGGCGTGGAGTACCCGGGCGTCAGCGACGGGGAGAGTTCGACCTTCGAGGTGCCCGTGCGGCTGAACGCGGAGACGGTCGTCCGCGCCATGACCACCGCCATGAGCCAGCCCCACGAGATCGAGTACGCGCTGCGCGTCGTCCCCGGCGACCGCCTGGAGGACTGACCGTGGTCGTGCATGGCGTCGTGGAGCGGGGCAAGCGGCTGGGGCGGGAGCTGGGCTTCAACACCGCCAACGTCCGCCCGCTGACGGTCGAGGGGCCCTGGCCGCCCGACGGCGTGTACGCCGCCGCCTTCTGGATCGAAGGGGAGGACGGCGCGCGGCTGTGCATGCTGAACCAGGGCGTTCATCCCACCGCGCCCGAGGGCAAGCCCACCATAGAGGCCCACATCCTGGACTTTGACGGCGACCTGTACGGCCGGGCCGTGCGGGTGGAATACCTGCGCTTCCTGCGCCGGGAGCGCCGCTTCCCCGGCCTCGACGCGCTGGTGGAACAGATGGGCCGCGACCGGGAGGCGGTGCGCGACTGGCAGGCGGACGCCCTCGCGGGCCGCGACGCCTCGCCCGAGGGCCGGCGCGCGGCGGAGATCCGCTGGGCGCCGGGCGCATGACGGGGACAGAGGACGGGCAACAGAAAACATCGCCGCCGCGCGGAATCGCGCGGCAGCAGAGCGCCGGTAAAGGCCGCAATCGCGGAGATTTCCTGACAAACCGCTGACGCGGAGGAAATCTCCGCTTGCAGCGTCAGGCCGCCCTGTGGATCTGGTCGCTTCCGTTGGGGGAAGCGCCGCATCCGCGGGGCGGCCTCTTTTGTCTTGCAATCTCCGGAACCGCGCGGCGGCGGCGTTGTTGCTGGGTGCGGCGTCTTTCATATCCGCCGCGTCCCCCGCATACGCTGCAAGGAGAACGGGGAGGCGATGGCATGAGCATGACGCGGGTGCGGGTTCGGCGGGAGCGCCCCGGCGCGCTGGCCTGGGCGGTGGCGCTGGCGGCCACCATGCTGGCGGTGTACCTGCTGACCCTGCCGGCAAAGCGGAAGTCGGACAGCCTGTTCGCTTCGGCGACGGTGACGCGCGCGCTGTCGCTGGAGGCCGTGGATGCCTGGTGCGTGAGCCTCGGCCGGCGCGACACCCCGGAGGCGGCGCGGGCGCTGGCGGCGACGCTGGCCGACCGCGGCGCGGCGGGCGTGGCGGCGGAGCTGGACGGCGCGTGGCAGGCCCTCGGCGCGGCCTATGACGACCGGCGGGAGGCCGAGCGCGTCGCCGGGCGGATTCGCGCGGAGGCGGGGCTGGACGCCGCGGCGGTGCGGCTGTACGCGCCTGCCGTGAACCTGCGCGTCACCGCGCCGGAGGCCCAGTTGGACGACGTCGCCGCGGCAGACGCGCTGCTTCGCGGCCAGGCGGCGCAGTTGGGGACCCTGGCGCGCCAGTTGGATCGGGGCGAGACCACCGCCGAGGCCGTTCGCGCGCTGTGCGCCGTGGCCGCGAGCCAGGTCCGGGAGCGCGCGCGGTCGCTGCGACGCTGGCCCGAGCGCGACGAAGACCGCCTTTGCGCGCCTCTTGCGGGCCTGTTGGAAACCCTTTCGGGGCTGTTGGACGGCCCGGTCAGCGCCGGCAGCGCGACCACCGCCGCCCTCTCCGGCCTGCTCCGCGCCGCGCGCCTGGAGACGCTGCTCCGGCTGGCGGCATGGCAGGGAAGCCTGGGATAGGTTCTCCCGGCCCGCGCCGCGTCAGTCCGCCTGCGCCTCGATCATCCGCAGCGCGGGGACGGCGTTCAGGCGCAGGGAGGCCAGCTCGCCGGCCATCAGCCGGTAGTAGCCCGCGGCGCCGATCATGACGGCGTTGTCGGTGCAGAGGTTGACGGGCGGGATGAACACCCGGAGCCCGCGCGCCTCGCCCCGGCGGCGCAGCTCGCGGCGCAGCAGGCTGTTCGCCGCCACGCCGCCGGCCACGGCCAATTGCTTCGCGCCGGTGTCCCGCGCGGCCAGCAGCGTCTTTTCGACCAGCATGTCCACCACGCTGCGGCGAAAGGAGGCGGCGAAGTTCTTCGCGTCGATGGCCACGCCCTGCTGGCGGAGGTGGTGCGCCTGGTTGATTACCGCCGTCTTGAGCCCGGAGAAGGAGAAGTCGTACTTCCCCTGGGTGTGCGGGTGGGGGAAGGTATAGGCATGGTCGTCGCCCTCGTCCGCCAGCCGGTCCAGCAGCGGCCCGCCGGGGTAGGGGATGTCCAGCACGCGCGCCACCTTGTCGAAGGCCTCGCCCGCCGCATCGTCGGTGGTCTGGCCGATCAGCGCGTACTCGCCGTAGCGGGTCACGTTCAGGATGTGGCTGTGCCCGCCGGAAGCCACCAGGCACACGAAGGGCGGCCGCAGGTCGGGGTGGGCGACGTAGTTGGCGGACACGTGGCCCTCGATGTGGTTGACCGGCACCAGCGGCAGCCCCGCGGCGTAGGCCAGCGCCTTGGCCCAGCTCACGCCGGTGAGCAGCGCGCCCACCAGCCCCGGGCCGTAGGTGACGGCCACGGCGTCGATGTTGTCCAGCGTCATGTGGGCCTCGGCCAGCGCCGCGTCCAGCAGCGGGTCGATGGCCTCCACGTGCATGCGGGAGGCGATCTCCGGCACCACGCCGCCGTAGAGCGCGTGGGTGTCGATCTGGCTGGCGATGGCGTTGGCCAGTTGCTCCCGGCCGTTGCGCACGATGGCGATGGCGGTTTCGTCGCAGCTCGACTCCACCGCCAGGATTACCGCCTCTTGTTTATTTCGAAGGTCTTCGGCGCGGGCCCGGGCCCGCGCCGCGTAGCTCGATTGTCTTTCCATGGGTTTGCCTCGTTTTGCTTGGATTGGGGCAGTATGAAGGTGCACAGGACAGCCGCCGCCGGGACGGCGACGAGCGCCGCCAGGCTCCACAGCCCGACGCGCAGGCCCATCGCCATGAACATGGATTCCGGGCAGACGCGGATCAGCAGGTCGGTGCGCGGGTCCAGCAACCACAGGTCGTTGCGGAACAGCAGCCGGTGGAAGAACGTGAACGCGCCGCCAAAGTCCGCCGCCGCCCAGATGCCGAACGCGCCCAGCGGCACGAGTGGTATCAGCGGCGCGAGCAGCGCGCACCGGCGCGCCCTTTTCCCGTCCCGCAGCAGGTACGTCCCGCCCACGATCAGCAGCACCGCCCACGGGATCAGCCGCCTGCGCACCTTGCGCAGCAGCGCGAACAGGTCGTGGCAGTCCCGCATGTGGGCCATCTCCCGCGCGCCGAAGGGCGGGTCGGCCTCCAGCGCCGCCGCGTCGCCCCGCAGGTAGGCCGCCAGGCGGTGATCCAGCTCCCGCAGCTCCCCGTCGGAGAGGCCCGCTCTCGGCAGGATGCCCGCCTTCGTCTGCTCGGAGTAGTACAGCGCGGCGTCGGTGCCCACGGCGTGCAGCGCGGTCAGCGCCAGTATCAGCATCAGCGCGACCAGGCCCAGGATCAGGGCGACGGCTCCAACGGTTTGCCCGGTTCGGTCGTTCATGTTCTCGTCAATCTCTATGCTCTTCGGTCTTCGTTTCCGCGCCCCGCGCGATCCGCTTCAAACGCTTTCTCCCCGTTACAGCTTCTGCAGATAGCTGGTCACGAAGCCCTCCAGCTTGCCGTCCATCACGGCGGAGACGTCGCCCATCTCGTAGCCGGTGCGGTGGTCCTTGACCATGGTGTAGGGCTGGAACACGTAGGAGCGGATCTGGCTGCCCCACTCGATCTTCTTCAATTCGCCCTTGATCTCGCCCATCTGCTCCTGCCGCTGCTGCTCCTTGAGCTCCGCCAGCCGCGCGCGCAGCCAGATGAAGCACATCTCCTTGTTCTGCACCTGGCTGCGCTCGTTCTGGCACTGTACCACGATGCCGGTGGGCAGGTGGGTGATGCGCACGGCGGAGTCGGTGCGGTTGACGTGCTGGCCGCCCGCGCCGGAGGCGCGGTAGGTGTCGATGCGCAGGTCCTCGGGCCGGATCTCGATCTCGCCGTCGTCCTCGATGATGGGGCTGACGTCCAGCGAGGCAAACGAGGTGTGCCGGCGCGCGTTGGCGTCGAAGGGGGAGATGCGCACCAGCCGGTGCACGCCGCGCTCCGACTTCAGGTAGCCGTAGGCGTAGTCGCCGGTGACCTCGAAGGTGACGGACTTGATGCCCGCCTCGTCGCCGTCCAGCAGGTCCAGCAGCTTGACCTGAAAGCCCATGCGCTCGGCAAAGCGGGTGTACATGCGGTAGAGCATCTGGGTCCAGTCCTGGGCCTCGGTGCCGCCCGCGCCGGCGTGCAGCGACAGGATGCAGTTGCAGGCGTCGTAGTCGCCGGTGAGCAGGGTCTGCAGGCGCAGGGTCTCCAGCTCGTCCTTGAGGCTGGCGAACTCCTGGGCGATCTCCCCCGCCATGCTCTCGTCGTCGCTCTCCTCGGCCAGCTCCATCAGCACCTCGATGTCGTCCGCGCGCGTGCACAGGCCCTCGTAGTGCTTGATGCGGCGCTCCACGGCGCTGGCCTTCGCGGACACCTTCTGGGCGCGCTCGGCGTCGTCCCAGAAGCCCGCGGAGCCCATGTCCTCGTTGTACTCGACCAGCTGCTCGCGCAAATGGTCGATTTGCAGGCTCTGCCCGGCCTCCGCCAGCATGTCCCGCACGGCGTTCAGGTCCTGCTTGAAGCCATCCATTTCGATCATATCGTCACATCCTTTTGATGGGGTTGGAATTGTCCGCCGTTCGCCTTCGGCGATCGGCCAAGGGTTCGCGCTTCCGTTCCGCGGGGTTTGCTTTTATTCTCCCCGCCCGCAGCAGTTCTTGTACTTCTTGCCGCTGCCGCAGGGGCAGGGGTCGTTGCGGCCGACCTTGGGGGTGGCCTTCCTGGGCGCGGCCTTCTGCGGCGCGGGCGCGCCGTGGGTGGCGGCGGTGGGCTGGGCCACCTGCTTGCGCTCGACGGGCTTGGCCAGCACGGTCAGGTACAGGCGGCGGATGGTGTCCTCCTGGATGAGGTGCACCATTTCCTCGAACATGTCGTAGCCCTCGCGCTTGTACTCCACGATGGGGTCGCGCTGGCCCAGGGCGCGCAGGCCGATGCCGTCGCGCAGCTCGTCCATGGCGTCGATGTGGTCCATCCAGCGGCGGTCCACCGCGCCCAGCAGCGACACGCGCTCGAATTCGCGCATGTCGAGGTTGGCCTCGGCCCACATCTTCTCGCGCATGGCGTAGATCTCGTCGGCGCGGGCCTCCAGCGCCCGGATGAAGCTGTCCTTGTCGCCGCCCTTCTGCGCCTCGTAGAGGCGCTTCGTGGCGCCCTTCTCCACGCACAGCCGCTCGAGGTACTCCGAAAGGCCCTGGATGTCCCACTCGGCGTAGGGAATGTCGTCGCCGCAGTGGCGCTCCACCGCCTCGCGGATCAGCGTGTCCCGCATCTCCAGGATCTTGGCGTGCATGTCCTCGCCCTCCAGCACCTCGCGGCGCTGGCCGTAGATGATCTCGCGCTGCTGGTTCATCACGTCGTCGTACTGCAGCACGTGCAGGCGGATGTCGTAGTTGCGCGCCTCCACCCGCTTCTGGGCGTTCTCGATCTGCTTGGACACCATGCCGAACTCGATGGCTTCCTCGGCCTCCCCGCCGCCGGAGAGCTTCTCCAGCATCGGGCGAAAGCGGTCGGAGCCGAACAGCCGGAGCAGGTCGTCCTCGAAGGAGATGAAGAACTGGCTGGAGCCGGGGTCGCCCTGGCGGCCGGCGCGGCCGCGGAGCTGGTTGTCGATGCGGCGGGATTCGTGGCGCTCGGTGCCGATGATGTGCAGGCCGCCCAGCTTCACGACCTCGTCGTGGCCCCGCTTCGTCTCCACCTCGAACTCCGCGAGCTTCTGGCGGAACAGCCGGCGCAGCTCCTTGACCTCGTCGGACACGTGCTCGTTGAAGCCGATGGCCTCCTCCAGCATCTCCTCGTAGTCCTCCACGCCCTGGGCTTCCTCGCGCTGGCGCATGGCCTTGCGGGCCATGAACTCTGCGTTGCCGCCCAGCAGGATGTCCGTGCCGCGGCCGGCCATGTTGGTGGCGATGGTCACCGCGCCCACCTTGCCCGCCTGGGCCACGATCTCGGCTTCCTTCTCGTGGAACTTGGCGTTCAGCACCACGTGGTCCACGCCGCGGCGGGCCAGCATGCCGCTGATGAGCTCGCTCTTCTCCACGCTCACGGTGCCCACCAGCACGGGCTGGCCGGTGGCGTGGCGCTTCACGACTTCCTCGATGATGGCGGCGTACTTGGCCTTCTGGCTGATGAACACGGCGTCGTTCATGTCCTCGCGGATCATGGGCCGGTTGGTGGGGATGGTCACCACGTCCAGCTTGTAGATGCCGTTGAACTCCTCCTCTTCGGTCTTGGCCGTACCGGTCATGCCGGAGAGCTTCCGGTACATGCGGAAATAGTTCTGGAAGGTGATGGTGGCGAGCGTCTTCGACTCGCGCTCCACCTTCACGCCCTCCTTGGCCTCGATGGCCTGGTGCAGGCCGTCGGAGTAGCGGCGGCCCATCATCAGGCGGCCGGTGAACTCGTCCACGATGATGACCTGCCCGTCCTTGACCACGTAGTCCACGTCGCGGCGCATCATCTTGTGGGCGCGGAGCGCGCCGAGGATGTAGTGGTACAGCTCCTGGTTTTCAGGGTCGGTGAGGTTCTCCACGCCGAAGAAGCGCTCCGCCTTGCGCACGCCGCGCTCCGTCAGCGACAGGGTCTTGTCCTTCTCGTCCCGCAGGAAATCGCCCTCCACCGCGGGCTGGTCGTCCTTCTCTTCCTTGGCCTCGGTGAGCCCGGTGAGGATGAACTGGTTGGCGCGGCCGTACATCTCCGTGGACTTGTCGCCCTGGCCGGAGATGATCAGCGGGGTGCGGGCCTCGTCGATGAGGATGGAGTCCACCTCGTCCACGATGGCGAAGTTCAGCGCCCGCTGCACCATGCGCTCCTTGTAGGTGACCATGTTGTCGCGCAGGTAGTCGAAGCCGAACTCGTTGTTGGTGCCGTAGGTAATGTCCGCGGCGTAGGCGACCTTGCGCTCGGGGGCCTCCATGTCGTGGACGATCAGGCCCACGCTCAGGCCCAGGAAGCGGTACACCTTGCCCATCCACTCCGACTGGAACTTGGCCAGGTAGTCGTTCACGGTGACCACGTGCACGCCTCGCCCGGTGAGCGCGTTCAGCACCGCGGGCAGCGTGGCGGTGAGGGTCTTGCCCTCGCCGGTCCTCATCTCGGCGATGCGGCCCTGGTGCAGCACGATGCCGCCGATGAGCTGCACGTCGAAGGCCCGCTGGCCCAGCACCCTGACGCCGGCCTCGCGCACCAGCGCGTAGGTCTCGGGCAGCAGGCTGTCCAGGTCCTGGCCGCCCTCGGCCTGTTCGCGCAGCGCGGCGATGCGCGCGCGCATATCGTCGTCGCTGAGCTTCTTCACTTCCGGCTCCAGCGCGTTGATCTGATCGACGATCCTGCGCAGTTGCTTGACCTGCGCCTCGTTGCTCGTCTTCAGGAATTTCTTTAAGAAGTCAAACATGTCGGTTCCTCCGGGGAGATAGAATCATGGTTCGAAAGCGCGCGCCGCCGGCGCCGCGCGTTCCTGTTCCGCTGCGTATCCATATGACCGCATTCTCTATTATAGCACAAGATGATGTTCCTGACAACATTTGGGAAAGGGCCTTCGCGGGGCGCGGGCAGGGGGCACCGGGCCCCCGGCGCGCGCCTTCCGAAGCCGCCGGGTCGCCGCGCGCGCGGGAGGGTCAGGGGATCCGGTCGAAATCCCCCAGCCCCCGGAACATCCGGTGGACGGCGTAGCGCAGCCGCTCGCCGCGGCGCAGCGCCCGCTCGATGCCGCGGTACGCCTTCCGCCCCGCGGCCAAGTCGGCCTTCTTCAGGGGCTGGCGGCCGTAGCGGCGGCGCGCGACGGCCTCGGCGAAGGCCGCGTACTCCGGGCACTTCTGCTGGTTCGCCACCCGCGCGGCGAAGGCTTCGGGGCTTTCGCCGTTGGCGGGCGCCTGGCCCGTGAAGGCCAGCGCGGTCAGGCAGGCGCGGTACAGGATCATCGCCGCCTGGTCGGGGTCCTTCGCCTCCGCGCATAGCGCGATGGGGTCGGTCTGCCGCAGCCTGCGCCGCGCCCACAGTACGCCCAGCGCCGCGAGCAGCACTAGGAGCAGCAGGCCCAGCAGCGCCCACGGCAGCGGGGAGGGCGGGTCGTTCGATTCCTGCTCGGGCGGGACGGGGGGCTCGGGCTCGTCCTCCGGGGGCAGCTCCGGGGGGAGCTCGCCGTCGCCGGGGTCCTCCGGGGGCTCGCTGTCCTCCGGCTCGTCCTGATCTTCGTCCTGATTTTCGTCCTGATCTTCGTCCTGGGGCGGGATCGTGGGGGTGGGGGAGGGCGTCTGGCCCTCGTTCAGCAGGTCGCTGCCCGGTGCGTCCTGTTCCGTGGGGGACGGGCTCGGGGTCAGGCCCTCGGGGGCGTCGTCGTCGAAGGCGTCCTCGCCCTGCCCGCCGTCTCGGTCGCCGCTGCCCTGGCCGCTGCGGCCGGTCGCGCCGCCGGTGGCGTCGAACGGGACCCAGCCCAGGCCGCGGAAGTAGATCTCCGCCCAGGCGTGGGCGTCCTCGCCGGTCAGCACCGCCGTGCCGTCCGCGCCGGGGCGGGCCAGGTAGCCCTCCACGTAGCGGGTGGGCAGGCCCGCGATGCGCCCCAGCACCGCCATGGCGGAGGCGTAGTAGCTGCAATAGCCGGCCCGGGTGTCCAGCAGGAAGTGCGACACGAAGTCCCGGCCCAGGGGCGGGTACTCCACGTCCAGCGTGTAGCGCGTGTTGCGCGTGAGGTAGGTCATGATCGCCAGCGCGCGGTCGTAGGCGGTGCCGGCGTCCTTCGTGATCTCCATGGTCAGGGCGTACACCTGCGGGTCGATGCCCTCGGGCAGCGCGCCGTAGACCGCCATCAACTGCTGCCACTGGGGGTCGTCCTGCGCCTCGCCCCGCGCCGCCGCGTTCCGCAGCGCGTTGCCGTGCACGGGCAGCCGGGCCGTCAGCGCGTAGGCGTCCCCCGGCTGCACCTCGCGGGTGAGGAACAGCTCTCCGGCGGTGTTGTAGTACAGCGCGGTGGACAGCGGCAGCTCGAACTTCGTCAGCCGGACCGGCGCGAACAGCGTGCTGGTGCCCTCCTTCAGGATTTCCACCTGCGCGCGCGCCTCGCGGAACGCGCCGTCCGCGACGGGCAGGTCCGCGCCGAACACGGCGTCGCGCACCCGCGCGCGGGTCAGGTCGTAGTACAGGTAGCGGCTGCGGGGGGCGGTGTCCACCCAGGAATAGCCGGTGTAGGTGGAGCGCACCGTGCCGCGCAGCAGCAGCTCGTCCGAGGCCGTCACGCGCATCACGGCGTCCTGGTGGGGGTCGGCGGGGCCGCCCAGCATGGCGACGACCTCGCCGCCCACCTCGCCCGCGTGGTCGTAGCCCTGCTCGTTGATCGAAAACGCGATGCGCTGGCGGGTGAAGCCGAAGTACTGCTCGAACACGTCGCGCACGCGGTTGGCGGCGTTCTCCAGCGGCCGCCAGGTGACCCGCCCCGCGGGCAGCAGGATGAGCGCCAGGCACACCGCCAGTATGCCGGGCAACAGCGCCCGGGCGGCGGCGCCGTCCCGCGTCGGCCCGGCGGTGAGCGCAAACGCCGCCGCGCCCGCCGCCAGGCCCGGCAGCGCCGCCGGGATGGAGGCGGTGAGGGACGCGGCGTGGCTGGCGACGAGCGTGGAGAACAGGATCAGGATGGCCAGGGAGACGGTCTCCCGCCGGTACAGCAGCGCGAAGAACAGCGCCCCCAGCAGAAAGGACAGGGACGTCGTCAGCGCGGCCGCCGCCGGGGCGGAGAGCGCGGGGTCGATCTCCCCGCCGGACCAGGAGCCCGCCAGCGCGGGGATGGCGCGGAAGCCGGCCATGTGCGCGGGCACGTAGGCGCCCGCCGCCACGGCCAGCGCCGCCGCGGCGATCAGCGCCGGGCCGCCGCCGTGGGCCAGCAGGCCGCACAGCGCCGCC
>CADBCY010000020.1 GCA_902793325.1 uncultured Eubacteriales bacterium
CTTCTTCCTTGTTTGTTTAGCAGCTACAATTAGAAGTCTTTCATGCTCCTTTTGTCTATCGCATTTCTGTCAATCCCACAACTTTCCGTGATGAACCTTGTTTTTGTGTGTTGTGCATAAAATATCCGTCCGAAAACTGTGTTTTCGGACGGATTGTGGTGGTCGCAACAGGACTCGAACCTGTGACCCCATCGATGTGAACGATGTGCTCTGCCATAGTGCCCTTTGTACATGATGCGCCTGTGTCAAGAGAACCGTCCCCGTGACTCAGGATTCCCCCGGCGTCTCGGATACTCATTCGCAGCGAATCACATGGATATTCGTGATGGCGCACTGATCGCCGGTGAGCGCGACATACACATCCTTCACATCGTCGAGGATCGTCGTGACGCTGTTTATGGCGATGCCCAGATTCTCCGTTTGCATGGTGATCACGTTCTCATTCCTCTTGATCTTTATGATACAATCCAAGCCTTTTTTGTTTTCATCCTTCCAGATATTCCAGCCCTCAAAGCTGGCCTGCTGCCTGACTTGAACCTTGTTTTCGACGTGTGCATCCGATTCCCAGTTCTCACCGTCCAGCCGCAAAAGGATGTATTCCCGGAAATCTGCGCCGCTTATCTTGCCGTCGTTTGATGAGAATACGCTGATGAACGGGCAATGCCACACCAGACGCGCCGTCGGCAGGCTCATCGTATGGAAGGAGAGCGTCATGCCGTCGCCGATCAATATACCTTCAGAGGCGTCCGTGCGCCAGCTGTCCACCTGGACGTTCGGCACATCCCCCTCCGGGCAGTCCTTGATGAAGCTGATCTCCTCGGCGATGCGCGGGATGTCGTCCGGCCCGATTTCCACAGCGTCGTTTTCAATCCGGATGTTGTGAAGCTCGCAATGCTCTCCGCTGAGCGCGATATAGACAAACCGCGAAGTGTCGGGCAGCGCCAGGATGACCTGCAACGTCCGCTTTTCATCCGAAATCCTGACGACGGCGTGGTCCTTGTAGCGGGCGGCTTCGACCTTGTAACGCTGGCCACGCTCGGGTTCGCCAAAGCCGGCTGGCTCCAGGTCGCTCTCCTGATCGAGAACGCGAACCTCGGTATTGCGCGTATTGCGCGCCGTGACGTGTCCGTCCAATCGAATTTGGGCATACTCGAAATAAAGCAGATTTCGGTTGTCTTCCTCCCCTGGGTGCACCTGGCCGTCCAGCGCGTCAAACAAGATCAATGAGGGCAGGCATTCCTCCGCAGAGAAGCCGTCGTCCGGCTGGCTGCAAAGGCTGATTCGGGTCGGTTTTTTCGTAACAACGATGCCCTCTGTGCAATCGTGATAGATGGAATCGCAGCGCACGCTGGTCGTTGGCGTCAGGTTTGAACCGGAAATCATCTCCTGCATCCTGTATTCGGTATCTATGTCGATGTAGCTTCGGTTGGAAGTCATGGCGTCGTATGCGTCCGAGACGGCGATGATGCGAGCGATTTCCGGAATTTCCTCACCCTTGAGGCCCTCCGGATAACCTTTGCCCCCATAGCGCTCGTGATGATAGCGCGCGCCGATGCTCAGCCACGGGGATTGCCTTATTGTGGACAGAATCTGGCCGCCCAGAACGGGATGCCGCTTGATCTGTTCAAATTCCTCGTCCGAGAGGCGGCCTTTCTTATTGAGGATGGAACTCGGCACACCGATCTTGCCCACGTCGTGCAGAAGTGCCGCAAAATACACCCTTTCGCACTCCTCTTCGGGTTTTCCGACAGACTTGGCAATCTTCAGCGAATACTCCGCTACGCGACGGGAGTGGCCGTTCGTGTAGGGATCCTTCGCGTCGATGGCGCTGGCCAGGGCCTCCGCCGTCTGTTCGAACATATCGTGTTCCTGTTCGCGTTCCTTCTTGTAAAATTCGATTTCCTGGTTTTTCGCCCGTTCAACGGTTTCATTCAGGTCGATCAACACAAACAGATACAGCAGTATAGCCATTCCCACAATCGACATATTCGTCAGGGACAGTCCGTAGGCAAATAATTGGATTATCGAAGCAATCAGAGGAATCACACTGTTCAGGATCAGCGAAAAAGCAATGACACGTCCCAGGGATTTGCGATATTGCAATTCGAGGGTAACATGCACGAGTGTGATTGCTATCGGCACAATAAAGCATACGATGTTCCAACGCGCTCTTTGATAGGTGTTTTGCGCGTCGAAGGTATAATACAGTCCGGTAAACTGTGAAATGACGAGAAGTACTACGCCTACGACGAACAGGATTTCGCATAGATACAGCCGCTTTGGTATGATTCTCAGTCTGCCCTCGTTCCTGAACAGGTCAAACATGTAAAGTGTGAACGAATGCGTGATGTAAAGGGTCAGGAAGTACACAAGAAAGTTGCTGATTCGAACCATCCAAAATCCCAGCGGACTTGGGTCGCCCCGATAGATATAGGCATAGCGGTCGGCAATCAGCAGGAGCATGGCGGCCGCTTCCAGCAGCGCGAGGATGCGCCTGCGTTTGCTCGAGAGTGTCTTGGTCATCACGGTCAACACCACGAGTATGCCGCAAATACCGCTCAAGAACAGCATGATATTCAGCTGATGGGTTTTCAGAAAATCCAACAACGTTTCTCTCTCCTTCCGCCGGGCAGGTTCAGTGTGTGTGTCGCGGGGGCGGTTTTCTTGACATATTTCTCAACCACAAGAATAAGCAATAAGCCGAACCTTGCGGTTCGGCTCTCAAGTGGTCGCAACAGGACTCGAACCTGTGACCCCATCGATGTGAACGATGTGCTCTACCAACTGAGCCATGCGACCTTGTTTAGTTTGACAACTCAACCAGTACGTACTACCAACTGAGCCATGCGACCATATTCAGCTGCGCTGTTCAAAACGCAAAGCTATTATAGCATCCCGGGAGGGGGTTGTCAAGGGGTTGAGGGAATTTTAATCTGTTGTTTTCTTCGTTGAGCGGACCAATACCTCGCGCCGGGCGGTTAGGGCATCGGCCATGCCTGGATGCAGCGCGTCAAGCGCATGCCGAGAAGCACATCCCGCGCGCATGGTCTCCGCCCGTTCGGGCATAATATGCCGGAAAAGACGCATAGGAGGTCATGGTATGAACGAAACGGTGCAACTGTTGCAGGATGTCGTGCGCAACGCGCGCACGGGCCGCGACGCGGTGGAGCAATTGATGAAGAAGGCAGAATCCGGGCGCATGCACGACGAGCTCGCGAGGGAGCTGGAGGACTACACCGCGGCCCAGCACGAGGGAGAGCGCGCGCTCGTCGACGCGGGCGGCAGGGCCGAGCCCTCCGGGCCGATGGAACGCGCGGGCATGTGGATGGGCCTGGAGATGGAAACGCTGACGGATCGCAGCAGCGCCCACATCGCCGAAATCGCAATCCAGGGCGCGAACATGGGCGTGGTCGAGATGACGAAATCGCTGAACACCTACGCCGGGGCCGAGCCCGCCGCGCGCGACATGGCCGAGCGGTTCGTCGCGCGCCAGAACGAAACCATCGAGCGGCAGAAGCAGTTCCTGAAGAACTGAAGCGGACGCCCCGCCCTATTCCCCGCCGCGTTGCTCCGCGGCATTGGCATCGCGCGGGCAGGGCGCGCGCCCGGAATCCCGCTGGCACAGAGTGCGGAGAGCAGTTCCTGAAGAACTGAAGCGGACGCCCTCCCCTATTCCCCGCCGCGTTGCTCCGCGGCATTGGCATCGCGCGGGCAGGGTGTGCGCCCGGAGTCCCGCTGGCACAGAGTGCGGAGAAAGCAGGCAGGACAGCCGGACGCAGCAGGCGGAGCTTTCCCCCGCCTCAGCGATTTTCCGGAAAACCGCCGCGGTCGCGGCAATTATCGGCGCTCCGAACCTCCCCGGACAAAGGTCCGGGGAGGATTTTCCGTCCCAATCCCCGGTACATCGCCAGAATGCCGTGCGTATTCAGAATGAAGCACCATCCGGAACAAACCGGCGGCGGCGCGCGTCTATCCTTCGGAGGTGGTCTTACATGTCCATTGGAAAGCGCATGCTCGCATGGATGCTCATGGCGACGCTGCTCTGCCGGCCCGTGTGCGCGATGACGCTGGAGGAGGCCAGGGATGCCGTCGTGGCAAACGACCCCAAAGCCGCCAATGCCAGGGAATTCTGGATGTACCAATCCTCTGAAACGGACGGCATGTGGGTGGTGTACGCCACCGGCATCGATTCGTCGACGATGGCGTTCAAGGGCGGCGCATGGTTCGTCACGCCGGATCGGACGGTATGCCTGGGGCATACCCGGTCGCTGCGCGACTGGGACTTCTACTCCAGCGCGCCGCAATCGCCCGCACCCGCCGACGACGGCGGCAAAAGGCAGGTCGCGAACCTCTGGCCCGCGCTGTACGTCGCGCAGGGGCCGGAATTCATGACCAGCAAGTCCGATCAACTGCGCGCCTGGCGGCTCGATCCCACGAGCTCGCTTCCCGCGAAGATGGATGTCGGGAAGCTGATCGACATCGACAGCGAATTCGGCCAGCTCGTGGGAATGGTCGAGGCGTTCGACTACGACTATGCCTTCCTCGCAATCGAAGAAGGGGCGCTATTGCAGATCGCCGCGACGCCGATCGGGGAATCCGTCGTGCGCGCGTTCCCCGACGGCGCCAAGCTGTTGGATCAGTTGGGCGCGCAGGGCTATGCGCCGACCGGTTTTCTCTATCGCGCCGCCGTGCCCGGGAGCGTCGAAAGCCTGGGCGACCTCCAGAACGCGGCGGGCAGCATCGCGATCAACCTGGAAAAGGACGGCGAGCCGTGGCACACGTATTTCTTCTATGCCCGTCCCGGAGAGGCGCTGAGCTATATCGACGGTTCTGATTGGGGCGGCGGGGATGAGCTGTGGATCCTGGCCTTCGAGGGCAGGGCATCCGACAGGATCGACGCCGGGCTGGAAACGGTGGAGACGCGGATTCCGTAATCACTCGACCGGATGCCGGGAGCCAAACCGGGAGGGCACGTCGTGCCCTCCCGGTTTTTGATCGTGAATGCGCCCGCTCGGCGGCGCGGTCAGTTCAACTCGCTTCCGCCCCATTCGACGACGGTGAACCCCCGCCGAACCGGCGTCTCCGGAAGCACCTGCTCCGGGATCTCCACGGCTTCCTCCAGCGGCCGGTAGACCATGAAAACGCGAATGCGCGTCTCCGGCTCGACGGAGAACGCCAGCGGCATTGCGGCGTCGATCTCCTCCATGCGCTCAAAGCGAATCAGGTTATACGGGTTCTGCTGCAGGTTCGGGAGCCAATAGACGATGAACTCCTCGGCCTCGCGCTCCGTCAGCCCGAGCGCGGCGAGCTTTTCCTCGAGGAAGGCGGCCGTATCCTGCCCCGCGACCACGAAGCCCTCGTCGATCGCGGGCGTCACATCGAACGCGCCCTCCCAGTAGAGCGCGTACAGGCTTCGGCCGGAGTCGAGGTCCGTCAGAGTGCCGTCGGGACGGGCCGACACGCGCCAGCCGTCCCCGTAGGCCGGATAGGACGCGGTGATCGCCTCGGGCCTGCCGAGCTTCACGGTGAGCTCCGTCTCTTCCTCGGGATAGAGGTAGAGTATGGGCTTCTTCATTACGATCACCGGGCCGATGATCGTGGGATCGACGATAACGGGGCTATTGACGGTGATCCTGCAGGTGAGCTTCTTCGCCCCGACCCTGGCGGTGATTTTGGTCGTTCCGGGCTCCAGCGCGGTGACGCGGCCATGGCGGTTCACCTTCGCGACGCACTTATTGGAGCTGGACCAGGTGACCCATCGCTTCGTCCCCGAGACCTTCAGCCTGAGCGTGTCCCCCACGTCGAGCGTGGCGCGGGTTTTGTTCAGCTTCACGCCCGAGGCGGCGCTCGCCGAATCGACGATGCCGAACCGCGCCGGCAACGCGCACCCTAGCGCCACGCAGGCCGCGAGCACCAGGCACAGCGCGACCGCCAGCTTTCCGATCCTGTTCATCAATCATCGCTCCTTTCCCTCGCCGGCATGGCCGACCTGTCGCTTTCCCGCGCCGTTATGCCGCCGGGGCGACCTCCGCGGCCGCGGCGTATGCCGCCGCCTGCGCGCCGGCGATGCGGCCGAACACCACGAAGTCGCACACCGCGTTGCCGCCGATGCGGTTGCCGCCGTGCACGCCGCCGGTGGTCTCGCCCGCCGCGAACAGGCCGGGAATCGGGTTGCCCTCGGTGTCGATCACCTCGGTGTCGGTGTCGATCTTGATGCCGCCCATGGTGTGGTGGATGCCGGGGGCGATCTGAATTGCGTAGAAGGGCGCGGTGGACAGGTCGGCGTCCATGCCGTTGTTGCGGCCGAACTCCGCGTCCTCGCCCGCGGCCACCGCCGCGTTCCAGGTGTTCATGGTCTCGACGAACGCCGCCTCGTCCACGCCCATGGCCTGCGCGAGCGCCTCATAGGTATCGCCCGTCACGGCCATACCCAGCTCGATGTACTGCTTGGCGGACTTGTTGTTGTCCACCAGGTTCTGGTCGAAGATGATGTAGGCGTAGCCGCCGGTCTGCTCCAGCTCCGCCGCCGACACCGCGTCGCGCGTGGCCAGGTCGTTGCAGAAGCGCCTGCCCTCCTGGTTCACCAGGATCGCGCCCAGCGAGCGCATCTTCTCGGAGACCAGCATGCTGGTGGCCTGGTACACGGTGGGATGGAGCTGGATCTGGTCCATGTCCACGGTGGCCGCGCCCACGGCCTCGGCCATCAGGATGCCGTCGCCCGTCGCGCCGGGATGGTTCGTGGTCACGGCGTTGGCGAGGCTCGGGTTGAAGGAGCACATCAGCTCGAAGTTCGCGCCGAAGCCGCCGGTGGCCAGGATCACGGCCTTGGCGTTGACGGTGTATTCGTGCTCGGCGTCGTTGGCCTTCACGCCCACCGCCGCGCCGCCGTCCATCAGGATCTCGGTGGCGGTGGTGTTCAGCATGATCTCAATGCCCTGCTTCTCGGCTTCCTCGCCGAGCTTTGCGACGAGGTACGCGCCCACGGGGCTGCCGTCCTCGGGGGAATGCAGATACTTGTGGGTCGTGCCGCCGGTGGCCGCCACCCTGGGCAGCGGCGCGCCGATCGATTCCAGCCACTCCACGGCCTCGGCGCTGTTCTCGGCCATCGTGGTGACCAGCGCGAGGTCGTTGAGCTGATGGCCGCCGTTCATCGTGTCCTCGATGAATTCCTGCACGCCGCTGTCGACGATGCCCGCGGCCTCCTGGAACTTGGTGCCCGCGCAGTTCATGCCGCCGGAGGCCTTCAGGCTGTTGCCGCCCACCATGGGCATCTTCTCCAGCACCAGCACCTTCGCGCCCGCCTGGGTGGCCCGCACGGCGGCGGTCAGTCCCGCGCCGCCCGCGCCGACGATCACCACGTCGCAATCGAGCGTCACGGCGGTCTTCTCGGCCGCCTCGCCCGCGGCCTGCTCCACCATGAAGGGCGCGGGATCAATGCCGGCATCGGTCAGCGCCGCCTGGATGGCGTCCTTGATGGCGTTGCTGGTCACCGTCGCGCCGGCAATGCCGTCCACGGCGATGCTGTTGGCTTCGACGATCGCGCCGGGCAGCTTCTCCACCGCGATGGAGCCGATGCCGACGGTCTCGTTCTGCTCCAGGACCTCGACTTCGTAGAGGGTGGTCGCGTCGGCGACGACCTGCACCACGACGTCCCCGTCGATGCCCTGGCCGACGCCCTGTGCGGTGATCTTTTCGCCTTCCGCGAGCGCCGCGCCCATGGCGAGCATCGCGAGAACGAGAACCCATGTGAGAATCTTCTTCATTTGCTTCTCCTCCTTCTGGTGTTGTCATGTGCTTCTTTATTCATCAACGGATTTGCCGTGTGAACTCGTATACCGCATGCAGCGCGCCGTCGCCCTGTCGCCACAGCTCCGTCCTCGCACGCCCGGCGTTCTTCCCGGCGTGCGCGGGACACAGGTATCGTCGGTGTACGCCTGCGCGTCGCGGAACAGCTTTTTACCCGGTCGGGAACTCCTCGCGCCCGAACACCACCAGGTAGACCGTCATGTCGTGCTCAAGCAGGGATTTCCCGATGGCGTCCACCGCGACGGACATCGCCTGATCCTTCGGATAGCCGTAGGCGCCGGCGGAGATCATGGGAAAGGCCACCGTCTCGCAGCCGTATTCCAGCGCCAGTGCCAGCGAATTGCGGTAGCACGAGGCGAGCAGCTCCCGTTCGCCATGCGTCCCGCCGCGCCAGATCGGGCCCACCGTGTGGATGACGTATTTCGCGGGGAGCCGGTAGCCCTTCGTGATCTTCGCCGCCCCGGTCTCGCAGCCGCCGAGGGTGCGGCACTCCGCGAGCAACTCCGGCCCGGCCGCGCGGTGAATCGCGCCGTCGACGCCGCCCCCGCCCAGCAGCGAGCGGTTCGCCGCGTTGACGATGGCGTCGACATGCATCTTCGTGATGTCGTTCCTTACGATTTCAAGTGGCATGCGTATGCTCCCCTCCAAGTGCGCGCCGGGCTCGCCCGGGCGCTCGGTCCGTCCGCTCTGGGCAGCCCGGCGGGTCGCCGCCGCGCGGTCCCGCATTACACGCGGCGCTACGCCTTCGCGCCGGACCCGTTGCCGTTCAGCAGGTAGGTCTGCAGCACCCGCGCCAGCACCTCGATGTCGATGGGCTTCGTTACGTGGTCGTTCATGCCGGCGCGCTTGCAGTTCAGGACGTCCTCGGTGAAGGCGTTGGCCGTCATGGCCACAATGGGGATCTGCCTGGCGTAGTCGCGGTCCATCGCGCGGATCGCCTGCGCAGCCTCGCAGCCGTTCATGTTGGGCATCTGCATGTCCATGAACACCATGGCGTAGTAATCGTCGGGCGCGGCGGCCAGCATCTCCACCGCCTGCGCGCCGTCCCTCGCCCAGTCGACCTCCAGCCCGGTCATCTCGAGGAAGTCCATCGCGATCTCGGCGTTGATCTCCATGTCCTCCGCCAGCAGCACGCGCCGGCCCGCCAAGCCCATCTCCTCCAGCTTCTGCAGGGGGTCCTCCAGGCCGGTGTCCGCGGACTGGTTGTTGACGAGCGCGTTGAACAGCGTGGCCAGCTTGGTGCGGAACAGGGGCTTGCTGATGAAGGCGGTGGCCCCGGCCTCCCGCGCCTCCTGCTCGATGTCCGTCCAGTCGTAGGCGGAGAAGATGATGATGGGCACGCCCTCCCCCACCAGCCTGCGGATCTGGCGGGTCGTCTCCACGCCGCCCTGGTCGGGCAGCTTCCAGTCGACGATGATGGCGAAGAAGTCCCGCCCCTGCTCCCGCCGCGCCTTCACGCGCTCCACGGCGGCCTTGCCGGTGAGCACCCACTCGCTGTTCATGCCCATGCCGCCCAGGATCTCGCAGGTGGATTCGCAGCAGACCGCGTCGTCGTCCGCCACCAGCACGCGGAGGTTGACGAAGTTGCCGTAGTCGATGTCCTCCGCATCCTGCAATTTCAGGTACATGTTGACCGTAAACTTCGAGCCCTCGCCATAGACGCTCTCCACGGAGATGTCCCCGCCCATCATGCGGACGATGTTCCGGGTGATGGCCATGCCCAGGCCCGTGCCCTGGATGCCCGCGGTCTGCTTGTCGTTGGCGCGGGCGAACGGCTCGAACAGGCGCTGCAGGAATTCCTCCGTCATGCCGTAGCCGTTGTCCTCGAAGATGAACTGGTAGTGCCCGAAGCCCTGCGCCCGCGTGGGCTGCTCCATCACGCTGAGGGAGATCCTGCCGCCGTTGGGGGTGTACTTGATGGCGTTGCTCATGATGTTGACGAACACCTGCTCGATGCGCCGCCGGTCGCCGATCACCTGCTCGTGCGCCACGTTGACGATGTTCACCCGGAAGGCGTGCCGGTGGGACTGGATCTGCGAGCGCGTCATGGCCAGCATGCCGTCGATGAGCTCCGCCAGGCAGAACTCCTCCTCGTGCAGCTCCACCTTGCCGGACTCGATCTTGTTCATGTCCAACACGTCGTTGATGAGCGACAGCAGGTGCTTGGACGAATCGGTGATCTTCCTCAGGCAGTCCGCCACCCTCTCGCGGTCGTCCAGGTGGTTGGCGGCGATGGCGGTCATGCCGATGATGCCGTTCATGGGCGTGCGCATGTCGTGGCTCATGCTGGAGAGGAAATCGCTCTTGGCCTTGTTGGAGGCGTTGGCGGCGTCGATGGCCTCGCGCAGGGCCTGCTGGATCTGCTGCTCCTTGCGCACCTCCTCGTCCACGTCCTTGAAGCCGGTCACGATGCGCGTCTCCCCGCCGGCGAGCGCAAGCCGCGCGAATTCCACGCGGTAGTAGCGGACGCCGTTTTCAAACACCCTCCTGAAGGGCACGGAGTAGAGCCGCTTGTCCTTCGTGTTCTCGGCGATGTTCTCCGGCGTCACGGCGTCCAGGAACCGCTGCCGGTCCTCCTCCAGCACCAGCTTCGAATAGAACGCGAAGGCGTCGGAGAACCGCTCGATCTTCACCGCCGCGTTGGCGGGCAGCAGGTGCACCATCTCCTCGTCGATCCGGAACAGCTCAAAGCGCTGGGTCCTGATGTCGTTGATGAGCCAGACCGAATCGTATACGCGCGTCAGCGCCTCGATCACGGCCGAGCGCAGCGCCCTGTCGGATTCCGCCTGCCGGTGCTTTTCGGTGATGTCCGAGATGAACACGAAGTACAGGCCCACGCCGCCGCGCTTCGCCCCGCCGGATCCGTCCTCCGGCGCGGCCGCCCCGTCGACGTCGGACTCGACATAGTGGCCGTAATCGTCGACCCACCGCGTCGCGCCGTCCCTGCGGACGATCCGGTATTCCTCGTGGTCCTGGTCCGTCCGGCCGTCGTCGATCTGGCTCTTGATGGAATTGCTGACGCGCTCGTAGTCGTCCGGGTGGACCATCCCCCGGAAGGTGAAGCCGGTCAGCGCGCGGAATTCCTCGAGATCCTCGCAGCCGTAAATTTCACAGACGGCCCGGTTGGCGTACAGCAGCTCCTCGTCTCCCTCCGCCCTGTAGATGAAAAAACCGCCGGGCATGTGATCGCCAAACTGTTCGATCACGGAAAGGCTCTGCTCGTTGAGTACGAATTGCTTGCTGAACATAGGCTGCTCCTTCGTCGGCTCCGCGGGCCGTGGGGATCGTCTCCCCGCGCCTGCGGGCGCGGGAACGGGCGTCCGGCCGCCTCCCGCGCTCTTGTCTGATTTGATTATAACACAACGCGTTTCATATTGCCATAGGAAAAACGGCGGATTTGCCGCCCGGCGTAACAAAATGCGCGCGAACCGCCCTCCCGGACGCCCGCGCGGCAAGACCCGTGGACAAACGCCGCGGGATCCTGTATAATAAGGCAAAACCCGCGGCCCCGACGGCGGCGGCCCGGGAAGCGCTCCCCGCACCGCGCGCTCGCGCCCGCAGGCCGACCGAAAGCGCCGTCCGCGGGGCGCGACCACGATTCCGAAGGCAGGTGAACGACATGTACGCGCTGAACGACGCCCTTCGCGACGCCCTTGGCGCAGGGCTGCTCCGCTCCGATCCCGTCTCCGGCGGCGACATCAACGACGCCTTCCGGCTCGAGCTCACCGACGGCACGCGGGTCTTTATGAAGGCGAACCGCTCCGCCGGCCCCGGTCTCTTCCGCGCCGAGGCGGACGGCCTGGAGGCGATCCGCGCGACCGGAGCCATCCGCGTGCCCCGGGTGATCGCCGCCGGAGAGGACGCGGCCATCGGCGCTTTCCTGCTGCTGGAGTGGGCGGAAAGCGCGACGCCGGCGCGCGGCTTCTGGGAGGACTTCGGGCGCGCGCTGGCGGCCATGCACGCCGCGCCCGGCTATGACCGCTTCGGCTGGGCCACGGACAACGCCATCGGCATGAGCCCGCAGATCAACGCGCCGCGCGACCGTTGGACGGCGTTCTTCCGCGACTGCCGCCTCGCGCCGCAGTTCAGGCGCGCGGAGCGCTGGTTTGACGCCGCCGACCGCAAGCGCGCCGCGCGCCTGCTCGACCGCCTGGGGGACCTGCTCGTGGAGCCAGAGCGCCCTTCGCTGCTCCACGGCGACCTGTGGTCGGGCAACTTCATCGCCGGAAACGACGGCCGCGCCTGGCTGATCGACCCGGCGGTGTACGCCGGCCATGCGGAGGCGGACCTCGCGATGACGGAGCTGTTCGGCGGCTTCCATCCGCGCTTCTACGACGCCTACCGGGAGGTCCGCCCGCTGCAGCCGGGCTATCCGCAGCGCCGCGACCTGTACAACCTCTACCACCTTCTGAACCACCTGAACCTGTTCGGCGGCGGCTACCTCGCTTCGGTGCAGCGCATCCTGCGGCGGTACTGATCCGCGGCCGCGCAGCCCGGCGGATGCGTCGTCGACGCGCAAAAGGCGCCCTGCGGCGCCTTTTGCATGCGATTTTTGGCTGCGTTGCGCTCCGGCTGCGCCCCTCACTCGAACCAGTCGATGGTCTGGTTGACGTATTCGCCCACGTTGAACACCCAGTCGGTGAGGAAGGCCTCCCAGTCCCCGCCGGTGGCAGCGTCGAGGGCGGAGACGAAGTCCATCTCCGTCAGCGTCCGATCGGGCGAGCCCATGCGGGCGAACGCCGCCAGCCCCGCCAGCAGCCCGTCGCGCCCCATGGCCTCGCGCAGCTCGTGCATCACCACCGCGCCGCGCGCGCGGATGATCGTATCGTAGGTTCGCCGGTCCATCAGCGCGGCGTCGCTGGTCACGCTCAGCCCGCCGGGCACGGTCATCTGCAGCTCGCTCACCCAGTCGCGGTTCACGGCCTTCAGGAAGGCGTCGCGGCCCTCGTCCTCCTCCAGCATCAGGTAGGACAGGTATTCGCACACGCTGTCGCTGAGCCAGGCGTCGGCGGAGGGCTCCGCGTAGGCCGCCATGCCGAAGATCTGCTGCGCGGCGGCGAAGCGCAGCACCTGCCCCAGCTCCGCCTCGCGGCCCGGCCCGAACAGCGCGGACGGCGCCCACACCGTCCCGGGGAAGACCATCGCGGACGGCGCGCAGTCGGACTGGACCACGTCCAGCGACCGCACGGGGTATTCCCCGAACCACGCCTCGCAGAGGCTCACGGCCCGCGCGGCGGCCTTCGCCGCGGCGTCGCCCCGCGCGCCCGTCCACGCGGTGACCCTCACGCCGCCCTCCGAGGTCGCCTCCGACCTGCGCCAGCGCTTGCCGAAGCTCAGCGCGAATTCCCGCGCGCCCGCGGCCTCGATGCGCCACGTGCTCCGATGGCGCTCCGTGCCCACGAGCGTCTCCTCGCCGGTCGCGGCGGGCGCGTAGATCTCCGGCAGGGTCAGCGTCACGTCGAAGTCCGCC
The DNA here is from genome assembly GCA_902793325.1 of uncultured Eubacteriales bacterium. Lineage (GTDB taxonomy): Bacteria > Bacillota > Clostridia > Christensenellales > Aristaeellaceae > UBA2862. The sequence goes on from CADBCY010000020.1 coordinate 13,277, forward strand.
GCGTCGCAGTACAGCCAGCGGGTGAAGGTCAGCGGCCGCTTGACGACGAACTCGCGGTAGCGCGCGTCGTACACGCCCGGCGCGAAGTAGAACGCGGCGGCGCGGACGTCCGTATCCCCCGCCCCCTGGAAGGCGTTGCAGCGGGCCAGCAGCAGGTAATAGTCGAACTCGAACGCGCCCGACTCCCCCGGCCCGAGGTCGCAGGCCACGCGCAGGTACAGCTCGTCCTCGCCCTGGAAACCGTAGTCGGCGTCCGCGCCGTTGAAGCGCACGCCGCGAAGGTCCACGCCCGCGGGCGCGTAGCCCCCGGGGAACACCGCGGAGAATTCATCCGCCCCGGCCGCGAGCGCATCCTGCCTGCGGAACAGGTTGCCCGCGGCGTAGAACACCACCGCCTCCAGCCGCTCCGCGGAGGGATTCACATAGACGAGGCGCTGCGAAATCTGCAGCGCCTGTTCGTCTTCCAGGTATTCAATTTTGATCTCCTGGCGGTGCCGCGGCTGGGTCGCCGGGGCTTCCTCGGCCAGGGCGAGCGCGCCGATCAGCGCGCTGACCACCGCGCCGCCCGCCAGCAGCGCCACCAGTACGATCGCGACGACGCGCATGACCTTCCTGTTCTTCATCGGCTCCTCCTCACTCCACGGTCCGGATCTCGCTCAGCGGCCAGATCACCTGGCGCACGCGGCCCACGATCATCTTCCTGCCGATGGGGCCCACGTCCGAGGAGGTATCGCCGTCATTCCAGTCGCGGGAATCGTGGCTGTTGTAGCGGTTGTCGCCCACCACGAAGTACTCGTCCTCGCCCAGCACGTAGGCCTCGTAGTCGTCGGGGCTGCCGTAGGGATAGTAGGCGGCGTAGCGCTCGTCCAGCGCGACGTCCTCGCCGGTGTCGGCGGCGATCACGTGCGTGACGCCGTTCTCGCGGTACACGGTGTCGCCGGGAATCGCTACGCAGCGCTTCACGAAGAAGGTGTGCCCGCGGTTCGGGTAGTGGCAGATGACCACGATGTTGCGCTCCACGTCGCCGTACTTGGTATCCGGCACCCATACGAACAGCCGCTCGCCGTCGGCCAGCGTGGTGTCCATGGAGTGGCCGTCCACGCGGATGATGCGGAAGAAGAAGGTCTGGATGAAGAACACGATCACCAGCGCGAAGGCCAGCGCCACGATCCACTCCTTGATCTCCTGCTTCACGGTCTTCTTCGGCTTGTCCTTCTTCCGGCCGAACAGAAGCTGCGCGATGGTCTTGTCCTCCGGCGCGTCCTGCGCCTGCACGTCCTGCGCCTGCTCCTGCGCTTCCTGCGCGCGTTCGGCCTGCTCCGCCGCGGCCTTCACTTCCCCGGCGTTGTTCTCCCTGTTGTCAAACTGATCCATGCCCGGTCTACTCCTCGCTCGCGGCGGCGCCGCGGAATATGGTTTGCTGCATTCGGTCAATCCACCGGACCCAGCCGGTCCAGGGGCCAGAGCACCCAGCGCACCCGGCCCAGGAAATCGGAGGCGGACAGCGTGCCCATGTCGGGCATGCGGCTGTCGTAGCTCTCGGCGCGGTTGTCCCCCAGCACGAGGTACTCGTCCTCGCCCAGCTCGACGTCGTAATCCCCGGAGGGTCCGGACACGTAGGGCTCGGACAGCGGCGCGCTGTTCACGTACAGCGTCCCTCCGCGCAACGCCACGCGCTCGCCCGGCAGGCCGATCACGCGCTTGACGTAGCGGTCCGCCCTCGCGGGAAACCGGCACTCCACCACGTCGCCCCGCGCAGGGCCGCCGCGGAGGTAGTCCCAGCGCGTGGCCAGCGCCACGTCGCCGCTTCGCAGCGTGTCCTCCATGGAGACGCCCGTGATGCGCGTGAGCCCGAAGCCCCAGCGGCGGACGCACAGCCCGGCGGTCATCGCGAAGGCCAGCAGCAGCGCCAGGGCCAGGGTCCGGCCCAGCCAGCGCCTCAAGCGTCGGCCTCCGCCGCGCTCTCCACCAGCTTCTTCACCCGCTTTTCAAACACCGGGCGCTCCAGCATGACGACGCGCCGGCACTTTTCACAGCGCATCTTGATGTCCGCGCCGACAAAGGTAATCCGCCACAGATCGTTCCCGCAGGGGTGCGCCTTGCGCATCTTCACGAGATCGCCCACGTTCAGAAGCATCTCTCCGACCTCCATGCCATTATAGGCTTTCAATATTGACTCTGTATGAACATTGGATAAATCATTCGTCCAGCGCCACGGCGTAGTACCACGTCCGCCCGCGCACATCGCTCACTGCGGCCATCAGTTGCCCGTCGTAGACCGGGGCGGCCAGCTCCTCCCGGAGCTCCGGCGCGCGCCGGGTGCGCAGCGTCTCGTCCATCACGTGGTAGCCGTCCTCCCGCAGGTAGCCCAGGGACCAGCCGTCCACCGCGTCCAGCGGGCCCGCGCCCTCGGGAAGGCCCTCCGTATCCGCCTCGAACGCCTCCAGCGACGCGTGGTAAAAGCCCACCCCCGCGCGCACGCTCACCCGGCAGGCCGGGGCGTCCTCCGCCGGCGCGTCGAACTCCAGCGCGTAGCCGCAGCCGGCCAGCCGGCGCCTCGCGATGTTCAGCGACAGCGCGCACCGCTCGACGCCCAGGAACCGCCGACCGTTGCGCCGCGCGGCCTCCAGCGTGGTGGCGCTGCCCGCGAAGGGATCCAGCACCCACTCGCCCTCGCGCGAAGCGCAGCGCACGATGCGCTCCAGCAGCGCCAGCGGCTTCTGGTTGTCGTAGCCGGTGCGCTCGGGGTCCTTCTGCTGCAGGTGGTTCAGGTCCGCCCACACGTCCGTGGGCGCCACGGGATCGTCGTCGTAATAGGTGTACACCTTCCCGTTGGCCCGTATGGAGCGGTACACGCGCCCGTCCGGGTCCACGTGCCGCCGCATGTGGTTGCTGCGCGGCTGCTTCGGCACGCTCATCACGGCGTCGATGTTGAAGTCGTATTCCTGCGACCTGGCGTAGAACAGGATCACGTCGTGCTTGCGGCTGAAGTGGCGCACGCTGCGCCCGCCGCTCTGGTACACCCAGATGATCTCGTTGAGGAAGTTGCGCTCGCCGAACAGCTCGTCCATCAGCAGGCGCACGTGGGCGTCGGCGCGGTAGTCCACGTGCACGAAGATCATGCCGTCCTCCCGCAGGAGCCTCCGGCACAGCGTGAGCACCGCGCGCAGCAGCGACAGGTACTCCTCCCGGTCCCTGAGATCGCGGTAGCTCGGCACGGCGAAGTTCGCCCGGCTGCCGCGCCAGCCCTCCGCGCCGACGCGAAGGCGCATGAAGAAGCGGTCGCCGGTCATGAAGGGCGGGTCCATGTAGATGAGCTTGACCCTGCCCTCGAACTCGGGCAGCAGGCCCTCCAGGCGCGAAACGGCGTCGCCCAGCAACAGCCGCCCGCTGATCTCCCGGTTCGACGGGTGAATCTCCCGCGTCACATGCACCGGCCTCGCCGTCATGCCGCTCACTCCTTCGACTTCGTCCGTGGTTGGAACCCATGCGCAGGCCCGCCGGTCGGCGAACCGCTCTCTCCATGATTATCACCCAATTATTATACCATCATTTCGTGACGAGCACAAGGCTGGGATTTGACTTCCGGGCAAAAACGCTCACCGCCCCTCGGGGCGGGCGGGGCGCATTATCGAACATCAGTTTAAGTCTTTCCGCAGGCGGTTTTCAAGGCGTTCCAAAGGTGTTATAATGATGAGGACATCATCACCGGGAGGCCGCCATGTACAAGCTCCATTCGGAATACGCGCCGACGGGCGACCAGCCCCAGGCCATCGCCAGGCTGAGCGAGGGCCTGGCGAAGGGCATGCGCCACCAGGTGCTGCTGGGCGTCACCGGCTCCGGCAAGACCTTCACCATGGCCAACATCATCAAAAACGCGGGTCGGCCGGCGCTCGTCATCGCCCACAACAAGACCCTCGCCGCCCAGCTCGCCGCCGAGTTCCGGGAGTTCTTCCCGGAAAACGCCGTGGGCTACTTCGTGTCCTACTACGACTACTACCAGCCGGAGGCCTACATCCCTTCCTCCGACACCTACATCGAGAAGGACGCCTCCATCAACGACGAGATCGACCGCATGCGCCACAGCGCCACCGCCTGGCTCTCGGAGCGGCGGGACGTGGTCATCGTGGCCTCGGTCAGTTGCATCTACGGCCTGGGCAGCCCGGAGGAGTACGAGGATCTGTCCGTGTCCCTGCGGGAGGGGCAGGAGATCGACCGCGACGAGCTGCTCCGGCGGCTGGTGGAGATCCAGTTCACCCGCAACGACTTCGAGCCGGAGCGCGGCACGTTCCGCGTGCGGGGCGAGGTCATCGAAATCGTGCCCGCGGCGTCGGAAAAGCGCGGCGTGCGCGTGGAGCTGTTCGGGGACGAGATCGAGCGCATCAGCGAGGTGGACATGGTCACCGGCAAGGTGCTGCGGCTCATGAACCACGTGATGATCTTCCCCGCCTCCCACTACGCCACCAGCAAGGACAAGCTGGACCGCTGCATCGTGGAGATCGAGCGCGACCTGGAGCTGCGGCTGAAGGACCTGCGCGCGGCCGACCGCCTGCTGGAGGCCCAGCGGCTGGAGCAGCGCGTGCACTACGACATCGAGATGATGCGGGAGATCGGCTACTGCAACGGCATCGAAAACTACTCCCGCTACTTCGACGGCCGTCAGCCCGGCGAGGCCCCCTTCACGCTGCTGGACTACTTCCCGAAGGACTTCCTGGTGTTCATCGACGAGGCGCACGTGACCGTGCCCCAAATCCGCGCCATGTACAACGGCGACTTCGCCCGCAAGCGCACGCTGGTGGACTACGGCTTCCGCCTGCCCGCCGCCTACGACAACCGGCCGCTCAAGTTCCACGAGTTCGAGCAGCGCGCCGGCCAGACCATCTACGTGTCCGCCACCCCCGGCCCCTACGAGCTTTCGCACGCGGAGCAGGTGGTGGAGCAGATCATCCGCCCCACGGGCCTCATCGACCCGGAGATCGTGGTGCGCCCCGCCACCGGGCAGGTGGACGACCTGCTGGGCGAGATCCACAAGGTCACCGATGGCGGCGGGCGCGTGCTCGTCACCACGCTGACCAAGCGCATGGCGGAGAGCCTGACGCAGTACCTGAAGGAGATGGACGTGCGGGTGGAATACCTGCACTCGGACATCGAGACGCTGGAGCGCATCAAGCTGATCCGCGGGCTGCGGTCCGGCGAGTTCGACGTGCTGGTGGGCATCAACCTGCTGCGCGAGGGCCTGGACATGCCGGAGGTCAGCCTCGTGTGCATACTGGACGCCGACAAGGAGGGCTTCCTGCGCAGCGAGACTTCGCTCATACAGACCATCGGCCGCGCCGCCCGCAACGTGGACGGCCGGGTAATCATGTACGCCGACGAGATCACCGACTCCATGGCTCGCGCCATCGCCGAAACCAACCGCCGCCGGGAGATCCAGCAGGCGTACAACGAGGAACACCACATCCAGCCGCAGACCATCCGCAGCGCCATCCGCGAGCTGATGGAGGTCACCCGCGCGCCCGACGACTCCGCCGACCAGGGCATGGACGAGGAGGAGAAGCGCATGGCCATCGAGCGCATCGAGGAACTGATGCTCCAGGCCGCGAACAACCTCGACTTCGAGAAGGCCGCCCGCTACCGCGACCAGATGCTGGCGCTGAAGGGCGAAAAGGTCATGGCCAGTGCCGAGCAGTCCCGCCAGCGGCGGCGCAGGCGCGAAAAGACCACCCACCGCAACCCGGGCTGACGGCCCATAAGAAGACGCGCCGGGCCGCGAACGCCCGATGGATCTGCCGACGCTCCGGCCGCTGTAACCCGTCCCCAACAACGACGCAGGGAGGAACCGATATGGCTACGACCCGGGAATTCCACGATTACGTGCTGGAACAGCTCCGCCGCGCGGGCGAGGTCACCACGCGGCGCATGATGGGCGAGTACCTCGTCTACTACCGCGGCAAGCTGGTGGGCGACATCTGCGACAACTGCCTGTACCTGAAGCAGACGCCCGCCTCCTGCCGCCTGCTCCCCGACGCGGAGAAGGGCTACCCCTACGAGGGCTCAAAGACGCTGATGCTGATGGTGGACCGCTTCGAGGACGCCGAGCTGATGGCCGCGATCCTCGAGGGCATGTACGCCGAGCTCCCCGCCCGGGCGATGCGCTGAGCCCGACCCTCCCCGACCCTATATTCGAGGTAAACCGTTTGAATATCAACGAAATCATCGTCAAGGGTGCGCGCGAGCACAACCTGAAGAACGTGGACGTGGTCATCCCGCGCGGCAAGCTCACCGTCATGACCGGCCTGTCCGGCAGCGGCAAGAGCAGCCTGGCCTTCGACACCATCTACGCCGAGGGCCAGCGCCGCTATGTGGAATCGCTGTCCAGCTACGCGCGCATGTTCCTGGGGCAGATGGAAAAGCCCGACGTGGACTACATCGAGGGCCTGTCCCCCGCCATCTCCATCGACCAGAAGACCACCAGCCGCAACCCCCGCTCCACCGTGGGCACGGTGACGGAGATCCACGACTACCTGCGCCTGATGTACGCCCGCGTGGGCACGCCCCACTGTCCCGGGTGCGGCAAGCCCATCCGCCAGCAGACGGTGGACCAGATCGTGGACCAGATCCTCGCCCTGCCGGAGCGCACGAAGCTGATGATCCTCGCTCCGGTGGTCCGGGGGCGCAAGGGGGAGTTCTCCCGCCTGTTCGAGGACATGCAGAAGCAGGGCTACGTGCGCGCGCGCGTGGACGGCGAGCTGTGCGAGCTGGCCGACCCGCCGAAGCTGGCCAAGACGAAGAAGCACACCGTGGAGATCGTGGTAGACCGCGTGATCGTGCGCCCGGACATCCAGCAGCGCCTTACCGACTCGCTGGAAACGGCGCTCCGGCTCTCCGAGGGCCTGGTGATCGCCAGCGTGGTGGACGGCGCGGACATGCTGTTCAGCCAGAACTACGCCTGCCCGGACTGCGGCATCTCCATCGGCGAGCTGACGCCGCGCATGTTCTCGTTCAACAATCCCTACGGCGCCTGCCCCACCTGCTCGGGCCTGGGCGTGCTCATGAAGATCGACCCCGCGCTGGTGATCCCCGACCCGGGCAAGTCGCTCCGCGAGGGCGCGATCCAGGTCACCGGCTGGAACACCGCCGAAGAGGGCACGATGGCCTACGTGTACATTGAGGCCCTGGCGAAGCAGTACGGCTTCAGCATCGACACGCCCGTCCGCGACCTGCCCCAGAGCGCCGTGGACCTGCTGCTCTACGGCACGAAGGGCGAGAAGGTCAGGGTGAACTACCGCCGCGGCGACGGCAGCAGCACGTTCTCCGCGCCGTTCGAGGGCATCATACCGAACCTCGAGCGCCGCTACCACGAAACCGCCTCCGACGCCATGAAGGCCAACTACGAGGGCTACATGGCCGAGATCCCCTGCCCCGACTGCGGCGGCAAGCGGCTCAGGAAGGAAGCGCTCGCGGTGACGCTGCAGGGCCGCTCCATCGCCCAGGTGTCGGAGCTCTCCGTGCGGGACGCGCTCGCCTTCTTTGGCGGCCTCTCGCTCACGGAAAAGCAGGCAATGATCGCCCATCAGGTGTTGAAGGAGATCCGCAGCCGGCTGGGCTTTCTCAACGACGTCGGCCTCGGCTACCTCACGCTGTCGCGCAGCGCGGGCACGCTGTCCGGCGGCGAGGCGCAGCGCATCCGGCTGGCGACGCAGATCGGCTCCGGGCTGGTGGGCGTGCTGTACATCCTCGACGAGCCCTCCATCGGCCTGCACCAGCGGGACAACCGGCGGCTTCTGAACAGCCTGAAGGGCCTGCGGGACCTGGGCAACACGCTGATCGTAGTGGAGCACGACGAGGAAACCATGTTGGACGCCGACTACATCATCGACGTCGGCCCCGGCGCGGGCGTGCACGGCGGCGAAATCGTGGCCGCGGGCACGCCGCGGGAGATCATGGACAACCCCGCCTCGCTGACCGGGCAGTACCTGTCCGGCAAGCGCTCGGTGCCCGTCCCCGCCGCGCGGCGCGCGCCCGCGGGCTGGCTCACCGTGCGCGGCGCGCGGGCCAACAACCTCCGGAACATCGACGTGTCCTTCCCGCTGGGCGTCATCACCTGCGTGACGGGCGTGTCCGGCAGCGGCAAGTCCTCGCTGGTCAACGAGATCCTGTACAAGTCCCTGTCGCGCACGCTGAACCGCTCCAGGCAGCGCGCGGGCCGGCACGACGGCATCGACGGCGCGGAGCAGCTGAACAAGATCATCGCCATCGACCAGAGCCCCATCGGCAGGACGCCCCGCTCCAACCCCGCCACCTACACGGGCCTGTTCGACCTGATCCGCGACGTGTTCGCGCAGACGCCCGACGCCAGGGCGCGCGGCTACAAGGCCAACCGCTTCAGCTTCAACGTGAAGGGCGGGCGCTGCGAGGCGTGCAGCGGCGACGGCATCATCAAGATCGAGATGCACTTCCTGTCCGACGTCTACGTGCCCTGCGAGGTCTGCAAGGGCCAGCGCTACAACCGCGAGACGCTGGAGGTGCGCTACAAGGGCCGCAACATCCACGACGTGCTGGAGATGACCGTGGACGAGGCGCTGGAGTTCTTCCGGCCCATCACCCGCATCGCCGCGAAGCTCCAGACCATGCAGGACGTGGGCCTGGGCTACGTGAAGCTCGGCCAGCCCTCCACGCAGCTCTCCGGCGGCGAGGCGCAGCGCATCAAGCTGGCCACGGAGCTGTCGAGGCAGTCCACGGGCCGCACCATCTACGTGCTGGACGAGCCCACCACCGGCCTGCACGTGGCGGACGTGGAGCGGCTCATCCAGGTGCTGGACCGGCTCGCGGCGGCGGGCAACACGGTGGTGGTGATCGAGCACAACCTGGACGTGGTCAAGACCGCGGACTACATCATCGACCTCGGTCCCGAGGGCGGCGACGGCGGCGGCGCGATCGTGGCCACCGGCACGCCGGAGGAGGTCGCCGCCTGCGCGGAGAGCTTCACCGGGCAATATCTGAAGAAGGCGCTGACGGGGCGGGGCTTTGAGCCGCCGGCCGACGGAGCGACGAGGTAAACGCATGGACAAGCTGCGCGAGACCCTGCTTCGCTACGAGCCCGCCGACGCGCGGGAAGCGCGGGACCGGGAGGTCATGCTGCTGGCGCTGGACACCCAGCCCACGCCGCTGACGCGGGACAATCCCATCGCCCACTTCACCGCCTCCGCCTGGATCGTGAATCCCGCCCGCACGCGCGTGCTGATGGCGTTTCACAACATCTTCCGCACCTGGTCCTGGACGGGCGGCCACGCGGACGGCGAGAGCGACCTGCTGGCCGTCGCGCTGCGCGAGGCGCGCGAGGAGACCGGCATCGCCGACGTGCGGCCCGTCCGTGAGGGGATCTATTCGCTGGAGATCCTGCCCGTGCCCGCCCACGTAAAGCGGGGCAGGCAGGTCTCCCCGCACCTGCACCTGAACGTCACCTTCCTGCTGGAGGCCGACGACGCCCAGCCGCTGCGCGCCAAGCCCGACGAGAACAGCGACGTGGCCTGGCTGCCGCCGGACGAGGCGGCGGAGAACCGGGAGGAGCCGTTCATGGCGGTGATCTACCGCAAGCTGAACGCGCGGATCCCCCGTCCCGCCGGTTTCGACCTCGCGCCCGTCGTCGCGCGGCTGCGGGAGGCGTCGGACGCGGAGTACCGCGCGCTCAGCGAAAAGCTGTCGCCGGGGCTGTCGCTCGAGGTGCTCGGCGTGCGCATGCCGATGCTGCGCGCGATGGCGAAGGAGCTCTGCCGGGGCGACTGGCGCGGCTTCCTGGAGGCCAGCCGTTCCGCGCCGGTGTTCGAGCTGCGCATGCTCCACGGCATGGTGCTGGGCGGCGCGAAGTGCGCCATGGAGGAGCGCCTCTGCGGGATCGACGGCTTCCTGCCCTTCGTGGACAACTGGGCCGTGTGCGACGGGCTGTGCAGCAGTCTCAGGCCGAAGCCCGCGGAACGTGCCGCGCTGTTCGACTTCGCCTGCGCCTGCGCCGGTTCCGACGCGGAATTCCGCAAGCGCTTCGGGCTGGTGGTGCTGATGGACGCCCGCTACGCCCAGCCGCCCTATGTGGATCGCGTGCTGGACGTCTACCGCGGCTTCGATCACCCGGGCTACTACGCCCGCATGGGCGCGGCCTGGGGCCTGGCCACGCTGTACCTGCGCGCGCGGGACGGCGTGCTGGACATCCTCCGCGCCGGGGCGCTGGACGAATTCACCCACAACAAGGCCATCCAGAAGATCCAGGAATCCTACCGCGTATCGCCGGAGGACAAGGCGCTGGCCAAAGCCCTGCGCCGAAGGAAGGAACGGTCATGAACGACACCACGCTTTGCTACATCACCCAGGGCACCCGCACCCTGATGCTGCACCGCACGAAGAAGAAAAACGACGTCAACCACGACAAGTGGATCGGCATCGGCGGTCACCTGGAGCCGGGCGAGACGCCGCTGGAGGGCATCCTGCGCGAGGCCAGGGAGGAAACGGGGCTGACGCTGCTGGACTGCCGCAAGCGGGGCGTCGTGCACTTCCGCTCGGACACGGACCCGGACGAGGACATGCACCTGTTCACCGCGACCCGCTGGACGGGATCGCTGACCGCCTGCGACGAGGGCGACCTGGCGTGGATCGAGTGGGACGAGCTGCTCTCGCTGACGCTGTGGGCGGGCGACAGGATCTTCCTGAAGCTGCTGAACGACGGGGCGGAGGGCTTCGAGCTCACGCTGGAATACCGCGGCGGGGACCGGCTGGTCCGCGCCGTGCTGAACGGGCGAACGCTGCCCGTCGACGGGGAGGTGAACTGACATGCGATGCAGTTGTCACAACTGCGGCACCTACATGGCGCAGTCGGAGGGCCTGGAGCTGGGCTGCGTGTGCCCGGAGTGCGGCTACCGCTGCAAGGCCTGCCTGGGCACGAACACCGTGGTGAGCCGGGAAAACCTGGCCGGGCTGAAGTTCGACGCCCAGCTCATGCAGGACATCTTTTCCAGCTTCGACCCCGAAGACGGGGCCGCGCCGCTGGAGGACAGCCCCGACAAGTGGGGCGACAGCCAGTGGGAGGACTGACGTGATCCGCTCGTCGACACCCGTCCGGGCCGCGTTTTTCGACGTGGACGACACGCTGCTCTCCCACCGGACGGGCAGGGTTCCCGAATCCGCGGTGCGCGCGCTGCTTCGGCTGCACGGGGCGGGCGTACTGCTGTTCCTCGCCACGGGCCGACACATGCTGGAGATGCGGGACCTGTGCGGCATCCTGGACCTGCCCTGGAACGGCTTCGTCACGCTGAACGGCCAGCTCTGCACCGACGGGAAGCGCCCCTTCCACGCGCTGCCCATCGACCCGCAGGACGTCCGGCGGCTGGTCGAAGCGACGGAGGCCATGGACATCCCCTGCATGTTCGCCGAGGCGGACCGCATCTACGTCAACCGGCACGACGACGCGGTGCGCGGGGCGCTGGCGGCGATCCACACGCCCCTCCCGCCGACGGGCGAGCTGCGCCGCGGACTGTCGCACGCCGTCTACCTGGCGGTCACCTACTGCGGCCCCGAACGGCAGGCCGTGCTGATGGCCCGGCTGGAGCACGCGCGATGCAGCCAGTGGAACCCGCACGGCTTCGATATACTGCACCGGGACGGCGACAAGGCCCTGGGCATTCGCAAAACCTGCGAGGTGTTCGGCATCGCCCCGGAGGAGGCGCTGGCCTTCGGCGACGCGGCGAACGACGTGGGCATGCTGCGGGCGGCGGGCATCGGCGTGGCGATGGGCAACGGCTCGGTCGAGGCCAGGGCCGCCGCCGACTTCATCGCCCCCGACATCGACGACGACGGCGTCGCCCGCGCGCTTCGTTCACTCGGTATCCTGTGACCAAAATAGGCATCGGGGACGGCTCTCTGCCGTCCCCGATGCTTTCTTTCTCATTCCGGCTCCCTGCCCGCGCGGAACACCATCATCATCTCGTTGGTGAGGCTGAAATCGTTCGGCTGGCCGACGACGTCGCCGCGCGCCACCCATTGGGCCTCCTTCAGCTCGTTGGCGTCCATGTGGATCTCGTCGCTGCCGTCCACGTCGCAGTAGAAGCCCGCCAGCAGGTCGTCCGCGATGGCCCAGGGCTGGCTCTTGTAGTAGCGGACGTTCTTCACCCGCAGCCCCGCCTCCTCCATGACCTCCCGCGCCACGGTCTGCTCCAGCGTCTCGCCGATCTCCGTGAAGCCCGCGATCAGGGCATAGTAGGGAATGTCCCGCCCGCGGTACTTGGTGCACAGGATGTAATCCCCGTTGGTCACGCCGACGATCACCGCCGGGTTGATCCTGGGGTAGATCCGCCGCGCGCAGGCCGGGCACACGATGGCCCGCTCGTCCTCCGCGAGCGCCGTCGGCCGCCCGCAGCGGCCGCAGAAGCGGTTGTCCGCATACCAGTTGGCGAGCTGAAAGGCCGTCCACGCCGCGAAGATCAGCGCCCTCGGCCCCTCCGCGCGGCGGCGCAGCTCGCGCACCGGCACGAGCTCCCAGCCCTCGGGAACGCCTTCGCACAGGTAGCAGGGCGCGTCGTCCAGCGCGAAGAGGTATCGGCCGTCGCGCCGCTCCCCCACCCTGGGCAGCTCCACCGCGCCGTCCCGGATCCGGCAGGCCACGGCGCCGCCCTCGAAGGCGAACAGTATCCCGCCCGACTCCACGGCTTTGCCGGGGATGAACTCGTTGCGCAGCCTGTGGGGAAAGATGTCCTGGATCATGCCGCTCCCCTGCCTTTCCTTCCGTATACTGCCATTATAGCATTTCCGGCCCCGCCTGCCAAGGCCCTCTTCGCCCTTTCGCCGCCCACGGCGCGCTCTTTCGCCGCCCGCGGCACACCCTTTCGCCGCCCCGACGCGCCCGTTGCCCGCCTGGGATCGCGCGCGGGGGAGCCCAAAAATTGTCTGTCCCGCCTCGGTTGCGTCGCCCTTGCAAGTTGGCAACGCGGAGGCGGGATCAGTAGGGTTTGTCGGGCGAACCCGGCTATGGTATTCTATGAAGGCCATCGGCCTCCCATGACTCATCGTATCAAAACTATATGTACTGAATGTGAACGGGGTCGCACGATTTTCGGGCAATCCGCTTCAGAGGAAGCTCTTGATGAAGATTTCCAGGCCGATGCCGATGAGGATCACCCCGCCCAGCACGCTGGCCTTCCCCGCCAGTCGCGTGCCGAAGCGCCGGCCGATGTGAACGCCCGCGATGCACACGGCGAACGTGACCACCGCGATGATCACCGACGCCGCCAGCGCGGAGCGCAGCCCGTACTCGGCGATGGTGAAGCCCACCGACAGCGCGTCGATGGAGGTCGCCACGCCCTGCATCATCAGCGCGCCGCGGCCCAGCGGCACGCCCTCCGCCGCGGATTCGCCGCCGCGCAGGCCCTCCCACAGCATCTTGCCGCCGATCCAGCCCAAAAGGCCCAGCGCGATCCACGGGATGAGGCGCTCGAAGGCGCGGAAGTACTCCACCACCGTGTGCACGCACACCCAGCCGATCATGGGCATGATGAACTGGAAGAAGGCAAAGGTCCCCGCGATGCGCACGCGCTCCCATCGGCCCATGCCGGGGTTGCCGAGGCCGTTCGCCATGGAGACCGAAAAGGCATCCATGGCAAGGCCCACGCCCAGCAGGGCGCTGTTGCCCACAAAACCCGCGATACCCATAAGCGCCTCCGAAGTCGCAATGATGAATTCTATGCCGGCCGGCGGCCCGTCAGTCGTCGAGCCAGCTCAGCCCCACGGCGCCGGTGCCCAGGTGGATGGCCAGCACCGGGCCCAGCGGGCGGCGCTCCACGGCCACGCCCCGCGCGGCGAGCGCCTGCGCCAGCGCGTCGGCCTGCTCGCGGGCGTCCGAGTCCATCATGACCACGCGCCCGATGCCCTGGGGCAGCTTCTGCATCAGCTGCCGCCGCTGGTCGCTCCTCCCCCGCGCGATGCCGCTGGACACCAGCGCGCCGTCCACGCAGCGCAGGATCGGGCGGATGTTCAGTATGGTGGACACCGACAGCTTCACGCTGCCGATGCGCCCGCTGCGGCGCAGGGGCTCGATGTCCTCCACGGTGAACACGATCTCCACCTTTTCCCGCAGCGCCTCCAGCGCCTGCGCGGCTTCCTCCAGCTCCAGGCCGCTGTCCAGCAGCGCCCGGGCGCGCATCACCAGCTGCGCCAGCCCGCCCGCGGTGGAGAGGGAGTCCACCACCCGCACCTTGCGGGGATCCACCTCCCGGGCCGCGAACACGGCGTTGCCGTAGGTGCCGCTCATGCGCGAGGACATGGTGACGCAAAGCACCTCGCTCCCCGCCTGCACCAGGCTCCGGAAGGCGCTGACGAACGCCGCCCGGCTCGCCTGAGCGGTGTGCAGCCGCACGGTATAGCGGTTGATGAGCCGCCCGTAGTCGCCGTTCTCGCCCTCGTAGCTCTCGGGGCGCACGGCGCCGCCCAGGGAATAGGTCATGGGCACGACCACCACGCCCAGCCGTTCCGCCTCCCCGCGGGTCAGGTAGGCGGAGCTGTCCGTTACGATTACCCTCATGTCACGCTTCTCCCATTCTTCCGATCTTCCGGAACTTCTCATACCGATGTGCCAGCAGCGCCTCTTCGCCCATGCCGGCGTAGTGCCCCAGCGCCTTCCAGAGCGCCGCGCGGAGGTTGTCGTACACGCGCGGCCAGCCGTCGCGCTCGCGGAACACGTGCTCCACCACTTCCATGCGCCTGAGGTCGTGCGCGGTGAGCTTCAGGCACTCGCTGGCGCGATCCGCGGCGCCCGCGTCCTTCCACAGGATGCTGGCCGCGCCCTCGGGCGAAATGACGGAGTACACGGCGTTTTCGAGCATCCACACCTCGTCGGCCACGGCCAGCGCCAGCGCGCCGCCGCTGCCGCCCTCGCCGATGACGACGGACACGATGGGCACCCTGAGGCCCATCATGGTCGTCAGGTTCTCGGCGATGGCCTGGCCCTCGCCGCGCTCCTCGGCCCCGATGTCGCAGGCCGCGCCGGAGGTATCCACCAGGCAGACCACCGGCCTGCGGAACTTCTCGGCCAGGCGCATCTGCCGTAGCGCCTTGCGGTAGCCCTCGGGATGCGCGGAGCCGAAGTTTCGGCGCATGCGCTCCTCGAGGGTCGCGCCGCGCTCAATGCCGATCACGGTCACCGGACGGCCGTTCAGCCGGGCGATGCCCGCGATCACGGCGGGGTCGTCGGCATAGCGCCGGTCGCCGTGCATTTCGATAAAGTCGGTGAAGATGCCCTCGATGAAGCTCGCCGCGGTGGGCCGGCCGCCGGCGCGGGCCGCGAGCACCTTGTCGTATGCCTTCACGTCCACGCCTCCTCTCCGTGCAGCCGGAGCAGCCGCGCGATCGTCGCGCGCTGCGAGCGCCGGTCCACGATGAGGTCCACGAAGCCGTGCTCCAGCAGGAACTCCGCCCGCTGGAATCCCTCGGGGAGCTTCTGGTGGGTGGTCTGCTCGATGACCCTGGGCCCGGCAAACGCCACCAGCGCGCCGGGCTCGGCCAGCGTGATGTCCGCCTCCATGGCGAAGGACGCCGTCACGCCGCCGGTGGTGGGGTCGGTGAGCACCGCGATGTAGAGCAGCCCCGCGTCGCCGTGCCGCCGCACCGCGCCGCTGGTCTTGGCCATCTGCATGAGCGAGAGTATGCCCTCCTGCATGCGCGCGCCGCCGGACACGGTAAAGCCCACCACGGGCAGGCGCCGCGCCGTCGCCGCCTCGAACAGCCGCGTGATCTTCTCGCCCACCGCCGTGCCCATGGAGCCCATCATGAACGCGGGGTCCATCACATACAGCGCGCAGGGGCAGCCCTCCACGCGCGCAAAGCCCGTGGCGACGCCCTCCGCCGCGCCGGACGCCGCGCGCGCGCGCCGGAGCTTCTCGTCGTAGCCCGGAAAGCCCAGGTGGTTGGGCTCGGTGAAGTCCTCGTTCACGGCATGATAGCTGCCGGGGTCGGCGATCAGCGCGATGCGCCGCGCGGGGCCGATCCTGTGGTGCAGGCCACAGTTCGGGCAGATGCCCGCGTTCTGCGCCAACTGGTCGGCAAAGATCATGGCCTTACAGCCGGGGCAGGCCTCCATGAGCCGGTCGGGCACGTTGGGCGCAACCGCCTCGGCCGCCGCACGCTCGCCGCCCTCCAGGGCGTTGCGGGGCTTCCGGAACAGTGTCTTTGAGATCGAACGGCCGGTCGACAGGCCGCCGCGCTGCTTTTCCAGTATCATAAGTCAAAGTTCTGCTCGTAGAAAGCGGTCGTGGTGTTGCCGGCCTCGAACTCGGGCGAGCTGATCATCTCCAGTTGCAGGTCGCCGGTGTGCTCCACGCCCTCCACCACCATCTCGCACAGGGCGGCCTGCATCTTGCGAATGGCCTCCTGCCGGGTGTGGGCGTGCACGATCAGCTTGCCGATCAGCGAATCGTAGTAGGGCGGGATCTCGTAGCCCTGGTAGAGCGCGGTGTCGAAGCGCACCCACGGCCCGCCGGGCACGTGCAACAGCTCGATCCGCCCCACGCTGGGCCGGAAGCCGAGGGCGGGGTTCTCCGCGTTGATCCGGCACTCGATGGCGCTCCCGGACAGCCGCACGTCCGACTGTCCGAAGGGCAGCGGTACGCCCGCGGCGACGCGAATCTGCCACTTGACCAGGTCGAAGCCGGACACCATCTCCGTCACCGGGTGCTCCACCTGCAGGCGGGTGTTCATCTCCATGAAGTAGAACTGGCCGTCCTGGGTGAGCAGGAATTCCACCGTGCCCACGCCCTCGTAGTGCGCGGCGACGGCGGCCCTGCGCGCGGCGTCGTACAGCTTCTCCCGCAGCTCGGGCGTCACCGACGGGGAGGGGCTCTCCTCGATCAGCTTCTGGTTGCGGCGCTGGATGGAGCACTCGCGCTCGCCCAGGCACAGCACCTTGCCGAACCGGTCGCACAAAAGCTGCACCTCCACGTGGTGGACGTCGGTCAGCAGCTTTTCCATGTAGACCTCGCCGTCCCCGAAGGCGGCGCGCGCCTCGGCGGCCGCGGCCTCGAAGGCCGGGGCGACCTCCTCCATGGCGTACACCCTGCGGATGCCCCTGCCGCCGCCGCCGGACCGCGCCTTGATGAGCAGCGGGAAGCCGATCTTGGCCGCCTCGCGCTCCGCGGCCTTCGCGTCGGGCACCAGGTCGCAGCCGGGGATCACCGGCACGCCCGCGGCGCGCATCGTG
Source organism: uncultured Eubacteriales bacterium (assembly GCA_902793325.1). Classification (GTDB taxonomy): domain Bacteria; phylum Bacillota; class Clostridia; order Christensenellales; family Aristaeellaceae; genus UBA2862. Next base: position 30,507 of record CADBCY010000020.1, read on the forward strand.
CGGCGGGCGTTGTCCTTGTCGCCCATGGCGGCGATGACCTCCGCGGGCGGGCCGATGAACCGGATGCTGCACTTCTCGCACAGCCGGGCGAACTGCTCGTTCTCGGACAGCAGGCCGTAGCCGGGGTGGATGGCGTTCACGCCGCAGGCCACCGCCGCCGACAGGATCGCGGTCATGTTCAGGTAGCTCTGCCCCACCGACGCCGGGCCGATGCAAATGCTCTCGTCCGCCAGGGACACGTGCAGCGCGTTGCGGTCGGCTTCGGAAAACACGGCCACGGTGCTGACGCCCATCTCCTTGCAGGCGCGAATCACCCGCACCGCGATCTCGCCGCGGTTGGCAATCATGATCTTGGGAAACAAGGGTTTTTCCTCCTGGATACGGCGGATTCCGGTTCGTCGCAACCCGGCGAACCGGAATCCCCGCTTACTGCTTTGCAATCATGAATATGAACTCGCCCGCGGCGCACACCTGGCCGTCCACGGCGGCCTCGGCCTTCACCACGTACAGGTTCATCTTGCTGCGCACCAGCTCCGAGTGCACCACGAGGGTATCGCCGGGGCGCACGGGGCGGCGGAAGCGCACGTTGTTGATGCCCGCATAATAGGGCACCGCGCCGGGAATGGCGTCCTTCATCAGCATGCAGGAGGCCTGGGCGATGATCTCGCACTGTACGACCCCCGGCACCACCGGGTTCCCGGGAAAGTGGCCCTGCAGGAACCACTCGTCGCCGCGCACGCGGTAGCGGCCCTCGGCGGTGCCGTCGTCCAGCAGCGCGGCCTCGTCCAGCAGCAGCATGGCGTCCCGGTGCGGCAGCACCTGCATGATGCCTTCACGGTTGAGCTTTTCCATTGATTCTACCTCGTTTTCTGCCTGCGCGGATGCGCCCGCGTCAGTCGATCTTGAACAGCGGCTGGCCGTATTCGACGATGGCGCCGTCGGTCAGGCACACGTCCACGATCTCGCCGTCGCGGTCGGCGGTGATCTCGTTCATCAGCTTCATGGCCTCGATGATGCACACCACGTCGCCCTTCTTCACCCGGCTGCCCACCTTCACGAACGGCTCGGCGTCCGGGGAGGGCGCGGCGTAGAAGATGCCCGGCATGGGGGCCTTGATCTCCGCGGCGTCGGCGAAGTTCACCCCGGGCACGGGCTCGTCCAGCGGCGCGGGGACCTCCGGCATCGCCGGCAGCGCCGGCGCGGCGGCGACGGCCGCGGACGCGGGCGCGGCCTCGCGCTTCAGCACGATGTGCGTCTCGCCTTCGCTGACCTCCAGGGTCGTCAGGCCGGTCTGGCTCAGAATCTCGGCCAACTGGCGTATCTGCTTGATGTTCATAGGCACTTCCTCAGCGCGAGCACGGCGTTATGGCCGCCGAAGCCCAGCGACGAGGACACCGCCATTTCGATGTCCGCGCGCACGGCCTCGTTCGGCACGTAGTTGAGATCGCAGTCGGGGTCGGGTTCGCGCAGGTTGATGGTGGGCGGCACAATGCCCCGCCCCAGCGCCATGGCGCAGGCGATGCACTCCACCGCGCCCGCCGCGCCCAGCATGTGGCCGGTCATGGACTTGGTGCTGCTCACCAGCGCCGCGCGGGCGGCCGCCTCCCCCAGCGCCTGCTTGATGGCCAGGGTCTCGACCTTGTCGTTCATCGGGGTGCCGGTGCCGTGGGCGTTCACGTACAGCCGCTCGCCCGCGTAGCCCGCCTCCTCCAGCGCCAGGCGGATGGCGTTCGCCGCGCCGACGGCCTCGGGATGGGGCGCGGTGATGTGGTAGGCGTCGCAGGTATTGCCGTACCCGGCCACCTCGGCGTAGATCTTCGCGCCGCGCCGGAGGGCGTGATCGTAGGACTCCAGCACCGCGATGCCCGCGCCCTCGCCCATCACGAACCCGCCGCGGCGGGCGTCGAAGGGCAGCGAGGCGGCGTTCGGGTCGTCGCTGGTGGACAGGGCCTTCATGTTGGAAAAGCCCGCCACCGCCAGCGGGATGATCGTGGCCTCCGCGCCGCCGGCGATGACGGCGTCCGCGTGGCCGTAGCGTATGGCCCGGAACGCCTCGCCGATGGCGTGGGTACTGGTGGCGCAGGCCGTGACCACGGGCAGGCAGGGCCCCTGGGCGTTGAAGCGGATGGCGATGTTGCCCGCGCCCATGTTGGAGATCATCATGGGGATGAAGAACGGGGACACGCGCCCCGGCCCGCGGGTGAGCAGGCGCTCCGTGTCGGCCACGAAGGTCTGCATGCCGCCGATGCCGCTGCCCACGTACACGCCCAGCCGATCGGGTGCGACGCTGCCCTCGACGCCGCTGTCCGCCACGGCCTGGATCGCCGCCGCCAGTGCGTACTGCGCGAACATGTCCATGCGCTTGGCCTGGGCGCGCTCGATGCCCGCGGCCTCGGGATCGAAGCCCTTCACCTCGCCCGCCAGCGTGGCCTTGTAGCCCTCGGTGTCGAAGCGCGTGATCGGCCCGATGCCGTTTTTGCCCGCGATGAGGCTTTCAAAGAAGGTCGCGGCGTCGTTGCCCACGGGGCTGATGACGCCGATGCCCGTGATAACCACTCGATTCATATTGCTGTACCTCGATGGGAATGGGGAATCGCTCCGGATCGTCGGCCGTCCGCCGGGAACCGGTCGCATTTACATATACAGTCCGCCGTCCACGTGGATGACCGCGCCGGTGATGTAGGACGCGCCGTCGCCGGCCAGGAAGGCCGCCAGGTTCGCCACGTCCTCCGCCTGGCCCACGCGGCCCAGCGGGATGGTCTTCGCCATGGCCTCGAAGGCGGCCTGGTTCATGCTTGCGGTCATGTCCGTCTCGATGAAGCCGGGCGCGATGGCGTTGCAGGTGACGCCGCGGGGCGCGAGCTCGCGCGCGATGGTCTTGGTGAGGCCGATCACGCCCGCCTTGCTGGCCGCGTAGTTGGCCTGCCCGGCGTTGCCCATCACGCCCGCGATGGAGGCGATGTTGATGATCCTGCCGCTGCGCCGCTTCATGAAGTCGGCGTACAGCGCGCGGATGGTGTGGAACGCGCCGTTCAGGTTCACCGCGAGCACGCGGTCGAACTCCTCCGGGCTCATGCGCAGGGCCAGCTTGTCCTTCGTGATGCCGGCGTTGTTCACCAGCACGTCCACCGGGCCGAGGGTTTCCCTGACCCTCGCGACAGCGGCGGCCACCTGTTCGTAATCGCTGACGTCGCACTGCACGGCCAGCGCCTTCGCGCCCAGGGCCTCGATGTCCCGCGCGGTGGCGTCGGCGGCGTCGGCGTTCCCGGCGTACAGGATCGCCACGTCCGCGCCATGCTCCGCCAGCTTCAGCGCGATGGCGCGCCCGATGCCGCGGGACCCGCCCGTGACCAGCGCGACCTTGTTGTTCATGGAAGTCATGGGTTCCTCCGTTGGGGTATTGCGGTCGGCCGACGGCTCACAGGAGCCCGGCCAGGCATGCGCGCAGGGTCTCGGGGTCGGAGACGGAGAACGCCTTCGCGCCGGGCAGCGTGCGCTTCACCAGGCCCGCGAGGGTCGTGCCGGGGCCGAACTCCACGAAGGCGTCCGCGCCGGCCTCGGCCATGCGCTCGATCGTCTGCTGCCAGCGCACCGGGCCGCTGGCCTGTGCGGAGAGCAGCGCCTTCGCCTCGCCGGCCGTATACGGCGCCGCGGTGCGGTTGGCGTACACGGGAACGGCGGGCTCGGACACCGTCATCGGCGCGAGCATCTCTGCCAGCGCGTCCGTGGCGGGGCGCATCACCGGGGTGTGGAAGCTGCCGCCCACCTTGAGGGGCATGCAGCGCCCGCCCGCGGCCTTCACCCGCGCCGCGATCTCCGGCAGCAGGTCCTCGGCGCAGGCCACCACGGTCTGGCCGGGGCTGTTGTAGTTGACGGGGTACGCGCCTTCCAGACCCGCGCAAAGCTCCTCCACCTGCGCGGCGGTCAGCTTGAGCACCGCCGCCATGGCGCCGGGATGCTCGTCGTTGCAGCGCTGCATGGCCTCGCCGCGGCGAATCACCAGCCGGATCACGTCGTCCAGCGGCAGCATGCCCGAAAAGGCCACCGCGCACAGCTCGCCCAGCGAGAAGCCCGCGGCGCAATCGGCCCTCAGGCCCGCCTCCGTCGCCGCCATGGCGCAGGCCAGGTCGGTGGCGAACAGGCAGGGCTGGGTGTTGGCGGTCTGCTTCAGTTCCTCGGCGTCGCCGTGGAAGCACTCATCCAGCGTGCCGGGGCGGACGGCCTCCACCGCGTCGAACACCCGCTTTGCGGCGGGGGACGCCTCGTAGAACGCCTGCCCCATGCCCGGCGCCTGCGCGCCCTGGCCCGCGAACAGGAAGGCTATCTTACCCATTGGGACGCCTCCCCCAGCAGACGCTCGGTCTCGCGCATGAGATCGTCCACGATCTCCTTCGCGCTCTGCTCCTTCTTCACCAGCGCGGCGATCTGGCCCGCCAGGAAGCTGCCCTCCTGGAGGTTGCCGTCCACGGCGGCCTTGCGCACCGCGCCCACGCCGAAGGCGGCCAGCTGCTCGTCGGTGACGGCGGGGTCGAGCTCCAGTTCCGCGAATTTGTTGGAGAAGGGGTTCTTCAGCGCGCGCACGGGGTGGCCCAGCCGGCGACCGGTCACCTGGGTGGCGATGTCCTTCGCGTCGAGCACCTTCTGCTTGTAGTTGGGATGGATGCCGCACTCGTAGGCGGAGAGGAAGCGCGTGCCGCACTGCACGCCCTCCGCGCCCAGCATGAACGCTGCCGCCATGCCGCGCCCGTCGGCGATGCCGCCCGCCGCGATGACGGGAATCTGCACCGCGTCCGCGACCTGGGGCACCAGCGCCAGCGTCGTCAGCTCGCCGATGTGGCCGCCGGATTCCGTGCCCTCGGCGATGACGGCGGTCGCGCCGCCGCGCTCCACCCTGCGGGCGATGGCCACGGAGGGCACCACGGGCACCACCTTGATGCCGGCCTCCAGCCAGGCGGGCATGTACTTGCCGGGCAGGCCCGCGCCGGTGGTGACCACAGGCACCTTCTCCTCGGCGACCAGCTTCGCCACGGCCTCCACGTGGGGGCTCATCAGCATGATGTTCACGCCGAAGGGCCTGTCGGTGAGCGCGCGGCAGAGGTGGATCTGCTCGCGCACGTAATTCTCTCCGGCGTTCATGGCGGAGATGATGCCCAGCCCGCCGGCGTTGGACACCGCCGCCGCCAGCTTCGCGTCGCTCACCCAGGCCATGCCGCCCTGGAAGATGGGATAGCGGATGCCGATGGCATCGCAAACTCGGGATTTCAGCATGCTCAGCCCTTGGTCCTTTCGTTGATCAGGTTCACCAGGTCCTGCACGGTGGCAATGCCCTCTTCCAGCTCGATGGTGATGTTGAACTCGTCCTCCAGGGTCATGACCATCTCGGCGATGTCCAGGGAGTCCACGTTCAGGTCCTTGAAGGTGCTGTCGGGGGTGATGCTCGCGGCGTCGATGCCCTTGCTGTCCACGATGGTCTCGACGATCTTCTCGAATACGTTATCCATTGTCTGTTCCTCCTGAAATGGTTGTCGGTGGGTTTATGTCATCGTCCCGCGGGGGGGAGCGCCTGACGCGGTGGTTTACCATTCGACGTAGGCCGTGCCGGTGCACAGCCCCGCGCCGAAGGCGCTGAAGATCAGCCTGCTGCCGGGGGTCAGCCGGCCGTCCCGGTTCATGACGTCCAGCAGCAGCGGCACGCTGCACGAGGACGTGTTGCCGGTGAACTCGATGTCGTGGGGGAAGCGCGCCTCGTCCACGCGCAGCCGCGTGCGCACGCCCTCCAGGATGCGCAGGTTCGCCTGGTGGAGGAGGTAGTAGTCCACGTCCTCCGGCCGAAGCCCCTGCATATCCAGCATCGCGCGGATGTCCCGCAGCGAGTGGGACACCGCGAACTTGTAGACCTCCTGCCCCGCCATCTTCAGATACGTCGCGGGCGCGGGGTCCACCGCGAAGGGGCTGTTGCCCGGCGGGGTCTCGGCGCAGAGCACCTCGCGCCGCGGCTCGGCGTCAAAGGCGATCGCCTTCACGCCCTCGCCCTCGCCCAGCACCACCGCCGCGGCGGCGTCGCCGAAGAGCACGCAGGTGGTGCGGTCGTTCCAGTCCACGAAGCGCGACAGCGCCTCGGCGCTGACCAGCAGGATCCTGCGCGCCTGGCCGGACTCCATCATGCCCTTCGCCAGCGCCAGCGCGGCCACGAAGCCGGTGCAGCCGGCGTTCAGGTCGAGCCCCATGCACTTCAGGCCCACGGCGGGCTGGATGTCCATGGCCAGGGCGGGCGTGAGCGTCTCCGCCAGCACGGTGGTCACCAGCACGAAGTCGATCTCCCCGGGCGCGACGCCCGCGTTTTCCAGCGCCCGCGTCGACGCCGTCTCGGCGAGCGATTGCAGCGTCTCGTCGGAGAGCAGCCGCCGCTCGCGGATGCCGGTGCGGGTGGCGATCCACTCGTCGCTGGTGTCCAGGAACCCGGCCAGCCGGTCGTTCGTCACCGTCAGCTTCGGAAGCGCGCTGCCGGTGCCCAGTATCCTCAACTCGATTCCCCCCTGCTCCCGGCCTCCAGCTCTTCGAGCTTCAGCCGGATGAATTCATTGATGCCCCGCATGGATCGAAGCAGCACGTCCTGCTCCGCCTCGTCCACGTTGGCGCGGACGGCGTGGATCATCCTGCGGTGAAACCACCGGTGCGCCACGTCCGCCTGCCTGCCCTTGGGCGTCAGCGTGATGTGCACCGTGCGCCCGTCGCCGCGGCCTTTCTCCTTGGACACGTAGCCCTTGCCCTCCAGCCGCTTCACCATGGCCGTGACGGAGGGCAGCGTAATGTCCATTTCCTGGGAGATCTCGGTGATGGTGCGGCCCGCGTCGCCGCCCTTGCCCACGCACTCAATGGTGTGCATCTCGGGGATGGACAGCTTGCCGGCGCTCAGGTCGCGCAGCATGATCTCCTCGATCTTCCCCACGGAACGGTAGGTCTCCACCAGCAATGTGTTCAGTTCCTCGCCAAAGGCATCCATGCAGACCACCTCCGATCCGCGCGCAGGAGCCGCCGCCCCTTTAATTAGTTAGACAAGCTAATTATAGACGTTCCGCGCGAAAAGTCAAGTAAAAATCTGGATATTTTTCGTTATTTGTGTTAACGTAAAATGACATCTGGTAATTATTACCAGATGTCGCCATTTTCGTGAATCATCATTCCTCGATGGGCAGGCGCAGGCAGTCGCCCATGGCCCGGGCGAAGGACTCGGGCGCCACGCGGCCGAAACCGGCGCTGTTCAGGAAGGTGATCTCGCCGAACACCGGACGGCCGTCCACCACGTAGAAGTCCACCCGCGCGTGCAGGAAATCCGCGGAGAGCGTGCGCGCGGCGTCCAGCAGCGCATCCAGGCAGGGCGGCCGGGGCACGTCCGCGCCGCCGGCGGGATAGGCCATCTCGCAGCCGCGCTGCAGCCGCCAGTCGGCGTCGTAGATGTTCTTGTAGTGCTTCCCCTCGAAGCGCCCGGAATCCACGCTGATGTACCGCGGCACGCCGTTGAAGCAGTAGACCTTGTAGTCGTCCAGCGCGTCGGTGCCGGGGCCGTTGGTCAGCAGCGCCTCCACGATCACCCGCGGCCGCACCTTGCCGTAGAACCACTCCCCGTAGCAGGGGATGTACCGCGCCTTCAGCCAGCGCCGCAGCCTTCGCACGGTCTGCTCCCGGTCCAGCGCGTCGCGGTCGCGGCAGATGATGTTGAAGGAGGAGCCGGTCGTGACCTTGATGACGAAGGCCTTCGGCAGCCGGTCGAAGGGAATCTCCGCCGGGTCGTAGCCCGACCACAGCAGCTCGTTCAGCAGGCCCTCCAGCCCCTTCTCCGCCACGTATTGCCGCACGGTGTACTTGTCCACGCAGCGGGGCATCAGCGGGTTGCGGTCGTAGAGCTTGATCCATTGCAGCTTTTCATTGTAGGTTTTGGGGTGGTCGAGATCCAGCCGCTTCCCCGTCTTGAGCCGGTACAGCAGCTTCGCGTTCAGCCGCGGGCTGACGGCGTACAGCAGGTTGAAGGGCGTCAGGATCACGTTTTTCAGCAGCGCGTTCACACTCATGGGCTCTCCTCGGGCGCTCGCCGCCCGCGCGTGGATTTTCTTCCAAAGTATAGCCCACCGGACGGCAAAAGTCAATCCTCGCCGCCTTGACACCCTCGCGGCGCAGGTGCTATAATCCATGGCATCAATCCCGTGCCGGAGGCAAGCCGTGTCCATCAAAGCTCTGCTCAAGAAAAACAAGGCGGTGTTCCGCGCCGCGCAGGCCGCGCGGACCCTGCCCTATCCCCTGCTGCGCGGCCTGTGCGGCCTGTTCCGCCGCGCCTGCGGCATCGACCGCCGCACGGTGTACTTCTCCAGCTTCGGCGGCATGCTGTGCAACGACAACCCCCGCGCGGTGGCCGAGGCGCTGCACCGGCTCCGGCCCGACCTGCGGCTCGTATTCTGCCTGAGCGGCGCGGGCAAGCGGGACAGGACCCTGCCGGACTGGATCGAGGCCGTGCCGCGGCGCTCCCTGCGGGCGCTGAAGGCGCTGTCCACCGCCCGCGTGCTGGTGCTGAACGCCGCCATGCAGCCCTGGATGCGCCGCTTCCCCGGCCAGCGCTATGTACAGACCTGGCACGGCGACCGGGGCTTCAAGCGCATCCGACTGGACGTTCACCCGGGCCGGGCGTCCTACCTCCGCGAGGGCGCGTGGATCGACCTGGCCGTGTCCGGCTCCGCCTTCGGGAGCCGCGTGTTCCACTCCGCCATGGCGGTGCAGGGCGAGATCCTGGAAGAAGGCTGCCCGCGCAACGACCTGCTGGTCGCCCGGCCCCCGGAGGTCGCCGCGCGGATGCGGGCGGCGCTGGGCATTCCCGACGGCGCGCGGGTGCTGCTCTACGCCCCCACCTTCCGCAACAGTTCCTCCGGCGGCGCGCAGGACGCGACGTTCCGCCTGGACGCCGCCCGGGAAGCGCTGGAGCGGAGCACCGGCGAGCGCTGGGTGTGCCTGACCCGCAGCCACGAGCTGGCGCGGGGCATCCGCGCGGGCGGGGCGAAGGACGTCAGCGGCGTGGCCGACGTCAGCGCGCTCCTGCTGGCGGTGGACCTGCTCATCACCGACTATTCCTCCATCGGCGGGGACTTCATGCTGCTGGATCGCCCGGTGATCTACTTCCAGCCCGACCGCGGCAGCTACGACACCGAACGCGGCCTGTACTTCGACCCGGACGAATCGCCGCTGCGGGTCGCCCACTCCGAGGAGGAGCTGCTGGCGCTGCTGTCCGGGCCCATCGACGCCGCTGCCAACTGCCGCGCGTGCCTGGCGTACTTCGGCGCGCGGGAGACCGGCCATGCGTCTGAGGCCGTGGCCCGCTGGATTGCGGAGCGCATCGACGGGGACTGATCCCGCGGCGCGCGGGCGAACATTATCATATCATTAAATCTGAGGCCGTCGCATTGACAAAACCCGGCCGCGGCCCTATAATACTTGCAACGGTACGTTAGCAGGGTGAATCGCCCCGCGGCGCCCGGCAACACAATCGGAGGAAATCCCCGTGAAAAAGCATTGCGCGTACAGCTATTATTACTTTACCTTTATCGGCTTTGGCAGATAGAGGAGCTTTGCTGTACCGCGGATTTTCGTTCACGGATCGAAAAACGGCCCTGCAGTGAAACTCGCTGCGGGGCCGTTTTTCATGGGACAAACGGAAAGGAGCGCGCGCCATGATTATACTGCTGAAGGACAAGGTGGACGAGAAACAGGTCAAAAACCTGACCAACTGGCTGGAGGGCATCGGCTTTCAACTGCACATCTCCAAGGGCGAGCACAAGACCATCATCGGCCTGATCGGCGACACCAGCCGCGTGGACATGGATCTGATCGCCTCGCTGGACATCGTGGAGACCGTGAAGCGCATCCAGGAGCCCTTCAAGAGCGCCAACCGCAAGTTCCACGAGGACGACACCGTCATCGACATCGGCGGCAGGGCGAAGATCGGCGGCGGCAACTTCCTGATGATCGCCGGCCCCTGCTCCGTGGAGAACCGGGACCAGATCATCTCCGTGGCGCGGGACGTGAAGGCCAGCGGGGCGGGCATGCTGCGCGGCGGCGCGTTCAAGCCCCGCACCTCCCCCTACGCCTTCCAGGGGCTGCACGAAAAGGGGCTGGAGCTGCTGAGCGAGGCCAAGCGCGCCACGGGGCTGCCGATCATCACCGAGATCATGGAGGCCGGCCACCTGCCGCTGTTCGAGGACGTGGACGTCATACAGGTCGGCGCGCGGAACATGCAGAACTTCGAGCTGCTGAAGGAGCTGGGGCACTGCGGCAAGCCCATCCTGCTGAAGCGCGGCCTGGCCAACACGCTGGAGGAGCTGCTGATGAGCGCCGAATACATCATGGCGGGCGGCAACGAGAACGTGATCCTGTGCGAGCGCGGCATCCGCACCTTCGAGACCTACACCCGCAACACGCTGGATCTCTCCGCCGTGCCCGTGCTTCGCCGGCTCACGCACCTGCCCGTGGTGGTGGACCCCAGCCACGCCACCGGTCACAGCTACCTGGTGAAGAGCATGGCCCTGGCGGCCACCGTGGCCGGCGCGGACGGCCTGATCATCGAGGTGCACAACGACCCGCCCCACGCGCTGTGCGACGGCAAGCAGTCGCTGACCCCCGCGCAGTTCCAGGATGTGGCGGACTGCGTTCGCAACGTATTGCCCTTCAGAGTGCGGTAAAGGAGGAATTCCCATGACCATCGGCATCATCGGGCTGGGACTGATCGGCGGATCGCTGGCGCTGAGCATCCGCAGGCACACCGGGCACACCGTGCTGGGCCGGGACATCGACCCCGCCACCATGCTCCGCGCCAAGGCGGTGAACGCCATACACGACGAGCTGACCGACGAGCGCCTCCCCGAGTGCGACCTCGTGCTGGTGGCGCTGTACCCCCAGCTCTGCGTGGACGTGATCGCGAGCCTCGCCGACCGGTTCGGCGACCACGCGGTGGTGGTGGACTGCGCCGGCGTGAAGCGCCACGTCTGCCGCCAGCTGGAGCCCCTCGCCGCGCGCTGCAAATGGCAGTACGTGGGCGGGCACCCCATGGCGGGGCGCGAGTTCTCCGGCTTCTCCTACGCCCGCGCGGACCTGTTTGAAAACGCCAGCATGATCCTCTGCCCCCCGGCGGAGGTGGAGATCGAAACGCGCGAGCTGCTCAAGCGCTTCTTCCTGGAGATGGGCTTCAAGATGGTGCGCTTCAGCACCCCCGAGGCCCACGACCAGATGATCGCCTACACCAGCCAGCTCGCCCACGTGGTGTCCGGCGCCTACGTGAAAAACCCCCTCGCCGCCGAGCACAAGGGCTTTTCCGCCGGCAGCTTCCTGGACATGACCCGCGTCGCGCGGCTGAACGAGAAGATGTGGACGGAGCTGTTCCTGGAGAACGACGACCTGCTCCTGCCCGCGCTGGACGACCTGATCCTGCGGCTGAACGCCTACCGCGACGCGCTCGCGGGCCGCGACCCCGCGGCGCTGGAGCCGGTGTTGAAGGAGGGCCGCCTGTGCAAGGAGGCCCTGGACGAGCCCGCGCCGTAATCGAAAGGAGGATGAGGCCATGCAGATCACCGTCAGGCACGCGCTGCGCGAGGAGCTTCCCCGCGTGAACGAGCTGCGCCGACAGGTCAACGAGCTGCACGTCGAGGGCCGCCCGGACATCTTCCGGCCCGGCTTCTGCGAGGAGCTGCGGCAGCATGTGGTCGAGCTGTTCGACCATCCCGAGTCCTCCGCCGTGATCGTGGCGCTCGTCGACGGCGTGGTGGCGGGCTTTGCCTCGGTCCAGTACGTGCACCGGCCGCAGAGCCCCTACAACAATCCCCAGGACCTCTACCACGTCCAGGAATTCGGCGTGGACGCCGCCTTCCGCCGCCGGGGCGTCGCGACGGCGCTCGTCGACTTCATGCGCGCCGACGCCCGCGAGCGCGGCTTCGCCCGCATCGACCTGGATGCCTGGGCGTTCAACGAGGGCGCGCTGGCGTTCTACCGGCGCGCGGGCTTCCGGCCGTACCGGTGGTACTTTGAGATGAATACGGAGGAGGAATCGCCATGCGCACCGTCCATGTAAACGCTTCCACACCCTACGACGTGCTCATCGGCGAGGGCCTGATCGACCGCGCGGGCGAGCTGACCGCGAAGGTCGTGAAGCCCTGCCGGGCGGTGATCGTCGCCGACGACACCGTGGACGAGCTCTACGGCGACCGGGTGCAGATCAGCTTCAGCTACGCCGGTTTCGACGTCTCCCGCTGGACCTTCCCCGCCGGGGAGGCCAGCAAGAACCTGGGCACGCTGTCGGAGCTGCTGGAGGAGCTCGCCGGGCGGCGCGTGACCCGCAGCGACCTGGTGGTTGCGCTGGGCGGCGGCGTGACCGGCGACATGGCGGGCTTTGCCGCGGCGGTGCTGAACCGCGGCGTGCGCTTCGTGCAGATCCCCACCACGCTGCTGGCCGCGGTGGATTCCTCCGTGGGCGGCAAGACCGCGGTGGACCTGCGGGCGGGCAAGAACCTGGCCGGGGCGTTCCACCAGCCGAGCCTGGTGGTGACCGATACCGACGTGCTCCGCGAGCTGCCCGCGGCGCTGCGCTCCTGCGGCGCGGCGGAGGCGATCAAGTGCGGTGTGCTCCGCGATCCGGCGCTGTTCGACCTGCTGGAGGGCGGCGACTGGCTGGGCGACATCGACGAGATCGTGGTGCGCTGCGTGGCCTACAAGCGCGACGTGGTGGCCCGCGACGAGTTCGACACCGGCGACCGCGCCTTCCTGAACCTGGGCCACACCTTCGGCCACGCCATCGAGCAGTTGAGCGGGCTGACCGTCAGCCACGGCGAGGCGGTGGCCGTGGGCATGCTGATGGCCGCGACGAGCGCCGGTTGCCCGGACGACACGGTGCTGCGCCTCGCGCGGTGCCTGCGGGCCAACGGGCTGCCGACCCACTGTCCCTACGGCGCGCAGGCGCTGGCGGGCGCGGCGCTGTCCGACAAGAAGCGCTCGGGCGACACCCTCACGCTGGTGCTGCCGGAGGCGATCGGCAGGTGCATACTCAGGAAGATTCCCGTCGGCGCGCTCGAAGACTGGTTCGCCCGCGCGCTCGCGGCGCAGGAGCGGCTGGCGCTATGAACGCGACGATCTATCCGGGAAAGCTCCGCGGCGCGGTGCAGGCGCCGCCCTCCAAGTCCGCCGCGCACCGGGCGCTCGTCGCCGCCGCGCTGGCGGACGGGCCGACCTCGCTGCGGCTGGGCAGGCTCAACCAGGACATCGAAGCCACCATGCGCTGCCTCTCGGCGCTCGGCGCGTCGTTTGACGGGGACGGCGAACGATGGCAGGTCATGCCCGCGTCGCGCGTCCCGGCGCGCGCCGAGCTGGACTGCGGCGAGAGCGGCTCCACGCTGCGCTTCCTGCTGCCCGTCGCCTGCGCGCTGGGCGCGAGGGCGCGCTTCACGGGCCGCGGCAGGCTGCCGGAGCGCCCCAACCGCGCGCTCACGGAGGCGCTTCGCGCCCACGGCGCGACCATCGACTCCGACCTGCTGCCCATGGCCGCGGAAGGACCGCTGACCGCCGGTCGGTTCGCGCTGCCCGGCGACGTGTCCAGCCAGTACGTCACCGGCCTGCTGTTCGCGCTGCCGCTGCTGGACGGGGACAGCGCGATCGCCCTGACCACGCGGCTGGAATCCGCCGCCTATGTGGACATGACGCTCCGGGCGCTGGCGGCGTTCGGCGTGATCGCCGAGGCCACGGAATCCGGCTGGCGCGTGCTGGGCGGGCAGCGCTACCGTACCCCGGGCCGGCTCGACGTGGAGGGCGACTGGTCGGCGGCGGCCTTCTGGCTGGCGGCGAACCGCATCGGCTCGGACGTTCGCGTCGAGGGCCTCTCGGAGGATACCGCCCAGGGCGACCGCGCCGTCCTGTCGCTGCTGGGCCGGCCCAGGATCGACGCCTCGAACGTGCCGGACCTCGTCCCCGCGCTGGCCGCGGCGGCGGCGACGCTGCCCCAGGTGACGACCGTCACCGGCGCGGCGCGGCTGAGGCTCAAGGAGAGCGACCGGCTCTCGGCCACGGCGGGCTTCATCAACGCCCTCGGCGGCCGCGCGGAGGCCACCGCGGACGGCCTGATCGTCGAAGGCGGCCGTCCAATCCGCGGCGGCCGGGTGGACGGCGCGGGCGACCACCGCATCGTCATGGCCGCCGCCGTGCTCGCCACCGCCGCCGACGGCCCGGTGACCATCGCCGGCGCGGAGGCCGTGGCAAAATCCTACCCCGACTTTTTCCGGGACTTTATCCGACTGGGAGGGCGCGCAGATGTCGAACAGCCTTGGCAATAGCTACCGCGTGCAGATCTTCGGGCAGAGTCATTCCCCGCAGATCGGCTGCGTGATCGAGGGCGTCCCCGCGGGGATCGTCCCGGACATGGAATCCATACGATCCTTCATGGCCCGCCGCGCCCCGGGCGGCGCGCTGTCCACGGCGCGCCGGGAAGCGGACGAACCCCGCATCGTCGCCGGCCTCAACGACCGCGGCGAGACCTGCGGCGCGCCGCTGACAGCGCTCATCGAGAACGCCGACCCGCGCAGCCGCGACTACGACAGGCTGCGGGACATCCCCCGCCCCGGCCACGCGGACTACACCGCCCGGGTGAAGTTCGGCGGGCACAACGACATCCGCGGCGGGGGCCAGTTCTCCGGGCGGCTCACCGCGCCGCTGTGCTTTGCCGGCGCGCTGGCGATGCAGTTGCTCCGGGACAGTGGCGTGCGGATCCGCGCGCGGGTCCTGCGCGTCGCGGGCATCGAGGACGACGCCGTCGACTTCCTCCGTCCCCCCATGGACGGCCTGTGCGACGGCCCGCTGCCCTGCGTGAACGCCGACGCCGCCGCGCGGATGGCCGGGGCCATCGAGGCGGCGCGCGCGTCGGGCGATTCCGTGGGCGGCGTCGTGGAGTGCTTCGCCACCGGCCTGCCCGCCGGGCTGGGCGACCCGATGTTCGACGGCGTGGAGAACCGCCTTGCCCGGGCGCTGTTCGGCATCCCCGCCGTGCGGGGCGTGGAGTTCGGCGCGGGCTTCGCCGCGGCGGACATGACCGGCTCCGCCCACAACGACGCCCTTCGCGCGGCGGCGGACGGGGTCGCATTCGAATCCAACCGCCACGGCGGCGCGCTCGGGGGCATCACCAGCGGCGCGCCGATCGTCGTTCGCGTCGCCTTCAAGCCCACGCCCTCCATCGCCCGGCCCCAGCGCTCCGTGTCGCTGTCCCGGGGCGAGGATGCGGAGCTGGTGATCGAAGGCCGTCACGACCCCTGCGTGGTGCCCCGCGCCGTGCCCGCGGTGGAGGCCGCCGCGGCCTGCGCGCTGCTGGACATGATGCTGGACGCGGGCCTTTCCTTCCCGACCTGAAACGGAGGTATCGCCATGGAGCTCAACGAGATCCGCCGGGAAATCGACAACATCGACGACCAGCTCGTGAAGCTGTTCGTGGCGCGCATGGAGGCCGTGGGCCGGGTGGCCGCCTCCAAGCGCGAGACGGGCAAGCCCATCCTCGACCACGCCCGGGAGCGCGCCGTGCTGAACCGCGTGGCCGCGCAGGCGGGCGACGATTGCGCGCCCTACGCGCGGGCGCTGTACAAGCAGATCTTCGACCTGTCCCGCGCCTACCAGAGCAGCCTCTTCCACTACGAGACGCCGCTGGCCGACCGCATCGCGGACGCCCTCGCGAACACTCGCGGGAAGCGGCTGCCGGACCGCGCGCTGGTGGCCTGCCAGGGCACCGAGGGCGCCTACGCCCAGCAGGCGTGCGAGAAGCTGTTCGCCTGCCCGGACATCCTCTACTTCGACAGCTTCGAGGGCGTGTTCCGCGCCGTGGAGCAGGGCATGTGCCGCTACGGCATACTGCCCATCGAGAACAGCACCGCCGGTTCCGTCACGCAGGTGTACGACCTGATGGAGCGGCACGACTTCCACATCGTCGGCGCGCAGAAGCTGCGCATCGACCACCGGCTGATGCGCCGGAACGGGCGCTCGAAGACGCCGATCACCGAGATCGTGTCCCACGAGCAGGCGCTGCGCCAGTGCAGCGATTACCTGGCCGCGCACCCGCAGATCAGGGCCACGCCGATGGAGAACACCGCCAAGGCGGCGGAATACGTGGCCCGGTGCGAGCGGGACGACATCGCCGTGATCGCCTCCCGCGCCTGCGGCGGCCTGTACGGGCTGGACGTGATCGACGACGCCGTGGCCAACAGCGAGAGCAACTACACGCGGTTCATCTGCATCTCCCGGGCGCTTGAGATCTACCCCACGGCGCGGAAGATCAGCCTGATGCTGAACCTGGCGCACGAGCCGGGCTCGCTGAACCAGGTGCTGAACAAGCTGGCCATCGCGGGGCTGAACGTGACCAAGCTGGAGAGCCGACCGATGCCGGGGCGGGAGTTCGAATTCCGCTTCTTCTTCGACATCGCCGCCAGCGTCGCCGACCCCGACGTGCCGCGCCTGCTGTGCGAGCTGGAGGCCCGCAGCGAGCGGTTCGTGTTCCTGGGCTGGTACGACGAGGCGAACTGAGGTGAGGCGCATGGAATACGGCCTGATCGGCGCAAAGCTGGGGCACAGCTACTCCCCCGCGCTGCACGCGCGGCTGGGCGACTACGACTACCGGCTCTACGAGCGCACCGAGGCGGAGTTCGTCGAGCTGATGGCCCGCCGCGACTTCAAGGGGCTGAACGTCACCATTCCCTACAAGAAGGTGGCCTTCGCGCACTGCGACGTCCTCTCGGACACCGCCCGCGCCGTGGGCTGCGTGAACACGCTCGTCGTGCGGCCGGACGGCGCGCTGTACGGCCACAACACCGACATCGGCGGCTTCCTCGCGCTGGCGCGGCGCGCGGGCATCGACCTCGCGGGCCGGAAGGTGGTGGTGCTGGGGAGCGGCGGCGCGAGCCTCACCGTCCAGGCCGCGGCGCGGCAGTCGGGCGCGTCGGCGGTGGTCGTCGTCTCCCGCGGCGGCCCCGTGGACTACGAGGCCCTCTACCGCGACCATGCGGACGCCGGGATCCTGGTAAACGCCACCCCCGTGGGCATGTACCCGGACAACGGCCGCGCCCCCGCCGACCTCGGCCGCCTGCCCGCCCTGAGGGGCGTGCTGGACGTGGTGTACAACCCCGACAAAACCGCGCTCGTGCTGGACGCGGAGGCGCGGGGCATCCCCGCCGCGGGCGGGCTTTACATGCTGGTGGGCCAGGCCAGGGAGGCGGCGGAGCTGTTCACGGGCCATCCCATCGACGAGGCCGTCGCGGAGGATCTGTACGCCCGGCTGCGCGGCGAGGTGCTGAACCTGGTCCTCGTCGGCATGCCCGGCTGCGGCAAGACCACGCTGGGCAGGCGGCTGGCGGAGCGCATGCGCCGCCCGTTCGTAGACTGCGACGCGGAGATCGAGCGCCGGGCGGGACGCGGCATTCCCGAGATCTTCGCCGCCGACGGCGAGGCGGCCTTCCGGGCGCTCGAAGCGCAGGTGCTCGCCGACGTCGGCCGGGAGAAGGGGCAGGTGATCGCCACCGGCGGCGGCGCCGTACTGCGGCCGGAGAACGTGCGCGCGCTTCGGCAGAACGGCGTCGTGGCGCTGCTGGAGCGCCGCCTGGACGCCCTGCCCACGGAAGGCCGTCCCCTCTCCAAATCCCCCGAGGCGCTGGCGGCCATGTGGGCGGTCCGCGCCCCGAAGTACCGCGCCGCGGCGGACTTCACCATCGACAACAACGGTTCGCCCGAGGAAGCCCTCGCGCGAACGGAGGAGGCGTTCCATGAAGCTGCTGGTCGTTAACGGCCCCAACCTGAACATGCTGGGCATCCGGGAAAAGCACATCTACGGCGACCGCGACTACGACGCGCTGTGCCGCTACATCCGCGAGGAGGCGGCGAAGCTGGGCTGCGAGGTGGAGCTGTTCCAGTCCAACCACGAGGGGGCCATCGTGGACCGCATCCAGCAGGCCTACTTCGACGGCACCGAGGGCATCGTCATCAACCCCGCGGCTTACACCCACACCAGCGTGGCAATCCTGGACGCGCTGAAGGCGGTGCAGTTGCCCGCCGTGGAGGTCCACCTCTCCGATGTGAACGCGCGGGAGGAATTCCGCCGGCTCTCCTACGCCGGCATGGCCTGCCGGGCGCACTTCATCGGCCTAGGCTTTGAAGGGTACGGGCGGGCGATGGCGTGGCTGGTCCAGGCGAAAGGCTGACCGCGGCGCCGGGAAGGCTGTCCCCCTGCCTGCGCGTGGATTGATTTTGTTATCTCCATGATAAACGGCCTGCGCCCGAAATCAACGGGCGCAGGCTGTTTCAGCATGTTGACGAAGTCGACATGCTGCAGAGTGGGGAGAAAGGTTGCAAGGCAAGGAAGGCCGTCCTGCGGATGCGGGAGCTTACCATGACGTAAGTGACCAAATCCGCAGGGCGGCCTGACGCAGCAAGCGGGAATTCCCTCCGCGCAAGCGGCCTTTCAGGGAATTCCCGCGGTTGCGGCCTTTATCGACGCTCTGAAACGGCCTGCGCCCGAAATGATCGGGCGCAGGCCATTTGTCTGTTTGGATTATGCTTTCAGCGTCTCCATCTCCGCGATGCGCTTCCGGAGCTTTTCGAGCAGGCCGCGGTTGGTGGCCAGCTTCTCGCGCTCGGCCTCCACGAGCTGGGCGGGGGCCTTGTTCACGAAGCCGGGGTTGCCCAGCATCTTCTCGGCGCGGGCGATCTCGTTCTCCAGGCCCTTCCGGTCCTTGGCGAGGCGCGCGAGCTCCTTGTCCACGTCCACCAGCTCGCCCAGGGGCATGAAGAATTCGCAGGCCTCGGCCACGCCGGAGGCGGACTTCTCGGGGTTCGGCGCGTCGTGGGCGATGAACTCCACCGCGCTGGCGTTGGCCAGGCGCTTGAAGTAGCCCTCGGCGGCGGCCAGGGCGTCCTTCCAGCCCTCGTGGGGCTTGAGGATCAGCGTGGCGCGGCGGCCGGGCTGTACGTTCATCTCGGCGCGCAGGTTCCTGACGGCGCGGATGATCTCCATAATGCCCTCCATGCGCGCGGCCTCGGCGGGGAAGTCGAACTCGGGCTTCAGCTCGGGCCACTTCGCGGCGATGAGCATGCCCTCCGCGTTCGGCAGGTAGCCGTAGACCTCCTCGGTGATGAACGGCATGTAGGGATGCAGCAGCTTCAGCATGCCGGTGAGCACGTACAGCAGCACCTCCTGGGTGGTCTCCTTGACATCGCCCTCCTCTGCGTACAGGCCCTGCTTGGCGGCCTCGATGTACCAGTCGCAGAAGGTGGACCACACGAAGTCGTAGAGCTTCGTGGCCGCCAGGCCCAGGTCGTAGCTCTCCAGGTTCTCGGTGATGCCGCGCACGGCCTCCTGATAGCGGGTCAGGATCCACTTGTCGGCCAGGGACAGCCTGGAGGCGTCGATGCCCCTGGGGGTAAAGCCCTGCAGGTTCATCAGCACGAAGCGGCTGGCGTTCCAGATCTTGTTGGCGAAGTTGCGGAAGGACTCGATCTTCTCCTCGCTCATGCGGATGTCGCTGC